>NZ_MJGS01000017.1:205393-311953 GCF_001864945.1 Frigoribacterium sp. MCBA15_019 | reverse complement strand
AGGAGGCGCGGGTCGCGTCACCCTGTGGGCATGCAGCAGATCGCGACCCACGTCAGGAATGCCGGCGGCGTCCTCCACAAGCGGGATCTCGTCGCCCTCGGAGCCACCGACCGGATGCTCACCGCAGCCGTGCGCTTCGGGCACGTGCATCGGGCCCGTCGAGGTTGGTACACGACCTTCCCGCCGGGTGATGCGAGGTACGAGGCCGTGCGCATCGGGGGCAGGTTGACCGGGGCGTCGCTCTTGGCCCTGCTCGGGGCGTGGATGTGGACGGCCGCTCCCACCCTCAGCGTCGTGGTGCCCCCTGGGGCGTCACGACTCCGGCCACGGCGTGGCGCGACGGTCCGGTGGCGTGCCGACGGGCGGGTGCCCCCTCGTCCGTCACCCGGAACGGCGTCCCGTCACCCCGACGAGGACGAACACGCGGTGGACGACGCACGCCGGGCGGCCTGGGCCGTACCCCTTCGAACCGCTCTGGTGGACGCCGTCGTGGCCGCACCTCTCGACGAGGCGGTCGCCCTGCTGGACTGGGCGCTGTCCAGCGGTCACTTCTCGGTCGTCGGACTGCACGAGGCCTTTGCGGGGGCACCGGCCGACGTGAGGGGCATCGTCGACTGGGCCGACGCTCGGAGCGAGAGCTTCATCGAGAGCGTCATGCGGGTGACGTTCGTCTGTCTGGGACACCGGGTCGAGTCGCAGACCCGGGTCGGCCCGGGGGATCGTCGTCGCATCGACGTCGTCGTCGACGGTGTCGTCGCCCTCGAACTCGACGGCCGCAGCTGGCACGGCGACACGTTCGACGCAGATCGGCTGAAGGACCTGGCCATCACGATCCAGGGTCGGACCGCCCTTCGAGCCAGTTACGAGATGGTGCGCGACCATCGACCGCTCGTCGTCGAGGCCGTCCACACGGTGCTCGGGGATGCCCGACGGCCTCGACGCCGTCTCGTCGAGCCCCGCGGACGTGCCCGCCGTCCTGGTGTCCGGCGGACACGGGGGCGACGCCCGTGGCATCTGGTTCGGCCGGCTCGAGCACGCGCCTCGCCCCCGGGTCCGCCTGGACCGGGGACGGCTTCGACATCGGGGGCGTCATGACCTCGTCGGACGGTCTCCAGGACGGGACGATGTTGCCGGACGGGACGCGCTCGGTGGACGGGGGCGGCTCGCCGGACGGGACGCGCTCGGTGGACGGGGGAGCAGCTCGAGGCGGTGGCGGGCCGCTGCCCGAGCGCACGCAGGCACGCGAAGCAGTCGCCGTGACTGCACTGTCGACGGTCGCGGTCGCTGCCACGGCCGCCACGCCTCATGCCGACCCTCTCGTGGGGGCGGTGACGCTCGTCGGATTTCTCGGAGTCGCGGCCGTGACACCGGCTCTGGTCCGGATCGACCTCGCCGAACGTCGACTACCGAACGTCCTGGTCGGAGTGGCCGCGGGTGCGTGGGCTGTGTCGACGGCTCTGCGCGTCGCCGGGGGTGACCCCGCCCAGGCGGTGACGAGCCTGGCCCTCGCCTTGGGCGCCGCTGTGTTCGGTCTGCTGGCCGCCCTCGCGGGCGGCATGGGCATGGGGGACGTCAAGCTCGGGGCCGTGTTGACCGGTCTCCTGTCGACGGGCGACGTGACGGCTCTGCTGGCCTTCTGGGGTCTTGCCGGAACGCTGGCCATCGGCGTGGCCGGCGTTCGGACGTTCGGCACGAGGTCGCGACGGTCACGGTCGCGTCCAGCGGCAGATTCGGCACCGCCGGGTCGGGGCGTCCCCTTCGGGCCGTGCCTGCTCGCGGCGTTCTGGTGTGTCGTTGCCGGCCGTTCGGCCGACGTGAGCATCGGTGCCGTCGTGACGCTGCTGTGACGTTCGCGCTGCGGTTCGACTGCGGCCACAGGACGAGGAGAGCAAGAGGAGAAACCGAGACGTCGAGGAGGCGCGGGTCCGTCACCGACGGACGCGCGCCCCCTCGACGTGCTGCGGGCGCGACGCCGATCGGCGACGTCCCGGTCGGAGACGCCCGATGGGCTGCTGATCCTGCCGCGGCGGCGACCCGGACAGAGCGGCGACCCTGACGGGGCGACCCGGACGAAGCGCCGCGCGGGCAGGGTGCCGGACCGGGCTGGGTGCCGCGCGGGCTGGGCGCCGCGCTTTGGGCTCAGCCCGTCAGGGCAGAGCTGGGCGCGCCGCGCGTCAGGCTCAGCCCGGCAGGGCAGAGCAGGGCGCCCCGCCGGGCGGGGCTCAGCCCGGGTGGGTCATGCTGAGCACGTCGAGTGCGGTGTCGAGCTGCTGCTCGGTGACCTCGCCCCGCTCGACGAACCCGAGGTCGACGACGGCCTCGCGGACGGTGAGTTTCTGGGCGACCGCGTGCTTGGCCACCTTCGCCGCCGCCTCGTAGCCGATGACCCGGTTGAGCGGCGTCACGATCGAGGGAGAGGACTCGGCGAGGGCACGGGCGTGCTCGACGTTGGCCTCGAGCCCGTCGACGGTCTTGTCGGCCAGGGCGCGGGTGGCGTTCGAGAGCAGGCGGATCGACTCGAGCAGGGCCGTGCCCATCACGGGGATCGCCACGTTGAGCTCGAAGGCTCCGGACGCGCCGGCCCAGGCGATCGTCGCATCGTTGCCGATCACCCGTGCCGAGACCATGAGCACGGCCTCGGGGATGACCGGGTTGACCTTGCCGGGCATGATCGACGATCCGGGCTGCAGATCGGGGATGTGCAGCTCGCCGAGGCCTGCGTTGGGCCCCGAACCCATCCACCGGATGTCGTTGTTGATCTTCGTGAGGCTCACGGCGAGCACTCGCAAGGCACCGGAGGCCTCGACGAGCGCGTCGCGCGCGCCCTGCGCCTCGAAGTGGTCGAGCGCTTCGGTGACGGGCAGTCCGCTGTCGTCCGCGAGGGCGGCGATGACCCGTTGAGGGAAGCCCTGGGGAGTGTTGATGCCGGTCCCCGTGGCCGTTCCGCCCAGGGGGACCTCGGCCACGCGGGGGAGGGCGCTCTGCACCCGGTCGATCGCGAGACGGATCTGCCGTGCGTAGCCGCCGAACTCTTGGCCGAGGGTGACCGGCGTGGCATCCATCAGGTGGGTGCGGCCTGCCTTCACCACGTCGGACCAGGCCGAGGCCTTCTTCTCGAGGGCGATGGCCAGGTGGTCCAGGGCGGGGATCAGGTCGTGCAGCAGCGCACCCGTGACCGCGACGTGGACGGAGGTCGGGAAGACGTCGTTCGACGACTGCGACGCGTTGACGTGGTCGTTGGGGTGGACGGCGACGCCGTCGACCGTGCCGGCGAGGGTGGCGAGCACCTCGTTCATGTTCATGTTCGACGAGGTGCCGCTGCCCGTCTGGTAGACGTCGACCGGGAACTGGTCGTGGTGGCTGCCGGCGATGATCTGGTCGGCGGCCGACACGATCGCGTCGGCGACGGGTCGGTCGATGATGCCCATCTCGCCGTTCACCAGGGCGGCCGCCCGCTTGATGCGAGCCAGCGCGACGATCTGCGCGGGCTCGAGGCCGGCCCCGCTGATGGGGAAGTTCTCGACGGCACGCTGTGTCTGGGCACGGTAGAGCGCCGATGCAGGAACGCGCACCTCGCCCATCGTGTCGTGCTCGATGCGGTACTCGGTCTCGGATGTGGTCACGACGTCGTGGTCCTTTCCTCGGGCCCTGCCGGGCTGCTGCGCCCGTCGAGGGCGCGGGGCGTCGGAGCGTTCGCCCCGACTCGGTTCAGAGTCGGCCGACGACGACCGAAGGGTCGACCCGCCCGTTGGCGAGGTCGTAGTTCGCGCCGACCACGGCCAACTTACCGTCCGCGACGGCGGACGCGATGAGGGCGGACCGGTCGACGAGCGTGCGGACGGACGCCTCGATGTGCAACTGGCCGACCGTGCGGGGGTCGAGGTCGGCACCGTTCTCGAGATCGAGCTGGGCACGCTCGACCGACGGCATGATCATGTCGATCAGCCCGCCCAGGAACGCCGACCCGGGGGCGGCATCGGAACCGATCGAGTCGATGGCCGAGGCGACGGCACCGCAGCTGTCGTGGCCGAGCACCACGATGAGGGGGACGTGCAGCACCGAGACGGCGAATTCGAGCGAGGCGATGACCGTGTCGCCGACCACCTGGCCGGCGTTGCGCACGACGAAGAGGTCACCGAGGCCGACGTCGAAGATGATCTCGGCGGCGAGTCGCGAGTCGGCACAGCCGAAGAGGGCGGCGACGGGTTCTTGCCCGGCGGCGAGCGACGACCGCCGGTCGCTGTCCTGATGAGGATGGCGCGGCGCCCCTTCGACGAAGCGGTGGTTGCCGTCGACCATGCGGCTCCACGCCGTCCCCGGCTCGGACCGGGTCGCCGTCGCGGGTGCGGGGACGTCCGTGCGTCGGGGCGTCGCCGCCGTGTTCTCGGAAGGGGCAGCGGCGGCGGGCACACCTGCGGCGGGGTCGTGTCGGGTCACGTCATTCGCTTTCTTGGCTGGAGATCTGTTCGGCCAGGGAGGTGGCCAGGACGTCGAACTCGGAGTCGTCGGCCGTGCCGTACAGCACGTACGAGCTGCGGTCGACCGTGGTGGTCAGGGCGTAGGCGTAGTTGCCCGGGTCGTCGGCGTCACGCCGGTCGTAGACGTCCCAGGTGAGACCGCCGATCGACCGGGTCGACGTCGCCGCGGCGTTCTGCACCTGCAGGCTGACCCAGGTCGGGTTGGCGTCGATGCCCTGTTCGAGGCCGATGAACTGCTGGTCGGGGGTGATGAGCCCGACGTACCAGGTCGGCACGTCGTCGCGGGTGGTCGACCGGACCTCGGCCGCGTTCGACGACCACCCGTCGGGCAGCGGAGGTGCGGCGAGGGGAGTGTCGACGCTCGCCTGGGCCTGTGCCGCGACCTGCACGTAGTCGATCTCTTGACGATTCACGGTGCCGCTCGGGCGGACCACGACGAGCACGAGGAAGAGCACGATGCCGAGCGAGGCGACGATCGACAGGGTCAGGTTGATCGCCGTCTGGTTCGCGTAGTGCTTGCGGGTGTTCTCGGCCTTGCGCGCCGCGGTCTCGTCAGGGGTCTCGGGTCGGCCGAGTTCGGCGACGACGCGGGGCTCACGAGGACGTCGCGGGCCCCGGCGGCCGCCGTCGGAAGGGGAGGTCATTCGGCGGACACCTGGCGGCGGGCTGCCTCGAGGCGCTCTCGCGCCCCCATCAACCACTCTTCGCAGCGCCGGGCGAGTGCCTCACCGCGTTCCCAGAGGGCGAGCGAGCGTTCGAGGGTCGAGGCGCCCTGCTCGAGTTCGTTCACGACGGACACGAGCTCGTCGCGGGCCTGCTCGTAGCTGAGCGAGGAGACGTCGGGCGGGGTGCTGGTCGGGGTGGTGTCCACGGGACGATCCTAACGAGGGGTGCTGACGGCGGACGCGGCAGACGCCACGGGCGAGGAGTCGCCCGCCGCGTCGGAGCCTGGGGAGGAGGCGCCGGTGCTGACGGCGCCCACCGCGCCTCCGTCGGTGGTCACGAGGAGGCGCGTCTCGGCGGGGGCCTCGTCGGGGGAGCGCAGCACGCCGCCCGACGGAAGCTGCACGATCGCGTAGCCGCGGCGCAGCGTGCCCTGCGGCGACAGGGCGCGCAGTTGCGCCGTGAGCTCGGAGACCCGGGTGTGCGCCCTCTCGACGGCCCGCCCGACGAGTTCTTCACCCCGTGCGACCGCCCGGACGACCTCGTCGGCCCGGACGTCGACGAGGGTCTGGGGTGAGGCGAGCACGGGCCTGCTGCGGATCTGTTCGAGTCGGTCGATCTCGGTGGCGACCAGCGAGGTCAGACGCACGCCGATGCGGGTGCGCGCCTGTTGCACGCGCGACAGTTCTTCGGTCACATCGGGGACGACCCGTTTGGCGGCGTCGGTGGGTGTGGACGCACGCAGGTCGGCGACGTCGTCGAGCAGCGGCCGGTCGGCCTCGTGCCCGATCGCACTGACGACCGGTGTCGTGCATGCCGAGACGGCGCGGACGAGTCCCTCGTCGCTGAAGCCGAGCAGGTTCTGGAAGTCGCCCCCGCCTCGGGCGACGATGATGACGTCGACCTCGTCGTCGGCGTCGAGACGCTGGATCGCCGCCGTGACCTCGCCGACCATGCGGTCGCCCTGCACCGCCGCGTGAACCACCCGGAACGAGACCGAGGGCCACCGCAGCTGGGCGTTGCGCAGGACGTCTTTCTCGGCGTCGCTGTCTTTGCCGGTGACCAGGCCGATGCATCCGGGCAGGAACGGCAGGGCCCGCTTGCGCTCGGGGGAGAAGAGCCCCTCTGCCGTGAGCTGGCGGCGGAGGCGTTCGAGTCGCTCGAGGAGGTCGCCGAGCCCGACGTGACGCATGTCGAACACCTGCATCGTGAGGCTGCCGCCCTTGACCCAGTAGTTCGGCTTGACGGCGGCGATGACGCGGTCGCCCTGCTTGAGGTCGGCGGGCACCCGCGACTTCACGCTGGACCAGATGGAGAACGACACGGTGGCGTCTTGTTCGAGGTCGCGGAGCTTGCCGTAGACGTTGCCCCCGGAGACGTTCCACTGGGTGATCTCGCCCTCGACCCAGGCCGTGCCGAGACGATCGATCCAGTCGCGCACCTTGCTCGCGAGGAGCCCGACGGGCCACGGGGACTCGGCCGTGGGAGGAGGGGGAACGATCGTCATGGAGCTCCGTTCGAGGGGGTGGTCGACACCGGCAGGACGAGCGACGGCCCGGGGCGATCGACCGTTCGTGCGGTCGCTCCCAGTACGTGACCAGTCCGGCACACCTAGACTCGTCGGGTGAGCCACATCTCCAACGGCGCCCTCGCCATCGACCTGCCGACACCGCGTGTTCCTGCGGTGCGGAACAGGCTAAAGGATACCCCCGTCAACGGACGCAAGCGGGTGCTGCTCGCGGCACCTCGCGGGTACTGCGCCGGCGTCGACCGAGCCGTCATCGCGGTCGAGAAGGCGCTCGAGCACTACGGTGCTCCCGTCTACGTCCGCAAGCAGATCGTCCACAACGTCCACGTCGTGGCGACCCTCGAGAGCCAGGGAGCGATCTTCGTCGACGAGGTCGACGAGGTCCCCCAGGGGTCGCACATCGTCTTCAGCGCGCACGGCGTCTCGCCGGCCGTCGTGAAGGGTGCGGCCGATCGCGAGTTGCAGGCCATCGACGCGACCTGCCCGCTCGTCACGAAGGTGCACCGCGAGGCCGTCCGCTTCGGCAACCAGGGCCGTCACATCATCCTCATCGGCCATGCCGGGCACGAAGAGGTCGAGGGCACGATGGGTCACGCGGCGGACCGTACGACCCTCGTGCAGAACCCGGGCGAGGTCGACGACCTCGTCGTCGCCGATCCCGACAACCTCGTCTGGCTGTCGCAGACCACCCTCAGCGTCGACGAGACGATGGAGACCGTGCGTCGTCTGCGCGAGCGCTTCCCGAGCATCCAGAACCCGCCGAGCGACGACATCTGCTACGCCACGCAGAACCGCCAGGTCGCGATCAAGAAGGTCGCCCAGGGCGCCGATCTCGTCATCGTCGTCGGCTCGGCGAACAGCTCGAACAGCGTGCGTCTCGTCGAGGTCGCCCTCGAGCACGGGGCCAAGGCCGCCTACCGCGTCGACTACACGAACGAGATCAAGCAGGAGTGGCTCGACGGCGTCGAGACGGTGGGGGTCACCTCCGGCGCGTCGGTGCCCGAGGTCCTCGTCGACGAGGTGCTGGCCGACCTGTCCGACGCCGGCTACGTCGACGTCCAAGAAGTCGTCACGGCCGAAGAGGACTTGATGTTCTCGCTCCCGAAAGAACTCCGGAAAGACGCGACGGGCCAGGTCGACGCGCGCGGCCTCGGCGGTCGCACCCGATGACCGACGACCGTCCGAAGCCGCGCTACGGCGAGTACGCCCCCGAGGGTTGGGTGAATCCGGTCACGGCCGAGGCCGACAGCGCCGAGGAGGCGCGGGTCGCCGACCAGGACGCGCGGCCCGCGGTCTCGACCGACGTCCGCCCCGGTGACGAGACCCGCACCGCGCCTCCTGCGCTCACGACCGGGCGCCGCATCGACCGGGTGGCGACGTTCGCCCTGATCGGGCTGGGGGCCTTCGGAGCGATCCAGGCCGTCGCCCGCGTGCCCGGCTACGCGACGACGCAGCTCGCCCAGTTCGAGACGTTCGGGCTCGATCTCTCGGGGTTCGGCTCGTCGGCCGCGCTGCAGACCTTCGGTGTCGTCATGGCCGTTCTGGCCGTGGCGCTCTTCGCCGTCTCGACCTGGTGGACCCTCCGGCGGCTGCGCGCCGGGCGTCTCGGATTCGTCGTGCCCCTCGTCGCCGGTGTCGTCTTCGGTCTCGTGCAGGGGTTCGGAGCGGCGGCCATCCTGATGGGCGATCCAGCCTTCGCCGAAGCGATGCAGAGCTTCACGAACGACTACTTCTCGGGGTCGAACTGATCCTCGCCGCACGTCTCGACGACGAAGCCCCCGAGCACTCGCTCGGGGGCTTCGTCGTGCGACCAGGAGGCGCGGGTCAGCTCGCCGACTGACCGTACGACCCGAGCTGCTTCGTCGCCTCGACGACGCGGGCGGCCATGGCGGTCTCGGCGACCTTGCCCCAGGCGCGGGGGTCGTACTGCTTCTTGTTGCCGACCTCGCCGTCGACCTTGAGGAAGCCGTCGTAGTTCTTCAGGACCGTGTCGGCGATGGAACGGCTGAAGGCGTACTGCGTGTCGGTGTCGAGGTTCATCTTCACGACACCGTTCGAGACGGCCTCGGCGATCTCGGCGTCGGACGATCCCGAGCCACCGTGGAAGACGAGTTCGAGGGGCTTGTCGGCCGTGCCGAATTTCTCCTGGATGCCCTGCTGGATCTCGCCGAGCAGTTCGGGTCGCAGCTTGACGTTGCCCGGCTTGTACACGCCGTGCACGTTGCCGAAGGTGAGCGCAGCGATGTAGCGGCCGTGCTCGCCGAGGCCGAGCGCCTCGACCACGCGGGTGACGTCGCCCACCGTGGTGTAAAGCGCGTCGTTGGTGCCCTCGTGCTGGACACCGTCTTCTTCGCCGCCGACGACGCCGATCTCGACCTCGAGGATGGCGTTGATCGCCTTGGTGCGCTTCAGCATGTCCTGGGCGATCGAGATGTTCTCATCGAGCGGGACGGCCGAACCGTCCCACATGTGCGACTGGAACAGCGGGTTGCGACCGGCCCGGACCTCTTCTTCGGAGGCGGCGATCAGCGGCAGCACGAAGCCGTCGAGGGCGTCCTTCGGGCAGTGGTCGGTGTGCAGGGCGACGGTCACGGGGTAGTTCTTCGCGACCTCGGTCGCGAACTTCGCGAAGGCGATGGCCCCCGCAGCACGGTTCTTGACGGTGTGGCCGGCGAAGTAGTCGGCGCCGCCGGTGGTGACCTGGATGATGCCGTCGCTGCCCGCCTCGGTGAGGCCCTGCAGCACGGAGTTGATCGTCTGCGACGAGGACACGTTGATGGCGGGGTAGGCGAAGCCCTTGTTCTTCGCCTTGTCGAGCATCTCGGCGTACTGCTCGGGGGTTGCGACGGGCATGGAATCTCCTTCGATCGGTGACCGTGGTCTGGTTCGGGCTGCGTCATCAGCCTACCGACGGGTGCTGTGCCTCGTGCCCCGTGCCGAGGAGCTCCGGGGACCACCGCATGGCCCGTTCGGACCACCGCGGGGCCGGGTGCTTCGTGTGTCGCACCCGACCCCGCGTCGCATCACCTCTCGAGTCGGCGTCGGCGGACCGTCAGGACCCCGAGGGCGAGCAGAGCGATGCCCAGGGTGAGACCGCCCGCGAGGAGGGCTGCCGACGTGCCGGTGAAGGCGAGCCGAGCAGGGGTCGGACCCGATCCCGAGTCGGAGGCGTCCACCGGCCCAGCGCCTCCGGGCGTCGTGGTGTCGCCGGAATCACCCTGGTCTTCGTCGCCCGGAGGCTCGGTGACCGGGGGGTCGATCACGGGCAGGTCGGGGATCAGGCCGGCGTCGACGTCCGACGTGGACGTGACGCTCACCAGGTCGCCGTCGGAATCCTCGACCCGGTCGATGCGGACCGTGGCCCGGCCCTTCTCGTCGACGTCCGAGTCTCGCCGGGGATCGTCGCCCTGATGTGCTGAGGTCCAGACACGGCTCGCGGCACCGGCGTCGAGGACGTACGTGCCGGGCCGGAGCGCGTCGAACTCGTACCGACCTTCAGCATCCGTCGTCGTCTCGCGGTCGACGTCGTCGCCCCGATCGTCCACTCCGGTCAGGACGAGGTGCAGATCGGCCACTGCCGGCTCGTCGCCCTGGAGTCCGTCGCCGTCGACGTCGGCCCACACCTGGTCGCCGATCGAGCCCGACACGAACGTCGTCGAGACCACCTGGGACGACAGGGCGGTCGAGATGTCGGGCGTGCGAAGAGTGAAGTCGGAGGCCAGGACGGCGTCTCGAGCACCACTCTCGGCCACCCGGACCACCAGGTCGTGCCGGACGATCTGTGACGGTGCCACGGCGTCGTCGGTGTCGATGCGCACGGCCGTCACCTCGGCCCATGACGACGGACAGCCGACCGACCCGAACAGGTCGACGGTGCACCAGGTGGGTCCGTCGTCGCCGGGGTCGCTCGGGACGCTCGACGCGGCGGCCGCCGTGTATCGCACCTCCTCGCGGCTCGATGCTGCAGCGACGGGCCCGACCAGTTCGACGCGTGTTCCGACGGCGGTTCCCCGACCGTCGGCATCGTGGGGCAGGACGGCCACCAGGGCGGACGAGCTCATGTCGGTCGGCGCCAGGTTCTGGTAGCGCAGGGTGAACGTCACCTCGTCTCCGAGGACGTGTCGTTCCGCGTCGACGGTCTCGCCGACGTTGAAGCCCGCCCCGGCCAGGACATGGAGCCCCCGGGTCGCCTGTTTGCGGGGGTCGTCGGACACGTCACGGTCCCACACCACGGAGGCGGTCGAGACGACGGGGCCGACGGCCGCCCCGAGGACGACGTCGAAGGTCACGGCCGGCAGGACGTCGTTGGGGCGGACGTCCGGGAAGCGCCAGGTGATGCGCTGCTGGAGGACACCGTCGGCACCCGTCTCGTCGACGACGGACTCCGGCCGACGGGAGGCGCTGCCCTCGACGTAGGACGCACCCGGTGGCAGCAGGTCGGTGACCAGGAGGTCGCCCGGCAGACCGTTCCCGGTGGCGTTCGTGACCGTCGGGTAGACTGCGAACGTCACGGTCTCGCCTGCGCGCGCGAAACGGGTCGCGTCGGGGGTGTCGTCCGCATCGTGCCCCGGGTCGACGACCTTCGTGGTGACCCGGGCCAGGTCTGCGGTCATCGTGAGGAAGTCCGCCCAGCCGCCGTTGGCCTCGTCCGCCGGGTTGCGGTCGTTCACCCACGGTCCGTCGGTCACCCGCTGCACGCTCGTGAAGGATCGGACGCGCTGCAGATCGGGGAGGTCGTCGTGCAGCGAGACGAAGACGTTGAAGCCGATGGTCGCGTCTCCGGGGTGGTCGAACGACCAGACCACCTTGCCGACGGCCTCCGGGCCACCGGGGACGTCGGTCGGGTCGTCGTACCAGTCGTCGCCGGAGCCGCACTCGGCGTCCCGCAGGTCAGAAGGATCGTCGGCACCGAACGCGGCGAAGGCGGGGCGACCGGTCGTGGCGCGGACCGAGGAGACGGCCCAGTTCGCTCCGACCTGCCGGAGGGACTGGACGTCCCGGTCGAAGACGGTGCAGAGCTTCGTGCCCGACCAGGTCGTCGTGCCGGCGTTGCGCAAGGTGCCCCGGATGACGAGGTCCTGGCCGGGGGTGACGTAGGGCTGGTCGTACTTGCCCGAGGCGTTCCAGGTCGTGGCCGTGCCCTGCTCGGCTCCGAAGTACCGCTGCGAGCCCTGAAGGCCGGTGAACTCGCCGATGTTCCGGTCGACCACGTTGTTGTTCCAGGGCTCCGAGCCGTCGAGGTAGTTGGACTGCCCCGAGACGGAGGACGCCACGAGATCCCTGTACACGTTGCGGGCCGTGAAGGAGTCGCCCGCCGCGGGTCGCGGCACCCACAGGCTCACGTAGCCGGAGACGACGTACGGCTTGACGCCGCCGGTGATGGGCGTGCCCGAGACGGACCGAGACGGGACGGAGGCCAGGGACGAATCGATGCCGGCGATGCTCACCGTGACGGGTTCACCCGGACCGGATTGCGTGCACGTGAACTCGCCGGAGTCGACCACGGCGTCCGTCCCACCGCCGCGACCGCCCGGTGCCCCGGCCACCTGTCCGGTGTTGAGCCCGCAGGCGGGTGCGTCGTCGAGGGGTGACAGGACCGCCGGACTGCTGTTCGAGCCGTACATCCTCGAGACGTCGTCGACGAACGAGATGCCGCCCCCGAGGGACTCGAGCCCGAGGGTGCCTTGTTCGGGCTGCAGCCCGTCGCCGTGCAGCAGCACCGGATAGACGATGCGGAACCCCGGCGTGACGCCGTCGGGCCCGACCGTCTCGGAGAAGTCCGGCACGACCGTCGACGCCGCGAGGTCCCACCGGGGGGCGGCACTGACGACGACGTCGTCGGACGTCGCGGGGACGGGGACGGAATCCGCCGCGGCCAGCTGCCCGGCGACGGCGGCGATCGAATTCGCCGGAGCGGTCTGGGGCACCCAGGTCACGATCGGGATGGCGAGGAGTCCTCGCTCGAGAGACCCGATGCGGCAGGTGAGGTGCTCGGGGGTGACCCGGGAACCCGCGCCGCACTGGTCGGGCAGGTCGGAGAAGACGGAACCCGAGACGGCGTCGAGCTCGAGCACGACGTCGTCGGCTCGGCCCGAACGGGCCCCGAGCAGAACCGACCACGTGACGGCGTCCGCCGTCCGGACGCGTCCGTTGTTCGCGGAGGAGTCCGCCCCCGGGGTGTCGTCCCCCGGGGTGAACGGACCGTGGCCGTCCTCGGAGGACTCGATCGTGAGGGTGAGATCGGCGTCGGAGACCGACGGGGCGGCCGACGCGGAGACGGCGCCGGAGGCGAGCGCGGTCGACACCACGGCGAGGGCCGTGACTCGGCGTCGCCACGGGAAGGAGGGGGGCATGAACAGCCTTTCGACGAGAGTCGACGAGATGAGGTACGCGGAATGTCGCGCTGAAGGTTGCCATTCAGAATGTCATTAAAACGCGCCTCATGTAAGCCCTGATCCGAGTAAGGTCGTCGACATGGCTGACACGGATTCCGGAACCCTTTATTCGCACCCCGATCGCAACCTGGGCATGGAACTGGTCCGGGCCACCGAGGCGGCCGCGATCCGTTCCGCTCCGTTCATCGGCAAGGGCGACAAGAACGCCGCCGACAAGGCTGCGGTCGATGCCATGCGCAAGTTCTTGGGTACCGTCGCGTTCGACGGTGTCGTCGTGATCGGCGAGGGCGAGAAGGACGAAGCCCCGATGCTGTTCAACGGTGAGCACGTCGGCAACGGTTTCGGTCCGGCCTGCGACATCGCCGTCGACCCGATCGACGGCACGAGCCTCACCGCGGCCGGCCGCATGAACGCCCTGTCGGTCATCGCCGTCAGCGACCGCGGCAGCATGTACGACCCCAGCGCCGTCTTCTACATGGACAAGATCGTGACCGGTCCCGAGGGCCGCGGCATCATCGACCTCGACCGTCCGATCGGTGAGAACATCACCGCCCTGGCCGCGGCCAAGGGCATCGCGGTCGAGGACATGCAGATCGCCGTCCTCGACCGCCCGCGTCACGCCGACCTGATCGCCGAGATCCGGGCCGTGGGCGCCTCGACCCGGCTGCTGCTCGACGGGGACGTCGCCGGCGGCATCAACGCAGCCCGTCCCGACTCGCGCATCGACATGTGCGTCGGCGTCGGCGGCACCCCCGAGGGCATCATCACGGCGTGCGCGGTCAAGGCCCTCGACGGTCTGATCCTCGCTCGTCTCGCTCCGAAGGACGACGCCGAGCGCCAGAAGGCGATCGACGCCGGTCACGACCTCGACCGCGTGCTCGACCAGGACGACCTCGTCACGGGCGACAACGCGTACTTCGTCGCCACCGGGGTCACCGACGGCGCCCTCGTCGCCGGAGTCACGCGCAAGCAGGGCATGATCCGCACGTCGAGCATCGTGCTGCGCTCGCACTCGGGCACCATCCGTCGCGTCGAGGCCGACCACCTCGTCTCGAAGTGGTACGGCGAGAAGGCCTGACCTCCACGCCGCCTCATGACACGACGAACGCCCGGCCGCGGTCGGGCGTTCGTCGTGTCGGGCTCAGTCGCGGTCGGTGCTGCTCTCGTCGAGTGCCGACGCCAGTTCGGGTGCGGTGAGCTCGCGCGGTGACTCCTCGACGGTCGTCGGGGTCGCGAGGACCTTGGACTCGTCGAGCATGCTGAGCCGACGGGCCGACGGGAGGACCGTCCGTTCGAGCGACCCGACGAACCGGTTGTAGTCGGTGACGCCGGCGCGCAACGACCGGCCGAGCTTGTCGACGTGACCTGCCATGGTCGACAGTCGCCCGTAGAGCTCGCGGCTGAGGTCGAACAGCTCTTTCGCCTCGGCGGTGACGACGTCCTGCTGCCAGCTGAACGCGACGGTCTTGAGCACCGACCAGAGGGTCACGGGCGATGCCAGGGCGACGCGCTTCTGGAACGCGTAGTCCATCAGGGCCGGGTCGGCCTCGAGGGCGGACGACACGAGCGACTCGCTCGGGATGAACGCGATGACGAGTTCGGGTGAGGAGTCGAGCCCGGCCCAGTAGGTCTTGCCCGCCAGGGCGTCGACATGGGCGCGCAGTGCCTTGACGTGCTGCCGCACGAGTCGGTCGCGTCGGGCGCCCTCGTCGCCCGTGGCGGAGGCGGGGATGGCGCTGGCCTCGAGGTAGGCCGAGAACGGCACCTTGGCGTCGACCGCGATGTTCTTGCCCCCGGGGAGGTGCACCACCATGTCGGGCCGACCGGAGCCCGCGTCGGACGAGATCGACGTCTGCACGTCGAAGTCCACGCGCTCGACGAGGCCCGCGGCTTGCACGACGTTGCGCAACTGGGTCTCACCCCAGACGCCGCGCGTGCTGTTCGACTTCAGCGCCGAGGCGAGCGACTCGGCCGTCCCGCGGAGCCGCTCGCCCGATTCGGCCGCGGTGCGCAGCTGCTCGCTGATGGCGCCGTACTGGAGGGTGCGTTCGGCCTCGAGCTCGGCCACCTTCTGTTGAACGGCCTGCAGGCTCTCGGCCACCGGGCTGAGCGCGACGAGCACCTGACCGTCGGCGCGTGCCCTCTCGGCCTCGGCGATGCGGACGTCGCGGAGGCGGTCCTGGAACTCGCGGAGGCGGTCTTCTTGCTGCGCGATCTGGCGTCGGTACTGGTCGTCCTGACCCTCGAGGCGCTCGCGTGACGCGTCGGCCAGGGCCCGCGCTGCGGCGAGGTCGGACGACAGGCGTGCCGTCGCTTCGGCCGCGCGTGTTCGGGCGACGAGCATCCCGACGGCGACGCCGAGCAAGAGGCCGAGCAGCAGGGTGAGGAACAGGGCGAGCGGGAGGGGCATGACGGCAGTGTGGCAGCGGCCACCGACACCGGTCGGTGGTCGCCACGGACGGAGCAGGAGAGGTCGGCGCGCCGCGGAGGCGTCGACGTGGAGGAGCGCGGAGGGGCTCAGCCGAAGGCCATCGGGCGCCGATCGGCGCGAGGGACGGCGGATGCCGTCGGTGCCCCGGCCGGCTGCAGCACCTTGACCTTGACCGACGCGGTGGCCGCGAGCTCGCCGAGGTCGGAGGCGCCGTGGAACAGCGCCGCGTGGGCAACGATGGCCGCGCAGGCCTCGGCGTCGGCGAGGGCGTCGTGGTGTGAGAAGGCGTCGAAGCCGGCGGCCGTCGCGGCGACCGGGAGCCGGTACGAGTCGAGCGAGTAGGTCTTGCGGGCGACCTGCAGGCTGCAGAGGTACGACCACGGGGGAGGGGTGAGCCCGGTGGCGGCGCAGGCCGCCTTGATGACGCCCATGTCGAAGCCGGCGTTGTGGGCGACGAAGACGTCGTCGCCGGCGAAGTCGGCGAGCAGCTCGAACTGCTCGGCCCAGCCGAACGCGCCGATCACGTCGCTCGCGACGATGCCGTGGATGCGGGTGTTCCACTCGGAGAACTCGTCGTGCCCGGCCGGTGGCTGGATCAACCAGCCGACCTTGTCGACGACGACCCCGTCGCGGACCTTGACGAGGCCGACGGAGCAGGCGCTGGCGCTGCTCGAGTTCGCGGTCTCGAAGTCGATCGCGGTGAAGTCGATGGGCATTGACTCATGCTCTCACGCGCCTCCGACACCGCCTCCCCAGGCACGGTCGGATGCCGTTCCGTCCCCAGCCGGCTCGACGCCGACGGCGCGGCTCGACAGGGCCGGTACGCTTGACCCTCGTGGCTCTCACTATCGCGATCGTCGGACTGCCCAACGTCGGCAAGTCCACCCTGTTCAACGCCCTGACCAAGAACCAGGTGCTGGCGGCGAACTATCCGTTCGCGACCATCGAACCCAACGTGGGCATCGTCAACCTGCCCGACCCGCGCCTCCAGGTGTTGGCCGGTCTCTTCGGCAGCGAGAAGATCCTGCCCGCGCCGGTGTCGTTCGTCGACATCGCCGGCATCGTCAAGGGGGCGAGCGAGGGCGAGGGTCTCGGCAACAAGTTCTTGGCGAACATCCGCGAGGCCGACGCCATCGCCGAGGTCGTGCGCGGCTTCGACGACCCCGACGTCGTGCACGTCGACGGCAAGGTCGACCCCGAGAGCGATATGGGCACGATCAACACCGAGCTGATCCTCGCCGACCTCGAGACGGTCGAGAAGGCGCTCGTCCGGTACGAGAAAGAGCTGCGGCTGAAGCGCGTCGAGCCGATCGTGCACGAGACGGCGGTCGCCGCCCGCGACGCCCTGCAGCGCGGCGAGGCGCTCTCGGCCACGAGCATCGACCTCGAGCCGATCCGCGAGCTGGGATTGCTCACCGCTAAGCCCTTCATCTACGTCTTCAACGTCGACGAGGCCGTCCTCACCGACGAGGCGCGCAAGGCCGAGCTGCAGGCGCTGGTCTCGCCGGCCGAGGCGATCTTCCTCGACGCGCAGGTCGAGTCCGAACTGATCGGCCTCGACGACGAGGACGCCGCCGAGCTGCTCGCGTCGCTCGGGCAGGACGAGTCCGGTCTGGACCAGCTCGCCCGCATCGGGTTCGAGACGCTGGGGCTGCAGACCTACCTGACGGCGGGCCCGAAAGAGACCCGCGCCTGGACGATCGGCAAGGGCTGGAAGGCCCCGCAGGCCGCCGGAGTCATCCACACCGACTTCGAGAAGGGCTTCATCAAGGCCGAGGTCATCTCGTTCGACGACCTGGTCGAGACCGGCTCCATCGCGGAGGCGCGCTCGGCCGGCAAGGCCCGCATCGAGGGCAAGGAATACGTCATGCAGGACGGCGACGTGGTGGAGTTCCGCTTCAACAACTGACCCTCCGGCTCGGGGGCGAGCGCCACTCATCTACTCTCAAGCATGAGCCAAACGGATTTCACGCCCACCGGCACCACCTCCGGCACCCCCGCACTGCTGCGCCTCGGCGTCCTGGCCACCTCGCGCAAGCCCGACGAGCGGCGCCTGCCGATCCACCCCGCCCACCTCGACCGCATCGACGCCGATCTGCGGGCAAACATGACCCTCGAGCGCGGCTACGGCCTGCGCTTCGGCATCCCCGACACCGACCTCGAACCCCTCGTCGCCCTGGCCGACCGTGAGCAGATCGTCGCCGACAACGACATCGTCCTGCTGCCCAAGCCGCAGGCCGCCGACCTCGAGGGCCTCCGCGACGGCCAGACCCTCTGGGGCTGGCCGCACTGCGTCCAGGACCGCGAGATCACTCAACTCGCCATCGACAAACGCCTCACCCTGATCGCGTGGGAGGCCATGAACCACTGGCAGCCCGACGGCGGCTACGGCCTGCACGTCTTCCACAAGAACAACGAACTCGCCGGCTACTGCTCGGTGCTGCACGCCCTCCAGCTCTGTGGCTCGACCGGCGACTACGGCCGCCGTCTCAGTGCCGTCGTCATCGGCTTCGGCGCCACCGCTCGCGGCGCGGTCACGGCTCTCAACGCCCACGGCATCCACGACGTCCGCGTGCTGACGAACCGCAACATCGCCGCCGTCGGCTCACCGATCCCGTCGGTCGACATCTTCCAGTTCGAGCACGACGCCGAGACGCCCGGCGCCAGCACCGTGAACACCCCCGACGGGCCGGTCGCCCTCGCTCCGTTCCTCGCCGCCGCCGACATCGTCGTCAACTGCACCCTCCAGGACCCGAACGCCCCGCTCACCTACCTGCGGGAGACCGATCTCGACGCCTTCCGTCCCGGCAGCCTGATCGTCGACGTCTCGGTCGACGAGGGCATGGGCTTCGACTGGGCCCGGGCCACGACCTTCGCCGAGCCGCTCGTCACCGTCGGCGCGACCACGAACTACTACGCCGTCGACCACAGCCCGTCACTGCTCTGGAACTCCACGACGTGGGAGATCAGCGAGGCCCTCCTGCCGTTCCTGCGCACCGTCATGGAGGGGCCGACCTCGTGGGCGTCGTCGGACACCATCCGCCGGGCCATCGAGATCGCGGAGGGGCGGGTCGAGAACGAGGCGATCCTCGAGTTCCAGCACCGCGCCTCCTCGTACCCGCACGCGCCGCTCGGCTGAGCGGAGCGGCAGGCCGGGCGGTCGAGCCGGACTAGACCGCAGGAGGCGCGGCGAGGGCCGCCAGGACGCGCCCGGCCCCGAAGTCCCAGGCCTCGTCGACGTCGCCGCCCAGCTGGAAGCCGCCGTTGAGTTCCATGATGACGAAGCCCGCCACCCACGCCGTGAGTGTGCGGGCGGCGTCGAGGGCATGCGCGGGCCCGACGAGCTGCTCGCCGACCCGGAGGGCGGCGGCGCTCGCCGTGGCGCCGAACTCGCGTCGCGCGGTGGGGACGCCGGGTCCGGGCGTCATGACCAGTTGGAACGCAGCCGGGCGTTCGTGACCGAAGGCGCGGAAGGTGTCGAGCACCTCGCGGGCCGACCCCGCCCCGTCGAGCCGCGCGGCCAGGTCGGTGAGGGTGGCCTCCGCGACCGACCGCAGCAGCGCCTCCCGGTTCTCGACCCGCTTGTAGAGCGAGGGGGCGCGCACGCCGACCCGCGCCGCGACGGCGGCCATCGTCAGGCCGGCGGGGCCGTCGTCCTCGAGCAGCTCGCGGGCGGCGAGGAGGATGGCGTCGAGCGAGGTGCGGTCCGGTGTGGGCATCCGTCGAGTATAGCTATTGACAATAGCCATGATGGCTAAGTACCGTAGCCATCATGGAACTCGCACCCTCCCTCCACCGCATCGGCAACGACATCGTCGCCGCCTACCTCGTCGTCACGCCCGAGGGCGTGACCGTGATCGACGCCGGCCTGCCCGGCCTCTGGTCCGAACTCGTCACCGAACTCGCCGCCGTCGGACGCACCCTGGCCGACGTGAAGGGCGTCGTCCTCACCCACGGCGACTCCGACCACGTCGGCTTCGCCGAACGGCTGCGACGCGACCACGGGGTGCCCGTGTACGTCCACGCGGCCGACGCGTCCCGGGCGAAGGGCGGACCGAAGCCGAAGAACGGCATGCCTCCGATGAAGCTCGGCCCCCTGCTGGGCTTCGCCGGTTACAGCCTGCGCAAGGGCGGGGCGAAGACCGCCTGGCTCACCGAGGTCGTCGAGGTGCACGGCGGAGAGACCCTCGACCTGCCGGGCTCGCCTCGGGTCATCCCGATGCCCGGGCACTCCGAGGGCAGCACCGCCGTCTTCGTCCCGAGCGTCGACGCCGTCTTCGTGGGCGACGCCCTGACCACGCGCCACGTGACGACCGGTCACGTCGGGCCCGCACCGGCTCCGTTCACCGACGAGCCCGAGCAGGCCCTGGCGTCGCTCGACGCCCTGCTCGAGACCGGTGCGACCTGGGTGCTGCCGGGACACGGCGCCCCCTGGGACGGCGGCGTCGTCGCCGCGGTGAGCGCCGTCCGAGCCGCCGCGCGCTGACCCGGCGGCCCCGTCTCAGACCCCGACCGGCACCGCCGCCGGCGTCACGCGCACCAGCACCGCCTTCGACACGGGCGTGTTGCTGCCGATCGCCGCGCTGTCGAGCGGCACGAGCACGTTCGCCTCGGGGAAGTACGCCGCGGCGCACCCTCGGGCCGTCGGGTAGGCGACGATGCGGTAGTCGCGCAGCACCCGCTCGACGTCGTCGGTCCAGACCGTCGCCACGTCGACCTTCTGGCCGTCGACGAGACCGAGGTCGTCCAGGTCGAGCGGGTTGACGAACACCACGTGCCGACCCTTCTTGATGCCGCGGTAGCGGTCGTTGAGGCTGTAGATCGTGGTGTTGTACTGGTCGTGCGAGCGCAGGGTCTGCAGCAGCAGCGTGCCCTCGGGGCGTTCGACGCGCTCGAGGTCGTTGACCGTGATGATCGCCTTGCCGGCCTTCGTCGCGAACGTCCGCGAGTCGCGCGGCCCGTTCGGCAGGACGAACCCGTCACGGCTGCGTACCCGCTCGCTGTAGCGCTCGAAGCCCGGCACGACGCGGCTGATGTGGTCGCGCAGCGTGTCGTAGTCGTCCTCGAAGCCCTGCCAGTCGATCTCGAGGTCGGCCCGGTCGCCGAGCGTCGCCTGCGCCAGACGGCTGACGATGGCGACCTCGCTGAGCAGGTCGGGCGCGACGGGCGGCACCTGGCCGTGGCTGCCGTGCACCGAGCAGACGGTGTCCTCGACCGAGACGAACTGCGGCCCGGCCTTCTGCACGTCGATCTCGGTCCGGCCGAGCGTCGGCAGGATGAGCGCCTCGGCACCGACGACGGCGTGCGAACGGTTCAGCTTCGTCGACACCTGCACCGTCATGTCGGTCCCGCGCATCGCGGCCTCGGCGAGCTGGGTGTCCGAGATCGCGGCCACGAGGTTGCCGCCCATGCCCATCCAGAACTTGATCCGCCCCTCCTGCATGGCCTTGATGCCCTTGAGGGCGTCGACGCCGTGCTCGCGCGGCGGGTCGAAGCGGAACTCCTTCTGCAGGGCGTCGAGGAACTCGTCCGAGACCTGCTCCCAGATGCCCATCGTGCGGTCGCCCTGCACGTTGCTGTGCCCGCGGATCGGCGACGCCCCGGCACCCGGCTTGCCGATGTTGCCGCGGAGCAGCAGCAGGTTGATGATCTCCTTGATGGTGTCGACGGCCTTGCGGTGCTGCGTGATGCCCATCGCCCAGGTGATGATCACGCGGTCCGAGGACAGGTAGCGGTCGGCGAGCTCGTCGATCTCGGCGCGGTCGAGCCCGGTCGCCAGCAGCACCTCGTCGTCGTCGACCTGCGCGATGTGCTCGCGGAAGGCCTCGAGGCCGACGGTGTGCTCGGCCAGGAACTCGTGGTCGAGCACCGTGCCGGGGGCGGCGTCCTCGGCCTCGAGGACGCGCTTGGCGACGGCCTGCAGCAGTGCCATGTCGCCGCCGAGCCGGATCTGCAGGAACTGGTCGGCGATCTCGGTGCCGCGACCCGCGACGCCGCGCGGCAGCTGCGGGTTCTTGTAGCGACGCAGGCCTGCCTCGGGCAGCGGGTTGACCGCGACGATCTTCGCGCCCTTGAGCTTGGCGTCCTCGAGCGCCGTCAGCATGCGCGGGTGGTTGGTGCCCGGGTTCTGCCCCAGGATGACGATCAGGTCGGCCTGCTCGAAGTCGTCGTACGCGATCGTCGACTTGCCGATGCCGACCACCTCGGCCATGGCGAGGCTCGTCGACTCGTGGCACATGTTCGAGCAGTCGGGCAGGTTGTTCGTGCCGAAGGCGCGCACGAACAGCTGGTAGGCGAAGGCCGCCTCGTTCGAGGTGCGACCGGACGTGTAGAACGACGCCTCGTCCGGGCTGGCGAGCGACTTGAGCTTGTCGCCGACGATGCGGAACGCCTCGTCCCACGACACCTCGCGGTAGTGGTCGCTGCCGGCCGGCTTGTGCACGGGCTTGGTGAGGCGGCCCTGCATGCCGAGCCAGTACTCGGTCTTGTCGAGCAGGTCGGTCACGGAGTGCTCGGCCCAGAACGTGTCGGGCACGAGCACCGGGTTGGCCTCCCAGGTGACCGCCTTGGCGCCGTTCTCGCAGAACTCGGCCACCTTGCGGTGGTTCGGGTCGGGCCAGGCGCAGCTCATGCAGTCGAAGCCGTCCTTCTGGTTCAGCGACGTCATGAGCTTGACGGTGCGGGCCAGCCCGAGCTGCTTGATGGCCGGGTCCATCGAGTGCAGCACGCCGGGTACGCCGGCGGCCCACTCGCGCGGGGGGCCGACCTCGATGTCGGCGTCGGTCACGTCGGAGACGGGTGGTTTCTCGGTCACGGTCTGGTTCCGATCGTCAGGGGCACGGGCGAGGAGGCGCGCGTCGCGCCACCGGGGGAGTCGGGGGAGGACGAGGAGGCGCGGGCCGCCTCGCCGGGGACGCTCGCGTCGGCCGCGGGCTCGGTCCCGTCGGGCTCGCCGAGCCGGTCGGGCCGTGAGTACACGACCATGGACCGACCGCGGAGGAACCCCACGATCGTGACGCCGAGCTCGGTCGCGAGGTCGACGGCGAGCGACGACGGCGCCGACACGGCGGCGAGCACCGGGATGCCGGCCATCGAGGCCTTCTGCGTGAGCTCGAACGAGGCGCGACCCGAGACCATCAGGACGGTCCCGGTCAACGGCAGCCGCGCCTCCTTGACGGCCCAGCCGACGACCTTGTCGACGGCGTTGTGCCGACCGACGTCCTCGCGCAGGACGAGCAGCTCGCCGGTGCGACCGTCGAAGAGGGCCGCGGCGTGCAGCCCGCCGGTCTTCTCGAAGACGTCCTGGCCCTCGCGGAGGCGGTCGGGGAAGGTCGCGAGCAGAGCCGGGTCGACGACGAGGGGGTCGTGCAGCACCTCGTGCTGCGACGTCGTCCGTACCGCGTCGATGGAGGCCTTGCCGCAGAGTCCGCACGAGCTCGTCGTGTAGAACGCCCGCTCGAGGCTCGGGTCGGGTGCGGGTACCCCGGGCGCGAGCGTGACGTCGAGCACGTTGTAGGTGTTGAGGCCCTCGGCCGTGGCCCCGGCGCAGTATCGGGCCGCGAAGAACTCGTCACCGGTCGAGATGACGGCCTCGGACACGAGGAACCCGGCGGCGAGATCGAAGTCGTGCCCGGGTGTGCGCATGGTGATGGCGAGCGACGTGCCGCCGACGCGGATCTCGAGCGGCTCCTCGACGGCGAGGGTGTCCATGGTCTTGCGGACGCCCGCCGTGCCGTCGTCGCCGACCGTGATGCGGGTCACCGGCTTGCGGGACGTGATGCGTGCCATGGGTCAGGTCTACCCCTCGAACCCCGGATCCGAAAGCCGACGAGGCGCGCGTCTCACCACGGCAGGCCGAGCGACGGGACGACGTCGCCCGCCCGCGCCCCGCCCTCGGGCACGATCAACAGCCCGTCGGCGTCGGCCAGGCCGCGCAGCATCGCGGACGACTGGCGCTCGGTCGGCACGGCACCGTCCGGCGTCAGCCGGTACGCCTGCACGAGCGCTCCGGCTCGGGGGTGGGCGACGTCGACGGCGAGCGTGACGGACCCGGGAGGCGCGGGTCGCCTGCCGAGGAGGCCGTCCACCACCGCGGTCCCCACGACCACGAGCCCCACGTACGCGGCCATCGGGTTGCCCGGCAGGCACAGGTACAGCGTCTCGCCCCGCCGCGCGACGACCAGGGGCTGCCCCGGACGCATGGCGAGGCCGTCGACCGCCAGCTCGGCTCCCAACCGGTCCAGGGCTGCGCGGACGTGGTCGGTCGGGCCGTGCGCGGTGCCTCCCGTCGTCACCACGAGGCGACGGTCCGGACGGTCGAGCGCGGCGATCGTCGCGTCGAGGTCGTCCGGCACGCGCGTCGTGGTCGCGGGAGCGGCACCGAGGGAGTCGAGGAGGCGCGGCACCGGCACCGAGAACACGTCGCGGACCGTCCCGCGTCCGGGCACGCCCTCGGCCACGACCTCGTCGCCGAGCACGGCCAGGGCCACCGCCGGGCGCACGACGACGGACACGGCGTCGTGCCCGCCGAGGGCCAGCACGGCGACGCGCGGCGGGGTGAGGAGGGTGCCGGCGGCGATCAGGGCGTCGCCTCGATCGATCTCCTCCCCGGCCCGACGGACGTGCGACGGGCGGCGCGGATCGTCGTCGGCCGTGAGGACGTCGTCGGCCACGTGCCCGGACTCCGAGCGCAGCACACGGTCCGTCCCGGTCGGCACGACGGCCCCCGTGGTCACCGGCCGGGCGATCCCGGGGGGCAGGGGATCGGCGCCGTCGGCGACCCGGCCCGCCACGATGGAGGGGCCGAGGCGCCACGGCCCCTCGCCCGCGACCGCCCAGCCGTCCATGGCCGAGACGTCGGAACCGGGCACGCGCGCGAGGCTGGTCACGTCGTGGGCCAGCGTCCGGCCGGCGGACTCGGCCAGCGGGACGGTCTCGAGCTCTCGGGGCAGGGCCCGGGCGGCGTCGGCCGCCTCGGCCCGGGCGACCCGCCAGTCGGCCCGCCGGACCGTCACGCCGGGTCGGCCGTGGCGAGCGTGGTGGCGGTCGCGACCGCACGGTCGAGCTCGGCCCGCGAACCGCCGGCGAGTCCTGCGGCGTAACCGACGAGGAACGTCGTCAGCGGGGCGGCCGGGCGGGCGACGCCGTGCGCCGCGTCGCGGGCGAGGTCGAGCACCTCGGGGATGTCGACCACGAAGTCGTCGGGCAGGCCCAGGGCCCGGACGAGTCGTGCGGCCCAGGCGTCGAGTTCGGCAGGTGTGTCGGTCATGGTCGACACTCAACCAGTCGCGTCGGACTCGCGCCGGACGACACCCAGGCGGTCGGCGTCGTCCGCGGTGTCGACGTCGGCGCAGAGCTCGTCGGGCACGGGCACCTCGAGCAGGTCGAGCCCGTCGAGCAGACGGCGCAGCGAGAGGTCGGCGAGGGGGCCGTCGGCTCGCAGCGCCGCGAGTCGGGTCTCGAGAGCGCCGGTCCGGTAGAGCCCGAGCAGCGGCTGACGTCGCCCGCCCGAGTCGACCGCCAGCAGGCCGTCGCGGCGCTCGCCGTCGCCGTCGCCGTCGCCGGCGAGCAGGGCCTGCACCGCCTCGGGTGCCCGCGGCACGTCGCAGGCCAGTACGAGGGTCCACGGCGCCGCGTCCTCGACGACGTCGAGACCGGCCGCGAGGGCTGCCACCGGCCCGGACCGGGCGGGTTCCTCGCGGGTCAGCAGTGCCCCGGCGGGCGGCACCCGGCCGTCGCGCAGGCCGACCACGACGAGGGTGCGGGCGCCGACCGAGGCCTCGACGGCCCGGTCGAGCAATGTCGCGTCGCCGCTGGTGAACCCGGTCTTGTCGGCGCCCTGGACCCGGGAGGCGCGACCCCCCGCGAGCAGGACCGCGTCGAACTCGCGGCTCACGATCACCCGCGCGGTCCGGTCGCGGCGAGCCGGGCGGCCAGCGTGCCCTCGTCGGGGACGAACCAGACGTGCCGCCCGCGGTTGGACTCGCGCACCCAGTCACGGAACGCCGCGCTCGCCGCCTCGTGGCGTCCGACGTCGCCCAGCACCACCAACTGCAGGCGGTAGTTCACGAGCTTCTGGGCGAACTCGCCCGCCCGGCGGGTGCTCAGGTCGAGGAAGGCCGGGTCGAGACGGGAGACCGGCACGACGAGGACCGACGCGTCCGCCCCGAACGCCTCGCCCACGAGGTCGACGGCGTCCGTCTCGGTGGACAGTCGCGGCCCGGCCGAGTCGACGTGCAGGACGCGATGGGGGCCGTGGTCGTCGATGCGCATGCCCCAGGGTAGGCCGTCGAGGTGCGACGGCTCCTCGGTCGTCCGACCGGACATGATCCTGAGGTATTCTCGGAGTCATCCGCTCGACCGACGTGCCCTGGCGGCTGCGCGCCTAGCCTCGTCCTGCGGGCCACGGAGGCCCGGGCTCACGAAGGGGCCGACGAAGGGGTGGACGATGACGAGACCTGACGGCAGGACGACGGTCCTGGCGTGCCTGGCCACCGCGGGTGCGGTCGCGGCCTTGCTGGTCGGCTGCACGTCGACGACCGGTCCGGCGGACGCGACGAAGGACCCGGCATCCCGGCCCACCGCCACGGACACCGCCACGACGACCCCGGACCCCGCGGCCCCGTCGACGCCCACTCCGACGCCTGCTCCCACCTCGACGCCCGAGGCCCGCCCGGTGTCGATCCCGACGGACTGCACCGACATCGTCGACGCCGCGACCTACGCCGCCACCATGCGGGACGCCCCGCTGAACGATCCGGCCTATTTCGGAGGTCCGATGGGTTCGGTCACCCCCACCGCGCCTCCGGCCGACGCCGATCTCCGAGACGTCGTGGCCGCCGGCGACCGGCTGCGCTGTGGCTGGGCCGACGTGCGGGCCGACATCACGGGTCTGTTCGCGAACGTCGGCACGGTCGACGCCGAGACGGCCGCGGCCTATCCTGCCTGGCTCGCCGAGAAACGCGAACCCACCTCGGTGTTCTGGCTCGACGGTGTCGTCTACGACTGCTCCGAGGCGTACGGCGGCACGCTCTGCCAGTACGTCACCACCCACCCGATGTACGGCGTCGACATGGCCGACACCGTCCTGGTGCGCGACGACGTCGTCGTCACGGTCACCCAGCGCAACGTCCCGACGGACGACCTCATGGGCTCGATCGTCACGCGCCTCTGGGGCTGAGCGGCGACCCGACGCAGGAGGCGCGGTGCCGGTGGGTACCGGCACCGCGCCTCCTGAGGGCCTGACGGGCGTCAGCCCGCGGCGACCTGCTGGTCGCGCTTCGGCAGCACCCAGCCCGGGCGGACGAAGTGGCAGGTGTAGCCGAAGGGGTCCTTCTCGAGGTAGTCCTGGTGCTCTTCCTCGGCCTCCCAGAAGTCGCCCGCGGCGGTGACCTCGGTGACGACCTTGCCCGGCCAGATGCCCGACGCGTCGACGTCGGCGATGGTGTCGAGGGCCGTGGCACGCTGCTCGTCGTTCGTGTAGAAGATCGCCGAGCGGTAGCTGTCGCCGACGTCGTTGCCCTGGCGGTCCTTCGTCGACGGGTCGTGGATCTGGAAGAAGAACTCCAGGATCTCGCGGTACGAGGTCAGGCCCGGGTCGAAGACGATCTCGACGGCCTCGGCGTGACCGCGGTGGTTGCGGTAGGTCGCGTTCGGCACGCTGCCGCCCGAGTAGCCGACACGGGTCGAGACGATGCCCGGTCGGCGGCGCAGCAGCTGCTGGGCGCCCCAGAAGCAACCGCCGGCGAGGATCGCGGTCTCGGTCGTGCCGCTGGGGGCGGGGGTGGATTCGGGGGAGAAGAGCGTCATGTAGGCACCGTATCCTTCGGTTTCGAGTGAGGCGTAGGGGACGAAGCGGAGAGCCGCCGAGTTGATGCAGTAGCGCAGCCCGCCGGTGGCGGTGGGGCCGTCCCGGAAGACGTGGCCGAGGTGGCTGTCCCCGGCGGTGGAGCGCACCTCGGTGCGCTTGAAGAACAACCCCTCGCGCTTCTCGACGACGTGCTCGGCGTCGATGGGGCGCGTGAAGCTCGGCCAGCCGGTGCGGCTGTCGAACTTGTCGACCGAGGCGAACAGGGGCTCGCCCGAGACGACGTCGACGTAGATGCCCGCGTCCTTCGAGTCCCAGAACTCGTTGCGGAACGCGGGTTCGGTGCCGCCGCCCTGGGTCACGCGGCGCTGGGTCGAGGTGAGGCGGGCGACCGCCTCGGGGTCTTTCCGGTACTGGTTCGACATGATGCCTCCTGTTCGTCGACGTCGGTGCGATCGGATGGGGTCGGGTGCCCGCGGTCGCGTCGATGCCTCCGACGACAACAACCGGGCGGCGCCGGGTGTTCCGTCGGCCTGCGAGGATCGACGCATGAGCCTGATCCGACTGAACGACGTGACCGTGCGCTTCGACGGCACCCCGGTGGTGCGCGAGGCCTTTTTCCGCCTCGACGAGAAGGAGCGCGTGGGGATCGTCGGTCGCAACGGCAGCGGCAAGTCCACGCTGCTCAAGCTGATGCTCGACCAGGTGCAGCCCGACGAGGGCACGGTCACCCTCGAGCAGGGCGTGCGGGTGGGGTACTTCTCGCAGTTCTCCGAGCTCGACGGCACACAGACGATCGTCGAGGTGCTGACCGGACTCTTCGCCCACGAGCGGACGATCGAGGCCGATCTGGCGCAGATCGACGCCGACATCGCCGTGGTCGCGATGGACCCCGACGGCGGGGACGCCCTCGACCAGCTGATCCACCGGCAGTCCGAGCTGTTCGCCGAGATGGACCGGGTCGACGGCTGGGAGTACCCGCGCCGCATCGACACCGCCCTGAGCGTGCTCGGGTTCAGCGACGCGCACCGCACCAGCCCGATCGACGACCTCAGCGGTGGCTGGCGCAACCGGGCGGCCCTGGCGAAGATCGTCCTCGAGGACCCCGACGTGCTGCTGCTCGACGAGCCGACGAACTTCCTCGACGTGGCGGGAGTCGAGTGGCTCGAGTCCTGGTTCCGCGACTTCCACGGCGCGGCCGTCGTCGTGTCGCACGACCGCAGCTTCCTCGACGCGGTCGTCACCCGCATCGTCGAGGTCGAGAACTTCCACCTGCACGACTACCCGGGCGACTTCGCCGAGTACGTCGTGCAGAAGCAGTTCCGGTTGAAGAGCCTCGAGCAGCAGTTCGTGCACGAATCCGAGCTGCTCGCGTTCGAGGCCGAGGGCATCTCGGACCGCCGCGACGCCGCGAAGGCCGCGAAGCGCCAGGACGGCGGCGACCTGCTCAAGCAGCTGGCCAAGGTGAAGAAGTCGCGGGCACCTCGCCCCGTCGACCAGATCATCACCGAGATCTACTCGGGGCTGCACGTCAAGGACGTCCTCTGCCGGGTCGACGGCCTCGGCAAGGCCCGCGACGACCGCACGCTCTTCGACGACCTCACCTTCGAGCTGCGCCGCGGCGACCGCCTGGTGATCACGGGGGCGAACGGCAGCGGGAAGAGCACGCTGCTGCGGGTGCTGACCGGCGAGGAACGCGCGGACGCCGGTCGGGCCGCCTGGGCGGGCGGGGTCAAGGTGGTCTCGTACGACCAGGTGCTCGCCGAACTCGACGACGACGACACCGTCACGCACTCGGTCAACGCGATGCCCGACAGCCTCGCCCTGACCGCGACGCGCAAGTCGGTCGGGCGGTTCCTCGCGATGTTCCAGTTCAGCGAGGCCGACCTCAAGAAGCGCATCGGCGCGCTCTCCGGTGGTCAGCGGGCCCGCGTCGCGATGGCGCAGTGCCTGCTCTCGGGTGCCTCGGTGCTGCTGCTCGACGAGCCCACCAACCACCTCGACGTGCCGAGCGCCCAGGTGATGGAGCGGGCGCTGCAGCACTTCCCCGGGGCGGTCGTCGTGGTCAGCCACGACCGGTTCTTCGCCGACAAGGTTGCCACCCGCCGGCTGGTCTTCGGGGCGGACGCCGAGCGGCCCGAACGGGTGACCGTCACCGCGGCCTGAGCCGCGGGGACGCCAGGCGCCAGGCGCGGGGCGCGAGCCGTGTCCGCGGGCGTCGGGGCTCAGCCCTCGGTCGTGAGCGGCCCGACGACCTCGGTGACGCCCGAGACGACGAGCCCGTCGGCGCCGTGGTCGAGGGCGGTGTGCGCCGCGTCGAGGTCGGGCACGATGTGGCCGTACACGGGCTTGCCGGTCGCCGCGAGGGTCGACCAGGTGGCGGCCGGGGCGGCCCAGTCGAGGCCGAGCAGGCTCCAGGAGCCGGAGGTGCGGGTCAGCAGCTCGGGATCGCCCGCCAGCTCGTCGGCGTAGTAGTACCCCCAGGTCTCGCATCCCCGCGCGGTGGCGAGGTCGCCCCACTCGGTCTGCGTGCAGTAGCCCTTGCCGACCAGGGTCTGCGTGAGGTCGGCCGTGCCGAGCTGGGTCCGCGCGATCTCGAACAGCTCGGGGTAGAAGTCGGCCCCGACGTACTTCGGGTCGACGAACAGGGCGTGGTCGCGGCCGAACTCGCGCACGATCTCGTCGAAGCGCGCGTAGGGCTGGTCCGACTGCCCGGGGTCGCTCGTCCCGGCCGCCGAGATGCGGTACCGCTGCACCTCGCTCCAGGTGTGCTCGGCGGCGACGAAGCCGGACGTGCCCGAGGTGCGGTCGAGGGTCTCGTCGTGCAGGCCGAACCACACTCCGTCCGAGGTGCGGGAGAGCGACATCTCGAGCGCGTCGACCCCGGCCGCGACCGACTGCCGGTAGGCGAACAGCGACATCTCGGGCCAGTCGCGTGATCCGCCGCGGTGCGCGACGGTGGCGGGACGCGCGGCCCGCAGGGCGTCGACCGGCCGAGGAGGCGCGGTCGGCGTGACCTGCGCCTCCCCGGTCACGCGCGCGGTCCGCAGGGCCACGCCCGCTCCCACGGCACCGAGGACGGCCACGCCGCCCACACCGAGCAACACGGTGCGTCGGTCGACGCGGGCTCGCGGACGCGGGGAGGAGGGCATGAGCCCATCTTGGGGGTCCCCGATCGCGGTCCGTGACGTGGCCGGCCGGGATCACCCGGCGTTCGCCCGGGTCAGTCGGCCGCGTATTCGTCGAGGGCGGGCAGGGGGCGTCCGTCGAAGTCCCACATGGCCTGGTTCTCCCACGCGTTCCCCGAGGTCGGGTCGTCCGGGTCCCAGCCGGCCCCGTCGACCGCCGTCCACACGGGTTCCCAGGCGACGACGCCGATGCCGCGGCCACCGGGGGCCGACGCCACGACGTCCTGGATCGCCCGGAAGTTCGCGGCCTGGCCCTCGGGCGTCGCCGGGTAGCCGGCGACCAGCTGTGACGGGTCGACGACGACGTTCTCCCAGGTGTGGTCGGGATCGTCCTGGAGCGTCCACGGGTACGAGGTCTCGACGATCAGCACGTCGCGGTCGTAGCGTGCGGACAGCGTCGTGACCGCCTGCTGCATGCCCGACAGCCCGCCGTGCCAGTAGCCGTAGTACGAAAGGCCGATCAGGTCGAACGGCACACCGCGTGAGGTGGCCTCGTCGAACCACCAGGTCAGGCCGTCGATCCCGTTGTTGATGTTCGTCAGGTGCAGTACCACCCGGGTCGTCGGCGAGACCTCCTTCACAGCCGTCGCACCGGCCGTGAGGAACATCGCCAGGTTGTCCCATTGCGCGCCGCTGACGCCGTCGCTCGGGTCGACGTCCCAGGTCTGGCCCAGCGGCCAGACCATGCCGGGGTTGATCTCGTTGCCGACCTGCACGGCGTCCGCGGTGATGCCCTCGGCGGCCAGGGCGTCGAGCACGCTGCGGGTGTGGTCGTGGATCTTCGTGGCGACCTCGGGGGCGCTCAGCCCGAGCCACGCCTTCGGCATGGTCTGGGCGCCCGGGTCGGTCCAGCGGTCGCTGTAGTGGAAGTCCACCAGCAGCTGCATGCCCGCCGCCTTCACCCGGGCCGCCATGGCGACGACGTCGTCCTGGTCGTTGTAGCCGTCGGTCGGGTCGACCCAGACCTTCAGCCGCACCATGTTCGCCCCATGGTCGGCGAGTTGCGTCACCGGGTCGATGGGCCGTCCGGCGGCGTCGAGGTAGACGGCTCCGCGGTCCTCGTTGCGGGGCAGGCCCGAGAGGTCGGCGCCCCGCACGTCGCGGGTGACACGGCCGGGCGTGAAGGTCACGTCGTCCATGCTCGCCCAGGCCCCCGCGGCGCCCGACGTGGTGAGCGTCGGCGTGCACTGGCTGTGCGTCACCTCGGCCGAGACCGACAGGTGCAGCCAGCCGTCGTCGGACTCGGTCGAGGGGACGACCGTCGTGCCCGCGGCGTCCGTGCTCGAGCCGGTACCGCACCCGGTCAACGAGAGCGTGCTCGTGGCCAGGCCGCCACCGCTCTTGACCCAGGCCGAGAAGGTCCACCAGCCGGGCGTGACCTTCTTGAGCTTCTGGCTGGTCGTGGCCGTGCCGGCCGTCGACAGCACGTGCGTCAGGCGCGTGGCCGAGTCGTGCCCACCCGCCTCGAGCGTCGTGGTGCCCTTCCCCTTCGAGACCCAGCCCGCCGCGCCCTGCTCGAAGCCGGGGTCCTGCACGACGACCGGGCGGGAGGCCGGGCCGCCGGGGGCCGCGGTCGCGGGGGCGCCCGACAGCAGGCCGGCTCCCAAGGCTGCCGTGGCGAGGGCGGCGCCGACGACGAGACCGCGCCGGCCCCTCCGGTCGATGCGGGTCCGGGGTGTGGTGGTGGGTCTTGTCATCGCGTCGTCCTCCTTGACGATCGGTGTGGCGGGGTGGTGCGGGTGCGGGGTGGGGCTCTCGACGGGTGGGTGCAGGAGGCGCGGTGCCGGTCCCGACGCCGGCACCGCGCCTCCTCGGGTCGCCTCGCGTCGCGGCTCAGCCGCGCGGGCGGCTCACGACGCGGACCGCCCCGGCGGGCACGGCGACGCGGCCGTCGACGGCGTCGCCGGTGATCAGCTCGGTGCCCCGACCGACCGCGACGTCGGTCGCGGCCTCGGCGTGGTTGACCAGGAAGGTGAAGTCGACGTCGTCCCCGTGGCGCACGACGACCTCGAGCCCGTCGGGCTGCTCGACCGGCAGCGGCACGCCGGCGTCGTCCAGCACCGACCGGACGAGCCCCTCGAGGTCGGCCCCCGTCGTGCGCGTCGAGACGTACCAGGCCGAACCGTCGCCGTGGGCGTGGCGGGTGACCGCCGGACCTCCCGCCGCCGGGCCGTCGACGTAGCTCGCGACCGCCACGGCGCCTTCGAGCACGATGTCGTCGGACCAGCCGGTGCCGGTCGTGCCGTCGTCGAGCGTGACGACCTGGTCGGCGTACAGGGGCAGGAACTCGGGCACCGAGAGTCCGAGCACCTCGCGCAGGGCACCCGGTGCTCCGCCGGCGTGGACGGTGTCGTTCTCGTCGACCACGCCCGAGAAGTACGACGCGACGAAGGTGCCGCCCCCGCGGACGAACGCGCCGAGGGCGTCGGTGGTGTGCCGGTCGGCCAGGTAGAGCGAGGGGGCGAGCACGAGGTCGTAACCCGACAGGTCGTCGTGCGGGTGACGGAAGTCCACCGTCACGCCGAGGTGCCACAGGGCCGAGTACCAGGCGACGACGCGCTCGCGGTGCTGCAGCTCGACCGACGGGCGCCACTCGAGGTCGTGGGCCCAGAACGACTCGACGTCCCAGAGGATCGCGACCCGCGCCTCCACCCGGCTGCCGCGGACGGCCGCGAGGCGACCCAGGTCAGCGCCGAAGTCGACGACCTCGCGCCAGGTTCGGGTCGCAGTGCCGGCGTGCGGCAGCATCGCGGAGTGGAACTTCTCGGCGCCGTACCGCGACGCCCGGAACTGGAAGAACAGGATCGCGTCGGCGCCCCGGGCCAGGTGGCTCGCCGCGTTGCGGGCGAGTTCACCCGGGCGCTTGGCGATGTTGCGGGGCTGCCAGTTGACGGCCGAGGTTGAGTGCTCCATGAGCATCCACGGCGCACCGCCGGCGAGCGACCGGGTGAGGTCGGCGTCCATGGCGAGCAGCACGTGGTTGTCGCGGCGCTCGGCCACGAGGTAGTGGTCGTTCGCGACGACGTCGACCTCGCGGGCCCATTTCCAGTAGTCGATCGACGGGCAGTTGGTGGCCATGAAGTTCGTCGTGACCGGGAGGTGCGGTGCATGTCGCTTGATCGCGTCGCGTTCGGCGGTGAAGCAGGCCAGCAGGGCGTCCGAGGTGAACCGGGCGAAGTCGAGGCGCGAGGTCTGGTTGACGACCGTGGCGGATGTGCGCGGCACGTCGATCTCGTCCCACTCGCCGTAGGTCTGGCCCCAGAACCGGGTGCCCCAGGCCTCGTTGAGCGCGTCGAGGGTGACGTACTTCTCCTCGAGCCAGGTGCGGAAGGCGAGCACCGAGTGGGGGCCGTAGTCCTCGCTGATCGGGGCGCCGTACTCGTTGTGGACGTGCCAGAGCACGACCGCGGGGTGGTTCGCGTAGCGCTCGGCCAGCCGCTCGGTGATCGCGAGGGCCGCGCGACGGTAGTCGGGGCTGCTCGGGCTGACCATGCCGCGGGAGCCGCGGCCGAGGGTGACGCCGTCACGCGTGACCGGGTGGGAGTCGGGATAGGCCTTCCAGAACCAGGCCGGGGGGACGGTCGTCGGGGTGGCCAGGTCGACGTCGATGTCGGCGTCGTGTAGCAGGCCGAGGAGGTCGTCGAGGAAGCCGAAGTCGTACTCGCCCTCGCGGGGTTCGAGCAGCGCCCACGAGAAGATGCCGACGCTGACCAGGTTGATGCCCGCCTGCTTCATCAGGGCGATGTCCTCGAGCCAGACCTCGCGCGGCCACTGCTCGGGGTTGTAGTCCCCGCCGTAGCGCAGGTCGGCGCGGCCGGGCAGCCAGGTCGTGGTGGCCTGGGGCGCGGGCCGGGCATCGAGCTCGAGTGACATGCGGTGATCTCCTTTGACTGTGTGCGCTCCCAGTTGTAACACACCGGTATCGACTGTCGAAAGGGTCGGTATCTGTGTTGACAAGCCAAAAGTGCTGTGCGTAACTGTAACCGCTCACAGGCACAGCGACGTGGTTCTCCGAAGCCCGCGCTGTCCCGCCCCACCACAGCTCTTGCTTTCCTCAAGGAGGACGAATGCGCAGCTCATTCCGCCGTCTCGGTGTCGCCACGGTCGCGACCGCCGCCCTACTGCTCACCGCCGGGTGCTCCGGCGCCGGGGGAGGCGCGGCCGACGACGGTCCCGTCGAGCTCAGCTACTGGGCCTGGGCCCCGAACCTCGACAAGGTCGTCGACCTCTGGAACCAGGACAACCCCGACATCCAGGTCACCGTCAACAAGCAGGACGGTGGCGACCCCGCCATCACCAAGCTGCTCACGGCCATCAAGGCCGGCAGCGGTGCTCCGGACCTGATCCAGGCCGAGTACCAGAAGATCCCGACGCTCGTGTCCTCGGACGCGCTCGCCGACATCTCGGACCAGGGTGCCGCCGACCTCGAGGGCGACTTCTCGGAGGGCACCTGGTCGTCGGTGACCCTCGGCGGCGACGGCGTCTACGCCATCCCGCAGGACTCCGGCCCGATGATGGCCTACTACCGCACCGACATCCTCGACCAGTACGGCCTGAGCGTCCCGACCACCTGGGACGAGTACGCCGACGTGGCCACGAAGCTCCACGCAGCCGACCCGACGAAGTACCTCGGCACCTTCTCGGCCAACGACGCCGGCTGGTTCGCCGGGCTCACGCAGCAGGCCGGCGCCTCGTGGTGGTCGATCGACGGGGACAGCTGGGGTGTCGACATCGAGGGCGGCCCGACGGAGAAGGTCGCGTCGTACTGGGGCGGGCTCGTCGAGAGCGGCGCCGTCGACAACAAGCCGATGTACACGCCCGAGTGGAACGCCGGTCTGAACGACGGCAGCCAGGTCGGCTGGATCAGCTCGGTCTGGGCCCCCGGCGTGCTGGGCGGCAACGCCCCCGACACCGCCGGCAAATGGACCGCGGCGCCGCTGCCGCAGTGGGACGCCTCGAAGCCGGCGGACGGCAACTGGGGTGGCTCGACCACGGCCGTCACGACGCAGTCCGAGCACAAGGAGGCGGCGGTCGAGTTCGCGACCTGGCTCAACACCGACCCCACGGCCGTGGCTGCGCTCGCCGACATCGCCGGCGTCTACCCGGCGGCGACCGACGCGGCGGCCGACGCCCTGACGACGAGCCCCGAGTTCTTCAGCCAGCAGGACGACTTCTACGACATCGCGGCCGAGGCGTCCGAGTCGGTGAACCCGTTCACGTACGGCCCCAACGTCAACGTGGCCTTCAGCGCCTACAACGACGAGTTCGCCAAGGCGGCCGACGCGAAGACGCAGGCGGCGTTCGAGGACGCGGTCACGGCCATGCAGAAGATCACCGTCGACGACCTGACCAAGAGCGGCTTCTCGGTCAAGTAGCGACACCGGGTGGGGCGGCGAAAACCGCCCCACCCGCCGTCGTCACACCCGTCTTCCCCGTCACGTTCGTCTTCCCCGTCACACCCGTCTCGACCCAAGGACCCGGCATGGCCGACACCCTCACCCCCCTCAGCCCCCGCACCGACGGTGCCGGCCCTCCGCCGTCGTCGACCGGTCGCGAGGCGCCCCGGCCCGCGACGCGCAAGGGCAACGGCAGCTTCCGCACGCGGGTGCTGACCCCCTACGCCATGCTCGCCCCCGGCATCGTGCTCTTCGTGCTGTTCATGGCGGCGCCGATCGTCTACACGCTGTTCCTCAGCTTCCAGAAGAAGCAGGTCGTCGGCCTCGGGCTCGGCTCGGGCGGCGAGAGCCAGGTCTTCGCCGGTCTCGAGAACTACGTCGGTTCGCTCACCGACCCCGAGTTCGCCGCCAGTGTCGGGCGCGTCCTGCTCTACGGCGTCGTGCTGATCCCGTGCATGCTCGGCCTCGCGCTGCTCTTCGCCCTGCTGCTCGACTCGAAGCGCACCCGCGCCACGGCCTTCTCGCGCGTGTCGATCTTCATGCCCTACGCGGTGCCCGCCGTGATCAGTTCGCTGCTCTGGGGCTTCCTGTACCTGCCCGCCGTGAGCCCGTTCTACTACGTGTTCGACCGGCTGGGCTGGGACGTCGACGGCGTGCTCGGCTCGGGCACCGTGCTGTTCGCGATCGCCAACATCGCCCTGTGGGGCGGCGTCGGCTTCAACATGATCGTCATCTACACCTCGCTCAAGGCCGTGCCGACCGACGTCTACGAGGCCGCCCGCCTCGACGGCGCCAGCGAGGTGCAGATCGCCCTGCGCATCAAGATCCCGATGGTGGCTCCCGCGCTCGTCATGACCGCACTCTTCTCGATGGTGGCCACCCTGCAGGTGTTCGCCGAACCGACCACCCTGCGCCCGCTCACGAACAGCCTGTCGACCAGCTGGTCGCCGCTCATGCTCGTCTACCGCGACGCGTTCACCCGCGACGACATCTACTCGGCGGCGGCGACCTCGGTCGTCATCGCGCTCGCCACCTTCATCGTCAGCTTCTTCTTCCTCCGGGTCGTCCAGAAGCGCGCGTTCGGCCAGGAGGACTGACCATGACCACGATCGACCTCGACGGCTCCCGCGACGCGGCGGCCCCGGTGCCCGACCCGACCCGCGCCTCCTCGACGGGTCGCCGAGCCTCGGGCAAGGTGCCGCGCGACCCGGCCGCCCCGCGCCTGCACGCCGAACGGCCGAGCATCGTCTCGACGGTGCTGCTGCTGATCGGCGCCGTCTACTGCCTGTTCCCGGTGCTCTGGGTCGTCATGGCCTTGACCAAGGACGGCGGCGAGCTCTTCTCGACCTTCACCCTGGCGCCGAGCGGTCACCTGCTCGACAACGTCGTCGCCCTCACGCAGTACCGCGACGGCCTGTTCTGGCGCTGGATGCTCAACACGGCCCTCTACGCCGGCATCGGCGCGATCGCGTCGACCTTCGTCTCGGCGCTCTCGGGCTACGTGCTCGCGAAGTTCGAGTTCCCGGGCAAGAAGGTCGTCTTCAACGTGCTGCTGATGGGCGTGCTCGTGCCCGGCGTCATCCTGGCGATCCCGCAGTACTTCCTGCTGGCGAACGTCGGCCTGACCAATACGTTCTGGGGCGTGCTGCTGCCGCAGATCATCAGCCCGTACGGCATCTACCTCGCCCGCATCTACGCCGCGGCCGCCGTGCCGACCGACGTGATCGAGGCCGCCCGCACCGAGGGAGCCCGTGAGATGGGCATCTTCGGTCGCATCGCGGTCCCGATGCTGCTGCCGGGGCTCGTGACGATCTTCCTGTTCCAGTTCGTCGCCATCTGGAACAACTTCATGCTGCCGTACATCATGCTCGGCGACGACTCGCTGTTCCCGTTGACGGTCGGCCTCAACGGCCTGCTCAACCAGGGGGCGTCGGCGCCGGCGCTCTACACGCTCGTCATCACCGGGGCGCTGCTGTCGGTCATCCCGCTGATCGCCATCTTCCTGGTCCTTCAGCGCTTCTGGAAGGTCGACCTCGCCGCCGGCGCGGTCAAGTAGTGCCGGCGGGCCCGGCGCCGGCGGCACCCTATGCTGGCCGCGTGAGCAGCGCGACGGGTCGGGGACGACCGACCATCGACGACGTCGCGACGGCGGCGGGCGTCTCGCGGGGCACCGTCTCGCGGGCGCTCAACGGCGGTCGCTGGGTCAGCCCCGAGGCGAAGACCGCCGTCGAGGCGGCCATCAAGGCCACCGGGTACCGCGTCAACCCGCATGCGCGCAGCCTCGCGACGAACCGCACCGGCTCGGTCGCCTTCCTACTCACCGAGGACCACCAGCAGCTCTTCGAGGACCCCAACTTCTCGATCCTGCTGCGCGGGGCCGCCGCGGCCCTCGCCGACCGCGACGTCTCGCTCGTGCTGATCATGGCCGGGTCGCCGGCCGAGCAGCAGCGGGCGCTGGCGTACATCGGCGCCGGCCACGTCGACGGCGTCCTGCTCGTCTCGGCACACAGCGGTGGCCGCCTGCTGACGGACGTGGTCGAGTCGGGCGTGCCGGCGATCGCCTGTGGCATCCCGCTCGGACACGAGAAGAAGATGGGCTGGGTCGCCGCCGACGACCGTGAGGGAGCCCGCGAGATGGTGGCCTACCTCCGTGGTCTCGGGCGTCGCCGCATCGCCACGATCACCGGCCCGGCCGACACCCCCGGCGGCATCACCCGGCTCGAGGGCTACCGCGCCGAGCTGGGCGACGACCTCGACGAGTCGCTCGTGCGCCACGGCGACTACGGCCGTGAGAGCGGTCGCGTCGCGATGGCCTCGCTGCTCGCCGACCATCCCGACATCGACGCCGTGTTCGCGGGCAACGACCGCATGGCCGCCGGGGCGATCGACGCCCTGCGGGCCGCCGGTCGTCGGGTGCCCGAGGACGTCGCCGTGGCCGGGTTCGACGATTCCCGCGTCGCGACCGAGACGACACCGGCGCTGACGACCATGCGTCAGCCGTTCGACCGCATCAGCAACGAGATGGTGCGCCTGCTGCTGCAGGTGATCGACGGCGAGAAGCCCGCCGCGATGACGCTGCCGACCGAGCTGGTGGTGCGCGCGTCCGCCTGACGCGACCCGCGCCTCCTGCGGTGCCCTCTTCTCCCGGCGACCTCACGCGCGACGTCACGGCCGGCGCGCGTAGGGTCGGCGACATGACCGATCTCGACGGAGCCGTGGTGCTCGTTGCCGGCGCGTCCGGCGGACTCGGCGTGCGCGTCGCCGCGATGCTCGAGGACGAGGGGGCCGTCGTCGTGCGCGCGGCGCGACGCCCGGACTCGCTGTCGGGGCCCGGCGCCTACCTCGCCGACCTGCGCGACCCGTCAGGAGGCGCGGCGCTGGTCCGTTCGGCCCTCGACGAACACGGACGCCTCGACGGCGTCGTGGTCGCCGCGGGCGTCGTCGCCTTCGGAGCGGCGAAGGACCTCGACGACGACACGCTCGACGAACTCGTCGCGACCAACGCACTCGGGCCGATCCGGTTGCTGCGTGATGCCCACGCGGCGCTCGCGCAGTCCGCCGTTGCCGGCCGGAAGCCGTTCGTCGTGACCATCAGCGGGGTCGTGTCCGAGGCGCCGACCGTCGGGATGGCCGCGTACTCGGCGTCGAAGGCGGCCCTGGCGGCCTTCGTGTCGGCCGCCGGACGGGAGTACCGGCGCGACGGCATCCGCGTGCTCGACGCGCGCCCGGGGCACACGGACACCGGGCTCGCGACCCGGGCCGTGGCGGGGCAGGCCCCGTCGTTCGGCACCGCCCTCGACCCGGACGCGGTGGCCGAGCGGATCGTGCGGGCGATCGTCGACGGCGAGAAGGACCTGCCCGGCTCGGCCTTCTCGAGCTGAGTTCCGGGCGGCTCGACGCGGCTAGCTGAACTCGTCGCCGACCAGGCGCAACAGGTCGGCGAGCTGGGCCTGCTGGGCCGGCGAGAGGGAGTGCAACCTGGCGCTCTCGGCATCGACCAGGCTCAGCATGGCGGCATCGACCCGCGCGATGCCGTCGTCGGTCACGCGGACGAGCACGCCTCGGCCGTCGCTCGGGTCGCCGCGACGCTCGACCAGGCCGCGCTCGACCAGACGGTCGAGACGGTTGGTCATCGTGCCGCTCGTGACCATGGTCGCCGTGACCAGGTGCTTCGGGCTGAGCTGGAAGGGATCGCCGGCCCGACGCAGGGCCGAGAGCACGTCGAACTCCCAGATCTCGAGGCCCGCGTGGGCGAACGCCTCGCTGCGGATGCGGTCGAGACGTCGCGACAGGCGGCGGAGGCGCGAGAAGACGTCGAGGGGTGCGAAGTCGATGTCGGGGCGCTCGCGGGCCCAGGCGTCGATGATCAGGTCGACTTCGTCGTTCGTGGCCACGGTGCTGCGTTCCCATCGGTCGGTTTCGGACTCCTCATCTTCGTCCACCTGCCGGTGAATCGTCCGCACGGGTCGCCCGGGGGCTTCGATGACGCGCTACTGGTACGTCACGAGGTCGGGCGTGGGCGACACGTCCGCCATCGTCTGCTCGGGTGAGAGCATCGGGGCGTCCTCGTCGTAGAAGTTCTTCCAGCCCCAGGCGACCCCGGCCGGGGCCCCGTCGTGCAGCGTGCGCCAGGTGGCCTGCTTGTCGGGCTGCGAGCCCTGGCCGTCGGCGTGGATCAGCGTCGCCAGCTCGGGCCGGGTCGTGTCGATCGATGCCCGATCGCGCAGCATGTCGAGGCGGAACTGGTGCAGGACGAACATCTTCGGCGGCAGACCCTTCGACGCCACGAGGTCGGCCAGCCAGGTCGACACGGCGTTCACCTCGCCCGCCTCGACCCCGCCGATCTGGCGCAGCGGCACCTGGTCGGCCTCGAGGCGCCATTCGGGGTCGAGCGCCAACCCGACGTTCGGCCGCGACAGCAGCGACTCGTAGCGTTTCGCCTGGCTCAGGAAGTCGGCTCGCCCGGGCTGCAGGTCGATCACCACGTACTGGCCGGCGGCGGCGGCCGCGTCGACGTAGGGCTCGATGCTCTCGACCGACAGCTCGTTCGAGTAGTCGCCGTCGTCCCCCGCGGCACCGGCGGCGACGGTCGCGATGACCTCGAGCATCGGCACGACGGGCCGGTCGCTCGCCGCGTCGTAGCTCGCCGCGACGTCGGCGGCCCGCTGCACGGTCGCGGCGACGTCCTGCTCGCCGAGCACCCCGAGCGCCCCCGTGCCCGGCGCCCCGTAGAGCGCCACGAACCGCCGATCGGGGAAGAACCGCTGCCCGCCGCCGGGCAGCTGGGCACCGGATCGGGCCGCGGCGACCGACCACCCGGGGTCGCGCACGGTCGAGAACGAGGAGCCGATCAAGACCGTGTCGGTCGTCGTCGAGGCGTGCAGTGCGTCGATCGCCTCGCCGGACGCCTGCAGGTCGACGACCCCGTCGGGCAGCGCCTGCACCTCGGCACCCGCGGCTCGCGCGGTGGCCGTGGCCGCGACGTCGTCGGCCCCCGCCACGACGGCGAGGACGTCGTCGAGGGGCGTCGCCGCGTCGGGCACGTCGACCGAGGAGGCGCTGGTCGCCACCTCGACGCGCGCCCCGTCGACGGCCCCCACGTCGCCCACCGCCAGCACGGTCTCGACGCCGAGCCGATCGAGCTCGGCCGCCAGGACGGACGGCCCGGTCGACGAGTCGCCGTTCGACGTGCCGTCGGTCGACGTGTCGTCCATCGGGGACCTGGTCGACGTTGCGGCCGGGGCGAGCAGCATCGGCACGCCGAGTCGCTCCGCCTCGTCGGCCGCCTCCGCCTGGCCTGCCTCGTCCCCGTCCGGCGCGACGACCGCCACCGGACTCGAGGCGAACATCGCCCGGCTGGCCTCGACGGCCCTCTCGGGGGCGGTGGCGGCGCCGACCACGGTGACCCGCGCCTCCTGCTCGTGGGTGACGAGGGCCGTGCGCCCGTCGGCGTCGTCGACCGACGTGGACGTGCAGCCGGCCGCGGTGAGCATGGCCATCGCGGCGAGCGACGCCGCCACGGTCAGGCCGACCGGTCGGGAGGTGACAGGGGAGCGGCGGGTACGGGAAAACACCGATCCACGGTAACCGCGACCGCCGACACCGGCGCGCCGACGGGTCAGCTCAGGACGTCCTTGGTGGTGAACCGGCCGAGCGCCAGGGCACCGAAGACCACGACGTAACCGGCCTGCAGCAGGGCGTTGGCACCGAACGAGTCCCACGAGACCGGGGCGCGCATGAGGTCGGCGAAGCCCAGCCAGTGGTGCGTGAACAGCCAGGGGTCCAGGACGTCCAGCTGCGGCAGCGCATCGACGATCTGCGCGACGGTCGAGAGCACGATCGTGGCGGCCATGGCACCCACCGGCACGCTCGTCAGCGTCGAGGCGAAGACGCCGATCGCCGTGAGGCCGAGCAGCGACATGGTCACGTAGAGCGCCATCAGCAGCAGCCTCAGCGCGTAGTCGCCCAGGCCGATCGTCTGCCCCGAGAGCAGGGTGACCGGCCCGACCGGGAACAACGCGGCACCGGCGATCGCCCCGAAGACGACCACGACGAGCGTGGCGGCGAGGCAGAACGCCGCCGCGGCCGCGTACTTGACGAGCAGGAGGCGCACCCGGCCCACCGGGGTCACCAGCAGGTAGCGCAGGGTGCCCAGGCTCGCTTCGCCCGCGATCGTGTCGCCGGCGACGACCCCCACGGTCAGCGGCAGGAAGAGCGGGATCGCCACCGTCAGGGCGGTGAGCGAGACGAAGAGGCCGTTCTGCGTGATGTCGCCGAGGAAGGCCGGTCCGCGAGAACCGTCGCCGTCGGACGACGTGACCCGGACGGCGACGGCGAGCAGCACCGGGATCAGGGCCAGTGCGGCGAGCAGCGCGATCGTCCGGACGCGGCGGAAGAGCACCGCCAGTTCGCTTCCCAACAGGGCGAGACCCGGCCCGCCCCGCGTGCGGTCGGCGGGGAGGACGGCGTCGGGACGGGTGTCCCGGGAGTCAGCCGGCGACATCGAAGCCCTCCCCGGTCAGGTCGACGAAGCGGTCCTCGAGGCTGGCTCCGGCCACCTCGAACCCGCGCACGCGCACGTCCGCGGCGACGAGGGCGACCACGATCGACTCGGGCGAGAGCCCCTCGACGGCGAGTTCGGCCTCCACGCTCACCGAACCGCCTGCGGTCGCGGGCGTCGCGTCCGGCCGGGCCCGCGCCTCCGGGGCGAGCCCCAGGCGCACGAGGACGTCGCGGGCGGCCTCCGGGTCGGGCGTGAGCAGGCGGACCCGGTGCGTGCCGAGCGCGCGCAGCTCGTCGAGCGTGCCCTGGGTCAGCAGCCGGCCGGCGCTCATCACGCCGATGTGCGTGCACATCTGCTCGACCTCGCTGAGCAGGTGGCTCGAGACGAAGACGGTCGTGCCCTCGTCGGCGAGGGAGCGGATCAGGGTGCGGACCTCGCGCGTGCCCTGCGGGTCGAGGCCGTTGCTGGGCTCGTCGAGCACCAGCAGGTCTCGCGGCATGAGCAGGGCGTTCGCGATGCCGAGGCGCTGCTTCATGCCGAGCGAGTAGGCATGGGCCTTCTTCGAGGCCGCGTGACCGAGGCCGACGCGGTCGAGGGCGGCGTCGACACGGGCACGGCGCGTGGCGGCCGGGGCCGAGCGGTCGCCCGAGTCGAGGCGGTGCAGGTTCGCCCGGCCCGACAGGAACGGGTAGAACGCCGGACCCTCCACCAGGGCGCCGACCCGAGGCAGCACGCGACGCAGGTCGTCGGGCATGGACCCGCCGAGCACCCGGATGTCGCCGCTCGACGCCGAGGTGAGTCCCAGCAGCATGCGGATCGTGCTGGTCTTGCCCGAGCCGTTCGGGCCGAGGAACCCGTAGACGCTGCCGTGCGGCACCGCGAGGTCGACACCGTCGACGGCCCGCTGGCGGCCGAACTGCTTCGTCAGGCCGGTCGTCTCGACGGCGAACGCCCCTCGGGACGCGTCGTCGAGGGTCGACGCCGGGACGGCGACGGTGTCGTGGCTCACCGGCCGGAGGTCACTGACCGGCCACGGCGGCCTGCAGCGTCGAGGCGTCGACCGCCCCGGCGAAGACCCGTCCGTCGTCGGTGAGCAGGACCGAGACCAGCGAGGTCTCGAGCACGCGGCCGCCGTCGACCTTCGTGGTCAGCTGGTCGAGTAGACCCGTGGTGTCGGCGTCGGTCGACGAGGTGCCGTCGGTCGACCCCGCCGCCGGGGTGACCCCGACGATCGTGCTCCAGCCGGAGCCGATGACGGTCTTCTCGGCGTGCGCCGCGTCGCCTTCCGACCGTCCGGAGGCGCCGGTCGGCACGGTCACGTCGGTCACGGTCGCGTCCGCCGGGGGAGTGAACGCGAAGACGGATGCCGCGGGGGCACCGAAGTCGACCGAGGTGAACCCGGCCGACAGGGCCGGGTCGCTCTGCCCCTTCGCGGCGACGACGACCTTGAGCGGGACGCCGGTCTCGGCGTCGACGGTGAGGGTCGCGCTCGCGACGAGCGTCGAGGAGTCCTTCGGGGTCAGGACGACTTGGTACGCGTCCCGTCCGGCCACCCTGACGTCGGAATCGGCCGTGACGGTCGTCGTGGGCTCGACCGACGACAGGACGAGGTCGGCCAATTCGGCCGGGGTCTGCGGCACGGCGGTGCCGTCGGGCAGGGCGCTCGGTTTCTCGACGGCCCCCTGGTCGGGCAGCGTCGCGTGGGTCGCCTCCTTCGTCTTCGAGTCGTAGGCCCACACGCTCGACCCGTCACGGATGACGTTGCGCTCGGCGAGGTCGTCGATCACCTGCACCCTCTGCTTCGTGGCACCGTCGGCGTACACCTTGGCGGTGTGGCTGCCGGTCAGCAGTTCGAGGGCGCCGGCGGCGTCGGACGACCCACCGCCCGTGGCCTGGGCCGACACGTCGGGCAGCCCGAGGTCGGATGTCTGCTCGACCGTTCCCGAGTAGGACGCCCCCGAGCTCGAGGCGGCGAGGGCCAGCACCTGCTGCGGCGTCTTGTCGGGCAGGTCGACGTCGGCCGTGGCCGAGACGACGGGGACCACGATGCTCGCGGCGATGACGGCCACGGGGACGGCGGCGGCGGTGGCCCAGCGGGTGGACTTCTTCATGACGATCGCGACCTCTCACGCCGGGCCCCGAGCGGGACGGCGATTGGGCAGGAGACTACGCGCGAAGCCTGGAGATCGCTGTCACTGCGACCGACATCGGCTCGACGTCGAGCGATGTGGGGATCAGAGCTCGACGACCTCGAACTCGAGCAGGTCGGCACCGGTCGCGACGGGGCCGCGAGGGGCCTCGCCCGACCCGGCGGGGCGGGCGTGGGCGGCCTTCGCGCCGTCGGCCGACCAGGCCGCGAAGTCCTCCTCGCTGCGCCAGGTCGTCACCACGAAGTAGCGGTCGTCGCCCTTGACGGGACGCAGCAGCTGGAATCCTTCGAACCCCTCCGCCCCGTCGACCGAGTGCTTGCGCGCGGCGAAGCGCTTCTCGAGCTCGGCGCCCGAACCTTCGGGGACGTGGATGGCGTTGATCTTGACGACGGACACGACGGTGCCTTTCGGTGGGGGGACTGGGGACGGGAGGGGTCGGCAGGAGGTGCGGTGAGGGTGTGCGGCGCGGCCGCGCGTCAGGCGGTCTTCATGACGTTGGCCGTGAAGCCCTGCACCCGCTCGGCGAGGCCGGCCGAGCGTCGCGCGATCTGCTCGGGCGGGTTGAGGTGCGGGGGAGCGACCCGGATCAGCAGCGAGCAGGCGAGGTCCTCGCAGATGTAGGTGCCGAGCGTGTTGCCGTTCAGCCCGGCCTCGCCGGCCTTGGGGGCGGTGAAGAGGCGCACCTGCGTGGCCGGCTGGGGCGAGTGGCAGAGCGAGCACATGGCGGCGATGCCGGGGCGCAGCGAACTGCTCGACGACCGGACGACGAGACCGACGGGCCGGTCGTCCATCCAGTGGACGATGTAGCCCCGGTGGTGAGCCTGGGGGTCGCGCCAGCCCAGGAACTCGCGGTCCTCCCAGAGCATCTCGTGCAGTCCGGGGATCGGCAGGCGGTCGAGGTCGCCCGGCAGGGCGTTGACGAACGACTCGCGGATGTCGTTCTCGGTCAGCGGCTTCATGTTCTCCCTCGTGCCGTCGGGTCTCGTCAGCCTACGCGTCGGTCTAGCGTGGTCGCGTGACGATCCCCGAGCCCGACCGTGAGCAGATCGTCACCCGTCGCCTGCGGGCCGCGGGCTGCGTCTTCGCCGAGGACGAGGCGCGGTTGCTGCTCGACGAGGCCGCCGACGGCGACGCGCTCGAGTCGATGGTCGCCGATCGCGTCGCGGGACGACCCCTCGAGCAGGTCCTCGGCTGGGCGGCCTTCGCCGGGCGACGGATCGTCGTCGAGCCGGGTGTCTTCGTGCCGCGCCGCCGGACAGAGCTGGTCCTGCGGCAGGCCGAGGCGGCGCTCGCCGAGGCGGGTGCCGCGCGGGGCCTCGCGACCCGTCCCCTCGCCGTGCTCGAACTCTGCTGCGGCGCCGCCGCCGTCGCGACCGTGCTCGCCGTCGAGCACCCGGGTCTCGACCTCTGGGCCACGGACCTCGACCCGGTGGCCGTCCACTGCGCCCGTCGCAACCTCGCCGAGCGGGGGACGGTCGTCCGGGGAGACCTGTTCGACGGCCTGCCGGTGTCGCTGCGCGGTCGGTTCCGGGTGATCGCGGCGAACGCGCCGTACGTGCCGACCGACGCGATCCCGTCCATGCCTCCCGAGGCGCGCCTCCACGAGTCGCCGCTCGCCCTCGACGGCGGGGCCGACGGGCTCGACCTCCACCGGCGGATCGCCGCCGAGGTCGGCGACTGGCTGGCGCCCGGCGGCACCCTCGTCCTCGAGACGAGCGAGCGTCAGGCCGCCGACACGCAGGAGGCGCTGGTCGCCGCGGGCCTCCGGGCCCGGGTCGTCCGCGACGACGAGATCGACGGCACGGTCGTCGTCGCCGTCGCGCCCTAGACGGACCGGCGACGGCGACCGCGGCTCAGACGTCGGCCGGCGAGACCGAGTCGACGACGGGCGAATCGGGGGTGCCCGAGATCTGGCAGGTCCACTCGGTGGCGGGGCGACCGTCGGCGAGGTGACCCATCGTGACGGTGGCGATCGCGCCGACGTCGCTGTCGCGGACGTCGTCGGCTTCGTACGCCCAGACGTCGTCCAGGTACGGGAGGTCGGGGTACTGCTGACCGATCGCCGTGACGCACGCGTGCCACGCGGGGGGCGCCTCCTGGGCCTGGGCCGTGGAAGGAGCGGGCGGCTCGGTCGTCGGCAGCGCGGTGGCGTCGGGCAGGGCCGTCGCGTCGTCCGAGGCGGTGGGCGTGGGCGTGGGCGTCACCGACGCGGTGCTGGTCGGGCTCGGCGACGAGGCCGGCTCACCGCCGGAGCACCCGGACACGAGCAGCACGAGGGCCAGGCCCGCGACGGCCAGGGCCGGCGCGGCGGTTCGGTGGGACGGGCGGAGGCTGCGGGGCACGAGGGCTCCTCGAGGTGGGTGCGACACGGCGGGGTGCTGCACAGGGTAGCGATCAGCGGGGCCGCGCACCACGCGGGACGCTGAGCCGACACGGAGGTTCGCCCGGCAGGCTGGTCGGATGACCGACACGGACAACCGCGAAAAGACCGCACTCGAACAGGCCATCAGCAAGGGCCAGGCGGGTGAGGGCGACATGAACAGCGTGCTCGCCGAGTTCGTCAACGCCCAGGTCGTCGTCGCCACGGCCACCGACGCGCAGGAGTCGCTGAACGACCTGCAGCCCGTGCTCTTCGACCGCGAGGGCGTGCCGATGCTCGCCGCCTTCACCCACGTCGACATGATCGGCGAGCAGGTCAAGGGCGTGGCCGAGTTCTCGGCGACCCTCCCGGCGGCCGAACTCGTGCAGGCCATCCCGGCCGAGACCGGCCTCGTCGTCAACCCGGGCAACCGTGAGGGCTTCGAGATGCTGCCCGAGGGCGTCGCCCAGCTGGCGGACGACGTCCGCAAGCTCGTCGCCGAGCACGAGGCCGCCGGATCGCCCGAGCCGGGGCAGCCCTCGCGCGCCGTCTGACACCACCCACGACGACCCCATGACGCCCCGACCGCACCCGGTCGGGGCGTCGTTCGTCGTCCGGGCGACAGGAATCGCGTGCACACCCGAAACCTGCGCGTCACACGACGACGCTAGGCTGACGCCACAATCGAACATCGGGCCACGAACACGTCGCGGGAGAGCTCCGGTGCGCAGAGACTGCGCCGACCGGGCACCGAAGGAGCAAGCTCCCCGCCAATCTCTCAGGTACGCGTACCGCGACGGACTGGCCACTCTGAAAAGCAGGAGGCGCGAGGCGGTCGACAGACCCCTCGCCGGTCCTCGCCCACGGTGAAAACCGGCCCCGGCCGGTGAAGCTCTCAGGCCCATGACAGAGGGGGAGCCCCGATCGGCGGACCGCCGGACAGGGCTGCCCCGTCGTGCCCCATCCGCACGGCACCGTTCCCGGCCGAGACACCTGGCGGCCGGTCCGTCCCTCTCAGGAGCACCGATGTCCGACGCAGCCTCGAACCTTCCCGCCGCCCCCGGGCCCGACGACGACGACCTCCGCGCCGCCGAGGCGTCCGCCGCGCTCGACGGCGACGTCGTCCTCTCCGACGACGGCACCGAGGGCATCGCCACGGGGCCGGGCGACGCCCACGACCTGACGGGTTCCGACGAACCCGACGAGCCCGACGAGCGCTACAGCCCGTTGCACGGGGTCCACGTCGCCGCCGGCGCCGTCTTCACCGACTTCGCGGGGTGGCAGATGCCGGTCCGGTACGACTCCGACCTCGCCGAGCACCACGCCGTCCGAACCGCCGCCGGGCTCTTCGACCTCTCGCACATGGCCGAGATCGCCGTCGTCGGGCCCGAGGCGGGGGCCTTCCTCGACCACGCCCTGGCCGGCACCCTCTCGACCATCGCCGTCGGGCGGGCGAAGTACTCGCTCCTGCTCGCCGCCGAGGGCGGGATCGTCGACGACCTCGTCGTCTACCGCCTCGACGAACACGACTACCTCGTGGTGGCCAACGCGGGAAACCGCGAGGCGGCGTTCGCGGCCCTCGCGACCCGCGCCTCCGGATTCGACGTCACGGTCGACGACGAGAGCGACGACACCGCGCTGATCGCGGTCCAGGGGCCCGAGAGCGAGGGCGTGCTCGACGAACTCGTCACGGCCGACCGCCTCCAGCCCGACGCTCCGCTGTCGACGCTGCGGTACTACCGCGTGCTGCAGGCCACCTTCGACGACGCCCCCGTGCTGATCGCGCGCACCGGGTACACCGGCGAGGACGGCTTCGAGCTCTACGTCGACCCCGAGACCGCCCCGTCGCTGTGGGCCGCGATCGCCGAGGCCGGCGGACCCCGGGGGCTCGTCCCCGCGGGGCTGGCCAGCCGCGACACGCTCCGTCTCGAGGCGGGCATGCCGCTCTACGGCCACGAGCTCGGCCTCGACGTGCGTCCCGACCAGGCAGGGCTCGGTCGGGTCGTCGACACCGCGAAGGACTTCGTCGGGCGCTCCAACGTCGAGCCCGGCGCCGGCGCCCGCGTCCTCGTCGGACTGACGCTCACCGGGCGTCGGGCCGCGCGGGCGGGGTACCCCGTCGTCACGGACGACGGCACCGTCGTCGGCGAGGTCACGAGCGGCGCGCTGTCGCCCACGCTCGGCCACCCGGTGGCCATGGCCTACGTCGACCCCGACGTCGTCGACCGCGGTCCCGCGCTGGCCGTCGACGTCCGCGGCACCGCCGTCGCCGCCACCGTCGTCCCGCTGCCCTTCTACAAGCGCTCCTAGGCACCCCCTCCCTCGAAAGGACCGGCCATGACCGATCTCACCGCACTGAAGTACACCGCCGAGCACGAGTGGCTCCTGATCGACGGCGACACCGCCACCGTGGGCATCACCGACTACGCCGCCGACAAGCTGGGCGACGTCGTCTACGTCGACCTGCCCGCCGAGGGCACCGAGGTCGAGACCGGCACGGTCGTCGGCGAGATCGAGTCGACCAAGTCGGTCGGCGAGCTGTTCGCCCCCGCGCTCGGCACGGTGCTCGAGGCCAACCAGGCCGTCGTCGACAGCCCCGACCTCGTCAACAGCGACCCGTTCGGCGAGGGCTGGCTCATCAAGATCACCCTGTCGTCGACCGACGGCCAGGGCCTGCTCTCGCGCGACGAGTACGTCGCGCTGACCGCCGAATGAGCGCCGAGCAGACGGGCGGCTCCGTCTTCGGCGGCTGGTCCGACCAGGTCGCCACCGGTTTCGTCGACCGCCACGTCGGCACCACGCCGGGCGACCAGGCGACCATGCTCGCCGCCGTGGGGCACGACAGCGTCGAGTCGCTCGTCGCGGCCGCCGTGCCCGACGCGATCCACGCCGCGGCCGTCGAGGGCAGCGTGCTGCCCGAGCCGATCGGCGAAGAAGAGGCGCTCGCCGAGCTGCGGGCCCTCGCGGGGCGCAACCGCGTCTCGCGCAGCCTCCTCGGTCTCGGGTACTACGACACCGTCACCCCGGCCGTCATCCAGCGCAACGTGCTCGAGAACCCCAGCTGGTACACCGCGTACACGCCGTACCAGCCCGAGATCTCGCAAGGTCGACTCGAGGCCCTCATCAACTTCCAGACGATGGTGGCCGAGCTGACCGGGCTCACGACCGCGAACGCGTCGATGCTCGACGAGGGCACGGCCGTCGTCGAGGGCATGTTGCTGGCCCGTCGCGCGTCGAAGGTGAAGACCGACGTCTTCGTCGTCGACAGCGACACCTTCCCGCAGACCAAGGCCCTGCTCGCCGGCCGCGCCGAGGCCGTCGGCATCGAGCTCGTCGAGCTCGACCTCTCGGTGCTCGACCCCGCCGAGCTGCCCGAGTCGTTCGGCGTCTTCGTGCAGTACCCCTCGGCGTCGGGCTCCGTCTGGAGCCCCCGCGCCGTCGTCGAGGCGGCCCACGCCCACGGCGGCCTGGCCGTCGTCGCCGCCGACCTGCTCGCGCTCACGCTGATCGAGGCACCCGGCGAGTTCGGGGCCGACGTCGCCGTCGGCACGAGCCAGCGCTTCGGCGTGCCGATGGGCTTCGGCGGTCCGCACGCGGGCTACATGGCCGTCCGCACCGGGCTCGAGCGTCAGCTGCCCGGTCGCCTGGTGGGGGTCTCGCAGGACGCCGTCGGCCAGCCCGCCTACCGCCTCAGCCTGCAGACCCGCGAGCAGCACATCCGTCGCGAGAAGGCCACGTCGAACATCTGCACCGCTCAGGTGCTGCTCGCGGTCATGGCGTCGATGTACGCGGTGTACCACGGCCCCTGGGGTCTGCGGCACATCGCGACGCGCGTGCACGGCCACGCCTCCGACCTGGCGGCCGCGATCGGGGCGAGCGAGCTCGAGCTCGAGAGCGACTCGTTCTTCGACACCCTCCAGGTCTTCGTCCCGGGCCGGGCGGCCGAGATCGTCGCCGCGGCACACGACCGGGGCTACCTGCTGCACGCCGTCGACGGCGACTGCGTCCGCCTCTCGTTCGACGAGACCACCACCCGTGACGACGTCCGCGTCGTCGCCGAGGTGCTCGGCGTCGACCTGCTCGCCGATGCCGTCCCCTCGGGCCTGCAGGAGGCGCTGCTGCGGACGAGCGACTACCTCACGCACCCGGTCTTCCGCACCCACCGCAGCGAGACCAGCATGATGCGCTACCTCAAGCACCTCGCCGACAAGGACTACGCGCTCGACCGCGGCATGATCCCGCTCGGCAGCTGCACGATGAAGCTCAACGCGGCGACCGAGATGGCCGCGGTCACCTGGCCCGAGTTCGCCGGCGTGCACCCGTTCGCCCCGGCCGACGACGTGGCGGGGTACCTCGACCTCATCGGTCAGCTCGAAGGGTGGCTGGCCGAGGTCACGGGCTACGACACCGTCTCGCTGCAGCCCAACGCCGGCAGCCAGGGCGAGCTGGCCGGTCTGCTCGCGATCCGCGGTTACCACCTGTCGAACGGCGACGTCGAGCGCACGGTCTGCCTGATCCCGCAGAGCGCACACGGCACCAACGCGGCCAGCGCGGTCCTCGCGGGCATGCGCGTCGTCGTGGTCGCCTGCGACGAGGGCGGCAACGTCGACCTGGACGACCTGCGGGCCAAGGTCGAGCAGCACGCGGCCCAGCTCGCGGCGTTGATGATCACCTACCCGTCGACGCACGGTGTGTACGAGCACGACATCGTCGCCCTCACCGACGCCGTGCACGCGGCCGGCGGTCAGGTCTACGTGGACGGGGCGAACCTCAACGCCCTGCTCGGGGTCGCGCGCTTCGGCGACTTCGGCGGCGACGTCTCGCACCTCAACCTGCACAAGACCTTCTGCATCCCGCACGGCGGCGGCGGTCCGGGCGTGGGGCCGGTGGCGGCCAAGGCCCACCTCGCACCCTTCCTGCCCGGCCACCCGATGGCCCAGCAGGCCGACCGACGCACGGGGGCGGCCCTCGCGGCCGACGGCGACCGCCTCGCCCACGCCGGCGTGCCGGTCTCGAGCGCTCCGTACGGGTCCCCGAGCATCCTGCCGATCAGCTGGGCCTACGTGCGCATGATGGGCACCGAGGGCCTCACCCGGGCCACCGGGGCGGCCGTCCTGGCGGCCAACTACGTCGCCGCCCGCCTGCGTGAGCACTTCCCCGTGCTGTACGCGGGCGAGAACGGCCTCGTGGCGCACGAGTGCATCCTCGACCTGCGACCGTTGCGCGACGCGACCGGGGTCACCGTCGACGACGTGGCCAAGCGCCTCATCGACTACGGCTTCCACGCCCCGACCATGTCGTTCCCCGTGGCGGGCACCCTCATGGTCGAGCCGACCGAGAGCGAGGACCTCGCCGAGATCGACCGCTTCGTCGATGCGATGATCGCGATCAAGCGCGAGGCCGACGAGGTGGCCTCCGGTCGGTACACCGCCGAGTCGAGCCCGTTGCGCGGTGCGCCGCACACGGCCGAGTCGGTCGTCGTCGGCGAGTGGACAGCCGAGTACGGGCGCGAAGAGGCCGTGTACCCGGTCCGCTCGCTCGTGCGCGGCAAGTACTGGCCGCCGGTGCGCCGCATCGACCAGGCCTACGGTGACCGCAACCTGTTCTGCAACTGCCCGCCGGCCGAGGCGTTCGCCTAGGCCACCGCCCGCTCCACGGACGGGAAACCGTCACCGCCCGATCCCGTCGGGCGGTGGCGGTTTCCTCTTGGTCCCTCGGACGTCGGCCGCCGAGTGTCGCGGAGGGCGTTCACGTAGCGGCGACCGTCCCGATCGACGCCCGGGGGACAGCTCACGCTGTATGGCCGGCTCGGATCGCTGCGACCCGTGCGTACATCAGACTCGCCCCCCGGACGGGTGTCAAGACCCAGTTCCGGCCGTGACGGTCCGGAGCGCCCGCCCGGGGCGTCAGGAGGGAAGTCCGAAGAGGGTCGGGAAGGTGGTGGCGGCCCAGGGATAGCCCACGAAGACGGCCGCGTCCATCAGGACGTGCGCGACGACGAGCGGCAGCACCCGGCCGAAGCGCACGTACAGCCAGCCGAACGCGACGCCCATGACGACGTTGCCGACGAATGCGCCGAACCCTTGGTAGAGGTGGTAGCTGCCCCGGAGCAGGGCCGCCGTCACGATGATCGGCCACGTCCGCCAGCCGAGGTCGCGGAGGCGCGCGAACAGGTACGCGACGACGATCACCTCCTCGGTCACCCCGGCCCGCAGGGCCGAGAGCAGCAGCACGGGGACGGTCCACCAGTGCTCGCCGAGGTTCGTCGGCACCACCGTGACGGTGAGGTCGAGGGCCTTGCCCACGAGGTAGAGGCCGATGCCGGGGATGCCAATCGCGAGGGCCAGGCCGACGCCACCGAGGGTGTCCCGGCCCGCGCGCGAGAAGTCGACGCCGAGTCGGCCCAGGTGGGGCCGCTCCTCGCGCCACAGCAGGAAGGCCACGAGCAGCACCGGCACGAGGTCGACCGCCACGCCGAGCACCTGGTACGCGAGGTCGAAGAACTCGCGGCTGCTCAGCGGCGAGTTCAGCGTGGCCGTCTGCTGCGAGAGCGCGGTCTGCTGGGTGAGCCGGTTCACGATCGAGAGCACCGAGTACACCGCCGACGCGCCGAGCGAGAGGCCGAGGACGATCGCGATCTCGACCCGGAGGCGCGCGCGCGTCATCGGGGCCGGGTACGGTGCGGGGGCCACGGGCGGCGTCGCGGGGGAGGCGGGGTCGTGGGGGCGGTTCACGGGGTGATCGTACGGGACCGGCGTGAGGGGGCCGACCCGCGGCTCCCGGGGTGGCGGAGAACAATACCTGCCAGGTGGCGGATTTCTCGCAGCCGATTCATGCGAACTTCAGGCCCAACGCGCAACGAACTGCGCGCCGACGCAACGATCCCGCGAGTTGGTTTCCGTCGTGTAACCGTTGTCGTCGGGGTTTGGTGATGCCCGAAGGGGATGCCTAGGCTCACACCATCCAACGCGGCACGGCCCCTGGGCACAGTGCTGCGTCCTTTCCCGCATCAGGAGGAACATTGAAGAAGACGCGCATGGGCCTGTCGGCCGTCGCCGTCGTGGGGACGGCAGCACTCGTCCTCACCGGTTGCGCCAGCGGCAGCGGGGACGACAGCTCGTCGTCCGGTGACGCTTCCGCGATCATCAAGACGAACGGCACCGAGCCCGAGAACCCGCTCGTCCCGTCGAACACCACCGAGACCGGTGGTGGCCGCATCGTCACCTCGATCTTCGCCGGTCTGGTCAGCTACAACGCCGACGGCACCACCAAGAACGAGGTCGCCGAGAGCATCGAGAGCGACGACGCCACCGTGTGGACCGTCACGCTCAAGGACGGCTGGAAGTTCACCGACGGCACCGACGTCACGAGCGAATCGTTCACGAAGGCCTGGAACTGGGCGGCGAGCTTCGACAACGTCGCGAACTCGTCCGGCAGCTCGTTCTTCGAGAACTTCAAGGGCTACAGCGACACCGCGCAGAGCGACCTCGACCTCACCGTCGAGAGCCCGACCGAGTTCACGGTCACGCTCAACACCCCCGAGGCCGACTTCCCCCTGCGCCTCGGCTACTCGGCCTACTCGCCGCTGCCGGAGTCGTTCTACGCCGACCCCGCCGCGTTCGGTGAGAACCCGGTCGGCAACGGCCCTTACATGCTCGACGGTGAGGGCGCCTGGACGCACAACCAGGGCATCAAGCTCAAGACGAACCCCGACTACGACGGCAACCGCAAGCCGAAGAACGGCGGGCTCGACATCAACTTCTACACCTCGCTCGACTCGGCCTACGCCGACGTGCAGGGTGGCAACCTCGACGTGCTCGACCAGATCGGCCCGGCGGCGTTCCAGACGTACCAGAGCGACTTCCCCGACACGAACGTCAACCAGCCCGCCGCGGTGTTCCAGGGCATGACGATCCCGCAGTACCTCGCGCACTTCGGTGACGACGAAGAGGGCAACCTGCGTCGTCAGGCCATCTCGATGTCCATCAACCGCGACGACGTCACGAAGGTCATCTTCCAGGGCACGCGGACGCCGGCCAAGGACTTCACCTCGCCCGTCATCCCCGGTTACACCGACAAGCTCGAGGGCGAGAGCGTCCTCTCGTTCGACGCCGACAAGGCCAAGGACCTCTGGGACCAGGCCGACGCGATCTCGCCCTACGGCGACACCACGTTCACCATCGGCTACAACTCCGACGGTGGACACCAGGAGTGGGTGGACGCGGTCACCGCGAACATCTCGAAGACGCTGGGCATCAAGGCCGAAGGCAAGCCCTACCCGACCTTCGCCGAGTTCCGCACCGACGCCTCGGGTGGCGCCATGACCGGTGCCTTCCGTTCGGGCTGGCAGGCCGACTACCCGTCGCTGTACAACTTCCTGTACCCGACGATGGCCACCGACGGCAGCTCGAACGACGGCAAGTACTCGAACCCCGAGTTCGACTCGCTGCTCGCCGAGGGCAGCGCCGCGAGCGACGTCGACGACGCCAACGCCTCGTACCAGAAGGCGCAGGAGGTCCTGCTCAAGGACCTGCCGATCATCCCGCTGTGGTACGCGAACGTCAACGGCGTCTGGGCCGACACGGTGAGCAACGTCGAGTACGGCTGGGACTCCGTGCCGATCTACGAGAACATCACCAAGTAACCAAGTAGGGTCGTCGCTCACGCGCTCGACCGACGCTCGACGGGGTCCGGGCAGTGTTCGCACTGTCCGGGCCCCTTCGGCGGGCCCACCCACCCCTCCCTTCACACGATTGCGATAACGATGCACGCGCAGACGTCTGAGGAAGCCTGATGCTCTGGTACACCGGACGCCGGCTCCTCCAACTGATCCCCGTCTTCTTCGGGGCGACGTTCCTCATCTACTTCATGGTCTTTGCGCTGCCCGGTGACCCCGTGGCAGCGCTGTTCGGTGACAAGACCCCGTCGCCGGCCGTCATCGAGGCCATCCGCGCCGAGTACAACCTCGACCAGCCGTTCATCGTGCAGTACCTGCTGTACATCGGCGGCCTGTTCACCGGCGACCTCGGCACGACCTTCTCCGGTCGTCCCGTCGTCGACGAGCTGATCCGCGCGTTCCCCATCACCTTCCGACTCGCGATGCTCGCCCTGCTCTTCGAGGCCGTCGCCGGCATCGTCGTCGGTCTGATCGCGGGCCTCCGCAAGGGCAAGCTCTTCGACACGAGCGCCCTCGTCGTCAGCCTGCTGCTCATCTCGGTGCCGACGTTCGTCATCGGCTTCCTGCTGCAGTACGTCTTCGGCATCCAGCTCGGCCTGTTCCGCACGACGGTCAGCTCGCAGGCGCCGTGGGACGAACTCGTGCTGCCGGCCATCGTGCTCGCCTCGGTGTCGTTCGCGTACATCGTCCGGCTGACCCGCGCCTCCGTGTCCGAGAACTCGAGCGCCGACTTCGTGCGCACCGCGTCGGCCAAGGGGCTCACCCGTGGCCGCGTCGTCACCGTGCACATCCTGCGCAACTCGCTCGTCCCCGTGGTCACCTACCTCGGCGTCGACATCGGTTCGCTGATGGTCGGTGCCATCGTGACCGAGGGAATCTTCAACATCCAGGGCGTCGGCGGCACCGTCTACCGGGCGATCACGCTCGGCGAGGGCCCCACCGTCGTCTCGTTCGTCGCCGTGATGGTGATCATCTTCATGATCGCCAACCTCCTCGTCGACCTGCTGTACGCCCTTCTCGACCCGAGGATCCGCTATGCCAAGTAACGACTCGTCGGCGTTGTCCGCCGACCACTTCGTCGCCGATCTCGACGAGACGCCCGTCAAGGCCGTCGACGCGATCGACGAGTCCGAGAAACCCCGCAGCAGCTGGAACGACGCGTGGGACGCCATGAAGCGTCGCCCGACGTTCTGGATCGCGGCGTTCCTCATCGTCGTCGTCATCGTGGTGGCGCTCTTCCCCGGTCTGTTCACGAGCGTCTCGCCGACGGCTGCCGACCTGCCCCGGAGCAACGAGGGCCCGTCGGCCGGCCACCTGCTCGGTTTCACGTTCCAAGGCACCGACGTGTTCGCCCGCATCGTCTGGGGCACCCGTGCGTCGCTCACCGTCGGTCTGATCGCGACGATCATCGTCACGGTGGTCGGCATCGTGATCGGTTCGCTGGCCGGCTTCTACGGTGGATGGCTCGACGCGGTCGTCTCGCGCATCGGCGACATCTTCTTCGCGATCCCCACCGTCCTCGGTGCCATCGTGCTGATGTCGATCCTGCCGACGCGGACGCCCCTCACCGTGGCCCTCGTGCTGTCGGTCTTCGCCTGGCCCCAGATCGCCCGCGTCATGCGCGGTTCGGTTCTCAGTGCCCGGGCCGCCGACTACGTCACGGCCTCGGCCGCGCTCGGGGTGTCCCGCTTCCGCATCCTGGTCCGGCACGTCGTGCCGAACGCCATCACCCCGGTCATCGTCGTGGCGACCGTCTCGCTCGGCACGTTCATCGTGGCCGAGGCGACGCTGTCGTTCCTCGGCATCGGGCTGCCGCCGAGCACCATGTCCTGGGGCAACGACATCAACGCGGCGCGCAACTCGCTCCGTGTCGCGCCGATGCCCCTCTTCTGGCCCGCTGCGGCGCTGTCCGTGACGGTGCTGTCGTTCCTCCTCATGGGCGACGTCGTGCGCGACGCCCTCGACCCGAAGGCGAGGGCACGTCGATGACCGACACCTCCACCCGCCCCGAGACGGCAGGCACCGCTTCGTCGTCGACGCCCCTGCTCGAGATCAAGGGCCTGAAGATCGGCTTCAAGACGCAGGCCGGGTACGTCGACGCCGTGCGCGGGGTCGACCTCACGATCCGTCAGGGCGAGAGTCTCGCGATCGTGGGCGAGTCCGGCTCGGGCAAGTCGACGACTGCCACGTCGATCATCGACCTCCTGCCCGGCACCGGCGAGGTCACGGGCGGCCAGATCCTCTTCGAGGGCAAGGACCTCACGAAGGTCAGCGCAGCCGAGATGCAGGCCATCCGCGGTCGTGACATCGGCTACGTCCCGCAAGACCCCATGTCGAACCTCAACCCCGTGTGGAGCATCGGCTTCCAGGTCGAGGAGGCGATCCGGGCGAACGGTGTCGCGACGGGCAAGACCGCGGTCCGCCAGCGCGCGGTCGACGTCCTGAAAGAGGCCGGACTCAACGACGCGGGCGACCGCCTCAAGCAGTTCCCGCACCAGTTCTCGGGCGGCATGCGTCAGCGTGTGCTGATCGGCATCGGCCTGTCGTCGCGGCCCAAGCTCCTGATCGCCGACGAGCCCACCTCGGCTCTCGACGTCACGGTCCAGCGCCGCATCCTCGACCACCTCGAGACCCTGACCCGCGACTACGGCACCTCGGTGCTCTTCATCACGCACGACCTCGGCCTCGCCGCCGAGCGCGCCGAGAAGCTCGTCGTGATGTACAAGGGTCGCGTCGTCGAGTCGGGACCGTCGAAAGAGATCCTCGCCAACCCGCAGCACCCGTACACGCAGCGGCTGGTCGCGGCCGCGCCGTCGCTCGCCAGCCAGCGCATCCAGTCGAGCATCGCGCCCACGCACTCCCACGGGCTCGAGATCTCCGACGAGGGTGCCGACGATGCCGAGCTCATCGCCCGCGCCCGTCAGCGCGAGGAGGCCGGGAAGAAGGACTCCGAGTACATCTCGGTGACGAACCTGTCGAAGGTCTACAAGATCCGCCAGGGTGGCTTGAAGACGACCGACCTGCGGGCCGTCGACGACGTGTCGTTCTCGATCCCGCGGGGCACGACGATGGCGCTCGTGGGTGAGTCCGGCTCGGGCAAATCGACCGTCGCCAAGCTCGTGCTCCAGCTCGAGTCGATCACCTCGGGCACCGTGTCGGTCGGCGGCCAGAGCGTCGGAGCACTGAAGGGCCGAGACCTCTTCGACTTCCGTCGTCGGGTCCAGCCGGTCTTCCAGGACCCCTACGGTTCGCTCGACCCGATGTACAGCGTGGGCAACACGATCGCCGAGCCGCTCGTCACGCACGGCATCGGCGACCGCTCCAGTCGTCAGGCCCGCGTCCGCGAGTTGCTCGATCAGGTGTCCTTGCCCGCGTCGACGGTCAACCGGTACCCGAACGAGCTCTCCGGTGGTCAGCGTCAGCGCATCGCCGTGGCCCGAGCCCTCGCGCTCAAGCCCGACGTCATCGTCCTCGACGAGGCGGTCTCGGCCCTGGACGTCCTCGTCCAGGGGCAGATCCTCGACCTGTTGACCGACCTGCAGACCGAACTCGGGCTGACCTACCTCTTCATCACGCACGACCTCGCCGTCGTCCGCCTCATCGCGGACAACGTGAGCGTCATGCAGAAGGGTCGCGTCGTCGAGGCGGGCACGACCGACGACATCTTCGCGAACCCGGCCCAGCAGTACACGCGCGAGCTGCTCGAAGCGATCCCCGGCGCGAACTTCGAGTTCGGCCGCTGAGCCGTTCCGCGACCACGAAGGGCCCCGCCGTCCGGCGGGGCCCTTCGCGGTCGCGGATGTCGGTCGGCGTCAGGCGCTGTAGGTGAAGTTCCAGGTCTTGGAGCCCGAGTAGTACGTGCAGGCCGACGTGATGGTGAGTCCGGTCTGGCGGTACGTCTTTGCCCCGGCGTTGCAGGCGTTCAACGACGAGTAACCGGGCGAGGTGCTGGCGACCGCCGCTTGGGCGGCCGCGGGAGCAGCGATGGCGCCGGCGACCAGGCCGACCCCCAACAATACGGATGCGATGCGCTTCTTCATGGTGTCCTCCGTTCGGCGGGCGGTTCGCCCAGAACTCGACGCTCCCACCGGGGCGAAGAGGTGACAAGAGGTCATGTGGGGGACCTGAAGCGTCCCCCTCGCCTCCGGGGAAACCTCGGCGGAGGGGCCTCTTTACCATGTGCCGTAGACTGTCTTCGCCGGGCTCTGACCCGACCACTTCCCCCTCTCTCTTCTCGTAAGGAACACATCCATGGCGACTGCCATCCGCAGCGACCTGCGCAACGTGGCGATCGTGGCCCACGTCGACCACGGCAAGACGACCCTCGTCGACGCCATGCTCAAGCAGACCAACTCCTTCGACGCGCACTTCGACACCGAAGACCGCATGATGGACTCGAACGAGCTCGAGCGCGAAAAGGGCATCACGATCCTCGCGAAGAACACCGCGGTGCTCTACAACGGCGAGCACGCGACCGACGGCCCGATCACCATCAACGTGATCGACACCCCCGGCCACGCCGACTTCGGTGGCGAGGTCGAGCGCGGCCTGTCCATGGTCGACGGCGTCGTGCTGCTCGTCGACGCGTCCGAAGGCCCCCTGCCCCAGACGCGCTTCGTGCTGCGCAAGGCCCTCGCGGCCAAGCTGCCCGTCATCCTGCTGGTCAACAAGACCGACCGCCCCGACGCGCGCATCGACGAGGTCGTCGCCGAGTCGCAGGACCTGCTCCTCGGCCTCGCGAGCGACCTGAGCGAAGAAGTCGACGACCTCGACCTCGACGCCATCCTCAACGTCCCCGTGGTCTACGCCTCGGGCCGCAACGGCGCCGCGTCGACCAACAAGCCCGCCGACGGCTCGCTGCCCGACAACGCCGACCTCGAGCCGCTGTTCGACGCCATCCTCACGCACGTGCCCGCGCCGACCTACGACGACGAGCACCCCCTCCAGGCGCACGTCACCAACCTCGACGCCTCGCCGTTCCTCGGTCGCCTCGCCCTGCTGCGCGTCTTCCACGGCACGCTGAAGAAGGGCCAGACCGTGGCCTGGGTCAAGGCCGACGGTTCGGTCGTCAACGCCCGAATCACCGAGCTGCTGATCACCAAGGCTCTCGACCGCTACCCGGCCGAGAGCGCGGGCCCCGGTGACATCGTCGCCGTCGCCGGCTTCGACACCATCACCATCGGCGAGACGCTGTCCGACCCCGACGACGTGCGCCCGCTGCCGACCATCACGGTCGACGACCCCGCCATCTCGATGACCATCGGCACGAACACCTCGCCGCTCATCGGCAAGGTCAAGGGCCACAAGCTCACCGCCCGCATGGTCAAGGACCGCCTCGACCGCGAGCTGATCGGTAACGTCAGCCTCAAGGTCGTCGACATCGGACGCCCCGACGCGTGGGAGGTCCAGGGTCGTGGCGAGCTCGCCCTGGCCATCCTCGTCGAGCAGATGCGCCGCGAAGGCTTCGAGCTCACCGTCGGCAAGCCCCAGGTCGTCACCCGTCGCGACGAGAACGGCAAGCTCCAGGAGCCCTTCGAGCACATGACGATCGACGTGCCCGACGAGTACCTCGGAGCCATCACGCAGCTGATGGCCGCCCGCAAGGGCCGCATGGAGAACATGGCGAACCACGGCTCGGGCTGGGTGCGCATGGAGTTCATCGTCCCCTCGCGCGGCCTGATCGGCTTCCGCACGCAGTTCCTCACCGACACGCGCGGCACCGGCATCGCCAACGGCATCAGCCACGGCTACGGCCCCTGGGCCGGCGAGATCTCGACCCGCACCAACGGCTCGATCATCGCCGACCGCTCGGGCGTCGTCACGCCCTTTGCGATCATCAACCTGCAAGAGCGCATGTCGTTCTTCGTGCAGCCGACCGAAGAGGTCTACGAGGGCATGGTCGTGGGCGAGAACTCGCGCGCCGACGACATGGACGTCAACATCACCAAAGAGAAGAAGCTGACCAACATGCGTCAGTCGACGGCCGACAACTTCGAGTCGATGACGCCCTCCAAGGTGCTGTCGCTCGAAGAGTCCCTCGAGTTCGCCGGTGACGACGAGTGCGTCGAGGTCACCCCCGACGCCATTCGCATCCGCAAGGTCGAGCTCGACGCGTCGGCCCGCCAACGCAGCACCGCTCGCCTCAAGAAGCAGAACGCGTAAGCACCACCGCACCACAGCACCACCCGCCGAGGAGGCGGTCCGCGTCACCGCGGACCGCCTCCTTCGTGCATGGTCGGCACGTTCTGCGCCCGCCCCCAGCGATCACGGTTAACCTCGCGGTGTGCTGATCCAGAAGACGACCCTCGCCCGCTCCGCCGCCACGCTCGCGCTGGCGGCCGGCCTCGCGTCCGGTCTCACCGCCTGCGGTGAGGGCTCGCCCGTCGACAACATCGTGGGCGGCGCGGTCGACAGCGGCATCGAAGACCTCAAGGGCACCGCGCAGAAGGCCGTCGAGGACGCCGCCGGCGAGGCGCTGAACGGTGCCGGCATCACGACCGACGGCACCCTGCCCGCGAGCTTCCCGGCCGAGGTGCCGCTCGTCCCGGGGACGACCCGTGGTGGGGGAGCAGGCCCCGACGGCACCGGATGGGTCGCCCAGATCACCGTCTCGGGCGCCGACCAGTTCGCCGTCGCCCAGCAGCAGCTCGAGGCCGCCGGCTACACGGCCTCGGGGGTCGACACCGACGCCGAGAGCGGCTTCGGCACCTTCACCGGCGCCGCGTACCGCGTCGTGCTCACCGTCTCGACCGACAGCGAGGGCCAGGCGATCGCCACGTACGTCGTCACGGCCGTCTGACGACCTGCGGTGAGTCCCGCGGCCTCGGCGGGTCCCGAGTCGTCGGGAGCCGCGTCAGCCGAAGAGCGTCTCGCCGACCCAGCCGTCCCGCGACGCCCCCGGCGGCACGGCGTAGATCGCTGACCCGACGTGCTTGACGTACTCGTTCATCCGGTCGTTCCGCGAAAGCGCCTGCTGGATCGGCACGTACTGCCGCCGCGGGTCACGGTTGAACGCGATGAAGAACAGCCCGGCGTTCAGGCGGCCGAGTTCGTCGTTGCCGTCGACGAAGTTGTAGCCCCGACGCAGCAGCGTGGCCCCGTCGTTGTTCTGCGGGTGCGCCAGGGCGACGTGCGAATCGGGGGCGATGGCCGGACCGCCACCGGTCGAGGCGGCGGCGGCGAAGTCGGGTGCCGTGAACTCGGTCCCGCCCGAGAGCGGGGCCCCCTCGCCCTTGTCGCGGCCCACGACCGTCTGCTGCTCGGCCAGAGAGGCGTGGTCCCAGGTCTCGATCGTCATGCGGATCTTCCGCGCGACGAGGTACGAGCCGCCGTCCATCCACCCCGCGCCGTCGGACGCGGTCGCCCAGACGCCGTCGTCCACCGCGTCGACGTCCTCGGCCTTCACGTTGGCCGTGCCGTCCTTGAAGCCGAAGAGGTTGCGGGGCGTCGTCTGGCCGCGGGTCGTCGACGAGGTGCGGCCGAAGCCCAGCTGGGACCACCGCAAGGAGGCGCGGCCGAAGGCGATCCGCGAGAGGTTGCGGATCGCGTGCACCGCGACCTGGGGGTCGTCGCTGCACGCCTGGATGCAGAGGTCGCCGCCGCTCGCGGCCGTCACGAGCTGGTCGCCCGAGAAGTGCGGCAGGTCGACCAGGGCCGGAGGCCGCTTCGACGCGAGTCCGAAGCGGTCGGTGCCGTCGGCGGTGGTGAACAGGGTCGGCCCGAAGCCGATCGTGACCGTGAGTCCGGCGGCGGGCAGACCCGTGGCCTCGCCCGTGTCGTCCGGCGGTGCCAGGAGGCTGCCGCCCGTGGCACCCGTCGGGCTGACGTCGAGGCCTGCCGTGAGTCTCGACGCCGCGTGGCTCCAGTCCTTCAGCAGCTCGACGAGGTCGGCGCGGGAGACGCCGTCCGCGACGTCGAACGAGGCGAAGTGCAGGCGGTCCTGCGCGGCGGTGACGATGCCCGACTGGTGTCGACCGAAGAACGGGTACGACGCCGAGGCGCCGGACGACCCGTCGGCGTGCGCCTGGACGGCTCGGTCGGTGCCGATGCCGACCCCGAGGCCCAGGACGCCGGCTCCGACGCCCGTGCCGACGAGCCCCAGCAGACCGCGGCGCGAGAGGCCGCCTCCGTCCGTCACCGTCAGGCGACCAGTGCCGAGGTCAGCTCGCTGAGCGGCTCGCTGAGCGCGTTGACGGCGTCCGACAGCTTCTTCTTGTCGGCGTCGGTCAGGTCGGTGTACGAGGGGTAGCCCGCGTCGAGGCTGCCGTAGCCCGCGAGCAGCGTCTCGACCTTCGTCAGCTGCGCGTCGATCGAGGTCGCCAGCTCGGGGTCCTTCTGGTCGACGATGTCATGCACTCCGTCGAACGCCACCCGGGCGCCCTCGAGGTTGCCCTGGAAGTCGTAGAGGTCGGTGTGCGACCAGATCTCCTCCTCGCCGGTGATCTTGCCGGTGGCCACCTCGTCCATCAGGCCGACCGCGCCGTTGGCGATCGTGTCGATCCCGACCGTGAAGTCGCTCGCCGTGACCTCGTCGTAGAGGTCCTTCGTGTCGCTCGTCAGCAGGTCGGCGTAGTGCCTGCGTTCGTCGGCCGTCAGGGGGACGTACGCCGCGCCTCCGTCGTCTGCCGCCGAAGGCTGCCAGAGGTCCTTCTCGATGCGGTGCCAGCCGGTCCACTCGGTACCGGGCTCGACGTCGGCCTCACGGAAGTCGATCTTGGGGTCGAGGTCGCCGAAGGACTCGGCCACGGGCTCGATGCGCTCGTAGTGCGCCCGCGCGGAGGGGTAGAGCGAGCGCGCCTTCTCGTCGTCGCCGGCGGTGTACGCGGCGAGGAACTCGTCGGTGGCCGTGACGAGCTGCCCGGTCTGGTCCTTGACGTAGCCGACGTAGGCCGTCGCCGCGGCGTCGATCTGCTGCTTCTCGCTGCCCGTGGCCTCGACGGCCGCGCCCGAGTCGGTCACCGTGAAGGAGGCGCGCACACCTTCTCCGACGAGCCCCGGGACGCAGGCGGTGAAGTAGTCGCCGGCCGGCACCGAGACCGTCATCGAGCCCGTGGTGCCGGGGCCGATGTTCTCCTTCTCGCTGATGATGCGGAGGCCGTCCTCGGCGAGCAGCTCGAACTCGCTGTTGTCGCTGCCGGTGTTCGTCATGGTGAACGTGACGGGGCCGCTCGGTACCGACGTGGTCGAGAGGGAGCACGTGTCGTCGGAGCCGTCGACGGTCACGGCGGTGGCCGCGGAGGAGCCGGCGGGGGAGTTCGCGACGCACCCGGTCAGGGCCAGTGCGAGCGCGGCGACGGCCGAGGCGACGGCGAGGGGGCGGAGGGGGCTGGCGGTCATCGGGACGCTCCTGCGGTGCGGGGGGACGGGGTGGTCGGGGAGGCGGACGTGCCGCGGGTCGTGGACGAGCCGGACGTGCTCGGGGTGCCGGGGCGACGCCGGCGGGTCGCGCGTACGAAGAAGGGGACGACGACGGCGAGGTAGGCGAGCCAGACGACCACCTGCAGCCAGCTCGGCGTCGGCGTGAAGTTGACGAGCCCCTGCAGGAGGGTGCCGTACCAGCTGGTCGGCGGCACGGCCGCGCTCACGTCGAAAGCCAGGGAGGCGCGGCCCGGCAGCACGGACGCCTCCTGCAGGTCGCCCACCCCGTAGGCGAGGACGCCCGCCGCGACGACGACGAGGAAGTAGCCGGTCACCCGGAAGAACCGGGCGACGTCGAGGCGGACCACGCCGCGGTAGATGGCCACCTGGATCGCGACCGCCGTGAGGATGCCGAGCAGCGCGCCCACCAGGGGCGTCGCGCCGCCGCCGGTCGACTGCACCGTGGCCCAGACGAAGAGGGCGGTCTCGATGCCCTCGCGTCCGACCGAGAGGAAGGCCAGGGCGACGATCGCCCCGGCACCGCCGACGAGCGCCCGCTCGAGGCCCGACTCGAGTTCGCCGCGCAGGCCGCGCGCGGTCCGGGCCATCCAGAACACCATCCAGGTGACGAAGCCCACGGCCACGATCGAGAGTCCGCCGCCGATGATCTCCTGGGCCTGGAAGGTGAGTCCGTAGGTGCCGAAGGTCAGCACGGCGCCGAGTCCGAGGGAGAGGACGACCGCGGCGCCGACACCCAGCCAGAGGCGGGGGAGGACGTCGCGCCGGCCGATCTTGACCACGTAGGCGATGAGGATGCCGACCACGAGAGCGGCCTCGAGGCCCTCTCGGAGTCCGATGAGGTAGTTGGCGAGCACGGGACGGCTTTCTCGGAGGGGAGTGGAGCTCGTCGTCGAGCAGGGGCGGGATCGGGCTCACGGTGGGCCACGCCGGGCCGGGCCGGGCCGGAAGGGGACCGAACGGACTGGTATGGTTAGGCTAACCTCACTTAGGGCACCCTGAGCCAGACCGACAGTAGTGCGGGGCGGCATATCCTGTCCAGTGATGAACTCCTCCGCCTCGCCGACGCCCGCGTCGCCCGCGTCGCCCTCGACCGCCGGCGACCCGCGGCTCGAGCGCGTGCTCTTCGTCCACGCCCATCCCGACGACGAGACCATCACCACGGGTGGCACCATCGCCGCCCTGGTCGAGGCCGGTGCCGCCGTCACCGTGGTGACCTGCACCCGAGGTGAACTGGGCGAGGTCATCCCCGACGACCTCGCCGTCCTCCGAGACGACCAGGCCGCCCTTGCCGTCCACCGCGAGGGCGAGATCGCCGCCGCCATGCACGACCTCGGCGTCGACGACCACCGGTTCCTCGGTTCGCCCGGAGCCCGCACGCCCGGCCTCCCCGAACGGGCCTACCGCGACAGCGGCATGGTCTGGCGGTCCGACGGTGTGGCCGGGCCGACGCCCGACCTGCACCCCGCGGCCTTCTGTGCCGCCGAGTTCGGCGAGGTCGTGAGCGACCTGTCGGCCGTCGTGCAGTCCGTGCGCCCGACCGCGATCATCAGCTACGACGAGGACGGCGGCTACCACCACCCCGACCACGTCCGGGCCAACCGGGTCGCCGTGCGCGCCGCGCGCCTCGTCGGCGTGCCGTTCTTCGCGATCGTGGCCGGCGCCGAGTCGGCCGAGGGCGCCGAAGCCGAGGCCCTCGCCACCGACGTCACCGTGCTCACGATGGACGCCCGGCACGTCGCACCCCGCAAGCTTGCGGCGCTGCGCGACCACCGCAGCCAGGTCGAGGTGGTCGACCTCCCGGGCGGCCGAGCCGGCATCCGCTTCCCCCACGGGGCCGTCGAGCCCGTGACGGTCCGCGAGTCGTTCCGCTTCGTGCCCGAGCCGACAGCCGACGGGGGCGCCTCCGAGATGGCGCAGATGACGACGGGCGGCCGCGTCGCCGCGCTCGTGTTGGCGCTCGCCGCCGGGGCCGTGTTCGGCACCATCGGCACCGTGATGCACCAGTCGACGATCACCGTCGCCGGCTCGCCGGTCTGGTCCGGGCTCGTGCTCGCGCTGCTGATGAGCCTCACGCTCCTCGCCGGTCTCCGGTCGGTCTTCGGCTCCAGGGCCATGGCCGGCGCCGCCGCCGTCGGGCTGCTCGGGGCGCTCGTGGTCCTGTGGCAGGCGAGTCCGGGCGGGTCGATCCTCGTGCCCGACAACACGCCCGCCCTGGTCTGGCTCGGCGGGGTGTTCCTGATCTGCCTCGTGGTGCTCGGGTGGCCGCGGTTGCGGGGCCCGGTCGCCGGGGGCGCGACGCCGCCCGGCGGCTCGACCCGTGCCTCCTCGGTCGAGGCACAGCCGGCAGACGATAGGCTGGACGCCCTGCCCGACGCGAAGGGAACCCCCCAGACGTGACGTACGTGATCGCACTTCCCTGTGTCGATGTCAAAGACCGTGCCTGCATCGACGAGTGCCCCGTCGACTGCATCTACGAGGGCGAACGCTCGCTCTACATCCACCCCGACGAATGCGTCGACTGCGGTGCGTGCGAGCCGGTGTGCCCCGTCGAGGCCATCTACTACGAAGACGACCTGCCCGACAAGTGGGCCGAGTACTACAAGGCCAACGTCGAGTTCTTCGACGAGATCGGTTCGCCCGGCGGCGCGGCCAAGGTCGGCGTCATCGCCAAGGACCACCCCGTGATCTCGGCGTTGCCCCCCCAGGGCGCCGGCGCCTAGGTCGGCCTCCGTGGCGCTCGACCTTCCCGAGTTCCCCTGGGACGCCCTGGTGCCGTACGCGGCGACCGCCCGACGTCACCCCGGTGGCATCGTCGACCTCAGCGTCGGCTCGCCCGTCGACCCGACGCCCGACGTCGTCCGCGAGGCCCTGGCCGTCGCGACCGACGCCCACTCGTACCCGCAGGTGGCCGGCACCCCGGCCCTGCGGTCGGCCATCGCCGAGTGGTATGAGCGGCGCCGTGGAGTGACCGGGCTCGGCGACGCGAACGTGCTGCCGACCATCGGCTCGAAAGAACTCATCGCCGGGATGGCCCTCTGGCTCGGGATCGGCCCGGGCGACACGGTGGTCTATCCGACGAACGCCTACCCGACCTACGCGCTCGGTGCCGCGCTCGTCGGTGCGACGGCCCTCGCCTCCGACGACCCGGCCGAGTGGCCCGCGTCGACGAAGCTGGTCTGGTTGAACAGCCCGGGCAACCCCGACGGAGCCGTGCTCGGCGTCGAGGGCCTGCGTGCGGCCGTGGCCCGTGCGCGCGAACTCGGCGCCGTGATCGCCGGCGACGAGTGCTACGCCGAGCTGGGGTGGACGGGTGAATGGGCCGATCGCCCCACGCCCTGCATCCTCGACCCCCGCGTCGTGGGTGACGACCTCCGCGGCGTCGTCTCGGTCTATTCGCTCAGCAAGCAGTCCAACCTCGCCGGGTACCGTGCGGGCTTCGTCGCGGGCTGCGACCACGTCGTCGGTCAGTTGCTCGCCGTGCGCAAACACGCGGGCCTCATGCCGCCGGCCCCCGTGCAGCAGGCGATGGTGGTCGCGTTGGCCGACGAAGCCCACGTGGTCGAGCAGAAGGCACGGTACGCGGCCCGCCGGGCGCGCCTCCTGCCCGCCCTCGAGGCGGCCGGGTTCCGCATCGACCGCAGCGAGGCCGGGCTCTACCTCTGGGCCACGCGAGGCGAGGACGCCTGGGCCACGGTGTCCTGGCTCGCCGAGCGCGGAGTGCTCGTCGCCCCCGGCTCGTTCTACGGGCCGGCCGGCGACCGTCACGTCCGCGTGGCGCTCACGACGACCGACGAGCGCATCGACGCCGCCGTGGGGCGACTCGGCAGCTGACCGCTAGGCTGACCGGGTGACTGACACTGCCAACGACGCCCAGAAGGCCACGCTGCAGTTCCCGGGGGGAACAGCCGAGTTCCCGATCGTCGCGAGCACCGAAGGTGCCTCGTCGATCGACATCTCGACGTTCACCAAGCAGACCGGTTACACGACCCTCGACACGGGGTTCGTGAACACCTCCAACGCCCGAAGCACGATCACCTACATCGACGGTGATCAGGGCATCCTGCGCTACCGGGGCTACCCGATCGAACAAGTCGCCGAGAACTCGACCTACCTCGAGACGGCCTGGCTGCTGATCTACGGCGAACTGCCCACCCCCGACCAGCTCGCCGACTTCGACGCGCGCATCCGGCGGCACACGCTGCTGCACGAAGACCTGCGTCGCTTCTTCGACGCCCTGCCGCACAACGCCCACCCGATGTCGGTGCTGTCGAGCGCGGTCGGCGCCCTGTCGACGTTCTACGAAGACAGCATGAGCGTGCACGACCCCGAGCAGGTCGAGCTGCAGACCGTGCGACTGCTGGCGAAGCTGCCGGTCATCGCGGCTTACGCGCACAAGAAGAGCCTGGGCCAGGCCTTCCTCTACCCCGACAACTCGCTCAGCTTCGTCGACAACTTCCTCAAGCTGAACTTCGGCACGATGGCCGAGCCGTACGAGGTCAACCCGGTTCTCTCGAAGGCGCTCGAGCGTCTGCTCATCCTGCACGAAGACCACGAGCAGAACGCGTCGACGTCGACCGTGCGCCTCGTCGGCTCGACCCAGGCCAACATGTTCTCGTCGATCTCGGCCGGCATCAGCGCGCTCTACGGGCCGCTGCACGGCGGGGCCAACGAGGCCGTCCTCAAGATGCTCGCCGAGATCCGAGACAGCGGCCAGGGCGTCGAGCGTTTCGTCGAGCGGGTCAAGAACAAAGAGGCCGGCGTCAAGCTGATGGGCTTCGGCCACCGCGTCTACAAGAACTACGACCCCCGCGCCAAGCTGGTCAAAGAGAGCGCCACCGAGGTGCTCGAGTCCCTCGGCGTGAAGGACGACCTGCTCGACATCGCGATGGAGCTCGAGGGCATCGCCCTGGCCGACGACTACTTCGTCGAGCGCAAGCTCTACCCGAACGTCGACTTCTACACGGGCGTCATCTACAAGGCGATGGGCTTCCCGCCGCGCATGTTCACCGTGCTCTTCGCGATCGGGCGCCTGCCCGGCTGGATCGCCCACTGGCGCGAGATGAACACCGATCCGACGACCAAGATCGGCCGCCCCCAGCAGTTGTACCTGGGCGCGACCGAGCGCGACTGGCCGCAGCGCTAGTCCGTCGGCATCACGCCACCACGCAAGAAGGTGGGCACGGCGCCAGGTTCAGATCTGGCGTCGTGCCCACCTTCCGGCGTCGAGGCGGCGTGGTAGTGCTGCCCTGTTCGGCTACGCGTGCAGCTGCGAGTTCAGCGTGATGCCGTGGCCCTTGCGGGGGAGCACCTCGACGGCACCGGTGAGCGAGTTGCGGCGGAAGAGCAGCCCGGGCTGGCCCGAGAGCTCGACGGCCTTGACGGTCTGCGGTGAGCCGTCGTGGGTCGGGGTGCCGCCCACGACGACGACCTTGGTGCCGGCCGTCACGTAGAGTCCGGCCTCGACGACGGTGTCGTCGCCGATCGCGATGCCGATGCCGGCGTTGGCGCCGAGCAGGGCGCGGGCACCGATCGTCACGCGCTGGGTGCCGCCGCCCGACAGTGTCCCCATGATCGAGGCACCGCCGCCGATGTCGGACCCGTCACCCACGACGACGCCCTGCGAGATGCGGCCCTCGACCATCGACGACCCGAGGGTGCCCGCGTTGAAGTTCACGAAGCCCTCGTGCATGACCGTGGTGCCCGGGGCCAGGTGCGCACCGAGCCGCACCCGCGAGGCATCGGCGATGCGGACGCGGTCGGGGGAGACGTAGTCGAGCATGCGCGGGAACTTGTCGATGCCGGTCGCGACGATGCCCGCACGCTGCAGCGTCGGACGCAGGCGCGCGAAGTCGTCGGGGTGGACCGGCCCCGCGTTCGTCCACGTGACGATCGGCAGGTGCCCGAAGACGCCGTCGAGGTTGATCGTGTTGGGCTTCACCAGCAGGTGGCTCAGCAGGTGCAGGCGCAGGTACGCGTCGGGGGTGGACGCAGGAGGCGCGCTCAGGTCGATCTCGATCGTCACCGGGACGAGGTCCACCACCCGGCGCTCGTCGGGGCCGGCGGCGTCGGCCAGCTCGGCCGGGACGATCTCGGGGTCGCGGTCGGCCGGCAGGGTGCCGAGCCGGGGGGAGGGGAACCAGGTGTCGAGCGTGGTGCCGTCGTGCGAGACGGTCGCGAGGCCGTACCCGTAGGCGTGGGTCGGGGCGGTGGCGGTGGCGTCGGAAGTCATGGACCCGAGCGTATCGGCAGCCGCCGACCAGCCGGTTCGGAGGCGACCCGTGCCGTCGGCCCGTAAACTCGCCCGCATGGCACCGATCGACCTCTCCGTCTCGCCCGTCGACGTCACGAGGCAGCTCTGCGACATCCGGTCCGAGTCAGGCGACGAACGTCTCGTCGCCGACGAGATCTGGGCCACGCTCGATGGCTGCGACCACCTCGAGTTGTTCCGCGACGGTGACGCGATCGTCGCTCGGACGCAGCTGGGCCGTGACTCGCGGGTCGTGATCGCCGGTCACATCGACACCGTGCCCATCAACGACAACGTGCCCACACGCTACGAGACCGAGGGCGACGTCGAGTACCTGTGGGGCCGGGGGACCGTCGACATGAAGGCCGGCTGCGCCGTGCACCTCCGACTCGCGGTCGAGCTGACCGAACCGAACGTCGACGTGACGTGGGTCTGGTACGACCACGAAGAGGTCTCCGACGCGCTGAACGGCCTGGGCCGCCTCGCGCGCCTCCGGCCCGACCTGCTGGCCGGCGACTTCGCCGTCCTGGGCGAACCGAGCAACAGCGGGGTCGAGGGCGGCTGCAACGGCAACCTGCGCGCCGAGATCCGCACCTTCGGCGCCCGCTCGCACAGTGCTCGGTCGTGGGTGGGCGACAACGCCATCCACAAGGCCGCGCCGATCCTCGACGTGCTGGCGGCCTACGAGGCTCGCGAGGTCGAGGTCGACGGGCTCGTCTACCGCGAGGGCCTCAACGCCGTCGGCATCACGGGCGGCGTGGCCGGCAACGTGATCCCCGACGAGTGCATGGTGCACGTCAACTACCGTTTCGCGCCGAGCCGCAGCGCCGACGAAGCCGTCGCGCACGTGCGCGAGCTCTTCGAGGGCTTCGACGTCACGATCGTCGACCTCGCGCCCGGCGCGCGGCCCGGCCTGAACGCCCCGCTGGCGCAGCAGTTCCTGCGCGCCGTCGGCGGCGAGGCCAAGCCCAAGTACGGATGGACGGACGTCGCGCGCTTCTCCGCCCTGGGCGTGCCCGCAGTCAACTACGGCCCCGGCGACCCGATGCTGGCCCACCACGACGACGAGCGCGTGCCCGTGCAGCAGATCCTCGACAACGAGCGCGGACTGCGGGCGTGGCTGACGGCGTGACCGTCGGCGAGGCGAGCCGCGCCTCCTCGTCCCCGCTCTCGCGTCACGCCCCTCGACGACCGATCTCGCCGTCGAGGCGTCTTCTGCTGCGCTACCGCCTCACGCCGTGGTGGGCCCGGGTGCTCGTGGTGTTCGTGCTGTCGCGCGTGGTCAGCACGATCGCGCTCCTCACCTTCGCCGGTGCCCAGCAGGCCAACGCGTGGACCCTCGCGAGCCCCGACTACGGCAGCTTCGCCACCATCTGGGACGGTCACTGGTACTACATCATCGCCGTGGTGGGGTACCCGAGCGACCTGCCGATCACGGGCGACGGTCACGTGGGCGAGAACGCCTGGGCGTTCATGCCCGCCTACCCGTTCGTCGTCCGTGGGCTGATGACCCTGACGGGTCTGCCCTTCGCGACGCTCGCCGTCGTCGTGTCGGTCGCCTGCGCCGCGGGGACGGCCCTGCTGTTCTACCGCCTCATGCGGCACTCGCTGCCCGAGTCGACCTCGTTGTTCGCGGTCGTCCTGTTCTGCGTGGCGCCCCTGTCGCCGTTGCTGCAGGTGGCCTACGCCGAGTCGATGTTCTTGCTGCTGCTCTGCGCGAGCCTGCTCCTGCTGGTGCGGCGACAGTACCTGGCGATGCTGCCGGTCGTGCTGATCATGTCGTTCACGAGGCCCGGGGCCCTTCCGCTCGCCCTCGCGATCGGACTGCACGGGGTGCTGCGCTGGTGGCGTCGGTACGACGATCCCTTCCCGGTGCGCGAGCGGGTCCGCGTGGTGGCGGTGGCCGCGGCCACGGCCGTGTTCGGCGTCGCGTGGCTGATCGTCGCCGGTGCAGTGACCGGCGTGCCGGGTGCCTACACCGAGACCGAGCTCGCGTGGCGGGCGCCGTACATCGGCTACGGGCCGCTCGTGCCGTTCACCCCCTGGGTCGACGGGGCGAACTGGTGGTTTCCGGGTGGTTCCGGCATCGCCCTGCTCGTCCTGTCCGTGCTCGCCTTCACGGCCCTGATGCTGTCGCCGTGGGCGCGCCGGACGAGCGTCGACCTGAGGCTGTGGGGCGTCGCCTACGCGCTCTACCTGCTGGCCGTGTTCTTCCCGCAGTCCAGTACCTTCCGGCTCCTGATGCCGCTCTTCCCCCTGCTGGGCGTGCTCGCGGTGCCGCGCTCGAAGGTCTACCGCGCGCTGCTCGTCGCCGTGTTCGTGGCGGCCCAGTGGGCATGGCTCTACTACTGCTGGTGGGTGAACGGGTACGACTGGACGCCGCCGTGATCGGTGGTCGAACGGCGTCGTTTAGGTCGGGGGCTCGAAATCACGGATAATGGGACCAGCAACTTGCGAAAGGGGACTATCTGATGGCAGCCATGAAGCCGAGGACCGGCGACGGGCCTATGGAAGCCGTTAAGGAGGGCCGTCTCATCATCGTGCGTGTTCCGCTCGAGGGTGGGGGACGCCTCGTGGTGTCGGTCAACGACGACGAAGCCAAAGAGTTGCACGACGCCCTCGCCGGCGTCGTGAGTGCCTAGTCGGCCACCTCCTTAATAGCCCCGGACGCCCCGCCCGTCGCACAAGCGACGCGCGGGGCGTCCGTGCGTGTGCCCACGGCCTGCTGCCCACGGCCTCTTGCCCGCCGCATGGGCTCGGGCGCGACTCAGGGCGTGGGCGTCTCAGCGCTTGACGAGCGAGAGCAGGCCGTCGCCCGCGGTCGAGAGCGAACTGATCACGGCCGGTGAGGTCGACACCTCGGTCAGCAAGGTGCGGAAGCCCGTGGTCGTGGTGTCGCGGACGGCGGGATTGGCCACCCTGCCGTGCCAGAGCGCGTGCGCGACGAGGACGAGTCCGCCGGGACGGGCGAGTCGCAGGCCGTGCTCGACGTACTCGATGACCGAGCCGGGGTCGGCGTCGACGAAGACGATGTCGTACGAGTTCTCGTTCATGCGAGGCAACACGTCGGCTGCGCGGCCTGCGATCAGGCGGAAGCGGCTGGCCGGGACCCCCGCCTGCAGGTAGGCGTCACGGGCGGCCTGCTGGTGCTCGATCTCGCGGTCGATGGTCGTCAGCACGGCACCGGGGGCGCCCGAGAGCAGCCAGAGTCCGCTCACGCCCAGGCCCGTGCCGACCTCGATGATCGACGAGGCGTTCGAGGCGGCGGCGACGACGGCGAGCTGGGCACCCACCGCCGGCGAGACGGCTTCGACGCCGACCTCGAGCGAATGCTGTCGAGCCTCGGCGATCGCGTCGCTCTCGGTGACGAGTTCTTCCGCGAACTTCCAACTTGACTCTATCTGCGACACACCCACTCCTCGAAAGGCCAACTCTAGGGGGTTCCCCGAGTCGTCACCGGTTAGTCTGCATGCGTGTCCATGTTCGGTCTGACGTTCGACAAGCTGCTCATCATCGGTGTGCTCGCGGTCTTCCTGCTCGGTCCCGAACGGCTGCCCGGTTACGCGTCGAAGCTCGCTCAGCTCGTCCGGACGGTGCGCGACATGGCCAACGGCGCCAAGACCCGCATGCGCGACGAGATGGGCCCCGAGTTCGACGACGTCGAGTGGCAGAAGCTCGACCCACGCCAGTACGACCCGCGGCGCATCATCCGCGACGCGTTGCTCGACGGCACGGACGCCGCTCCCAAGCCCTCGGCGCCGAGCATGGCGACGGCCGGTGCCGCCGCGGCCGTGTCCGCGGGGTTGCCCGGGGGCCGCTCCACCGCTCAGGTCGTGCCCCTCGCGACGGGCGAGGTGCCGCCGTACGACTCCGAGGCGACCTGACGCGCCTGCTGCGCCGCACCTCCTGACCTCGCCCGCCTCGTGGCCCCTCCGGCCTCGTGGACGCGGCACGGCCGCCCCCGGCGACGTGTCAGACGCCGCCGTGCAGCGCCGCCACGCGGGAGGCCTCGGCCCGGAGGGCGTCCACGACCCGTCGCACGGAGGGGCGCTCGGCCCGATCGCGCCGCATCACGGCCGACACCCATCGCACGGCCCGGATGCTCTCGAGGGGGACGAGCACCATGTCGTCACGGGCGTCCTTGGCGGTGAAGCGCGGCAGCACGGCGATGCCGAGGCCGGCCCCGACGAGCGACTCGGTCACCTTGGTGTCGCTGAAGCGCTGGGCGACGCGCACGGGGCTGCCGGTCACCCGCTCGATCTCGCGGTAGACCCACTCGAACGGGAAGTCGTGCGGCACGCCGATCCAGTTCTCGCCCTCGAGGTCGCCGGGCGCGAGCGAGGCGCGACCGGCCAGGCGGTGGTCGGCGGGCAGGGCGATGTCGAGGGGCTCCGTCAGCAGGGGGACGGTGACGAGCCCACGGCCGGGCCAGGGCTTGTCGTCGGACGAGTGCGCGACGACGATGTCGTGGTCGGCGGCCAGCTCGGGGAACTCGCGGATCGACGGGTCGTGGTCGCTGGCGACGACCACCAGGCCCGGGGTCTCGGCCACCGTGCGTAGCAGCCCCGGCAGCAGCATCTGTCCGCCCGTGGGGAAGGTGGCCAACGTGACCTCGCCCTGCGGGGTCGCGATGAAGTCGTCCCAGACCGCCTGGGCGCGTTCGAGGGCCACGGCGACGTCGGTGGCCGTCTGGGCGAGCACGCGCCCGGAGCCGGTGAGCACGATGCCGCGTCCCACCCGCTCGGTCAGTGCGACACCGGCCTCGCGCTCGAGCACCTTGAGCTGCTGCGAGACGGCGCTCGGGGTGCGGTGGGTGGCCCGGGCGACGGCGGCCACGCTGCCTCGTTCGGCGAGTTCGCGGAGCAGTTCGAGGCGCTTGACATCCATGTAGCAAAACTACCCTGTTTCGGTAGAAACGTGAGATTGATCTACCGCTTTTCGAGGCGCATCATTGAGGAGTCCCCGGAGCGCGTCGTAGCGCTCCCGAGCTCCGGTTGACCTGGTCCCGGGCTCGGTGGCGAATCCATCCCACCACGCAGAACCGCGCGTCGAACCGCGCCAGAAAAGAGTCCCCCATGCTCACCGGAATCATCGTCCTCGTCATCGCCGCAGTCGTCGGAATCGCCGGCTCGCTCGTCTCGGTCGCCCGCGACGGCTTCCGCGCCATCCCGACCAAGACCTACAACCGCTGGTCGTAGTCCACTTCGCGGTGGTCGGCGCGTCTCCCTCCTGAGCGTGCCGTCGCCGCGTGTGCCGCCCCCGTGCTGGGGTGCGGCACGAGCACGTCGCCGCCCCCGGGCGAGACGCTGTGACGAAAGGGCACCTCGCCACGCGAGGTGCCCTTTCTGCACGTACCGAGTCCTCGACCCGGGTCAGGTCACGCTGAGTCCGAGCTTTCGGCCGGCCAGCCCCCGGGCCCGCACGGCCAGTCGGCCCGCCAGCTCGTCGATGGCCGCGGCCGCAGGATCGTCGGGAGCGGCGAGCACGACCGGAACACCGTCGTCACCGCCCTGCCGCAGGCCCAGGCTGAGCGGCACGCTGGCCAGCAGTGGCACCTCGGTCTCTTGCCCGGCCGACAGCCGGCGCGCCGTCTCGACGCCTCCACCCGACCCGAAGAGCTCGAGGACGCTGCCGTCGGCCTGGGGCAGACCGGCCATGTTCTCGACCACTCCGAGCAGCCGCTGACCCGTCTGGCGCGCCACGAGCCCGCTGCGCTCGGCGACGTCGGCGGCGGCCGGTTGAGGCGTCGTGACGACCAGCACCTCGGCGTGCGGCAGCAACTGCCCCACCGAGATGGCGACGTCGCCCGTGCCGGGAGGCAGGTCGAGCAGCAGCACGTCGAGGTCGCCGAAGTACACGTCGGTGAGGAACTGCTGGATCGTGCGATGCAGCATCGGCCCCCGCCAGGCGACCGCCGTCGAGGCGTCGTCGACGAACATGCCGATCGAGATGACCTTCACGCCGTGGGCCACGGGCGGCAGGATCATGTCGTCGACGCGGGTGGGCTTCACGGATGCGCCGTCGGGGCCGACGAGGCCGAGCAACCCGGGGATGCTGAAGCCGTAGACGTCGGCGTCGACGATGCCGACCGCCAGGCCGCGGGCCGCGAGGGCGACGGCGAGGTTCGCGGTGACGGTGGACTTGCCCACGCCACCTTTGCCGCTCGTGACGGCGTACACCCGGGTCAGCGTGTCGGGCCCGAACTGCATGCCCCGCGCCGCGCGGCCCGCCCGCAGCTTCTCGGTGAGGGCGTGTCGTTCGTCCTTGGTCATGACGGTCACGTCGACGGTCACACCGGTGACGCCGACCACGGAGGCCGTGGCCTCGCGGACGTCGCGTTCGATCGTGTCGGCGGCGGGACAGCCCACGATCGTGAGCTTCACGGCCACCGTCGCCGCGCCTCCTGCGTCGACGACGACGTCGCCGATCATGTCGAGCTCGGTGACGGGCTTGCGGATCTCGGGGTCGAGCACCCGACCGAGCGCGCGGCGCACGTCGTCCGGTGTCGGCACCGGTGGCCGGGTCGCCGGGGACGCCTCAGCCACGGTGCCCGTCGCGCCGGGTCTCGCGTCGTGACGGGGACGAGGAGGCGCGGGTCGTCTCGACCCCGGAAGCCTCGTCGTCGTCGCGACGGTCGAGCTCGTCGAGCAGCGAGCGCAGCTCGGCCCGGATGAAGTCCTTGCTCGCCATGTCGCGGATCGCGATGCGGAGGGCGACGACCTCGCGGGCCAGGTACTCGGTGTCGGCCAGGTTGCGCTCGGCGCGCTGACGGTCCTGTTCGAACTGCACGCGGTCGCGGTCGTCCTGTCGGTTCTGCGCGAGCAGGATGAGGGGAGCGGCGTAGGAGGCCTGCAGCGACAGGATCAGCGTCAGCGCCGTGAAGCCGATGGCGGCGCTGTCGAACCGGATGTCGACGGGGGCGACCGTGTTGTAGATCATCCAGACGACGCAGAACAGGGTGAGGGCGATCAGGAAGTAGGGCGTGCCCATGCCGCGGGCGATGGACTCGGTGGCCCGGCCGAACCGGTCGCTGCTGACCCGCTTGCGCCCGGGCAGCACTCGAGGGCGCAGGCCCTTCGGGGCGTCGAGGCGGACGTCGTTGCGGTTATCGCGGGCCATCGTCGCTCCTCGTGCTCTGGCCGATCGCGGGGCGACGGGCGCGACCACGCGGTCGGCTCGCGGTCAGGGGTTGGTCGGGGTCTTGACTGCGCCAGTCGTCGGGCAGCACGTGGTCGAGCACGTCGTCGATGGTGACGACGCCGACGAGTCGGTGCGACGAGTCGACGACGGGCACCGAGACGAGGTTGTAGGTCGCCATGACCCGCGTGACCTCGAGGGCCGTCGCGTCGACGCGGACCGGTTCGGTGGTCTGGTCGAGGATGGTGCCCAGGCGCTCGTTCGGCGGGTAGCGGAGCATCCGCTGGAAGTGCACCATGCCGAGGAACCGGCCGGTGGGCGGCTCGTAGGGCGGCAGGACCACGCAGACGGCCGCGCCGAGCGCGGGGGCCAGCTCGTGGCGACGGATGAGGGCGAGGCCCTCGGCGACGGTCGCGTCGGCCGAGACGATGACGGGCTCGGTCGTCATCAGGCCGCCGGCGGTGTCGGAGTCGTAGCTGAGCAGCATGCGCACGTCGTCGGCCTCGTCGGGCTCCATCAACGTGAGGAGCTGCTCGGTGCGCTCGTCGGGCAGCTGGGCGATGAGGTCGGCCGCGTCGTCGGGCTGCATCTGGTCGAGGACGCTGGCCGCGCGGTGGTCGTCGAGGCCCGTGAAGATCTCGACCTGCTCGGCCTCGGGCAGCTCTTCGAGCACGTCGGCGAGGCGGTCGTCGGACAGTTCGCCGGCGACCTCGAGCCGCCGCTCGGCCGTCAGGTCGAGCAGGGTGTTGGCGAGGTCGGCGGGAACGAGGTCGGAGTACGCGGCGATGAGGTGCTCGGCACTCTGCGCCTCGCCCGGCCCGGCCTCTTCGACCACGTCGTCCCAGGCCGCGAACGCCGTGGGCGGTTTGACGAACGGCGACGGCGACGTCTTGGGCTTGCGCAGGAAGAGTTGGCCGACCTCCCAGTCGCCTTCGCTCACCTCGTCGATCGCCACGTCCTCGATGGTGGCGTGGCCGCCGCCGTGGCGGAACGACACCCGACGACCGAGCAGGTCGGCGATGACCCGGGTCTCGCCGCCACGCTGTTCGAAGCGGCGGAGGGTGATGACGCCGTTCGTGATGATCTGGCCCGAGCCGATGCTCGTGACACGGCCGATGCCCACGAAGACCCGGCGCTTGCCGGGGACCTCGACGACGAGCCCCACCACGCGGGGCGCCCCGGTGCGGCGATAGACCACCAGCACGTCGCGCACCTTGCCGACCTTGTCGCCCGCGGGGTCGAAGACGGAGCAACCGGCCAGCCGGGCGACGAAGACTCTGGTTGCACTCACGCGTCCAATTTAGTCGCTCGCACCGTCGTCGCCGACGGGGGCTCGGCAGGGGCACCGTGTTTAATGCAGGGATGACGAACCCGGGCCCCGTGGGGCGACGCCCGCCGATGGTGCCCACCCTGCCGCGGGGCGACGTCCTCGGCACCTACGACACGTATCCCGAGGCCCAGCGCGTGGTCGACCGGTTGTCGCAGGCCGAGTTCCCGATCAAGCGGCTGGCCATCATCGGCAACGACCTCAAGACCGTCGAACGCGTCACCGGTCGACTGAGCTACGGGCGCGCCGCGCTGGCGGGGGCCGTGACCGGTCTCTGGCTCGGGGTCTTCTTCGGGCTCGTCATGCTCGTCTTCGCGACCGAGACGGCGACCGCGGCCACCGTCGGGGCGGCCGCCCTGCTCGGCGCGGGCTTCGGCATGCTCTACGGCATCGTCAGCTTCGCGATCACGCGACGTCGCCGCGACTTCACCTCGACCCACCAGGTGCTCGCGTCGAACTACCAGATCGTGGTCGACCCCGAGGTCTCCGGTCGGGCGCACGAGATCCTCGCCCGTCCCGAGACCCCGCGGCGCTGACGTACCCTGGTGTCGACATGGCACCCCGCGACCCCTCCACGACGGCCACCCGGGCCGAGCGCTTCGCGCGGGGTTGGCTGACCGCCGGCGCCTCGACCCTGGTCGCGGCCTTCTCCCACGTGGCGGGCGGCGGCATGCAACCCGGCGTGCTCGGCGTGGTCCTCGCTCTCGCCGTCGCCGTGCCCGTCTCGATCGCCCTGGCCGGCGTGCACCTCTCGACCGTGCGGCTGGCCGTCGCGGTCGCGCTCAGCCAGGTCGCGTTCCACCTTCTCTTCTCACTCGGCGCCGAGGGTGGCGGCGGAGCCTCCGCCACGGGCGGCCACCACTCGGCGCTCGTCATCTCGACGGCCGCCGACGGGTCGGTGTCCGGTGCGGTCGCGGGTGCCATGGTCATGGGTGGCCCCGCCATGTGGCTGGCCCACGCCCTCGCAGCCGTGATCACGATCGTCGCTCTCCGGCGGGGTGAGGGTGCCGCGTGGGCCCTCGTCCGACTGGCCGTCCGCGGTCTGGCCGTCGCGCGCCTCCTGACGGCCGGGCACCGGCCCGAGGTGCCCGTCGTCCGCCGCCCGCAGACACCGACCGACGTCCGTCCGCGCCCACCCGGGCGGCGACACCTCACGGCCCGGCCCCGCCGCGGTCCGCCCTGCCCTGCCTGACCCTCACGCCGTCGACCTCCGTCGTCGGCGACCCCGTCGTGCGCGCCCCCGCGCCGCCGGGCCCCATCGTCATGCACCGCAGACCGATCGCCCTCGCGATCGAGAGGACCAGCTCCATGAACCGCACCACCGTCCCCGCATCCGTCACGACCCGCCGTCCCCGGTCGTCCGCCGTCGTCATCCGGTCGGCCGCCGCTCTCGGCGCCGCCGCCCTGCTCGCGCTGGCCGCGCCCCTCGCGGCGTCGGCCCACGTCCACGTCGAGCCCGGCCAGGCCGAGGCCGGCTCGTACGAGACGCTGACCTTCAAGGTGCCGAACGAGTCCGCGACCGCCGGCACCGTCGGACTCGTCGTCGACCTGCCCACCGACACCCCGTTCACCTCGGTGTCGTACCAGCCCCTGCCGGGGTGGACCACCGAGGTCACCACCAGCACGTTGCCCGAGCCGGTCGAGCTCGACGGCACGACGATCACCGAGGCGCCGACCCAGGTGACCTGGACGGCCGAAGGTGACACGCAGATCGCCCCGGGTCAGTTCCAGGAGTTCGTCATCTCCGCCGGTGCAGTGCCCGACACCGGGTCGATCGCCCTCCCGGCCCACCAGCGTTACTCGGACGGCACGGTCGTCGACTGGGCCGACGCGACGCCGGCCTCGGGAGAAGAGCCCGAGCACCCCGCACCGACCCTCTACGTCAACGACGCCCCGCCGGCCGACGAGCACGCCGGGCACGAGACGGACGACGACACGACGACCGCGGGTCTCAGCACCTCCGGCGACTCGGCGTCGGGTTCCGGCGACGGAGCGGTCGGACCGCTCGCGATCGGCCTCGGCATCGGCGGACTCGCCCTCGGTGCCCTGGCGCTCGTCGTCTCGGTCGTGGCACTGACTCGTCGGCCCCGGGCGACGGCGTCCGGCGCCTCGACGAGCGGCCGGGTGGACGCGTGACGGCCGCGCGCCTGCGGGCACCGCGCCTCCTCGGCGTTCTCGCGATCGCCGGCCTCGGCGCCGCGACCGGCGTGCTCGCCCTCGTGCCGGTGGGCCCCGCCGCGGCGCACGACTACGTCGTGAGCAGCACGCCCGCCGCCGGCTCGACCGTCGACTCGTCCCCGGCGACCGTGTCGATCACGTTCAACGACGTGATCCTCGACCTCTCGGGAACCGGCAGCTCGAACGTGCTCGAGGTGACCGACGCCGCGGGCCTGCACTACGAGGACGGCTGCTCGACCACCTCGGGGCCGACCCTCGCGACCGGCGTCGCGCTCGGGGCGCCCGGTGCCTACACGATGACCTACCAGGCGGTCTCGGCCGACGGTCACACCGTGTCGGACGCCGTCCCGTTCACCTACGCACCCGCCGCGGGCACCGCCGAGGGGGACGGCTCGCCGACCCGTCCGAGTTGCGGCAGCGCAGGAGGCGCGGGGGGCGGCTCCGACGCCCCCACCGGCGACGAGACCGACGCGGCCTCGCCCTCGGCGTCGACCGAGCCCGAGATGACGACCATGGCGACCCCGGGTGACGACACCGTGGCGACGCCGTCGGCCGCGTCCGAGTCGGGCTCGGTTAACGCCGGTCTCGTCATCGGCATCGCCGTCGCGATCGTCGTGCTGGCCGCCGCCGGTGTGGTCGTGGCGATCGTCACGGGTCGGCGACGGGACGGGACGCCGGCCGAGGCCGAGGTCGACGACCCGGCGGCCCCGGACGGCGACGAGTCGTCCGGCGGCCGGTGACCCTGCCTCGCTGATCGGGGTGCGGACGGACGAAGGGCCCCGGGTGCGATGCACCCGGGGCCCTTCGGCTTCGGACCTCAGTCGCGCGAGATCCACGCCTCGACGTCGGCGACCGTGCGGGGGATGCCGACCGACAGGTTCTCTGCGCCGTCGGCGGTCACGAGGACGTCGTCCTCGATGCGGACGCCGATGCCGCGGAACTCCTGGGGGACGGTGAGGTCGTCGGGCTGGAAGTACAGGCCGGGCTCGATCGTGAACACCATGCCGGGCTCGAGCACGCCGTCGAGGTAGAGGTCGCGGCGGGCGGCGGCGCAGTCGTGCACGTCGATGCCGAGGTGGTGGCTCGTACCGTGCACCATGTAGCGGCGGTGGTACTGGTGGTCGGGCTTCAGCGACTCGTCGGCGGAGACCGGCAGGAAGCCCCATTCGGCCGTGCGCTCGGCGATGACCCTCATGGCCGTCGCGTGGATCTCGCGGAACGCGATGCCCGGGCGCACGATCGCGAACGCCGCGTCGGCCGCCTCGAGCACGGCTTCGTAGACCAGGCGCTGCACGTCGGTGAACCGGCCCGAGACGGGCAGCGTGCGGGTGATGTCGGCCGTGTAGAGGCTGTCGAGCTCGATGCCGGCGTCGATCAGGATGAGGTCGCCGTCGCGCACGACGCCGTCGTTGCGCGTCCAGTGCAGGACGCAGGCGTGGTCGCCCGACGCGGCGATCGTGTCGTAGCCGACCGTGTTGCCGTCGGCGCGGGCGCGACGGTTGAAGGTGCCCTCGACGAGGCGTTCGCCGCGGGGGTGCGCGACGATGTCGTCGAAGTCGGCGATCACGTCGGTGAAGCCCTTGCCCGTCACCGTCACCGCCTGGCGCATCTGGGCGACCTCGTACGCGTCCTTGACGAGCCGCAGTTCGCTCAGGTCACGGGCGAGGTCGGCTGAGGTCGCCCGCCCGGGGGTGCCGTCGTCGTCGGGTGTCACGTCGCCCACCGCCGAGGCGGGGGACTGCTCGGCTGCGGCCTCGACGACGGCGTCGAGACGACGGGTCAGGTCGGGGTCGGCTTCACGGACGACGAGGGTCTCGGCGTCGACCGTGCTGACCACGGCCTCGAAGTCGGCCAGGTCGCGCGCGGCCAGTCCCAGGTCGGCGGCGACCTGCGTCAACGAGGGGCGGGGGCCGATCCAGAACTCACCGATCTCGGGGTTGGCGTAGAACTCGTCCGAGTCGCGGCCGGCGCTCGCGCGCAGGTACAGGGTGGCGTCGTGCCCGTCGGCCGTGGGCTCGAGCACGAGCACCGAACCGGGCACGGTGTCGGAACCCCAACCCGTCAGGTGCGAGAACGCCGAGTGCGCTCGGAAGGGGTAGTCGCAGTCGTTCGAGCGGACCTTGGCGGAGCCGGCCGGGACGACCAGGCGGGTGCCCGGGTGCAGCGCGGACAGTCGCGCGCGGCGGTCGGCGGCGAACGGCGCCTGCTCGCGCGGCTCGGGCAGGACGTCGGGGCGGTCGGCCCACTGCGACGAGATGTAGTCCTTGAACGTGTCCGACCCGGGGGTGGTGGAGCGGTTGGTGGTCGCGCGCGGCGCCTTCTGATCTGCCATGCCCACCATTGTCCCGCCAAACGGGCCGGACGCCCAGTCGGCGGGCTCAGGCCCCCGTGCGACTGAGCTGGGCGACGACCGGACGGTGGTCGCTGCCGGCGTCGTCGAGCTCGGTCACGACCCGGAAGCCGGTCGGCAGCCACTGCTCGGTCGCCATGACGTGGTCGATCGGGGCGCCGAGCAGGGGAGGGACGTCGGTCGGCCAGGTGCCGACCCCGGCGTTGGCGGTGGCCTCGGCCGCGTCGCGGCAGGCGCCGAGGGCCCCACCGTCGGAGCCGAGACCGGCCATGTGGTCGAGCGTGGCGTTGAAGTCGCCCGCCATGATCACGTCACCCGAGCGGCAGACGTCGGCGAGGTAGCCGAGGCCGGCACGCCATTGCCCCATGTGATCGGGCGTCGGCGACACGGGATGGGCGGCGACGATGGTGGGCCCCTCGCCCGACACGGGCGTCGCGACGACCGTCGGGAGCACGGGCGTCGTGCGCGCGTCGGTGGTGCCGTCGTCGCCGATCGCGACCTGGTAGTCGCCGAGCGCGGCGCTGATCAGCAGGGTCGTCGAGCGGCCGCTCGCGCTCTGGTCGTAGGCCACCGTGTGGACCCACATGGGCTTGCCGGCGGCGGCCATGGCCTCGGCGACGGCGACGCCGACCTCCTGTCGGGTCTCGGGGAGGGCGATCACGTCGGCGCCGACCTCGGTCGCGAGGGCGACCACGGCGTCGGCCCCGGTCGCCGCGCCGAGCGTGTTCCACGACAGGACGGTGACGTCGGTGGGCGTCTTCTCGACGAAGTCGGTGCGGCCGAGGCCTCGAGCCGTCACGACGCCGGCCGAGAGGACGCCGAACACGAGCAGCAGCACGGCCGCACTCGCCGTCAACGACCGGATCGGTCGCGCGATCAGGCCGAGCACGAGCAGCAGCACCGTCAGGACGATCGCCACGGCCGCGGCGACGAGGCGGAACGACACCACCTGAGCGACCGGGAAGACGCGCTGCAGCCCGACGGCCTGGGGCCAGAGGGCGGCCACCAGCACGGCGGCGACGGCGAGGACGAAGACGAGGGCGACGAGACGACGGATCATGGCCACTGGAGCCTAGGGGAACCCCCGACCGCAGGTCGGGCGCCGCACGGACGCCTCGGAAGCGCGCCGCCTACGATGGGGGGATGCCCACGCGCCTGGTCGACCTGCACACTCACTCGAGCGTGTCGGACGGCACCGAGGCGCCCGCCGCGTTGATCGCGTCGGCCGTGCGGGCGGGGCTCGACACCGTCGCCCTGACCGACCACGACAGCACCGCCGGGTGGTCCGAGGCCTCGGCCGCCGTCGCCGGGACGGGGCTCACCCTCGTCCCCGGCATGGAGCTCAGCACCCGGCTCGGCTTGAACAGCGTTCACATGCTCGGCTACCTCTTCGACCCCGCGCACCCGGGTCTGGTCGCCGAGACGGCACGCCTCCGCGACAGTCGTCTGCACCGCGCCGAGCGCATCGTCGAACGCATCGCCGCCGACTACGACCTCACCTGGGGCGACGTCCTCGCCCAGGCCAGCTCGGGAGCGACGCTGGGCCGGCCGCACATCGCCGACGCCCTCGTCGCCAAGGGCTACGCACCCGACCGCAGCGCCGCCTTCGCGGGCATCCTGCACTGGCGGTCCGGGTACTACGAACCACACGAGGCACCCAGCCCCCTGATCGGCGTCCGGCTGATCCGCGAGGCCGGGGGAGTCCCCGTCATCGCCCACCCCGCGACCCGGGGGCGCGAGCCCAACGTCTCGAGCGAGGGCTTCGAGGCCCTGGTCGACGCCGGCTTGCTCGGCGTCGAGATCGACCACCGCGAGAACACCACGGCGGGCAAGGCGCGACTGCTCGAGCTCGCCCGGCGGCACGACCTCATCGTGACCGGGTCGAGCGACTACCACGGCGACGGCAAGCCCAACCGGCTGGGCGAGAACACCACGGCTCCCGAGCAACTCGACCGGATCGTCGACGCGGCGACCGGGTGGGTGCCCGTCCGGGGCTGAGTCGACCCGCGCCTCCTCGTCCCGGACGGCGACGGGCCGGACGCACGAGACCCCCTCGCCGCGAACGGTCGAGGGGGCCTCGGTGAGGGTCGAGCGTCAGCCCTGGGGCTGCGACGACGAGTCGCCCGCCGGGCGGCGGCGACGGTTGCGGCTGCGCTTGCGCGGGGCCTCACCCGTGGCCTCGCCGGCCGGAGTCGCCGCGTCGGGTGCCTGGGCGGCACCGCGGCCCGTGGCCGAGGGCTCACCCGAGGTACGGACGGGAGCGTCGCCGCGACCGCGACCACGACCCCTGTCTCGGTCGCCCTGGGGGCCGCCGGTGCGCTCGCGCGTGCCGGCCGAACCCGCCTTGACCGCCGACAGGGAGGTCGCGCGAAGGCGTCCCTTGGTGCCGGCGGGGATGTCGAGGTCGGTGAAGAGGTGCGGGCTCGACGAGTAGGTCTCGACCGGTTCGGGCTGACCCATGTCGAGGGCCCGGTTGATCAGCGCCCACTTGTGCAGGTCGTCCCAGTCGACGAACGTCACGGCGATGCCGGTCTTGCCCGCACGGCCGGTTCGGCCGGCGCGGTGCAGGTACGTGTCGTGGTCGTCGGGCACGGTGTGGTTGATGACGTGCGTGACGTCGTTCACGTCGATGCCGCGGGCCGCGACGTCGGTCGCGATCAGGATGTCCTTCTTGCCCGCCTTGAAGGCGGCCATGGCACGCTCGCGCTGCTCTTGGTTGAGGTCGCCGTGGACGGCGGCCGCGTTGAAGCCACGATCGTTCAGCTCTTCGACGAGCTTGGCGGCCGCGCGCTTGGTGCGCGTGAAGACGACGGTCTTGCCGCGACCCTCGGCCTGGAGGATGCGCGCGATCACCTCGTCCTTGTCGAGCGAGTGGGCGCGGTAGACGACGTGCTTGATGTTCGCCTGCGTGAGGCCCTCGTCGGGGTCGGTCGCGCGGATGTGGATCGGCTTCGACATGAAGCGGCGGGCCAGTGCCACTATGGGGCCGGGCATCGTCGCCGAGAACAACATGGTGTGACGGGTGGCCGGAACCTGCTGGAAGATCTTCTCGATGTCGCTGAGGAAGCCCAGGTCGAGCATCTTGTCGGCCTCGTCGAGCACGACCTCTTGCACCTCTTTGAGGTTCAGGAGGCGCTGGCCGGCCAGGTCGAGGAGGCGCCCGGGGGTGCCCACGACGATCTGCGCGCCGGCCTTGAGCTGTTCGACCTGACCCTCGTAGGCCTTGCCGCCGTAGATGCTGACGATCTTGGTGGCACGGTTCGCGGTGGCGACCTCGAGGTCGTCGGCCACCTGGACGCAGAGTTCGCGGGTGGGGACGACGACGAGCACCTTGACGCCGGGGGCCGGGTCGAGGCCGATGCGCTGGATGATGGGGAGGCCGAAGCCGAAGGTCTTGCCGGTGCCCGTCTTGGCCTGGCCGATGATGTCTTGGCCGGCGAGGGCGAGGGGAATGGTCTGGGTCTGGATGGGGAAAGGTTCGAGGATCCCCTTCGACGCCAGAGCGTCGACCATGTCGGGGTCGATCGCGAGGTCAGTGAATGTCAAAGTGTTGCCCTGTCTCATATAGGGGGATGCGAGGAGTTTAGCCCGTCGCGACGGGCGGCCTCTCGGACCCCGTAAGATGTGGGCGTGGTGTCCTGGCCCGGTCGAGGTGCGAAACGCGGCGTCCCGTCCCTGCAGTGGCCGCGGCCCGCAGCGAAGCCGACCCCCGCGGCGCGGGTCGAGCTCGACCAGTTCACCCCCGACCTGCTGGTCTTCCTCGGGCACGCGGCCTACCTCGAGCTCGCACTCTTCGAGACTCTCGGGCGCTCGTCGGCGTTCGCCCCCGACGTCCGCGCGAAAGAGACCACCGGTCGCATCGCCGAGACGACGTTGGCACGACACCGTGGCCTGGTGGCCGAGATCGAACGGTCAGGCCACGACGCCACCGAGTCGATGGAGCCCCACATCGCCGCGATCGACGAATTCCGGGCCCGGACCGAAGGCACGGACTGGTACGAGGCGATCCTCGCCGACTACGTCGCGGCAGGCCTGCTCAACGACGTGTTCGTCCGGTTGGCGGCCGGGCTGCCCGCCGATCACCACAAGCGCATCGTCGCGGTGCTCAAGGCCCACGACGACGCACCGCTCGTCGTGCGAGAGCTCTCGGCGGCCATCGAGGCCGACTCGCGACTCGCGTCGCGGCTGGCCCTCTGGGGGCGCAGGCTGGTGGGCGACACCCTGCTGGTCGCGCGCGCTGCCGTCTCGGCGTCGCACGTGTCGGCGGACGACGAGCGTCTCGAGCCGGTCTTCACCGAACTCATCGCCGCCCACACCCGCCGCATGGACGCCCTCGGGCTCACCGCCTGAGTCGTTCCCGGGGTCGGCTTCGGGCAGACCCGTCGTCGCGGGTTCGCCGGTCGACCTCTCACCGGAGGCGGCCGACCGGAGGCGCGGTGTCAGGAAGCGGAGCGCACCAGGCGGGCGAAGTGCTCACTGTCGCGTGCCCGACGACGGACGGCCGCGACGCGGCAGACCACGAAGGCGACGACGGCCGGGAGGACGAGCCCCACGACCCAGATCCAGCCGCCGTCCGCGGGCCACCCCGCCCAGGTGAGGGCCTCCCACACGATCGCCGCCACGACGGCGCCGGAGGCCGGCGCGAGCAGGACGCCGCGGGTGTCGGCGTCGGGCAGCGCGTAATGGAGGACGAACCCGAGGATGGCGCCGCCCAGGACGACGAAGAGGAGTTCCACGGCTAGCTGACGAACCCGACCTTGCGGCTCTCTTCGCTGCCGACCTCGACGTAGGCGAGCGACGCGGTGGGGACCAGGTAGGTCTTGCCCTTGGAGTCGGCGAGGGTGACGTACGACTTGCCGCCGTCGAGCGCGTCGCCGACGACCTTCTCGACCTCGTCGGCGGTCTGCGCCGTCTCGAAGCTGATCTCACGGGGGCTGTTGGTGATGCCGATGCGAATGTCCACGTGGTCACGATAACCGACCTCGCCGCCCCGGCTCTGCACGTTCACTGTCGGCGCACAGGCGGTTGCGCCTCGGGCCGTCGCCCGCCCACCGGACCGACCTCGATGTCGGTCCGAGCCGGTAGCGTCGGGACATGGCCTCGACCGTCTCCTCGCCCCTCCCGGGCCCGACGCGAGCCGTGGTGCCGACGGCTCTCGACGACTCACAGCGAGCCGTGCTCGACCTCCCCGACGGGCGGTCGGCGGCCGTCCTGGGTGCCCCGGGCTCGGGCAAGACCTGCACGCTCGTCGAGTTCGTGGTGGACCGGGTCGAGGTGCGTGCGTGGGGCCCGGCGGCCGTCATGGCGCTCGCGCCGACGCGGTCGACGGCCACGACGCTGCGCGACGTGATCGCGTCGAGGCTCACCGTCCCCACCCCGGGGCCCCTGGCCCGCACCGTCTCGTCGCTCGCGTTCGACGTGGTCGGCCACGCGGCGCGACTCGTCGGCCTCCCCGCACCGACCCTGCTGACCGGCGGCGATCAGGACAGCATCGTCCGTGCCCTGCTCGAAGGGCACGAGCTCGACGGCACGGGGCCGTCCTGGCCCGACGGGCTCGGCCCGACCGTGCGTCGGCTCCGCGGGTTCCGGACGGAGCTGCGCGAGGTCCTCATGCGGTCGACCGAGCACCGCATCGGGTCCGAGGGGCTCCGGCGTGCCGCCGAACGGGCCGACCGGCCCGAATGGGCGGCGGTGGCCGACTTCCGCGACGAGTACCTGGGCGTGCTCGACGCGGCCCGGGGGCGGCACCTCGACTCGGCCGACCTCGTCGACTACGCCGTCGCCGCCCTCGACCGCGGCGAGACCTCCCCGGCCGTCGACGGGCTGCGAGTCGTCCTCGTCGACGACGCGCAAGAAGCGACCGAGTCGACCGTGGCGCTGCTGCGCGCCCTGACCCGGCGGGGCGTCGCCGTGGTCGCGTTCGGCGACCCCGACCTGTCGACCAGCGCGTTCCGGGGTGGCACGCCCGACGTGCTAGGCCGGCTCGGCCCCCGGCTCGGCCTGTCCGACGTCGAGACGCTCTACCTCTCGACGGCCCACCGCCACCAGCCGCCGCTACGGGACCTCGTTCAGCGCGTCACCTCCCGGATCGGGACGGCCGGCGCCGGCCGCCAGCACGCCGCGGTGGCCGCGTCGGTGGCCGAGCCCTCCGAGCCCTCCGAGGTCGCCGACGGGGCCGACTCCACGGTGCCCCCGATCGTCACCGTCCGGGCCGACAGTCCGACCCACGAAGTGGCGTCGGTGGCCCGACTCCTGCGCGAGCACCACCTGGTCCGTGGGGTGCCCTGGTCGCGCATGATGGTCGTCGTCCGCAGCGGCGGGCAGGTGGCCGGCGTCGCGCGGGGGCTGCAGCTCGCCGAGGTGCCGACCCGCACCTCCGTCGCCGGACGCGCCGTGCGCGACGAGCACGCAGCACGTCACCTGTTGCTCGCCGCGTCCGTGGCCGTCGGGCGCGACGAGCTCACCGTCGAGCTCGCGACCGAGTTGCTGCTGGGGCCTCTCGCCGGCTTCGACCCGCTCTCGCTGCGACGCCTGAGGCTCGCCCTGCGCGCCGACGAGCTCGGGGCGGGCGGCGTCCGCTCGGCCGACGACCTGCTCGTGGAGGCCCTCGAGGGGGCTGGTCGGTTCGTCACGATCGACTCGAGGTTCGCCGCCCGTGCCGGGCGTTTCTCGTCCAGCCTCGACGCGGCCCGTCGTGCCGCCGCGACCGGTGCGAGCATCGAAGAAGTGCTCTGGGGTCTGTGGGAGCGCAGCGGACTCGCGGCCGAATGGTCGGCGCAGAGCGACGGTCGCGGCATCGTCGCCGCCGAGGCCGACCGTCACCTCGACGGCGTCGTCGCGCTGTTCACGGCCGCCAAGCGCTTCGTCGAACGCACCCCCGAGGCGCCGGCCGGGGCCTTCCTCGACTCGTTGCTCGGGGCCGAGGTGCCCGAAGACACGCTCTCGCCACAGGCGACGGCCGAGACGGTGCTGGTCTGTTCGCCGTCGAACGCCGTCGGAGTCGAGGTCGACGTGGTCGTCGCCGCGCGGCTGCAGGACGGTGTGTGGCCGAACCTGCGCATCCGCGGCGGGCTGCTCGCGCCCGACGAACTCGTCGCCCTGGCCGAGCGCGGGCTGCTCCGCGGCGGCCCGTCCGACGACCGTGACGACGAGCCGGCCGCTGCCTCCGACGCCCGGGCCGCGGTGCTGTCCGACGAGTTGCGCATGTTCGCCCTCACGGTGTCACGCGCCACCCGACAGGTCGTGCTCTCCTGCACCTCGAACGACGACGAGGGCCCCTCGCCGTTCTTCCGGCTGCTGCCCGATGGCTGCCCGGAAGCCCCCGCCGGGCACCCCCTGTCGCTGCGAGGGCTCGTGGGGCACCTCCGACACGTGCTCGTCTCGTCGCCTCACGGCCCCCGGGCCGACGACGCGGTCGAGGCGTTGGCACGACTCGCCCACGAGGGCGTGGCCGGGGCGTCGCCGGACGACTGGTACGGGCTGCTCGAGCCGACCACCGTCGAGCCGCTCATCGACCTCGACGCCCCCGAGGCCCACGTGCCCGTGTCGCCGTCGCAACTCGGGTCGTTCGAAGAATGCCCCCTGCACTGGTTCGTCGACCGGTTCGGCGGCTCCCCTCCCAACGCGGCGATGGGTCTCGGCACGGTGCTGCACGACGTCATGGAGCACGCCGAGGGCACGGACGTCGACTCGCTCTGGAGGGCCGTCGAGGGACGCTGGCCCGAGCTCGAGTTCGAGTCGGCCTGGATCGCCGAGTCCGAGAAACGCCGCGCGCGCGACATGACCGAGAGCCTCTCCTCCTACCTGCGGGACTTCGAGGCGTCGGGTGGCAGCCTGCTCGGAGCCGAGTCGACGTTCACCCTCGACATCGGGCCGGCTCGTCTGCGCGGGTCGATCGACCGGGTCGAGCGCACCCGCGAGGGCGCCGCCGTCATCGTCGACCTCAAGACGGGGCGGTCGGCCCCGACGTCGCCCCAGGCCGTGGCCGAGCACCCCCAGCTGGGCAGCTACCAGGTCGCCCTCGCCGACGGCGCGGTCGAGGCCGTGCCCGAGGGCACACCCCCGGGCGGGGCGAAGCTCGTCATCGTGTCGTCAGGCGTCCGGGGCAAGCTCTACCGAGAGCCGGCCCAGGGGGCGTTCGACGACGACCGACTCGCGGCCTTCCGGGCCCGGGTCGTCGCCGCGGCCCAGCACATGGCGGGACGGGTGTTCGTCGCCCGCCTCGACGACCACTGCGAGGGCCGCCACGGTGGATCGTGCCGCATCCACGTGGTGGGCGAGGTGAGCGGCTCGTGACGGGCGTGGGCCGGGCCGCCGACGCGGCCGGCGCCGCGCGTGCGGGTGACGGGAGCGGCGTCGGCGACACGACCCGTGCCTCCTCGTCCCTGCTCGGAGCGGCCGAGATCGCCGAGGCGCTCGGGCTGCCCACCCCGACCGCCGAGCAGCAGGCCGTCATCGAGGCACCACTCGAGCCCGCCCTCGTGGTGGCGGGCGCCGGCAGCGGCAAGACCGAGACCATGGCCAACCGCGTGGTGTGGCTGCTCGCCAACCGTCTCGTCGGCGTCTCGCAGGTGCTCGGTCTGACCTTCACCCGCAAGGCCGCCGGTGAACTCGGTGAGCGCATCGAGCGGCGCATCGCGCAGCTCGCCGCCGTCGGACTGCTCGGCGACGAGGTCGATCCGTTCGACGTGCCCACCGTCTCGACCTACAACGCGTTCGCCAACGCGATCTTCCGTGACAACGCGCTGCGGGTGGGGCGCGAGAGCGAGTCGCAGGTGCTCGGCGACGCGTCGGCCTGGCAGCTGGCGCGCTCACTCGTCGTGGGAAGCCACGACGAGCGCCTCGCCGGGCTCGGCCGCAGCGTCGACGGCATCACCGAGGCCGTCCTCCGCCTGAGCCACGCCCTCAGCGAGAACGTCACCGGGCCCGAGCCCGTGGCGCGCCTGGCCGACCGGTTCCTCGACCTCGCGAGTCTGCCGTCGACCAAGGGCAGCGCCTATAAGTCGGTGGTCGACGCCGTCGGCGCGGTGTCGGCCCTCCCGCCGCTGCTCGACCTCGCCGCGGCCTTCGCCGACGAGAAGGCTCGTCGCGGCCTCGTCGAGTACTCCGACCAGGTGGCCCTGGCCCTCGAGGTCTGCGACACGGCGCCGAGCGTCGTGGCCGAGCTGCGCGACCGCTACCGCGTCGTGCTCCTCGACGAATACCAGGACACCAGCGTCGTGCAGACCACCTTGCTGTCCCGCCTCTTCGAGGGCACCGGGGTCATGGCGGTCGGCGACCCCCACCAGTCCATTTACGGGTTCCGGGGGGCCAGCGCCGCGAACCTCGGACGGTTCCCTGTCGACTTCGGGGCCCGGCCCGACGCCGTGTTCAGCCTCTCGACGAGCTGGCGCAACGCGTCGCGCGTGCTCGACGCCGCCAACACCGTCGTGGCCGAGCTGGCACGGTCCGCCGGTGCGGTCGTCGGCGAGCTGCACCCCCGGCCGGGTGCTCCCGAGGGTCGTGTCGAACTGCTCTTCGACCAGACGCTGCCGGGGGAGGCCGACCAGGTCGCGGCGTGGCTGCAGCGAGAGTTGGCCGTCCCCACCATGGTCGACGGCGAGCCCGCCCGCCGGACGGCGGCGTTGCTCTTCCGGTCGAAGAAGACCATGCCCGTCTTCGTCGAGGCGCTGGCCGCGCGTGGGGTGCAGTACCACGTGCTCGGCGTCGGCGGCCTCCTGCAACGCCCCGAGGTCGTCGACCTCGTGTCCTGCCTCCGGGTGCTGCACGACCCGTCGGCCGGTTCCGAGGCGATCCGTCTGATGGCCGGGGCCCGATGGCGGATCGGCGTGCGAGACATCGCGCGGTTGCGCGACGTCGCCTCGTGGCTCTTCTCGCACGACCACGCCCAGCAGCGCCTCGACGACGACGTCGCCGCCGGGTTCCGGGCGTCGGTCGCCGCCGGCGAGCACGGGTCCATCGTCGACGCCCTGGACTTCGTGGCCACGGCACCCGTGACCCATCGTCAGCTCGCCGAGTTCAGCGACGAGGGACTCGTGCGCCTGAGGCGGTTGGGCTCCCACCTCGCGTTCCTCCGGGGCCGCACCGGGCTCGACCTCGTCGACCTCGTCACGCTGGTCGAGCACGAGATGCTGCTCGACGTCGAGGTGGCGGCGGCCACCGGGGCGCCCTCGGGCGGTGCCTGGTTGCAGGCCTTCGAAGACGAACTGGCCGGGTACGTCGCGACCGACGAGAACGCCGGGCTCGGGGGCTTCTTGTCGTGGCTGTCGGCAGCCGAGCGTCGTGACGACATGGGGCCGCGGTCCGAGCAGGCCGAGCGGGGTACCGTCCAATTGCTGACCATCCACGGGTCCAAGGGGCTCGAGTGGGACGTCGTGGCGGTGCCCCGGCTGGTCGAGGGCGAGTTGCCCGGCACGTCCCGCGAGGGTGTGGGGTGGCTCGGTTTCGGCGAACTGCCGTACGAGTTCCGCGGCGACGCGGCCGAGCTGCCCGTGCTCGGCTGGCGGGGCGCCGCCGACCAGAAAGAGTTCGACCAGTCGCTGAAGGCGTTCAAGGACGAGCTCGTCGTCCGGCACCAGGCCGAGGAGCGGCGGCTGGCCTACGTCGCGCTCACCCGTGCCCGTGACGCCCTGCTCGTGAGCGGTTCCTTCTGGACGAGCGCCGTGCGCCCTCGTCCGGCGAGCCGGTTCGTCGTCGAGCTGGCCGAGAGAGGACTCGTGCCGACCGGCGACCTGCCCGAGCGACCCGACGACGACGAGAACCCCCTGGCCGCCGCATCCCGCGAGCTCAGCTGGCCGCTCGACCCTTTGGGCCAGCGCCGCGCGGTCGTCGAGGACGCCGCGGCACGGGTCGCCGCGGCCGTGGACCGGCGCTCACGAGACGAGCCCGCCGACACGGAGCGGTCACGGCCGCTGTCGAGATGGTCGTCCGACATCGACCTGCTGCTGCTCGAGCGTGACGCCGCGCGAGCGGGCGCCGGGGCGGTTCCCCTGCCACAGCGCATCCCCGCCTCACGGTTCAAGGACTACGTCGACGACCCGGCCGCGGTCGCCGCCGCTCTCCGTCGTCCCCTGCCCGAACGGCCCTATCGAGCCACCCGCCTCGGCACGCTGTTCCACGAGTGGGTGGAAGAGCGCTTCCGGCCGACGGGCCGTGCCGAGACCCTGGACGCCTGGGGAGACGAGAGCGATCTCGACGACGAGCGGGTCGGCTCACCCGGGTCCGGGCCGGTCGACCCGGACGACGCGAGGAGGTTCGAGCAACTGGTCACGACCTTCGAGCGCTCGGCCTGGGCATCCCTCGAGCCGACCGACGTCGAGCTCGAGATCCACCTCCCCCTCGGCAGCCGCACCGTCATCTGCAAGATCGACGCCGTGTTCGAACGCGACGGCCGGTTCGAGGTCGTCGACTGGAAGACGGGCAAGGCGCCCACCGACGACGCCGATCTCGAGCTCAAGCAGCTCCAACTGGCGCTCTACCGCGAGGCCTACGCCCAGTTCACGGGCATCCCGGCCGACAAGATCGACGCGGTCTTCTACTTCGTGGCCGACGACGTGGTGCTGCGGCCCCGGCACGTGGCCGACCGCGGTGAACTCGTCGAGCTCTGGCAGCGGGTCGAGGCGTCGTCTCAGACGTGACGGCGCTCGGTCGCCTCGAGCAGGTCCTCGACGCCGTCGACGTCGAGGGCGGCGGTCGAGCCCGAGCCGATGCCGGCCCGTCGATCACCGGGCAGCGAGTCGACGAGCTTCGTCATCATCTCGACGGCGTCGTCCACGACCGACGTGTTCTTGGTGCCGGTGCCGTGCAGCAGCCACTTCGCCAGGTCGAGTTCGCGATACAGGGTCGCCCGGTGCCGCAGCTGGTGGTCGCTCGTGCCTCGGGCGGTGTTGTAGGCGTCGAACGCCGCGTCGACCGCTGTCGGGCTCGGGGCGCCGAGCAGCCAGGCCAGGTCGCGGGCGGGGTCGCCGACCTGCAGGTCGTGCCAGCCGAGCACACCGCTGACGGTGTCGCCGAGGACGAGCACCGAACCGGCGTCGAGGGAGCCGTTGACCACCGTCGGCTGGAACTGCCAGAGCACCGAGTCCTGGATGGCGGCCTCCCAGCGCTCGAGCAGCGCCGCGGGCAGCAGGCGCGTCGAGGCCGCGCGATCGACCAGCGCCGCCGAGGACCGCATGGCCTCGAACGGGGTGTGACTGGTCAGGCCGGCGTCGGTCACGAAGCTCGTCGGCAGCGAGTGGATCGCCGCCACGGCACGGCCCAGCGCCGTGGGCAGGTCGCTGGTCGCGGTCAGTCGCGAGATCGACAGGTGCTCGCCGGGGACGACGTCGTAGACGATGCCGCGCGTGCGACCGATCGGTGCCTGGCCGCGGTAGGCGGGTACGTCGAAGGAGAGCCGCCCGCGGACGCCGGCGCTCAGGGCGCGCAAGGCGACGAGGTCGGCCGACTGCTCGGCCTCGGCCCGTTGCGACCGGGGGACACGGACGATGCAGTGCTCTCCGGCGCGGCCGTCGACGAGTGCCGAGTCGAAGTCGCCACCCGTCTCGCTGCCGTGGCGTGACGCGCGCGTGACGTCCAGGTCCGCGACGGCGGCCGTGGCCAGCGCGGCTAGAGTGAGATGAGATCTGGCCATGCCCTCAGGGTAGGCCGCCGCACGCGATGCCCTGCCGTGCGCCACGCTGTCAACTCGCGATGATTGGTCGTCCGATGTCCTCGCCGCTCACGTCCCGGCTCCCGTTGTCCCGCCACCAGGTCGACCGTGACTACCTCACCCGCGAGCGCGCCGGGGTCGTCGACGAACTGCTCGCCTCGGCGGGCACCCGTGTGCTGCCGGTCTGGCGGGGACGCACCCTCATGGCGTCGGCGGATTCCCTGGCCCTCCTGCCGGCCTCGTCGGTCCCGCCGGCCGACGACTACGTCTACCTCGGCGTCTCGAAAGACCCTTCGGCCGCCGAACCCGTGGGCACGCCCGTCCTGGCGGCACTCCTCGACGACGAGCGCGCCAAGTCCATGGCGGCCGACGACTCGGCCTGGGGCAGTCCGCGAGTGTCGGGCACGGCGTTGAGCGCGCGCGACGCCGGCCTGGCCGTCGAGGCCGTCGCCGTGGCGAACTGGCACGACTCCCACCGGTTCTCGCCGCGGACCGGTCGGCGACTGGTCACCGACAAGGCGGGCTGGGTGCGTCGAGACCCGGACGACGGCCACGAGATCTTCCCCCGGACCGACCCCGCGATCATCGTCGGCGTGACCGATGCCGACGACCGCCTCCTGCTCGGTTCGAACGCCCTGTGGGAGCAGAACCGTTACTCGTTGCTGGCGGGTTTCGTCGAGCCCGGCGAATCGCTCGAGCACGCCGTGCAGCGCGAGATCTTCGAGGAGTCCGGCATCAACGTCGTGTCGCCCCGCTACCTGGGTTCACAGCCCTGGCCGTTCCCGGCGAGCCTCATGCTCGGTTTCCGGGCCGAGGTCGACACCGACGATCCTGGCACGCTCACCCCCGACGGCGCCGAGATCCTCGACCTGCGCTGGTTCAGCCGTGACGAACTCGTCGCGGGCCTCGGTGAGATCGTCCTTCCCGGGCGCACGTCCATCGCCCGCGCGATCATCGAGGACTGGTTCGGCGGCGAGATCGACCAGTGACCGAGGCCGCCGACCTGATCGCGGGGCTCGACGAGCAGCAGCGCCGGGCGGCGTCGAAGTTGCTCGGTCCCGTGTGCCTGCTCGCGGGTGCCGGGACGGGCAAGACCCGCGCCATCACCCACCGCATCGCGTACGGGGTCGCGACGGGTGTCTACGCGCCCAACCGCGTCATGGCGCTCACCTTCACCTCACGTGCGGCCGCCGAACTGCGTGGTCGGTTGCGTCACCTGGGTGCCGGGGGAGTCTCGGCGCGCACCTTCCACGCCTCGGCCCTGTCCCAGCTGTCCTATTTCTGGCCGCAGACGATGGGCGGTCAGATGCCGCGCCTCCTCGACAGCAAGGCCAAGGCACTCGCCCACGCCGCCGAGTCGTTGCGTCTCAAGATCGACACGGCGGCCTTGCGGGATCTCGCGGCCGAGATCGAGTGGCGGAAGGTCTCGCGGCTCACCCTCGAGGACTACGCGAAGGCCCTGCCGGGCAGGTCGCTGCCGCCGTCGATCAGCATCGAGAAGGCCGTCGACCTGCACCGGGCCTACGAGGCCGTCAAGGACGAACGGCGCCAGCTCGACTTCGAGGACGTCCTGCTCGCGACGGTCGGCATGCTCGAGCTCGAGCCGCGCGTGGCCCAGCAGGTGCACGAGCAGTACCGCTTCTTCGTCGTGGACGAGTACCAGGACGTCTCGCCCCTCCAACAAGACCTGCTCGACCTCTGGCTCGGCGGTCGGAACGACCTCTGCGTCGTCGGCGACGCCAGCCAGACCATCTACTCGTTCGCGGGCGCGTCGTCGGACTACCTGCTCGGGTTCGGCGCGCGATACGACGACGCCACGGTCGTCCGTCTCGAGCAGAACTACCGTTCGTCGCGGCAGATCGTCGACACGGCCAACCAGCTCATGCGGGGTCGGCCGGGGGCGTTGCACCTCCACCCGGCAGTCGAGACGACGGGTCCCGTGCCGCCCGTGACCGAGTACGCCAGCGATTCGGCCGAGGCCCGGGGAATCGCCGAGACGATCGCCGACGAGATCCGCTCGGGCGTCGCCCCGGAAGAGATCGCCGTGCTGTACCGGGTCAACGTCCAAGCCGCGGCGATCGAGCGCGCGCTCGCCGATGTCGGCGTGTCGACCCGCATCCACGGTGCGACGCGGTTCTTCGAGCTCCGCGAGGTGAAAGAGGCCCTGATGATGATGAAGGGCGCGGCGGTCAGCATCGTGGGCGAGCCGCTCTTCAAGACCGTCAGTGACGTCCTGCGGTCGCTCGGCTGGACGCAGGACGCTCCTGACCAGAGAGGCGCGATCCGCGACCGCTGGGAGTCCTTGAACACGATCATGGGCCTGGCCGAGGCGTCGGCGCCCGGGACGACACTCCGCCAGTTCGTCGACGAACTCTTCGCCCGCCAGGCCGGGCAACACGAGCCGACGATGGCCGCGGTCACCCTGGCGACGTTGCACTCGGCGAAGGGGCTCGAATGGCGCAGCGTGTACCTGGTCGGTCTCAGCGAGGGTCTCGTCCCGATCAGCTATGCGAAGGACGACGCGGCGATCGACGAGGAACGCCGCCTCTTGTACGTCGGCGTCACGAGGGCGCGTGAGCGGCTGCGGCTGTCGTGGAGCCGGTCGGGGCAAGGGCGCGGCGGCGAACGGCGCGTGAGCCGGTTCGTGGAAGAGCTGCGCACCCGCACTCCGGGTGGGGCGGCACGTTCGCGCGAGTGACGAGACCCTCGGCGATCGAGATCGACTCGACCTCGGAGTCCTCCGGTGTGCCGGCCGCGCCGCTCAGACGCGACCACAGACGGCGGGCGGCTCTCGTGGCGACCTCGTGGACGGACAGCAGCGGAGGCGCGGTGAGGGGTCGAGCGCTCAGCTGACCGGCGATCGCGGGCCAGGCGCGGTCGGCCTCACCGGCGTGGAGGTCGAGACACCGGGCGCAGGCCGTCGTGCCGGGCACCGTCACGGGGCCGATCCGGGCGTGACGATCGCCCAGTCGCACCACGAGGTGCGTGAGGTCGGACCTCACCCACTCTCGGACCACCCCGGGGTCGACGACGTGCCCGCCGACCAGGACGCCCGTGGCGTTCCTCGGTGGAGGCAGATCGGCGTGGGCCCGGCGGACGTCGGCCCCGCAGGACCCCAGGAGGCGCGCGACGGCATCGGCCACCGGGCCCGGCCCGCCGACGACGACGGTCGGCGGGACGATCGGCTCGGTGTCGCCGCCCAGCGCGGGTCGCAAGCGCTCGACGGAGGCCTCGACCGCGGCTCGGTCGACGCCGAGGTGGGCGACGAGGGTGGGCAGGCCGCCTGCTCCGTGGCCCGCGGCGACGGCGGCGACCACCCGCTCGTCGAGCCTGCTGACCGGACTCAGGACGAGCGTCGGACGGTCGACGCCGACCTGGAGGGTCGACGGGTCACGCCAGACGACGGGGGTACGGGGATCGAGGACGAGGGGCATCGTCCGATCATGTCGTGGAGGCGGGGTGGATCAAGGGTTGTCCACAGGTGACCGCAGGTCGAGGTGACCCGGGGTGTCAGGACCGGGGTGCGTCCGGGTCGGGCCCCGACCCGTCGGGCTCGATCGCCGACCCGTCGTCGCCTTCGCGGGGACGGTCGTCGGTCGTGTCGTCGAGCAGGTCCTGGATCGCCTGGTCCACGTCGTCGAAGGCGGGTTCGTTCGACGTCAGTCGAGCCACGAGGGCCTGAGGGTCGTCGACGTCGGCACTGGTGGGCACGATGTCCGGGTGTGACCAGAGGTCGTCGCGACGTTCGGCCCCGACGGCGTCGGACACGGTCTGCCACAGGACGGCCGCCTCGCGGAGGCGTCGCGGTCGCAGTTCGAGGCCGACCAGGGTGGAGAAGGCCGACTCGGCCGGCCCGCCGGCAGCGCGCCGCCGGCGCACCGTCTCGGCGATCGCCGCGGACTTCGGGAGGCGCGCCGTGGCCTGGGCGGTCACCACGTCGACCCAGCCTTCGATCAGGGCCAGGGTCGTCTCGAGGCGGGCGAGTGCGGCGAGTTGCTCGTCGGTCTTCGGGGGGATGAGGGCACCGCTCTTCATGGCCTCTTGCAGTTCGCCGGGGTTCGAGGGATCGAAGTCGACCGCGAGCTCTTCGAGCCGGGACGTGTCGATGCGGATGCCCTGGGCGAACTCGCGGATGGACGAGATGAGGTGCAGCCGCAGCCATCGTGCGTGGCGAAAGAGGCGGGCGTGGGCGAGCTCGCGGACCGCGAGGTAGAGCTGCACCTGGTCGGCCTCGATGTCGAGGCCCTCGCCGAAGGCGGCGACGTTCTGAGGAAGCAGTGCGGCCTGCTGCTCGTCGAGCAGGGGGATGCCGACGTCGCCGCCGGACACGACCTCGGTCGAGAGCTGGCCGACGACCTGACCGAGCTGCATGGCGAAGAGCGTGCCTCCGACGCTGCGCATGACCTGGCTGGCCCCGGCGAGCATCGAGCGCATCTCTTCGGGAGCCTGCTCGCTGAGCACACCGGTGAGGGAGTCGGCGATCGACGTGGCCACGGGCTCGGCGAGCTGGCTCCACACGGGCATGGTCAGGCGGGCCCACTCGGCCCGGGTCACCAGACGGGGCGTGGCGGTGAGCTCGGCCACGAACGTGACGTCGTCGAGCCACAGCGCGGCGACGTGGAAGGCCTGCTCGAGGGCGGCGGTCTCGGCCGCGGTCGGCGCGACGGGGGTCTGGGCGCCCACGGCGGTCGCCTGCTCGGTGGCGATCGACCAGTCGATGCCGTCACCGCTGCTGTTGACGGCGTTCTGCAGCTGGCTCATGAGTCGTGCCACGAAGGCCGGGTCGTCGGGCAGCCCCGCGGCCCCGGCGAGCTGTGACGGATCGATGTCGGAACCGCCGGACAGGAACTGACGCAGCATGTCACGGAACTCGTCCTCAGGCCCGCGCGGCGAATCATCGGTCATGCTGACTACGCTAGCTGCTGGCCGCACGAAGATCCTGGGATTCGGCCACCGCCCCGGGGCCGGCGCTCCGCTCGTGGCGAACGCGACCCGCGCCTCCCCGGCCGATCCCGAAAGGACCCTCCGTGGCCTTCTTCACGCCCCCGCGCACCTCCCCGTCGACGGCTCGCCGTGCGAGCCGGATCGGCTGGCCCCTCCTGGGTGTCGCCGTCGTGTCGGCGGTCGTCCTGAGCCTGCTGCCGGGGCCGTACCTGATCGAACAGCCCGGCCCGGTGTTCGACACCCTGGGCAGCGCCGAGTACGAGGGCTCGTCCCAGCCGCTCATCACCGTGTCGGGCCACGAGACCTACCCCACCTCGGGCACGCTCGACCTCCTGACCGTCAGCGTCCAGGGCAACCAGGACGTCCGGCCGGGGTGGGTCGACGTCGTCCGTGCCTGGGCGGATCGCAGCCGTTCGGTCATCCCGGTCGAGGCCGTGTACCCGTCGGGGGTGTCGAACGACCAGGTCGACGAGCAGAACGCCGTGGACATGCAGAACTCGCAGAAGTCCGCGATCGCCGCGGCGCTGATCCACGAGGGGTACGCCATCCCCAGCGCCGTGACCGTCAGCCAGGTCTCCCAGGGCAGCCCGGCCGAGGGCGTCCTGCGCGAGGGCGACGTCCTGGTCAGCGTCAACGGCACGAGTCTCGCCACCGACGCGGACGTGGACGTCCTCCGCGGCCTCGTCGCGGCGAACGGTGCGTCGACGCCGGCCGAGGTCGTCGTCGACCGGGCGGGGACGAGCGTCACCGAGCAGGTCACCCCGCAAGAGGTTGACGGCACGCCGCTGCTCGGGGTCGGGGTCAGCGTGGACTACACGTATCCCTTCGACGTGACGCTGAAGCTCGACCAGGTCGGCGGACCGAGCGCCGGCATGATGTTCGCGCTCGGGATCATCGACAAGACGACTCCGGGCGAGCTCACCGGCGGCGAGAAGGTCGCGGGCACGGGCACCATAACGGCGTCGGGCGAGGTGGGCGCCATCGGGGGCATCCGGCAAAAGCTCTACGGTGCTCGCGACGCCGGGGCGGCCGTCTTCCTCGCGCCGTCCACGAACTGCTCCGAGGTCGTCGGGAACGTGCCCTCCGGGTTGGACGTCTACTCCGTCGCCACGTTGGACGACGCGGTCACGGCCCTCGAGACGGTCGCGGGCGGCGGCGACACGTCGTCGCTGCCCACCTGCACGGCCGGTCGATAGCGTTCGTGCAGCCCGCGCAAAGCTGAGAAGGGGACGCTGGGACGGCCAGGCTCGACACGTAGGATGGCGGTCCACGTCCCCGTCAGCCAGGAGCACACCCTTGACGTCACCCGCATCGTCGCGAACCGCACGACGCTCGCCCCGATTGCCCGTCCTGGTCACGGTGGCCGTCCTCGCCGCCCTGGTCATCGCCTTCTTCATCTTCTCGTCGCTGCTGACCGACTACCTCTGGTACCAGCAGCTCGGGTTCACGGGGGTGCTGACGACGCAGTGGATCTCGCGCCTCGTGATGTTCGCGGTGGGCTTCGTGGCGATGGCGGTGCCGGTCTACATCAGCATCGAGGTGGCCTTCCGGTTCCGCCCCGTGTACGCCAAGTTGAACTCGCAACTCGATCGTTACCAACAGGTCATCGAGCCCCTGCGTCGTGCCGTCGTCGTCGGTGTCCCCGCCGTGCTCGGCCTCTTCGCCGGCATCGCCACGTCGACGCAGTGGCAGACCGTCCTCGAGTGGATCAACCGCACCCCCTTCGGCCAGACCGACGCGCAGTTCGGGCTCGACATCGGGTTCTACGTTTTCGAGTTGCCGCTGTACCAGGCAGCGGTCGGCTTCGCCTCGGCCGTCGTCCTCATCGCCGGCATCGCCGCCGTCGCGACCAGCTACCTCTACGGCGCTCTGCGCTTCACCGGCCGCGAGGTGCGCATCTCGAAGGTCGCGCGCATCCAGCTGGCCGTCACCGCCGCCGTGTACCTCCTGCTGCAGGGCGTCAGCCTCTGGCTCGACCAGTACGCGACCCTGTCCGACGGCACCAACAAGCTGCTCACGGGTGCCACGTACACCGACGTCAACGCGGGCATCCCCGGCAAGCAGATCCTCGCCGGGATCGCCGTCGTCGTCGCGATCCTCTTCATCGTGACCGCGATCGTCGGCCGCTGGCGCCTGCCGGTCATCGGCACGGCCGCGCTCATCATCATCAGCATCATCGTCGGTGGCATCTATCCCTGGATCGTCCAGCGGTTCACGGTCGAGCCCAGCGAGCGGACCGTCGAGTCGCCGTACATCGAGCGCAACATCCAGGCGACGCGTGAGGCGTACGGCGTGGCCGACGTCGAGGAGCAGACCTACGATGCGAAGTCCGACGCCGAGGCCGGGGCCCTGGCCGGCGACGCCGTCACGACAGCCAACATCCGCATCATCGACCCCGCGCTCGTGACCGACGCCTTCGCCCAGTTGCAGCAGTACCGCCAGTACTACAGCTTCCCCGAGCAGCTCGCGGTCGACCGGTACACGATCGACGGCAACGTGCAAGACACGGTCATCGCCGTGCGCGAGCTGAACACCTCGCAGCTCGGCAACTCGGCCACCCCCTACAACACGACCTTCGTCTACACCCACGGCTACGGCGTGGTGGCGGCGTACGGCAACCAGCGGTCGGCGGACGGCCAGCCCGTCTTCCTCGAGTCCGGCATCCCCGTGACAGGCGCTCTCGGCGACGCCGGCGACTACGAGCCGCGGATCTACTTCGGCCAGGAGTCGCCCACCTACTCGATCGTGGGTGGCGACGGCGGCAACGACATCGAGCTCGACTACCCGTCGGGCAGCAACGACAACGGCACGAACGAGACGACGACCTTCGAGGGCGATGGTGGGCCCAAGCTCGACAACGTCTTCAAGAAGCTCATCTACGCCATCAAGTTCCAGTCCGAGCAGATCTTCCTGTCCGACGCGGTGAACGACCAGTCGCAGATCCTCTACGACCGCGACCCCACCGAGCGCGTGCAGAAGGTGGCTCCCTACCTGACCATCGACAGTGCGCCCTACCCCTCCGTCGTCGACGGCAAGGTCGTCTGGATCGTCGACGGGTACACGACCACGAACGAGTACCCGTACTCGAAGCCGCAGGCCTTGTCCGACGCGATCGCCGACACGTACAACGACCGCCCGGTGTACGCGTCGAACAACATCAACTACATCCGCAACTCGGTGAAGGCCACGGTCGACGCCTACGACGGCTCGGTCAAGCTCTACGCGTGGGACACCAGCGACCCGATCCTGCAGACGTACGACAAGATCTTCCCGTCCACGCTGTCACCCCTGAGTGACATGTCCGCCGAGTTGCTCCAGCACGTGCGCTACCCGCAGGACATGTTCAAGGTGCAGCGGGCGATCCTCGGCACGTACCACGTGACGGACGCCGACTCGTTCTACTCGAGCGACGACGCCTGGGTCACACCGAACGAGCCGACGAGTAACGCACAGAACCCGCCGTTGCAGCCTCCGTACTACCTGACGCTGCAGCTGCCCGACCAAGACCCTGCGTTCTCGATCTATTCGACGTACATCCCGCAGCAGTCGGGTGAGAACGCCCGGAACGTCCTGACGGGCTACCTCGCGGCGAACGCCGATGCGGGGTCGACGCCGGGTGAGATCTCATCGGACTACGGCAAGCTCACGTTGCTGGCCCTGCCCCGCACCGACACGTTGCCCGGCCCCGGACAGGTGCAGAACAACTTCAACACCGACACCGCGGTGGCGAACCAACTCGCACTCCTCACTCGGGGCGACACGAGCGTCGTCCGAGGCAACCTGCTGACCCTGCCGGTCGGTGGCGGTCTGCTCTACGTGCAGCCGATCTACGTGAAGTCGAACTCCGAGACGTCGTACCCGGTCCTGCAGCGCATCCTGGTCTCCTTCGGCGACAAGATCGCCTTCGAGGACACCCTCGACGGCGCCCTCGACTCGCTGTTCGGCGGCAACTCGGGTGCGACGGCCGGAGACAACGGCGTACCGACCACGGGTGACGGCACCGACGGCACCGGCACCGGCACGGATGCCGGCGACGGCGCGACCGACGGGGGCACGGCGACGCCCGACACCGGTGACACGGGGGCGGGTACCGACAACGCCGCGCTCGACCAGGCCCTGGCCGACGCCCAGCAGGCCCTGACCGATCGTGCCGCGGCCTACGCCGAGAACGACCTGGTGGCGGCAGCGGAAGCCGACACGCGCCTCCAGACGGCCCTCGAGGACGCGGTCGCAGCCAGCGGTCAGTAGTCACGCGACAGCCGTCACGACGAACCCCCTC
>NZ_MJGS01000017.1:11583-204696 GCF_001864945.1 Frigoribacterium sp. MCBA15_019 | reverse complement strand
GAGGGGGTTCGTCGTGACGGGGCGATGTGACGGCCGCCTCCGGGGGCTCGATTGGACGGCGTCCGAATGCCGTGCTAGTGTTTCTTCTTGTGCCGCGGGGTGGAGCAGTTCGGTAGCTCGCTGGGCTCATAACCCAGAGGTCGTAGGTTCAAATCCTGCCCCCGCAACAAGAAAGACAAAAGCCCCGGTCGAACGACCGGGGCTTTCGTCTTTTCGACAAGCTCTCGGGGGCTCTGTGCCGTCGCGGCCGATCATGCCAAGGTTGAGGCATGTCGAGACTCCGGGTGGTCCTCGCCCCCGATTCGTTCAAGGGCAGCCTGGATGCGTCCGAGGCTGCGGCCGCGCTCGCAGTAGGGTGGTCCCGGTCACGGCCCGACGACGAGATCGTCGCGCTGCCTCTCGCCGACGGCGGAGAAGGCACCCTGGATGCGTTCGAGCGGGCCGTCCCCGGAAGCATCCGCCACGAGGTCGTCGTGGAGGGCCCCGACGGCCGTCCCGTCGACGCCCCCTGGCTGGCGCTTCCCGACGGCACGGCCGTCGTCGAACTCGCCTCGTCCTGCGGGCTCGGCCTCCTGACCTCACCCGCGCCGCACGACGCGACCACCCGCGGCCTGGGTGACGTCATCTGCGCGGCCGTCGGCGCCGGCGCCGTGCGGCTGCTCGTCGGCCTCGGGGGCAGCGGGTCGACGGACGGGGGAGCGGGTGTTCTGACGGCCCTCGGCGCCCGGATCGTCGACTCTCTGGGGGAGCCCGTCGGTCCGGGAAACCACGGGCTCACCACGGCTGCCCGGGTCGATCTCTCGGGTCTGATCGCCCTCCCGCCCGACGGCGTCGTACTGCTGGTCGACGTCGACAGCCCCCTGCTCGGCCCCGACGGTGCCGCCGCCGTGTTCGGGCCGCAGAAGGGTGCCTCGGCCGACGACGTCCTCGCGCTCGAACGGGGGCTCGAACGCTTCGCGAGCCTCGTCGACGTCGATCCTGCGACCCCCGGTGCCGGTGCCGCAGGCGGGACGGGCTTCGGTCTGCTCGCCTGGGGTGCCCGTCTGCAGCCCGGGGCCGTCGCCGTCGCCGAGGCCGTCCGGCTCGCGGAAGCCCTGGCCCACGGTGACGTGGTCGTCACCGGAGAAGGGCGGTTCGACGGTCAGACCGCCGCCGGGAAGACCGTGTCGCTCGTGCGGCGGATGGCCGACGCGGCCGGAGTCCCGGTCGTCCTCGTCGCCGGTTCCGTCGAAGCGCCCGCTGACGGTTTCGCCGACGTCGTGTCGACCACGCAGCTGGCGGGCGACGTCCTCGAGTCGACGACCCGCGCCTCCTTCTGGCTGGGCGAGGCGGCCGCGCTGGCGGCCGGGCGGTGGGCGCGATGAGCACCGGCGGCACGCCCGACGTCGTCGTCGCGGTGGTGCAGACCGCCCCCGGTGACGACCCGGTGCGCAACCTGCGGACGATCACCGACCTCGCCGAGGAGGCGGCCCGACGGGGCGCACAGGTGGTCGTCTTCCCCGAGTACTCGTCGTACTTCTCGGCCGAACTGGGGCCGTCGTACCTCGAGGCCGCGGAACCCACGGACGGGCCGTTCGTGCGCCACCTGACCGCACTGGCGGATCGGCTCGGCGTCGCGCTCGTCGCGGGCCTGGTCGCTTTGTCGCCCGATCCGGCGCGGTTCGAGAACCTGCTCGTGGCCGTGGCGCCCGGTCGGGGCGTCGTCGCCACGTACTCGAAGCAGCACCTCTACGACGCGTTCGGTGGGCAGGAGTCCCGGTGGATCGTGCCGGGCCCCTTGGCGGTCGCCGCGACCTTCGAGGTCGGCGGGCTCGTCTTCGGCCTGCAGACCTGTTACGACCTGAGGTTCCCCGAGGTCACGCGGACGCTCGTCGACGCCGGGGTCGACGTCGTGTTGATGCCGGCCGAGTGGGTGCGCGGACCGCTCAAGCAGCATCACTGGACGACCCTGCTGACGGCCAGGGCCCTCGAGAACACCGTGTACGTCGCCGCGGCGGACCACGCACCGCCCGTCGGCGTCGGCTGCAGCACGATCGTCGACCCGACGGGCGTGGCCCTCGCCTCGGTCGGCGACGAGGTCGACGTCATGGCGCTGGGCAGGGTCTCGGCCGACCGGATCGCGGCCGTGCGCCGGACGAACCCGTCCCTGGCCCTTCGCCGGTACGACGTGGTCCCGCGCCGTGACGGCGGCGGTCCGCCCTATGGGAAGGGCTCAGACCGAGAGTGACGCCAGCTGGGCCGAGGCCTGCTCGAGCACCTCGATGCGCTTGCAGAAGGCGAACCGGACGAGGGACGACTGCTCGGCGGCGAGTTCCGGGTGGCAGAAGGCGCTGATCGGCAGCCCGACGACACCGGCGAGCTCGGGGAGCCGCCGACACAGGTCGGCCGCGTCGTCGAAGCCCAGGGGGGCGGCATCGGCGACCACGAAGTACGAGCCGTGGCTGGCGCGCACGGCGAACCCCGCACGACGCAGCCCGTCGGACAGGACGTCGCGTTTGTGGGCCAGTGTGCGCGCGATCCCCTCGAAGTAGGCGTCGGGGAGTCCGAGCCCGACGGCGATCGCGGGCTGGAAGACCGAACCGTTCACGAAGGTCAGGTACTGCTTGACGGCGACGATGCGGTCGACGAGCTCCGCCGGACCGGTCAGCCAGCCGATCTTCCACCCCGTCGTGTTGAAGGTCTTTCCCCCGGACGAGATGCTGATCGTCCGAGCCGCCGCGCCGGGCAGGGTGGCGAACGGCACATGGACCGCACCGTCGAAGAGCAGGTGCTCGTAGACTTCGTCGGTGACGACGAGTGCGTCGTGCTCGACGGCGAGTTCGAGCAGGAGGCGCCTGGTCGCGTCGTCGAGGACGCTGCCCGTGGGGTTGTGCGGATCGTTCAGCACGACGAGCCGGGTGCGCGGTCCGAAGGCCCGGCGCAGTTCGTCCGGGTCGACCGTCGAGTCCGGACCTCGGAGCGGCACGGTGACGTGGACGCCGCCCGAGAGCCCGATGACGGCCCCGTACGCGTCGTAGAACGGTTCGAGCGTGACCACCTCGTCACCCCGGTCGACGAACGCCAGGATCGTCGCCGCCAGCGCCTCGGTCGCCCCCGCGGTCACGAGCACCTCGCGCTGCGGGTCGACGTCGAGACCGTAGAACCGTCGCTGGTGGGCGGCCACCGCCTCGAGGAGGACGGGCATGCCCCGGCCCGGCGGGTACTGGTTGAGGCCGGAGCGCAGGGCCTCGTGCGCCGCCTCGAGGACCTCGACCGGGCCGTCCTCGTCCGGGAAGCCCTGCCCGAGGTTGATGCTGTCGGTCGCCGTGGCGAGGGCCGACATCTCGGCGAAGATCGTGGGGGCGAGTCGGCCCGCGCCGTCGAGGAGCATCGCGCCGCTCGCCGCGCGCTGCCAGGGTGCTGGAGGAGTCATGATCCCGTCACCGTATCTCCGCGGGACGGGTGCCGGGGTGGTCGTGTCCAGCCGCCGCATAAGCTGGGTGCAGTCCGCTCACAGGCTCGCCGTATGATCCGCCCAGCTTGGGCGACCAGGCTGTCAGGGCTTGGAAGGAGCACCATGACCGACACCCCCCGCCACGACGACACCGACGACGGCGCCCCGCGCACGCCCGAGGGCACCGCCGACGGTTCGCAGGGCGTCCCGGGCGACGACCGGAGCGCGCACGACGGCGCCCAGCCCACGACGCCGTACCCGGCCGACCAGGGCGTCACCTACGGTGCTCCGCCACTGCCCGGCAGCACCCCGCAGGCCGGCTCCTTCGAGTCCGGGGCCGACGAGGCGCGGCACGACCAGGCGCACGACCGGACTCAGCCCCACCCCGGCTCGTACCAGCAACCGCCGTCGTACCAGCAGTCCGGCTCGTACCAGCAGCCCGGTTCCTACCAGCAGCCCGCTTCGTACCAGCAGGCCGGATCTCACCAGCAGCCCGGTTCGCATCAGCAGTCGGGTCCCTACCCGCAGTCAGGGTCGTACCAGCAGAGTGACCCCTACCAGCAGCCCGGGTCGTACCAGCAGGGCGACCCCTACCGACAGCAGGCCTCCGATCCGTCGGCGTTCGCCTATGACACGACGAACTCGTACGCGGCGGCGGGTTGGCAGGCGCCCCCGCAGAAGCCGAAGAAGAGCCGACGTGGCGTGGGCTCCGTCGCCGCGGCCCTCCTGGTCGGCGTCCTCGTGGGCGGCGCGGCGGGCGGTGGCGTCGCCGCGGTGCTCTCCCGCGACTCGGGGGCCGGGGTCTCGGCGACCGGTGAGTCCCGCGACCTGACGGTGAACGACTACGACGACGCGACGGTCGTCACGGCGGTCGCGGCGAAGGCGACGAAGTCGGTCGTCACGATCAACGTGACGGCGGGCGAGTCCGGCGGCACCGGCTCGGGCGTCATCCTGAGCGACGACGGGTACATCGTCACGAACACGCACGTCGTCACCCTGGACGGAGCCAGCGCGTCGGGCACCGTGAACGTCACGCTCAGCGACGGCAGCATCCTGCCGGCCGAGGTCGTGGGGCTCGACCCCACGGTCGACCTCGCCGTGCTGAAGGTCGACGCGACGGGGCTCACCCCGATCGACTTCGCCGACTCGTCGAAGCTGAACGTCGGTGACACGGCCGTTGCCATCGGAGCACCGCTCGGTCTGTCGAACACGGTGACCGACGGCATCGTCTCGACCCTCAACCGCAGCATCACCGTGCAGTCCTCGGCGGCGCCGACCGACGGCAGCGACGAGGGCCAGCAGAACGACAACAACGGCCAGGGGCCCTTCTCGTTCAACAACGGTGACGGCTCCACGCAGAACCAGGCCAGCTCGGTCATCTCGCTGCCGGTCATCCAGACCGACGCGTCGATCAACCCGGGCAACTCCGGTGGTGCGCTGCTCAACTCGCAGGGCGAGCTGATCGGCCTCAACGTCGCCATCGCCAGTTCGGGGGAGTCGTCCGGCAGCATCGGCGTCGGGTTCTCGGTGCCGTCGAACCTCGTGCAGCGGGTCGCCAAAGAGATCATGGCGAACGGCAAGGCCAGCCACGGCCTCCTCGGTGCCAGCGTGAACGACGCCACGAGCGACGCGGCGGCCACCCGGGTCGGTGCCCTCATCGTCCAGCTCAGCCCCGGTGGCGCGGCACAGAACGCCGGCCTGCGGCAGGGCGACGTCGTGACGGAGTTTAACGGCGTGCCGATCAGCGACCGGACCGACCTCACGGCGCAGGTCAGGTTCCTCGCCGGTGGCGCGACGGCCGACCTGACCTACGTCCGGGACGGGACGACCGACACGACGAAGGTCACCCTCGACACCTTGACCAGCTGACGGTCCGCCCCGGTCGGTGCGGCGGGGGTCGGGACGCCACGGCGTCCCGGCCCCCGTTCGCGTGTTGCTAAGCTCGCCACGATCCCTGCGGCCGTCCGCAGTCCCGACCCGCGCCTCCCCGGCGCTCACGAGCCCGAGGAACGCGATCCATGCAAGCAGGCGACGCCACCCGACCCGGTGTCTCGTACGTCATGCCCGTCCTCAACGAAGAGCGTGAGATCCGGGCGGCGGTCGAGAGCTTGCTCGTCCAGGACTACGAGGGCCCGTTCGAGGTGATCCTGGCCCTCGGCCCGAGCGTCGACCGCACGAACGAGGTCGTGGCCGAGATGGCGGCGGCCGACCCCCGGGTCCGCAGCATCCCCAACCCCGTCGGTTCGACGCCGGCCGGCCTCAACGTGGCCATCCGAGCGTCGGTCCACCCGATCACGGTGCGCGTCGACGCTCACTCCGTGCTGCCGAGCGACTACACGCGCATCGCGGTCGAGACCCTCGAGCGCAGCGGAGCCGACAACGTGGGCGGCATCATGGCCGCCGTCGGGCGCACCCCCTTCGAGAAGGCCGTGGCCCGGGCCTACGGCAGCAGGGTCGGCCTCGGGGGCACACCCCACCACGTCGGCGGCGCCGAAGGCCCGACCGACACCGCTTACCTGGGCGTCTTCCTGCGACACCGACTGCTCGAGGTCGGGCTCTTCGACGAGGGCGTCAAGCGCGGTCAGGACTGGGAGCTCAACCGGCGGCTTCGGGCCACGGGCGGAACGGTCTGGTTCACCCCGCGGCTCGTGGTCACCTACCGACCTCGCCCGAGCCTGCGCAAGTTGGCCCGACAGTTCGTCGCCACCGGGCTGTGGCGGGGCGAACTGGCCCGGCGGTTCCCGAAGGCGAACACCTTGCGGTACCTGGTGCCGCCCGTCATGGTGCTCGGGGTGGCCCTCGGTCTGGTGGTCGGACTGGTCGGCATGGTCGGTCTCGCGCTCGGCAGCCCGCTCGGGTGGGCCACGCTCGCCCTCGTCGTGCCCGGCGTGTACGTCGTCTTCGTCCTCGCGGCCGCCGTGCTCGCCGCCCGCGGCGACGACCTCCGCACCCGCCTCTGGTTTCTCGTAGTCTTGCCTTCCATCCACTTCGGGTGGGGCGTCGGCTTCGTGCTCGGCTTCCTCGACCTCACGAAGAACATCACCGCCCAGACCGGAAGGTAGCCGCCGATGACCGCGCTGCCCACCAGACCGAGTTCGATCGCCGAGTTGCGACGCGTCGCCCAGCCGCCCGAGGTGCGCAGTCGTGCGAACGCCGAGCACTGGACGGCCTCGTTGTACCTGCGCGACGTGTCGCCCTACCTGACCTGGTGGCTGCTCAAGACGAGCGTCTCGGCGAACGGCGTGACGGGGCTGATGATCCTCGTCGGCTGGTGCACCGCCCTCTCGCTGCTCGTGCCGGGCATCACCGGTGCGTTGCTCGCCCTCGTGCTGGGCCAACTGCAGATGCTCGTCGACTGCTGTGACGGCGAGGTCGCCCGCTGGCGGGGCACCAGTTCGCCGGCCGGGGTCTTCCTCGACAAGGTCGGCCACTACTCGACCGAGGCCCTCATCCCGATCGTGTTGGGCGTCCGTGCCGCCGGGTTCCCGTTCGAGACGCCGGGCGACTTCCTCTGGACGACCGCGGGCTTCGCCCTGGCCCTCGTGATCGTGCTGAACAAGGCCCTCAACGACATGGTCCACGTCGCCCGCGCGAACGCGGGCCTCGATCGGCTCGAAGACAAACGAGGAGGCGCGACGCAGCCGAGCGGGCGCCTCCTGTCCCGACTGCGCAGCGCCGCGCGGTTCGTGCCGTTCCACCGCCTGTACCACTCCGTCGAGCTGACCATGCTCGTCTTCCTGGCCGCGCTCGTCGGCCTCGTCGTCGGAGGCGTGACCGCCGACCGCGTCCTCCTCGTCGCCTTGCTCCCGCTGTCGGTGCTGGCGCTGGTCGGCCACTTCGTCGCGATCATGGCGTCGAAGCGGGTGCGCTCCTGAGCGAGGTCCTGCCCCGGGTCGGAGTCGTGAGCCTGACCCAGGGGCGACGCCCTGGCGACCTGCGTCGGGGGCTGGCCTCGCTGTCGGCCCAGCGCGACGTCGACCTGGACGTCGTCTGCGTGGTCAACGGACGCGACGCCGCGACCGCGGAGGTCGAGGTGCCGACCGGGGTCCGCCTGCTCGAGCTCGCCGAGAACGTGGGCATCCCCGCCGGTCGCAACCGGGGGGCCGAACTCGTCTCGGGCGACTGGATCTTCTTCCTCGACGACGATGCGAGCCTGCCCTCCGACCGGTTCCTGGCCGACGCCGTCGCGTTGTTGCGGGCCCGACCCGAGATCGGGCTCCTGCAGCCACGGGTCGTGGACCCCGACGGTGCCGTCAACCCGCGCCGGTGGACGCCTCGCCTGCGCAAGGGCGACCCCCGCCGGTCGAGCGACGTCTTCTCGGTCTGGGAGGGGGCGACCCTGCTGCCCCGCGACGTCTTCGACGCCTGTGCCGGCTGGGGCGAGCCGTACTTCTACGCGCACGAGGGCATCGAGCTGGCGTGGCGGGTCTGGGCCCAGGGCAGGCGCACCTGGTACGAGGGCTCGCTCGTGGCGAACCATCCGGCCATCGACCCGGCGCGCCACGCCGAGTACTACCGGCTGAACGCCCGCAACCGGGTCTGGTTGGCCAAGCGCAACCTCCCCTGGCCGCTCGTCCCCGTCTACGTGGCGTCCTGGACGGCGGTCCAGCTGCTGCGGTGGGCACGGACCCCGCGACGCCTGCGGCCGTGGTTCGCGGGCTGGGCGGAGGGGTGGCGAGAGGCGCCGGGCGGTCGACGGTCCATCGGTTGGGTAACGGTCCTCCGCATGTCCAGGGCCGGTCGACCTCCGGTCCTCTAGGCTTTCCGGGGTCCGGCGCCGATCGGGGTGGCGGACCGACCCGAGGAGGGCATGTGCCGTTGACCCGAGACCTGGGGCTCGCCTGGAGCCTCGCCCGCCGCGCCGTCCGTTCGCGCAGCAGTCGACGCCGGCTCGAGCGCGACCCACGGGCCGCGGCGACGCCCGCTCCGGGCACCGTCCGCGTCGCCGTGTACTTCGCCGACACGGCCGTGAACATGTACCAGATCCGGCAGTGGTACGCCCCGCTCGCCCGCCTGGCCGAGACCTTCCCCGTGGCGATCGTCGTCCGCTCGCCGGGCACGATGGTCACGATGCTCGACGAGAGCCCGGTGCCCCTCGTCTACGCCCGCAAGGTGGCCGACCTCGAGGACTTCGTCGCCGCTCAGCCCCTGGCCATGACGCTGTACGTCAACCAGAACGCCAAGAACTTTCAGATGATGCGGTACGGCCGCATGTGGCACGTCTTCGTCAACCACGGCGAGAGCGACAAGATGTACATGACGACGAACCAGTTCAAGGCTTACGACTACGCCTTCGTCGCGGGTGACGCCGCGAAGGACCGCCTGGCCGCCAAGCTCTGGGACTACGACCTCGAGAAGCGCGCCGTGCCCATCGGCCGGCCTCAGGCCGACCACTTCTCGGGCGAGGTGCCCTACCCCGACGACGACCGTCTGGTCGTGCTGTACGCCCCTACCTGGGAGGGCGACCGTCCTGCGGCCGCCTACGGGTCGATCGCCACGCACGGCCTCGCCCTCGTCAGGGCCCTGCTGGCTTCGGGGCGTCACCGGGTCGTCTACCGGGCACACCCGCGCAGCGGCGTGCTCGACCCCGAGTACCGGCGAGCCCACGAGGGGATCATCCGGGCGCTGGCCGAGGCCAACACGCGTGATCCTGGCGCCCACCACATCCACGACGAGGGGCCCGAACTCGGCTGGCAACTGGCCGCGGCCGACGTCGCGGTGACCGACATCTCGGCGATGGTCTACGACCGCCTCGCGACGGGCCGGCCCCTGGTCGTGACCCGTCCGGTGGCTGTCGAGGCCGACGTCGACGAGTCGGGCTACCTCGGCGACGCCGAATGGTTGACGGCCGACGGCGCGGGTGACATCGTCTCTCTCGTCGACCGGGTCGTCGACGATCCGGAGGCGCAGGGCCGTCTCGAGCACTGGGTGCGTCGTCACTTCGGCGACACGTCGCCCGGGGCGGCCACGCATCGGTTCGAGAACGCGGTGGCGGATCTCGTGCGGCTGCGCGACGACTACGCCGCACGCCGTCCCTCGTTCGACGAACCACGCTCGACCGGTGCGGCCGAGGACGCCGACCAGGAGGCCGGCGACGCGGAGGCGTCCGACCTCTGACGCCGAGAACGGGGCTCAGGGGAGTGTCTCGACACTGAGGCATTCATGTCTCGGTGATGTGGACTCTGGATCTCAGACGCTGAGCAGCGTATCCATGAGGCATGCCTGAGCCGACGTCCGACGCCGCCCGCCTCTTCGGAGAACGCATCCGCGACGAGCGCCTGCGGCTCGGACTGAGCCAGGACGAGGTGGCGCACCTCGCGGGCATGAACGTGTCGAACTACGGAAAGATCGAGCGCGGCATCGGCAATCCCGTCCTGCACACGATCGTCCGGCTCGCCGTGGTGCTGGGGGTCGACCCGGCCGTCCTGGTCACCGGTCTCGGAGTCGATCACCTGCCGCCCGTCCTCGAGGCCTTCACGGCCGCGGACTACGTCGCCGAGAGACGGGCTCGTCTCAGCAGCTGATGCGGGCCCTCACCCGGCAGGGCTCGTCGACCCCGGGGGTCAGAAGCTGAACCGCCACAGGTACTCGTCTCCGTCGGGCCGGAACCACCGCACGACGGCGATCGCGCTGCGGGTCAGTTCGACACCCAGGACGCAGAGGTCGACGGAATCGCCGGGATCGAGCCGGGTGGTCGCGACGGGGACGAGCAGCCCCGTGCCCACGAGGGTGACCCGGATGCCGGTCACGGTCTCGGGGGAGTCGTTGACCAGCCGGTAGACGCGGGGTGCGCGGAAGCGGTCGAGGGTGAAGGGGACGGTGTAGGCGAGGGTCGTCGACGTCATGTCGTCGACCCTAGGAGCGACCGCCGAGGGTCGTCTCGCATCCCTGTGGACGGCGGCCGCCTGGGGAGGACCCGTCGAGGAGGACGTGCCGAGCCACGCCCGCCGCTTGGACGGACGTCACGAGACGGTCGCTCAGAGGGACAGGTCGACCGGGAACTCGGCCGGCGCCGCACCGAACGCCGTGCGGGCCGTCGTGACGACCTTGCGTCCGAGCAGGTGGTTGCCCGTTCCTCCCACGACGGCCCCGATGCCGAACGGGAGGGCCCGGCCGAGGACGGAAGCTCCCTGCGAGGCGGCGAACCGTCGGATGAACTGTTTGCGGATCGTGTCGGTCAGGCCGCTCATGGCCGCCTTCGGCAGCTTGGAGGTGACCAGCTCACCCCAGAACGCCGTCCGGGCCGGAGCGGTGCCCATGGCCTCGCCGGCGAACTGCCGGACGAGGCTGGCACCGGGACCACCGAGCAGCATCGCCATGACCAGGGCCCGGGCGCGGTCGGGGTCCGAGACGGCGATGCCGTGGACCTCGGTCACGGACTGGGCGAAGAGGGCGCTCGCCTCGAGGAATCCGGCGGTCTCGACGCCCGAGAGCGCCAACGACACGCCCCAGCCGACACCCGGGATCACCGCGCTGGCCCCGACGGCGGCCCCGCCGGTCGTGACCGCAGCGAGGTATTCGCGCTCGAGGATGGTGATCAGCTTCTGCGGCGTCGCCTTCTTGTGACGGCGACGCAGCGTGGCGACGTGCTTGACGACGACCGGGCGCTGGACGGCCAGCAGCTTGTCTAGGCGGCGCACCCAGGCGGCGTCGTCCGACCGGTCGGGCGCCGACGTCTGGTAGTGGTACTCGGTCGAGTTCGCGGCGACGCGGGCGGCGAGCTGCGCGTCCGTCGTCGAGGCGGCGTGATCGGGGTCGTGGGGCTGACTGCGTTCGGGCACGCGTCGACACTACGCCGAGGGGCGGGGAGGGTGATCGGAGGCGTACCGGGCCAGGGCGTCGTCGAGTGGGCCGTCGAACACCAGGGCGCCCTTGTCGAGGTAGAGGCCCCGTCGGCAGAACCGCTTGAGGTCGCGTTCGTTGTGCGACACGAGGAAGAGCGTGCGACCGTCGGCCAGCATCTCGCCGATCCGGGCGTAGCACTTCTCGCGGAAGGCCTTGTCGCCCACGGCGAGCACCTCGTCGACCAGGACGACGGGCTCCTCGAGCCGTGAGATGACGGCGAACGCGATGCGGACCTTCATGCCGCTCGAGAGGTGTTTGTAGGGGGTGTCGACGAAGTCGCCGATCTCGGCGAAGTCGATGATCTCGTCGAAGCGCTGGTCGATCTCGGGGCGGGTCATGCCGTGCAGGCCGGCGGTCAGGTAGACGTTCTCCCGCACCGTCAGGTCGGCGACGAAGCCACCGGTGATCTCGATGAGGGGCGCGACGCCGCCCGACACCTCGACGGTGCCCGTGTCGGGCAGGATCACTTCGGCCACGAGCTTGAGCAACGTCGACTTGCCCTGGCCGTTGCGTCCCACGACGCCGATGGCCTCGCCCGGCTGGACCTCGAAGCTGACGTCGCGGAGGGCCCAGAACTCGCCCGGACGCGACCGCCTGCTGCTGTCGGCGAAGAGGTCCTTGAACGATCGCCGCCCGCGCCGGTTGCGGCGGAAGCGGATGCCGACGCCGTCGACGCGGATCACGGGGCGCTGTCCGGTGGTGGACATCAGATCTCCTTCAGCACGGCACGCTCGCTCGCTCGGAAGACGAGCAGCCCGACGACCAGGACCACGACGCACACGGCCCCGCCGACGAGCACCTCGGTCAGGTCGAACTGCTCCGGGAAGAACGCCGACCGGTAGAGGCCGAAGATTCCGCTCAGTGGGTTGAACGCGGCCAGCAGGTGGAGGCCCTCGGGCAGGTCCTGGGTGCCGTAGATGATGGGCGAAGCGTAGAAGGCGAACCGCAGGGCGAGCTTCGTGGCGCGCTCGAGGTCGCGGAAGAACACGACGAGTGGCGCGACGATGAGCCCCACCCCAGCGACGAGTACGGTCTGCATGACCATGGCCAGGGGGAAGAACACCACCTGCCAGTGCAGCTGCGCCCCTCCCACGGCGGCGAACAAGGCCAGGACGGGCAGGCTCAGGGCGAATTCGATGCCCTTGGAACCCACGAGTCGGAACACCCAGATCGTCCGGGGGATCTTGGTCGACCGGACGAGCTTCGCCTCGCGGATGAACGCCCGGGTGCTGTCGGAGACCGCGCCGTTGAACCACATCCAGGGCAGGAGTCCGGACAGGAGGAAGACGATGTACGGCTCGTCGCCGACCGAGCGTTTGAAGACGACCGAGAAGACGAAGAAGTAGATCCCCGACATCACGAGCGGGTCGAGGATCGACCAGAAGTAGCCGAGCTTCGACGTGGAGTACCGGACCTTGAGGTCACGACTCGTCAGCAGCCAGAGTGTCTGGCGGTACCGCGCGAAGCCGCTGCGACGGGGCCGTTCGGCCAGGTCAGTGCTCACGGACGCCCTTCTCGTTCAGGACATCACGCAGGGGCACGCAGCCGTCGGGAGACGGCCCGGTTCAGACGAACAGGTTCGCGCGCTCGAGGTCTTCGGCGAAGTCGACCTCGACGGCGTAGAGGTCGGAGATGTCCACGGGCTCAAAGCGTAGCCCGTCCTGGCCGATGGCCAGTTCGATGCCACGCTCGAAGTAGTCCTGGTTGTCGACCTTCGAGAGCTGGTGCACGAGAGTCGCCTTGTCGGCCTTCGACACGTAGTTGATGCCCACGGCCTCGCCCAGTCCGCCCTTGACCTGCTTCGACAGCTCGGCGATGTAGCCCTCGGCGTCGGTCGTGTACTTGACCTCTTCGTCGGACACCTTGGAGGTGTTGACAGTGACGAACGACTGGTCGTCGCGGACGAGGCGAGCCGCACGGGTGAGGGCCGTGGGGTCGAAGACGACGTCGCCGTTCATCCACAGGACGCCGCCGGAGGCGCTAGCCCGCAGGGCGCGGAGAAGGCTCTTCGACGTGTTGGTCTGGTCGTACATCTCGTTGTAGACGAACGAGGCGGACGGAAACGCCTCGACGATGTGCTCGAACTTGTAGCCGACGACGACGGTCACCCGGGCGTCGGGCCCGAAGGCGTCACGGATGTTGTCGAACTGCTGCTGCATGATGGTGCGGCCGTCGTTGAGCTCGGTCAGTGCCTTGGGCAGCGAGCGGCCGAGGCGGCTGCCGAGCCCGGCGGCCAGGATGACGATCTGCTGGCGGTGGTTCGTCTCGTTCTTGCTCACGCTGGTCTCCTCACAAGGGGCGAGCCCGTGCGGGACGGGCTCTGCGGTGGCCCCGGCGGTGCGGACCGGACCCGTCTCTGGGTGCGATTCGCCTCGTGTTCGAGCGGTGTTCACCGCGGAGCATCGATCTGGACACGTCGTCGTGCTTCTGCAGACTACCCGATGAGGCCAGGGGCAGCCAGGGAGCGGACCCGAAGCGTGTCCCTTTCGTGATAAGCGCCTCCCGTCGTCGGGTCGACGTCGTGGCCTTGGTACGGTGGGGCGATGGCTGGACGGCGCGAGGACGAAGTGGGTGACATCGCCCCCGACTCGACGCCGGGTGACGACACGGTCGGAGCGGTGGGCGCGTCCGACCAGGGGGAGAAAACAGTGGACGACGACGCGACGACCGCGGGGGACGTGGTCGAGGGGACGGCCGCGACGACCGAGGCCACGACGCCCCGCGTGCCGGTGACGAAGGCCGCGACGGCTCGCAAGCCCTCGGCGCCCCGCAAGCCCTCGCAGCGCACCGCCGCCGACCGGTCGGCAGCGGCCAAGAAGGCGGCAGCGACCCGCGCCGCGAACGCGCGCGCCCGGGCCGAGGCGGCGGCAAGGGCCGCAGAGGAAGAGGTCGTCGCCGAACTCGCCGACGCGGGCGTCACGACGGACGGCACCGTCGTCGTGCCCGTCTCCGCCGACGACTACTTCGGTGACGCCCTGACCGCCGAAGAGGAATCGGCCGTCGCCCTCGACGACGCGCTCGCCGGTGACGCACCGTCGACCGCCCCGGCCGAGGACGCCACGACCGCGCCCGACGAGACCGCCGTCGACCTCTCCGAGGCCGAGGCCGACGGCGTTGCCGTCGAGACCGAACGGGCCCCCGCCGACGAGGGCGCCGTGCGACCGGCCCGCGGGGTCGACACCGAGGCCCCCGTCGTGCTCGCGATCTCGGGGCTCATGAAGCGCTACGGCGGCACGGTCGCGGTCGAGAACGTCGACCTCGAGGTCCGAGCCGGATCGTTCTACGGCATCGTCGGTCCCAACGGGGCCGGCAAGACGACCACCCTGTCGATCGTGACCGGTCTCCTGCGACCCGACGCCGGCACGGTGACCGTCCTCGGGGCCGACGTCTGGCGCGACCCGGCCGCGGCGAAGCGGTCGCTCGGTGTCCTCCCGGACCGCCTGCGACTCTTCGACCGGCTGACCGGTGCGCAGCTCCTCTACTACTCCGCGACCCTGCGCGGGCTCGACGGCGTCACGGCACGCAAGCGCTCCTCCGACCTCGCCACCGCGTTCGGCCTGCACGACGCGCTCGGCCGTCTCGTCAGCGACTACTCCGTGGGCATGACGAAGAAGATCGCCCTGGCCGCCGCGATCATCCACTCGCCGCGGGTCCTCGTGCTCGACGAGCCGTTCGAGTCGGTCGACCCCGTGTCGGCCGCCACCGTGACGGACGTCCTGCAGCGCTACGTGGCCGGGGGCGGGACGGTGCTGCTCTCGAGCCACAGCATGGATCTCGTCGAGCGCATCTGCGACAGCGTCGCGGTGATCGTCGACGGTCACGTCCTCGCGAGCGGCACGGTCGACGAGGTCCGGGCCGGACGCTCCCTCGAGCAGCGGTTCGTCGAGCTCGCCGGCGGGCGCGCGGTCACGGAGGGCATGGAATGGTTGCAGAACTTCTCCGACTGAGGCTCCAGACGATCGGCAACACGGTCCGCTTCGGGCCACGTCGCCTGACCGTCGCCGTGGCTTCCGTGCTCGCCGTCCTGATCGTCACCATCGCGGTCGCGAGCCTCGTGAGTGGCCTGCGCGCCGCGCCCCTCGACGACGTCCGCGCCCTCGCGGTCGGCGGGGGCGCCCTGCTGCTGGTCGGCTTCGCCGTGGTCCCCTTCGCGTCCGTCCGTCCCGCCTGGAGCGACCCCCGCCGTCTCGCCGTCCTCGGCGTGCCCGAGGGACGGGCAGCGGTCGGCCTGGCGCTCGGTGCCGTGATCGGCCTGCCCACACTGGCCCTGCTCGTCCTCTCGACCGGGTACGTCCGTGCCTGGGGCGAGGGCACCGGCGTCGCGGCCGTGGCCGTCGTCGGCGCACTCCTCGCCGGCGTCACCGCGCTGTTGCTGGCCCTCGTGGCCTCGACGCTGAACAGCGTCGTCCTGACGTCCCGTCGCGGTCGCGAGCTCGCGCTCGTCGGTGCCGTGCTCGTCGCCCTGCTGGCCGTGCCGGTGATCGTCGATCTCGTCCGCCTCTCACTGCCCGGCCGCTCGGGCACCGGAGTCATCGCGGACGCCCTCGCCTGGACGCCGTTCGGGGCCGCGCTCGCGCTCCCCGGTCACGTCGCCGCGGGCCAGACCGGTCGCGTCGTGGCCGACGTCGCCATCGCCGCCGTCACGCTCGTGGCCTTGTGGCTCGCCTGGCGGGCACTCGTCGCTCGCGCGTTCGTCGATCGACCAGAACCCGAAGAGGTCGACGACGGCGACGGCCTCGGCTGGTTCGAGTACGTCCGGGCCTCGCCGACCGGGGCCGTCGCCGGCCGCAGTCTCACCTACTGGATGCGCGACGCCCGCTACCGCATGTCGCTCGTCATCATCCCGTTCCTGCCGCTGCTCGTCGTCCCCCTCGGCATCGCGGGCGTCAGCTGGAACTGGCTGGCCCTCGTGCCGGTGCCGATCATGTGCCTCATCCTGGGATTCCTGCCGCACAACGACGTGGCCTACGACAGCACGGCGCTCTGGATGCACGTGGCGTCCGACACGCGGGGTCTGGCGGACCGCGTGGGGCGACTCGCGCCTCCTCTGCTGATCGGTGTCCCGCTCGTCGTGCTGGGCTCGGTCGTCGCGACCTGGCTGTTCGGCGACTGGCAGGCCCTGCCGTCCGAGCTGGGGGTGAGCGCCGGCTTCCTGCTGAGCGGCCTCGGTCTGTCGAGCCTGGTGTCGGCACTCATGCCCTACGCCACGGTCCGCCCGCACGACGACCCGTTCCAGCAGCCGCAGTCGAACGGCGCCACCGCGGCGTGGGCGCAGACCGTCATGATCGGCGGAGCCGTCCTCGCGACGGCACCCGCGCTCTGGTTCGCCGGTCGCGGCCTGATCACGGGTTACCCGGCGGGTGGTACGTGGTCGCTGGTCCTCGGTGTCGGTGTCGGACTCGTCGTGCTGGTCGCGGGTGTGGCCCTCGGTGCTCGGGTCTTCTCGCGGCGGGCGCCCGAGCTGTTGGCGTTCGCCCTCCGCAGCTGAGTCGAGGTCGACGTACGATGTCTGCATGACTGACACGCAGACAGGCGGCGGCCTCGACGTCATGGACCGCGAGCTCGAAAAGCTCCTGAACGACGAGGCGATCGACCCGGGCGACCACGAGCGTTTCTCTCACTACGTGAAGAAGGACAAGATCATGGAGTCCGCGCTCAGCGGCAAGCCGGTCAAGGCGCTCTGTGGCAAGAAGTGGACGCCGGGTCGCGATCCCGAGAAGTTCCCGGTGTGCCCGACCTGCAAAGAGATCTACGAGAAGATGACGTCCGAATGACGTCGGCCCCGGGTCAGGCGTAGACGGTCGGCACGACCGGCTCGCCACGGCCCAGCCGTAGCGCCTGGTCGGGCAGTTCGGCCACGGCCGCGGCCCGGTGGAGGCGCGCGCGGGCCACGCCCTCGGCTCCCGTATGACGGGTGTCGATCTCTCCCGCCGACACGAGCGGCACGTGCAGCGAGCGCTCCCCGGCCGCGACCTCCGACGATCCGACGCGGATGAGCTCGCGGGTGGCGACCCCGTCGACGATCACGCGCACGGGCGACTTCCGTCCACCGACCGAGGCCTTGTCGGCCGACTTCTTCGCCACCGAGACCCAGTCGCCGTCGTCCCCGCGACGGGCGACCAGTTTGAAGACCATGCCGGCGGCCGGGTGGCCCGAGCCCGAGACGACGGACGTGCCCACGCCGAAGGAGTCGACCGGGGCCGCGCGCAGGGCGGCGATCGTGTACTCGTCGAGGTCGTTCGTGACGGTGATCTTCGCCCCCGTCGCGCCGAGCGTGTCGAGCTGGGTGCGGACCTGCCCCACCAGCGACGGCAGGTCGCCGCTGTCGATGCGCACCGCTCCGAGACCCGGCCCGGCCACCCGGACGGCCGTGGCCACGGCCTCGGGGATGTCGTAGGTGTCGACGAGCAGGGTGGTGCCCGGCCCCAGGGTGTCGACCTGGGCGCGGAAGGCGTCCTCTTCGGTGTCGTGCAACAGCGTGAACGCGTGGGCCGCGGTTCCCATCGTCGGAACGCCCCACGACCGGCCGGCCTCGAGGTTGCTCGTGGCGCCGAAGCCCGCGATGTAGGCGGCCCGGGCCGCGGCCACGGCGCTGCGTTCGCCCGTGCGGCGTGAGCCCATCTCGGCGAGGGGGCGTCCGTCGGCGGCCGAGACCATGCGCGCCGCCGCGCTGGCCACGGCCGAGTCGTAGTTGAACACGCTCAGCGCCAGGGTCTCGAGCAGCACGGCCTCGGCGAACGTCGACTCGATGACCAGCAGCGGCGACCCCGGCAGGTAGACCTCGCCCTCGGCGTAGCCCCAGATGTCGCCCGAGAACCGGTAGTCGGCCAGCCAGTCGGCCGTCGTGCCGTCCACGACCCCCGCCTCGCGCAGCCAGGCCACCTCGTCGTCGCCGAACCGGAAGTCGGCCAGGAGCTCGAGGAATCGACCGGTGCCCGCGACGATGCCGTAGCGCCGCCCCTCGGGCAGCCGTCGGGCGAACACCTCGAAGACGCTGTCGCGGTGGGCCGTGCCCGCCTTGAGGGCAGCCTCCACCATGGTGAGCTCGTACCGGTCGGTCAACAGTGCGCTGGTCACCTCGCCAGCCTAGGCTCGCCCGGTCGTCCCGGGGGTCGCGGCTCGCGACGGGTAGGCTTCGTGGTCGTGACGGACGCACCCATCGGAGTCTTCGACAGCGGCGTCGGCGGCCTGACGGTGTCGCGGGCGATCATCGACCAGCTGCCCCACGAGTCGATCCGGTACGTCGGCGACACGGCCCACTCACCGTACGGACCGAAGCCGATCGCCCAGGTGCGCGAGTACGCCCTCGCCGTCATGGACGACCTCGTCGCCCAGGGTGTCAAGCTGCTGGTCATCGCCTGCAACACCGCGTCGTCCGCCGTGCTGCGCGACGCCCGTGAGCGGTACACGATCGGCGCGGGCATCCCCGTGGTCGAGGTGATCCAGCCGGCCGTGCGCGCGGCCGTGCAGCAGACGCGCAACGGCCGCATCGGCGTCATCGGCACCGAGGGCACGATCAACTCGCGGGCCTACGAGGACGCCTTCGCGGCCGCCGCGGGCCTCGAGTTGTCCACGCAGGCCTGCCCGCGCTTCGTGGAGTTCGTCGAGGCGGGCGACACGTCGAGCCCCGAGCTGCGGGCCGTCGCCGAGGGCTACCTCGCCCCGCTGCGCGACGCCGGCATCGACACCCTCGTCCTGGGCTGCACCCACTACCCCCTCATGTCGGCCGCCGTGCAGTACGTCGTGGGCCCCGACGTCCGGCTCGTGTCCAGCGCGGAAGAGACCGCGGCCGACGTCTACCGCACCCTCGTCCAGCACGGGCTCGAGCGCACCGACCGCGGCGAGCCACACCACGAATTCGAGGCCACCGGGCCCGACGAGAAGGCGTTCCTGCGCCTGGCCCGACGGTTCCTGGGGCCCGAGGTCTCGCGCGTCGGCCACCTCGAGACGGGGGCGATCGAGTTGCCCACGGGCCTGCGCCCCGTCGAACGGACCTGACCCGCGCCTCCTGCGTCCCCCGGGGTCGACGACCTCGATCGCCATCCGTCCACCACCGCCGAGAGAAGGCACCATGACCGACACCACGAGCACGACCGTCCGCGCCGACGGGCGCAGCACCACCGACCTGCGACCCGTCACCATCGAGACCGGCTGGAGCGCCCACGCCGAGGGAAGCGCCCTCATCACGTTCGGCGGCACGAAGGTGCTGTGCACCGCGTCCTTCACGAACGGCGTGCCCCGCTGGCTGACCGGCAAGGGCAAGGGCTGGGTCACCGCCGAGTACGCGATGCTGCCCCGGGCCACCAACTCGCGCAACGACCGCGAGAGCGTCAAGGGCAAGATCGGCGGACGCACGCACGAGATCTCGCGCCTGATCGGCCGCAGCCTCCGGGCAGTGGTCGATACCAAGGCCCTCGGCGAGAACACCATCGTGCTCGACTGCGACGTCCTGCAGGCCGACGGCGGCACCCGCACCGCCGCGATCACGGGCGCCTACGTCGCCCTCGCCCAGGCGATCGAGTGGGGTCGCGAGAAGAAGTTCGTCGGGCAGAAGGCCACGCCGCTGACCGACAGCGTCTCGGCCGTCTCGGTCGGCATCATCGACGGCGAGCCCATGCTCGACCTCGCCTACGTCGAAGACGTCCGGGCCGAGACCGACATGAACGTCGTCGTCACGGGCAGCGGGTCGTTCGTCGAGGTCCAGGGCACGGCCGAGGGCGCGCCGTTCGACCGCCGCGAACTCGACTCCCTGCTCGACCTCGCCGTCGCCGGTGCCGTCGACCTGAGTCGCTTCCAGCGCGAGGCCCTCGGCCGATGACCCGTGTCGTCATCGCCACGCACAACCAGGGCAAGGTGGCCGAGTTGCGGCTGCTGCTCGCCGAGACGGCGCCGGGCGTCGAGCTGGTCGCCTACGACGGCCCCGAGCCGGTCGAGGACGGTGACACCTTCGCGGCCAACGCCCTGATCAAGGCGCGTGCGGCAGCACGTCACACCGGCCTGCCCGCGCTCGCCGACGACAGCGGCATCTCGGCGGCGGCCCTCGGCGGTGCTCCGGGCATCCATTCGGCGCGCTACGCCGGCACCCGCGACGCGGACGACAACATCGACAAGCTGCTGACCGAGCTCGACGGCGCCGACGACCGCTCGGCGTGGTTCTCGTGCGCCGCCGCCCTCGTCGTGCCGCCGCCCGTCGGCGCCGAGGGCCCCGACGGGCCGCCCGAGGCGAGCGAGTGCGTCGAGCACGTCGAGTACGGCGAATGGCACGGCGAGGTACTGGAGGCGCGGGTCGGTTCGAACGGGCACGGTTACGACCCCGTGTTCCGCCCCGGGGGCGAGAGCCGCAGCGCGGCCGAGCTCACCGCGGACGAGAAGAACGCGGTGAGCCACCGCTCCCGGGCGTTCCGGGCGATCGCACCCCGGGTGGCCGCGCTGGCGGACTGAGCCGCGCGCGCCTCCTCGGGGTCGTCCGACCGGCGGGTGCCCGCGTGCCCGCGGTGCTCAGGCGTCGTGCGGCGCGGACGAGACGTGCGGCGTCTCGACCTCGCCCGAGGCCTCGGCCTTCTTGGCCTGGTGCACCCCGTGGAAGTAGTGGATCGCGATCGGGATCACCGTGGCCAGCACGGCCCCGAGCAGGATCAGGTCGATGTACGAGCTGACGAAGTCCGCGACGGGCGGGATGTGCCCGATGCCGAAGCCCGCCAGCGTGATGCCCATGCCCCAGACGACCGCACCGATGGCGTTGAACAGCGAGTAACGCCGGTAGCTCATGTGGCCGACGCCGGCCATGATCGGCGCGAAGGTCCGGATCACCGGGACGAACCGGGCGATGATGACGGCCATCGGGCCGAACCGCTCGAAGAAGGCGTTCGTGCGGTTGACGTTGGCGACGCTGAACAGCCCGCTCTCCTTCCGCTCGAAGATGCGGGGGCCGACCTTGTGGCCGATCAGGTAGCCGAGCTCGCCACCGGCGAACGCGGCGATGCTGATGAAGATCGCGATGAGCCAGATCGGCAGGCCGAGGGCCCCGGGGTTGGTCGCGGCGAGGATGCCGGTGATGATCAGCAACGTGTCGCCCGGGAACAGGAAGCCGACGAGCAGACCCGTCTCGGCGAAGACCAGCAGGCAGACGCCGAGCACGGCCCACGGGCCGAAGGACGTGAGCAGGTACTCGGGGTTGAGCCAGGGGATGGAGACGAGGGGCAGCATCGGGTGTTCTCCGGTCGTGGTCGCCGGCGTGCCCGGGGCCTCAGATGGGTCGTGCGGGAGAAGGGACTTGAACCCTCACGCTCGAAAGCACAGGAACCTAAATCCTGCGTGTCTGCCAATTCCACCACTCCCGCGGCAGACCGAGTGTACCGACGACGGCCCCCGGCCGGAACGGCGGACGAGGAGGCGCTAGCGCTTCGAGCGGGGCACGTGCGGTGAGTACCGGGGCACGTAGCGTACGAGGATCGCCGCACCCACGAGACCGAGCACGCCCATCACCCCGCTGGCGAGCGAGATCGACACGACGGCGGTCACCCCGGAGATGAGGAGCGGAGCGGCCGCGCTGCCGGCGTCCCCGGTGAAACGCCAGGCGCCGAGGAAGGGCGCGGGATCGCCCTTGTCGGCCAGGTCGGCTCCGAGCGTCATGAGGATGCCGCTGCCGACGCCGTTTGCCAGGGACATCAGGACGGCGACGGTGACGAACCAGCCGACCTTCGCGTCGAGGTCGTGCGTGACCGACAGAGCGAGGTACGAGAGACCGAGGCCGACCATGCAGGGGACGGCGCTCCACAGGCGCCCGAAGCGGTCCATGATCTGGCCGCTCGTGTAGAACAACGCGAAGTCCACGGCGCCGGCGATGCCGATGATGATCGCAGTCTCGGACGCCCCGAGACCGATGCTGACGGCCCAGAGGGGCAGCATGACCTGGCGGCCCGAGCGCATGGCCCCGATCAGGGCCGCCCCGCTGCCGAGTTTCACCAGCACGCCGCGGTGACGCCAGAGGGTGCCGAAAAGCCCCTGGGCCTCCCTCGCGACGAGGTCGGCGCCGTCCTCCGTGCCGCGGCCCGGCCGGACGCCGAAGGCCGCCGACGGGTCACGCAGCACGAGCAGCGCGATGGCCGCACCGAGGCAGCCGACGATGTGCACGACGAACGCCGACTGGACGGACCCGGTCAGTTCGATGACCCCGGCCGACAGGAACGGGCCGACGAAGTAGCCGAGCCGGAAGACGCCGCCGAGGCTCGACAGCGCCCGGGCGCGGATCTCGACGGGCACGAAACTCGTCATGAAGGCGTGACGAGCGAGGGCGAAGACCGCGGTCGCGAGGCCGATGACCAGCACGCCGACGGCGAGGACGATCTCGTTCGGCGCCGTCAGGCAGGTGACGAGCCCGCCGATGCTGACGAGCGACGCCCCGATCATCGCGGTGCGCTCGCCGATGCGGCTGACCAGCCATCCGCTCGGGATGTCACCGATCAGCTCGCCCACGAGGATGAGCGCGGCGACGAAGGCGGCGAAGGGGAGCGAGGCACCGAGCTCGCTCGCCACGACGGGGATGATCGGGATGATGGCCCCCTCGCCGATGGCGAAGAGCGCCGCGGGCAGGAACGCCGCGAGGGCCACCGACCGCATGCTGAAGGCGGGGGAGGAGGAAGACATGTCGTCCGCCACCCTAGGCCTGCTGCGTACACTTGTCGGATGAAGGTCTTGGCAGCGATGAGTGGTGGAGTCGACTCGGCGGTCGCCGCGGCGAGGGCGGTCGAGGCCGGCCACGACGTGGTGGGGGTGCACCTGGCGCTGAGCCGCATGCCGGGCACGCTCCGGACGGGCAGCCGCGGCTGCTGCACCATCGAGGACTCGATGGACGCCCAGCGCGCCGCCAACAAGATCGGCATCCCGTACTACGTGTGGGACTTCTCCGAACGCTTCAAGCTCGACGTCGTCGACGACTTCGTGGCCGAGTACACCGCGGGCCGCACGCCCAACCCCTGCATGCGCTGCAACGAGCGCATCAAGTTCGCCGCCCTGCTCGAGAAGGCTCTCGCGCTCGGCTTCGACGCGGTCTGCACGGGGCACTACGCGACCATCCTCACCGACGACCAGGGCAACCGCGAGCTGCACCGCGCCTCCGCCTGGGCGAAGGACCAGTCGTACGTGCTGGGCGTGCTCACCACCGAGCAGCTCGCGCACTCGATGTTCCCGCTCGGGGCGACGCCCTCGAAGGCCGAGGTGCGGGCCGAGGCGGCCGAGCGCGGCTTCAGCGTGGCGTCGAAGCCGGACAGCCACGACATCTGCTTCATCCCCGACGGCGACACCCGCGGGTGGCTCGCCGAACGCGTCGGTGCCGAGACGGGCGAGATCCTCGACCGAAGCGGTGCCGTGGTCGGCTCGCACGAGGGAGCGCACGCGTTCACGGTCGGCCAGCGCAAGGGCCTCAACATCGGGTTCCCCTCGGACGACGGCAAGCCGCGCTTCGTGCTCGAGGTGCGGCCCGTCGACAACACGGTCGTCGTCGGTCCGAAAGAGGCGCTCGACATCGCCGAGATCGCCGGTGGTTCGTACACGTGGGCCGGGCTCGCCCCGGCCGACCCGACGATCGCGTTCGACTGCGACGTGCAGATCCGTGCCCACGCCGACCCGGTTCCCGCCGTCGCGCGGGTGTCGGTGGTCGAGGGTAAGAAAGAACTCGTGATCACACCTCGCGAACCCCTCAACGGCGTCGCCCCTGGGCAGACCGCCGTCGTCTACGTCGGCACCCGCGTCCTCGGGCAGTGCACGATCGACCGCACGGTCAGCGCCGTGCCGGTCCCCGCAGCCGCCATCGCCTGAGACGACCGACGATGAGCGAGACCGGCACCGATTCCGCCTCCGGGTCCGCGGTCGAGGCCGATGGCGTTCCTGACGACCTGCCCCAGGCGCGAGACGAAGCGGAACGGCTGACGACCCGCATCCTCGAGCTGCGCGACCAGTACTACGAGGGCAACGGCTCGACCGTCGCCGACGGCGACTACGACGGCCTCGTGCGACGCCTCGACGCCCTCGAACGGGCTCACCCCGAGCTGCAGAAACCCGACAGCCCCACGCAGACCGTCGGCGGCCGGGCCGAGACCACCCAGTTCGCCCCGGTCGAGCACGCCGAGCGCATGCTCAGCCTCGACAACGTGTTCAGCGACGACGAGCTGGCCGAGTGGGCCGGCAAGGTGCAGCGTGACGCCGGCGCCGAGCGCGTGCGGTTCCTCACCGAGCTGAAGATCGACGGGCTGGCGATCAACCTGCGCTACGAGGACGGGGTGCTCGTCACCGCCGCCACGCGCGGCGACGGCGTCGTCGGCGAAGACGTGACGGGCAACGTGCTCGCGATGGGCACGATCCCCGAACGCCTCGAGGGCACCGGCCACCCGCCGCTCGTCGAGGTGCGGGGCGAGATCTTCTTCCCGGTCAGTGAGTTCGACGAGCTCAACGCGCAGCAACGCGAGGCCGGCGAACGCGTCTTCGCCAACCCCCGCAACGCCGCCGCCGGCTCGCTGCGTCAGAAAGAAGAGGGCAAGAGCCCCGAGAAGCGCGAGTTGATGCACGCTCGCCTGCGCCGCCTGCGCATGCTCGTGCACGGCATCGGCGCCTGGCCGGTGCGCGAACTCGAGCGCGCGACCGAGGTGCGGTCGCAATCCGAGGTCTACGACCTGCTGGGCGGGTGGGGTCTGCCCATCTCGACCCACTACCGCGTCTTCGACTCGATCGACGAGGTCGAAGCGTTCATCCACGACTACGGGGTACGGCGATCGTCGGTCGAGCACCAGATCGACGGCATCGTCGTCAAGGTCGACGACCTCGCCCTGCACGAAGAGCTCGGGGCCACGAGCCGGGCCCCGCGGTGGGCGACCGCGTTCAAGTACCCGCCCGAAGAGGTCAACACGACGCTGCTCGACATCGTCGTCAGCGTCGGACGAACGGGACGGGCCACGCCGTTCGCCGTCATGGAGAAGGTCGAGGTCGCCGGCAGCGAGGTCCGCCAGGCGACCCTGCACAACCAGCAGGTCGTCAAGGCCAAGGGCGTGCTGATCGGCGACACCGTCGTGCTGCGCAAGGCGGGCGACGTCATCCCCGAGGTGCTCGGCCCGGTCATCGAGCTGCGCGACGGTACCGAACGCGAGTTCGTCATGCCCGTCGATTGCCCCGAGTGCGGCACCCCGCTCAAGCCCGCGAAAGAAGGCGACATCGACCTCCGCTGCCCCAACGCCGAGAGCTGCCCGGCGCAGGTGCGCGGGCGCGTCGAGCACATCGCCTCCCGCGGCTCGCTCGACGTCGAGGGCCTCGGCGAGGTCGCCGCCGCCGCGCTGACGCAGCCCGTCGAGCCGTCCACACCGCCGCTGCGGACCGAGGCGGGCCTGTTCAGCCTGACGATGGCCGACATCTTCCCCGTCCGGGTCGTCGTGCGTGATGCCGAGACCGGCATGCAGAAGCTCGAGGCCGACGGGCAGCCGAAACTCGTCACCCCGTTCCGCCGCAAGCGCGCCAAGCGCGACGGCACGTACGACCCCACGGCGGCCGAGTTCTCTGGTGACGAGACCTCGGTGCCGTCCAAGACGGCGATCGAGATGCTCGCCAACCTCGAGAAGGCGAAGACGAGCCCCCTGTGGCGCATCCTCGTCGGCCTCAGCATCCGGCACGTCGGACCGGTCGCAGCTCGCGCCCTCGCGAACCACTTCGGCTCGCTCGACGCCATCCGGGCGGCCTCACGCGACGAGCTCGCGGCCGTCGACGGCGTGGGCGGCATCATCGCCGACGCGCTGCTGGCCTGGTTCGACGTCGACTGGCACGCCGAGATCATCGATCGGTGGACGGCCGCGGGCGTGCAGTTCACGACTCCCGGTCACCCCGGCCCGGGTGCGGTCGAGGCAGCGGGGGGCGTGCTCAGCGGGGTGACCGTCGTGGCGACCGGAAGCCTCGAGGGCTTCACCCGTGAGGGCGCACTCGAGGCCATCGTCGAGGCGGGTGGCAAGGCCGCCAGCAGCGTGAGCAAGAAGACCGACTTCGTCGCGGCCGGACCGGGGGCCGGCTCGAAGTTGACGAAGGCCGAACAGCTCGGGGTACGGATCATCGACGCAGAGCAATTCGCTGTCCTCCTTAAGGAGGGCCCGGCGGCTCTTGTTGTCCCCCAGGTGGGGGACGAGGCTTCGTCTGATTCGTGATTTCCCTGGTCAGGGGCACTTTGCCTTCCTAAGATGTGAGGACGTGTCGTCCTCCAGCAGTAGGGAGCCGGGGTACAGGCACGTGACGAGGGGGAAGACCCGACGTGCTGTTCCTCGCTACAGCAATGCTCTCTGCCTCGGTCCACCTCGCCGGGGTGGCCGATGCCCCGACCGTGCCTTCCGCGACGGTCCTGACGGTCGACCGCCCGGCAGCCGCGCCGCTCGTCGGGGCGTCCGTCCCCGGGCCCGCCCCGGTGCGGGACGGTCGGGCCGTGCCCGAGCTCGACGGCTGCCGGGGGGTCGAGGCGACCACGTTCTCGGCCGAGGCCTGCCTCGACCAGCTGACCCGCGCCTCCTCGGCCGGCGTCGAGCGGTTCGCCGCGACGCTCGACGCCGACGGTGACGACGCGGCGGCACTCGTGGCAGCGGTCGGCGAGCAGGTCCCGCCCGAGGACGCGGCGGCCTGGTGGTCCGACCTGGGTGACGACCGGAGGACCGTCCTCGCGCACGCCGTGCCCGGCGTCGTGGGCAACCTCGAGGGCGTCCCGTACTCGGTGCGCGACACCGCCAACCGTCAGTTCCTGCGGGACGCCACCACGGCCGTCGCCGGGCGCATCGGCTCCGACGCCGAGCAACCGGAGGACCCCCGGCGCCTCGCGATGCTCGAGCAGGTGCGTGCGACCCTCGACGGCGCGACCCACGACGTGCCCTTCGCCGGGACGGCCGACCGGCACCTCGTCGCCCTCGACACGGTCCTGCCCGGTCGCGCGGCCGTCACCGTCGGCGACCTCGACACGGCCGACGACGTCAGCGTGCTCGTGCCCGGCATGCTCTTCACCGTGTCGGACCAGCTCGTCGACTGGACCAACACCGCCGGCGCCCTGCACGACGAGCAGGCCACCTGGGCGACGTTGCTGGGGCGCAGCGGCCCGGGCCCCGTGCCGACCGTCGCCGTCGTGGCCTGGATGGGCTACCAGACGCCCGACCTGACGAACTTCTACGACCTCGGTCTGGCCCAGCGGGGGGCCGCCCACCTCGAGGGCGCTCTCGAGGGGCTCGACGCGGCCCGGGCGGACGACGAACCGCGGGTGTCGGTCATGGCGCACTCGTACGGTTCGACGACGGCGACGATCGCCCTGTCGTCGGGCCGCGTCGCGGTGGACTCGCTCGTGCTGCTCGGGTCGCCCGGCAGCGTCGTGCCCGACGCGGGCGACCTGGCCGTCCGCGGAACCGACGTCTACGCGGCGGCCGGCAGCTTCGACCCCGTGGCGGGCAGCGGGTTCTTCGGGGCCGACCCGGCGACGGCGGCCTTCGGCGCGGTCGTGCTGCACATGGGTGGCGGCTCCGACACGGTGACGGGTCGTGCCCTGGCCGGGGCGCTGGGCCACAACGACTACTTCCGGGCCGGCACGGAGTCGATGCGCAGCCTGGCCCTGATCGGGCTGGGTCACGGGGTGCTCGTCGACGGTCGTGCCGGCGACCCCGGCCGCGATGGCCCCGAGGCGCCGGTGCTCACGGTGGTGCGCCCCCAGGACGTGTACTTCCGCGACTGACCGGCGCGAGCGGCAGGGGCGTCGTGAGGGCGTGGCAGCGTGTCGGGCGCGACGCCCCCTGGTGGGGCCGTCGATTTGGAGGCGCGGGCCGGGCCGGTCCAGAGTCGACCGGTGACCACGTCCCGCCTCCTCCGTCGGCCCCTCGAGCGTTTCCGCGACCAGGACCCGGTGCTGCGCGGCCTGCTCGCCTCGACGCTGGTCGGCACGGTCGGTCGGGGCCTGTTCTTCACCCTGACGGTCATCTACATGACCCGGGTGGTCGGGCTCTCGGCCCTGTCGGTCGGTGCGGGACTCACGATCGCGGGCGCCGTCGGGGTCGTCGCCTCGTTCGGCGGCGGCTACCTCGCCGACCGGGTGGGGGCGAAGCGGTTGCTCGTGGTCGCCACCGCCGTGATGGCCTGCGGCCTGCTCGGGTACGCCGTCGTCGACGGGTTCGCGTCCTACCTGGCGGCCGCCTGCGTCGTCGTGGGCAGCCAGGGCACCGTCCAGTCGGCGCGCTCGGCCCTGCTGGCGCGGGCGTTCGTCGGCCCGGCGCGGGTCTCGGCGCGCGCCACCATGCGGGTCGTGACCAACGTCGGCATCGCGATCGGAACGGCCGTGGCGGGCGTGGCGCTCGTGGTCGACGACGCCGTGGTCTACCGGGGTGCCCTCGTGGTGGGCGGCGTGCTGTTCCTGGCCAGCGTCGTCTGGATCGTGAGGGTGCCGTACGTCGATCCGGCCCCCGTGCCCCGCGTCCGTGGCGAGCGGGCTCCGGGGCGCTCGCCGTTGCGGGACCGGCGCTACCTCGCGGTCACCGTGCTCGGTGCCGTGACGACCGTGCAGTTCGGCCTGTTCGAGGTGGGCGTCCCGGTGTGGGTGACCCAGCACACCGAGGCGCCTGCGGCGGTCGTGTCGGTGCTGTTGCTGATGAACACGGCGATCGTGATCGCCCTGCAGATCCCGCTGTCACGAGGGACCCACGACGTGGGAGGCGCGGGTCGCGCGAGTCTCGTCGGCGGACTCCTCATGGTGGTCGCCTGCGCCCTCTGGGCCGCCGCCGCGACGGGGTCACCCGTCGTCGCCGTCGTCGTGCTGCTCGCGGCCGCCGCGGCTCATTCGCTCGCCGAGGTGCACCTGTCGGCCGGCGGCTGGGGGCTCGGCTTCGAACTCGCCGACCCCGAGAGGGCCGGTGCCTACCAGGGTGTCTACGGCACCGGGGCCGCGATCGGGGGAATGCTGGCGCCGGTCGTGGTGACGCAGACCGCGATCGGGCTCGGCGCCCCGGGCTGGATCGTGCTGGCCTCGGCGTTCGCCGCGGCGGGGACGGGGCTCTGGCTCGTGGCCCGCCGCGCAGCGGCCGGGGGCCCTGCGGCGGACCGGGGCCCCGGCGTCGGTGCCGCCCCGTAGAATCGTGCGGTACCCCCGCCGCGGTACCCCCGCACGACCACGTGAGAGAGAAGCATGTCCGAAATCACGCGCGAGCAGGTGCAGCACCTCGCCGGTCTCGCCCGCATCGCCCTCACCGAGGCCGAGATCGACACGATGACCGCCGAACTCGGCCACATCGTCGACAGCGTCGCCAAGGTCCGAGAGGTCGCGACCGACGACGTCCCCGCGACCAGCCACCCCATCCCGCTCGAGAACGTGTTCCGGCCCGACGTCGTGGGCGAGACGCTCACGGCCGAGCAGGCGCTGTCCGGCGCCCCCGACCACGACGGCTCGCGCTTCCGGGTGAGCGCGATCCTGGGAGAAGAGCAGTAGCCATGACCGACACCACCTCGCTCGTCCACCTGTCCGCCGCCGAGCTGTCGACCCGCCTCGCCGCCGGCGACGTGTCGTCGGTCGACGTCACGCGCGCCCACCTCGACCGCATCGAGGCGGTCGACGGCGACGTCCACGCCTTCCTGCACGTCAGCTCGGCCGCGCTCGACACGGCCGCCGACGTCGACCGTCGTCGTGCCGCGGGCGAGGCCCTCGGCCCGCTCGCCGGCGTCCCGATCGCCATCAAGGACGTGCTGTGCACGATCGACATGCCGTCGACCTCGGGCAGCAAGATCCTCGAGGGCTGGGTGCCGCCCTACGACGCGACCGTCGTCGCCAAGCTGCGCGCGGCCGACCTCGTCCCGCTCGGCAAGACGAACATGGACGAATTCGCCATGGGCTCGTCGACCGAGTTCTCGGCCTACGGGCCCACGCACAACCCCTGGTCGCTCGACCGCATCCCCGGCGGGTCGGGCGGTGGCTCCGCGGCCGCCGTCGCCGCCTTCGAGGCGCCCCTCGCGCTCGGCAGCGACACCGGCGGGTCGATCCGCCAGCCAGGCGCCGTCACCGGCACCGTCGGGGTGAAGCCGACCTACGGGTCGGTCAGCCGCTACGGCGCGATCGCCCTGGCCAGCTCGCTCGACCAGGTCGGTCCCGTCAGTCGCACCGTGCTCGACAGCGCCATGCTGCACGACGTCATCACCGGGCACGACCCTCGCGACTCCACCTCGCTGCGCGACGCCTGGCCGTCGTTCACCGAGGCGGCCCGCACCGGTCTCGCCGGCGGCGCCCTGAAGGGCGTCCGCGTCGGTGTCGTCCGCGAGCTGAACGGCGAGGGCTTCCAGGCCGGCGTCAAGACCCGCTTCGCGGAGGCCCTGGAGCTCATGAGCGCGGCCGGTGCCGAGATCGTCGAGATCTCGGCCCCCAGCTTCGAGCACGCGATCAGCGCCTACTACCTGATCCTGCCGGCCGAGGCGTCGAGCAACCTCGCCAAGTTCGACTCGGTGCGCTTCGGGCTGCGAGTCGTCCCCGAGGGCGGCGGCACCGTCGAGGACGTCATGGCCGCCACCCGTGAGGCCGGCTTCGGCCCCGAGGTCAAGCGCCGCATCATCCTCGGCACGTACGCCCTGAGTGCCGGCTACTACGACGCCTACTACGGCAGTGCGCAGAAGGTGCGCACCCTCGTGCAGCGCGACTTCGCGGCCGCGTTCGACCAGGTCGACGTGCTCGTCTCGCCGTCGGCGCCCACCACGGCGTTCCGGCTCGGCGAGAAGATCGACGACCCGCTGGCGATGTACCTCAACGACATCACGACCATCCCCGCCAACCTGGCCGGCATTCCCGGCATCACGGTGCCGATGGGCCTGGCCGAAGAAGACGGTCTGCCGACGGGGCTGCAGTTCATGGCCCCCGCGCGCGGCGACGCCCGTCTGTACACCTACGGCGCCGCCCTCGAGCAGTTGCTCGAGCAGGGCTGGGGCCACACGCTCATCTCGCGCGCGCCCGACCTGAGCGCGACCGAGCAGACCGCCGCCACCGAGGGAGTCATCTGATGGCCAAGGCAGACCTGATGGACTACGAGAAGGCGCTCGAGCAGTTCGAGGTCGTCCTCGGCTTCGAGGTGCACGTCGAGCTCGCGACCAAGACCAAGATGTTCTCGGACGCCCCGAACTTCTTCGGCGGCGAGCCCAACACCAACGTCACCCCGGTCGACCTGGGCCTGCCCGGCTCGCTGCCGGTGGTCAACGAGCAGGCCGTGCGCTACTCCATCAGCCTCGGCCTGGCCCTGGGCTGCTCGATCGCCGAAAGTTCGCGCTTCGCCCGGAAGAACTACTTCTACCCCGACAACCCCAAGAACTACCAAGTCAGTCAGTTCGACGAACCGATCGCGTTCGAGGGCGAGGTCGAGGTCGAACTGCCCGACGGGACGGTCTTCGCCATCCCGATCGAGCGTGCCCACATGGAAGAGGACGCCGGCAAGCTGACGCACGTCGGCGGGTCGACCGGTCGCATCCAGGGCGCCGAGTACTCGCTCGTCGACTACAACCGTGCGGGCATCCCGCTCGTCGAGATCGTCACCAAGCCGATCATCGGCGCCGGCGCCAAGGGCCCCGAGCTCGGTGCGGCCTACGTCTCGACCATCCGCGACATCGTGCGGGCCCTGGGCGTCAGCGAGGCCCGCATGGAGCGCGGCAACCTGCGCTGCGACGCGAACGTCTCCCTGCGCCCGCACGGGCAAGAGAAGCTCGGCACCCGCACCGAGACCAAGAACGTCAACTCGTTCCGCTCGGTCGAGCGTGCGGTCCGCTACGAGATCCAGCGCCAGGCCGCGATCCTCGCCGCGGGCGGAACGATCACGCAAGAGACGCGCCACTGGCACGAAGACACCGGTCGCACCTCGGCGGGCCGCCCGAAGAGCGACGCCGACGACTACCGGTACTTCCCCGAGCCCGACCTGCTGCCCGTCGTCCCTCCGCGCGAACTCGTCGAAGAACTGCGCCTCGCCCTGCCCGAGGCGCCGGTCGCCCAGCGTCGCCGGCTCAAGTCCGAGTGGGGCTTCGCCGACCTCGAGTTCCAGGACGTCGTGAACTCGGGGCTGCTCACCGAACTCGTCGAGACCGTCGCCGCCGGTGCCTCGCCCCAGGCCGCCCGCAAGTGGTGGACCGGCGAGATCGCCCGCCTCGCCAACGCCCAGGGCGTCGAGGCCTCGAGCCTCGTGTCGCCGCTGCACGTCAGCGAACTCATCGCGCTCGTCGAGAGCGGCGAGCTGACCGACCGACTGGCCCGCCAGGTGCTCGAGGGCGTCGTCGCCGGCGAGGGCAGCCCGTCCGAGGTCGTCGAGGGCCGCGGCCTCAAGGTCGTCTCCGACGACGGCGCGCTGATCGCGGCGATCGACGAGGCCCTGGCCAGCCAGCCCGACGTGCTCGCGAAGATCCGCGACGGCAAGGTGCAGGCGGCCGGTGCCGTCATCGGCGCCGTCATGAAGGCCATGAAGGGCCAGGCGGACGCCGCGCGCGTCCGCGAGCTGGTGCTCGAGCGAGCCCAGGCCTGATCGACGTGACCACGGCCGCGGCAGGGTGCGGCGCACGATGAACCTCGTCGCGCGTCTTCGCCCCGCCGTGCCCGTGGCGGTCGCCCTCGTCGGCGTCCTCGTGACGTTGGCCGTCGCCTCGCGCGTCCTGCCCGGTCGGGTCGTGATGGTCCACCTCAGCGAGACCGGGGGGTCGGCGTTCGCGGCCAGCCGCGGCGACCTCGTCCTGCTCGGCGCCGTCCTCGTGGTCGGCATCGTCGTGACCTGGCTGATCTCGGCGCTGTTCCTCGCGGTGACGCCCGTCCGCCACGTGCTCGTCCCGCACGCCGCGTTCTGGAAGAAACCGCCGAACCGGGCCGAGATGAGGCGCCGGTACGCGCGGTACCTCGCCGTGGCGACCAGCGCCTCCTTGTGGTTCGTCGCGGCGTTGTTCGTCCTCGCCCTGGTCTCGCAGAGCGGGCCTCTTGCCGCCTGGTGGCTGCCGGCGGCCGTGTCGACCGCGTACGTGCTCTTCGTCCTGGGTGGTCTGGTCTGGGTCTTCACCGCCGGGTTCACGCCGACTCCTACGGGTGTCTCGGCCCGTGCGGCCGCGTCCGACCAGGAGGCGCGGGTCGCGTCCGGGCCGTCCGCTTCCGTCGTCGAGACCACCCGGTCCGGCCCGTCGGCGGTGCGCCCGCCGCGCGCGAGCCCGCGTCCGACGGCCGAGACCCCGCGGACCGGCACCGCGCCTCCTGCTCCGTCATCCCGGCCGGGCCGTGCGCCCGGACGGCCCCAGACACCGACCGGGGACGGTCCGCGCACGGGCCCGCCCCGCCCCTACCAACCCCGACCCCGCTCCGGAGGCCCCCGTGGATGACGACCGATACGGGGCCGACGTGCTCGCCGGCGACTGGAAGCGATCGTCGAAGCCCGCTCCGACGCCGACCGACGCCGTCCGCGACCTCGTGGTCGAAGAGGTCCGGTCGGGTTTCACCGGAGCGATCGTGCGCGTCGAGGCCGGCACCGTCGAGCTCGAGGACTGGAAGGGCCGGGTACGGGCCTTCCCGATGACCGGGTCGTTCCTGATCGACGGCGCCCCCGTCGCCCTGCGCGTGCCGCGGGCGGCACCGCAGGGCCGGGCACGCACCGCCTCCGGCTCGTTCGCGGTCGAGGGGGCGAAGGCCCGGGTCGCCCGTCAGAGCCGCATCTTCGTCGAGGGACGACACGACGCCGAGCTGGTCGAGAAGGTCTGGGGCTCCGACCTGCGGGTCGAGGGCGTCGTCGTCGAGTACCTCGAGGGCGTCGACCACCTGGCCGACGTCCTGCGCGAGTTCCGGCCGGGGCCCGACCGGCGCGTCGGTGTGCTCGTCGACCACCTCGTCCCGGGCTCGAAAGAGAGCCGCGTCGCCGAGGGCATCGCCCGCAGTCCGCTCGGGCGCCACGTGCTCGTCGTCGGGCACCCGTTCGTCGACGTGTGGCAGGCCGTCAAGCCGGCCCGGCTCGGCATCGACGCCTGGCCGGTCGTACCCCGGTCGGTCGAGTGGAAGCACGGCGTCTGCGAGGCGATGGGCTGGCCGCACGACGACCAGGCCGACATCGCCCGGGTCTGGCAGCACATCCTGTCGCGCGTGCGCAGCTACGCCGACCTCGAACCGTCGGTGCTCGGCCGGGTCGAAGAACTGATCGACTTCGTCACGTCGGGCTGAGCCCGGGCATCGGCCCCGAGAGGGCGCTTCGGGACCACGATCCCCGGGAATCGCCCGGGCGTGTCGGCTCTCGGGCCGCTTTTCGCCCTAGATTCGAGGGCATGGCCGAGCAGATCGAAGGACGCGTCAGCTCTGCCGTCGACGCGTGGCTGCGCTGGCTGCCCCGGTGGCACATCGGCACCGCCCGGGGTCGCACGCGACCCTGTCGGGTGTGCCTCGGCTCGCCGGTGGCCACGGCTGCGGGTTTCGACCACGACGTGCCGCACGCCGTGCAGCACGCGCTGCTGAACCGGATGCGGCAGATCGTCGACGACGACGTCGACGAGTACACGGCCCGCAACCTGCCGCTCGTGACGCGCGAGCTGCGACTCGCCGAGGCCCAGGAGGCGCGGGGCTACCGACCCGAGCAGGGTCTCGACCCCGAGTTCCAGGGTCTCGACCTGGACCCTGAGCCCGAACCGGGCCAGCCGTTCCTGTTCACGCTCGCCGGTCTCGCGGGGATGCCCGCGGACGACGGCATCGTCCCGCCCGACCCGACCGTAGCGGGTGGCGAGCCCACGGGGCCGACTTCCGAGCTCGACAACGGGGCCGCCTCCTTCGACGTCGAGGACCTCGACGGCTGGTTGTTGCCGCCCGACTCGACGACGCCGAGCGACGCGCTCCCGCCGGTCGCGCCCGGCCCGGTGGTGCGACCGGAACACCAGCCCGAACCCGCCCCGCGAGCCGAGCCCGAGGCCGAGTACTCGGACGAGGCCAAGGCCGCCCTTCGACACGAGATCACCCTGGCCGGCGACCACGCGGAGGCCGTCGGCACGAGCCTGTGCCTGGCCCTCGTGCAGCACCGCCCTCGCATCGCCGAGGCGATCGACCGCCTCGTGGCCCCGCAGGTCGACGAACTGCTGGCAGAGTTGTCACGCGCACTCGAGCAGCCGCGGTCCCGCTGACACGGCACCGACCGCCCTGCGGCGGGTGCCGACGCCACGAAAGGACCCCGAGATGACTCGCCCCACCCCGACCGCGACCACGACGACCCGGCGACGGGACGCCGGCCGGGCCAGGTGGCCGATCGTCGTCGACCTCGTCGCCGTCCTGGCCTTCGTCGTGATCGGGCGTCGCAGTCACGCCGAGGGGCTCGACCTGCCCGGGCTGCTCGGCACCCTCTGGCCGTTCGTCGTCGGCGCGGTCGTCGGCTGGGTGAGCGTGGCGGGGGTCCGCTGGCCGTTGTCGGCCGTCCGGTCGGGCGCGGTCGTCTGGGTCTCGACCGCCGTGATCGGGGTGCTGCTGCGGGTGGTCGCCGGGCAGGGCGTGCAGCTCAGCTTCGTGGTCGTGACGATCGTGGTGCTCGGTGTGTTCCTCGTGGGCTGGCGGGCCGTGCTCGCCCTCGTGCGACGGGTGCGCGGCAGCCGGAGCTGAGCCCGCGGCGGCACCCGGCGCGGGTCAGCTCCGCCGCTTGACGCTGTTGTCGAGGCTGGGTTCGTCGGTGAGCACGAGACCGGACGAGCTGTTCGACGAGGCCGTCAACTCGGTGAGCCAGTCGCGGTTGATCGACGGCACGCGACCGCCCGAGTACTTGAAGTAGAGGGGGATGCCGGCGTCCAGCCAGATGCTGCTGCGGCCGTCGCCGACCTTCTGCGTGTCACGCCATGAGAAGAAGAACGACTCGCGTCGGCGCAGCTTGGTCGCGATGACGATCTGGAGGTGTTCGAGCACGCGGTCCTCGAACTCGACCTCGATGCCCGAGGTGCCGTAGATGAGCGATCCCATGGGGGTCCTGTTTCGTGAGTGTGTCCGGCGTCGGCAACGAGTCCGACACAGGTCAATGTACCTTGCGATCAGGTGTTCCCCGACAGTCGACCTGGTGACGGCGTTGTGGGCGGACGTGCAGGCTGCCCCGCCATACTCGGGGCTGCCGATCCGCTGCGCCCCCGAGCGCCCGACCGACCACCTGGGACCCATGACCTCGACCGCCCTCGTCCTCCGCGCCTCCTCGTCCTCGAGTCGGGACGTCGTCGCCGACCTCGACGGCCTCGTCGGGTTCGCCGCCCGCGTCATCGACGCCCTCGGCGAGTGGGGCGTCGCCCTGCTGACCTTCGTCGAGACGGTGTTCCCGCCGATCCCGAGCGAGATCATCCTGCCGCTGGCCGGGTTCCTCGCCGGCGCCGGGTCGATGAACATCGTGCTGTTGATCGCGCTGAGCACCCTCGGCGCCTACCTGGGCGCCCTCGTGCTGTACGGGCTCGGGGCCGGTCTCGGCCTCGACCGCAGCATCCGGTGGCTGGCCAAGCTGCCGCTCGTCGACCGGCACGACTTCGAGCAGGCGGCCGGCTGGTTCGAGCGTCACGGGCGGTCGGCGGTGTTCTTCGGCCGGTTCATCCCGGGCGTGCGCAGCCTCATCTCGCTGCCCGCGGGGGCCGAGCGCATGCCCCTGCTGGTCTTCTCGATCTTCACCATCGTGGGCAGCGGCCTCTGGAACGGCCTGCTGATCGGCCTGGGCGCCGCCCTCGGCACCCAGTACGAGCTCATCGACCAGTACGCGAAGTACCTCGACTACGTCGTGTACGCGGCCATCGCGGGCGTCGTGGTGTTCCTCGTCGTCCGGTCGGTGCGCCGTCGTCGGGCCGGTGTCGACGACGCCTCGCGTGACGCCGTCGATCAGGACGTTCGCGGCTGACGTTCCGTCGCCGTCCAGGCGACAGGCCGGGTCGATCCGTACCGTGGTGGGCAGACCGACGTCGCGCTCCGCGTGCGGCACCGAGCACACGATCCGACAGGACACCACCATGGGATTCCTCGACCGCCTCCTCGGCCGCGAGCCGCAGCAGGGCCAGCCGCAGCAGCCCTCCGCCCCGCAGGGCTACCGGTACGGCCAGCAGAGCTACGAGCAGCCTGCCGCCCCGCAGCAGGGATACGACCAGCCGGGGTACGGCCAGCCGGGGTACGGCCAGCCGGGGTACGGCCAGCAGGGGTACGGCCAGCAGCCGCCGGTCCAGTCCGCCGGCCCCGGCGGTGGGCCGGCCCGCAGCGAGGACGAGATCGCCGTTGAGCGGTACCGCTACCTGCTCAAGACCGCCCCGCCCGAGACGATCGAGCAGGTCCACGCCGAGGCGTTCGCGAAGCTCAGCCCCGAGCAGCGGCGCCTCGTCTTCGACCAGCTGACGGCCGAGTCGAGCCCCGGCGAGGCACCTCGCGGCGACGACGCCGGCTCGCTGGCCCAGGCGGCGACCCGCTCCGAGCTGCGTCGGCCCGGCACCCTCGAGCGCACGCTCGGCGGCGGCGCTCCCGGCCAGCAGCAGGTCGGCCGGAACGGCCAGCCCGTGCGTCAGGGTCCCGGCATGGGCTCGATCATCGGCGGCTCGATCCTCGGCACGGTGGCCGGCTACGTGATCGGGTCGACCCTGATGAGCGCGTTCCTCTCCGACGCGGGCGCGACGGCCGACGGAGGCGCGGGCGACGACTCCGGCGCCGACCAGGGCACCGAGGGCGACGGGGGAGCGGACGGCGGTGCCGACGCCGGCACCGAGACGGCGAGCGACGGCGGCGGGGACTTCGGTGCCGACGGGGGTGGCGACTTCGGCGGCGGCTTCGGTGACTTCGGTGGAGGCGACTTCGGCGGCGGCTTCGACATCTGACACCTGGGCGTCACCCGGGACGGACCCCTCGACGCGGACTACCGTCGGGGGTCCGCCCACCACCCGCCGTCAGGCCCCAGGGAGCACCATGACCAGCACCAGAGTCGCCGTCGTCACCGGAGGGTCCGCCGGCCTCGGCCGGGCCACCGTCCGAGAGCTCGCCGCGCGCGGGTGGGACGTCGCGGTGCTCGCCCGAGGCCAGGACGGACTGGACGGCGCCGTCCGCGACGTCGAGGCCGCGGGGCGTCGGGCGCTGGGCATCTCCACCGACGTGGCCGATCGGGCCCAGGTCGAGTCGGCCGCCGACCGGGTCGAGGCCGAGCTCGGCCCCATCGACCTGTGGGTCAACGACGCCATGGTCGGCGTGTTCGGCGAGTTTCTCGAGACCGATCCCGACGACTTCGAGCGGGCGACGGCCGTCAACTACTTCGGCTTCGTCAACGGCACCCGAGCGGCGCTGTCGCGCATGGTGCCCCGCGACCGTGGTCACGTGATCCAGGTCGGGTCGGCCCTCGCGCACCGCGGCATCCCGCTGCAGGCGTCGTACTGCGGCGCGAAGCACGCCGTGCAGGGGTTCACCGAGTCGGTCACCACCGAGCTGATCCACAACAAGAGCTCGGTGCGCATCAGCACGGTCGACATGCCGGCGCTCAACACGATCCAGTTCAACTGGGTGCGGTCGACGCTGCCCGAGCACCCCCAACCGGTGCCGCCGATCTTCGAGCCCGAGGTCGGGGCCCGGGCCATCGCCGACGTCGCCGACAAGCCGCGACGCCGCACCTGGCTCGGCGAGCCGACCGTCATGACGGTCCTCGGCAACCGCTTCGTGGCGAACTTCCTCGACGTCTACCTGGCCAAGAGCGGGTACTCGGGCCAGCAGGCGCCCGACAAGACCGAACCCATGCTGCCGGACAACCTCTACGAGCCCACGGCCGGCGACCAGGGTGCCCGGGGCATCTTCAGCGACCGTGCCCGCAGCACGAGCCCGCAGGTCTGGTACACCCGTCACCGCGCCCTGACCGTCGGCGCCGCACTCGGTGCCTCCGCGGCCGCCACCGCTGCCGTCGTGGGCCGGGTGACCCGGGGGCGTCGGGCATGAGCGCCGCGCCTGAGGTCGACGCCGTCGTCGTCGGCGCGGGCCCGAACGGGCTCTCGGCAGCCGTCGTGCTCGCCCGGGCGGGCCTGCGCGTCGAGGTCGTCGAACGCGCGGACACCATCGGCGGAGGTGCCCGGACCCAAGAAGCCACCCTGCCGGGGTTCCGACACGACATCTGCTCGGCCGTGCACCCCATGGCCCTCGCCTCGGGGTTCTTCCAACGCTTCCAGCTCGACCGCCGCATCGAGTTGACGGTGCCCGAGATCTCGTACGCGCACCCGCTCGACGGCGGTCGGGCCGGCATCGCGTACCGCGACCTCGACCGGACGGCCGAGGGTCTGGGCAGCGACGGGGCCGCCTGGACGCGTCTGCTGCGAGGACTCGTGGAGCGCGAACCCCGCATGTCGAAGTTCACGATGCGCGAGCTCGTCCGGGTGCCGGACGACCCGGTGACCCTGGCCCGCTTCGGTCTGGCCGCCCTCTCACAGAGCGGCCCGTGGTGGAACGCCGGCTTCACGGGCGACGAGGCCCCGTCGATGCTCGCCGGCGTGATGGCCCACGCCATCCGTCCGATGCCCAGTCTCTCGACCTCGGCCGCCGGGCTCGTCCTGGCCGTCCACGCGCACGCGCGGGGCTGGCCCGTGCCGACCGGCGGCAGCCAGTCGATCGTCGACGCCATGGCCGACGACGTCCGGGCCCACGGGGGCACGATCACGACGGGCGTGGACGTCACGTCGATCGACGAGCTGCCCACGGCGCGGGCGACGATCTTCGACACGAGCGCGCGCGCCCTCGCCGACATCGCGGGCAGCCGTCTGCCCGACCGGTACGAGCGCGCCCTCCGTCGCTTCCGGTACGGCAACGCGGCGGCCAAGGTCGACTTCGCCCTGTCGGGCCCCGTGCCCTGGGCGAACGAGGAGGCCCGGCGCAGCCCGACCCTGCACCTCGGGGGGACGCGGGCCGAGATCGCCTCGGGCGAGCACGACGTCGCGTCCGGCCGACACGCCCGCACGCCCTACGTGCTGGTCGCCCAGGCCGGTGTCGTCGACGGCACCCGCGCGCCCGAGGGGCAGCAGTCGCTCTGGGCCTACACGCACGTTCCCCGCGGCTCGACCGTCGACCAGACCGAGACCGTCATCGAGGGCATCGAACGCTTCGCCCCGGGCTTCCGTGACACGATCCTCGCGACGCACAGCCGCACGGCCGTCGAGCTCGAGCGGCACGACCCGAACTACATCGGGGGCGACATCGCCTCCGGGGCGCCGAGCGTCTGGCAGCTCGCGGCACGACCGACCCTGTCGACCGAGCCGTGGCGCACGCCGACCCCCGGCCTCTACCTCTGCTCGTCGTCGACGCCACCCGGACCGTCCGTCCACGGTCTCGGCGGGGCATACGCCGCCCGCAGTGCGCTGAAGCACGAGTTCGGCATCGACCGCCTGCCCTACCTCGGCCTGGACGCCTGACCGGGCCCACCCGAGATCGGGCCGACACCCGACGCCCGATCTGATCCACGCCCGAAAGGGCGCGTCAACGGGGTGCGCGGCTCGCGGGGATCATGCCAGGATCGACGGATGAGCACCACGCACCGCTTCATCGAGGCCTCGCCCCACGACGTCTTCGACGTGCTGAGCGACGGGTGGCTCTTCCCGAGCTGGGTCGTCGGGTCGGCGCGCATCCGCGAGGTCGACCTGACCTGGCCGAGCGTCGAGGCCACCATCCACCATTCGTTCGGCGTCTGGCCGCTGGTCATCGACGACGTGACGACGATCCTCGAGTGGGACCCTCCGGTCCGCGCCGTGTTCCACGCCAAGGGCTGGCCGATGGGCGAGGCCCGGGTCGAGATCGACGTCCGCAACCGCATGGGCGGCTGCTTCGTCACGATGACCGAGTACGCCGTCGCCGGCCCCGGCCGCCTGGTGCCGAAACCCCTGATGGACCCTCCGCTGCACTGGCGCAACAAAGAGGCACTGCAGCGTCTCGCCTGGCTGGCCGAGGGACGCGTGAACGACCGCGTCTCGCCCAGCTGACCCGCGCCTCCCGGACCGACCGCGTCGCAGGCGAGCGACCCGCGCCTCCTGACCGTCGTCCGGACGAGGAGGCGCGGGTACGGTCTCAGCGCTCGGCGAGCGAGTCGCGCACCTTGCGCCGCAGCACCTTGCCGATCAGCGACCGCGGCAGGTCGTCGACGACGACGATGCGTCGCGGCACCTTGTAGGGCGTGAGGTGCTTGCGGGCGAACGAGCGCAGGGCCGCGACGTCGACGTGGGCACCCGGCTTGGTGACGATCGCGGCGGCCACCTGCTCGCCGCCGGGGGTCGGCAGGCCGACGACGGCCGCCTCGGCCACGCCCTCGAACCGGGTCAGCACCTCTTCGACCTCGGACGGCGAGACGTTGAACCCGCCGGTGATGATCAGCTCTTTGATGCGGTCGACGACGCGGACGAAGCCGTCGTCGTCGATGGTTACGATGTCGCCGGTGCGGAACCAGTCGCCGTCGACGAAGACCTCGCCCGATTCTTTCGGCTTGCGGTAGTACCCGCTGAACACCTGCGGGCCGCGGACGATCAGCTCGCCGCGTTCGCCGGCCGGCACGTCGACCGTGGGGTTCTCGGGGTCGACGACCCGCACCTCGGTGCCCGGCAGGGGCAGACCGACCGTGCCCGCGCGACGCGTCGGCCCGACCGGGTTGGCCATGAGCACGGGCGAGCACTCGGACAGCCCGTAGCCCTCGACCAGCCAGCCGCCGGACTCGGCCTCCCACGGCTCGACGACGTCGGCCGAGAGGGGCATGGCGCCCGAGATCGCGACGTCGACGCCCTTCAGCGAGACGCCGGCATCGAGAGCGGCTTTCTGCAGGCGCGCGTAGATCGGCGGCACGGCGGGCAGGAAGGTCGGCGGGTGCTTCTTCATCACCTTGAGCACCAGTGCCGGGTCGAACGCCGGGAAGAGGACGAGGCGGGCGCCCATGCTCATGGCGAAGGTGAGGCAGAGCGTGAGGCCGTAGGCGTGGAACATCGGCAGCACGGCGTAGACGACGCAGGTGCCGCGCTCGATCGTCGGCACCCAGGCCTGGGCCTGTGCGGCGTTCGACAGCAGGTTGTGGTGCGTCAGCTGGGCGCCCTTGGGCGTGCCCGTGGTGCCGCTCGTGTACTGGATGACCGCGAGGTCGTCGGTGGTCGGTCGCGGGTGCTTCGCCTTGATGCGCGACGAGCCGACGATCTTCTCCCACGGGGTGGTGCCCGACACGGTCGTCGTCAGCCGCTCGCGGGACTCGCGGGCCTTCTTGATCGGCAGGGCCAGGGCGGCCCGCGTGGCGAACGGCATCGCCCGGGTGACGTCGACCGAGACGAGGTGCTCGACGGCGACGTCGTCGGGGAAGGCCTGGATCGTGTCGACCACCTTGTTCCAGGCGATGGCGACCTTCGCACCGTGGTCCTCGAACTGGTGACGCAGCTCGCGCGGCGTGTAGAGCGGGTTGTGCTCGACGACGATCGCCCCGAGGCGCAGCACCGCGTAGAACGCGACGACGTGTTGCGGACCGTTCGGCAGCACGATCGCGACCGTGTCGCCGTGCCCGACGCCGAGCTTGCGCAGCCCCTCGGCCGCCCGCGAGATCTGGTCGACGAGCTCGGAGTAGGTGGTCGTCGCCCCGAAGAACTCGAGCGCCACCGCCCTCGGGTACCGCGCGGCGGAGGCCTCGACCAGGTCGAGCAGCGAGCCGTCGACCGGTTCGAGGTCGTGCGGCACGCCGGGTGCGTAGGAGTCGAGCCAGGGACGAGCGCTGTCGGTGGTCACCGGGCCACTCTATCGACCGCCGGGCGTACCCCGTCGGCTCGACGCCGCCTGGCAACCTGACCGTGGACGAGGAGGCGCGGCGCAGCATGGTCCTCGAATTCACGGAGAGAGGAACGACACATCGTGAGCAAGGTCTGGTTCATCACCGGTGCATCCAAGGGCTTCGGCCGCGAGTGGGCCGAGGCGGCCCTCGAACGCGGCGACCAGGTCGCGGGCACCGTACGGAAGATCGACGACGTCACGCCCCTGGTGGACGCGTACGGCGACTCCTTCCTGCCCATCCAGCTCGACGTGAACGACCGTGCGGCCGACGTCGCCGCGGTCCGGCAGGCCGCCGAGCACTTCGGTCGCCTGGACGTCGTCGTGAACAACGCCGGCTTCGGACACTTCGGCATGATCGAGGAGATCACCGAGGACGAGGCCCGCGCCCAGCTCGAGACGAACCTGTTCGGTGCCCTCTGGGTGTCGCAGGCCGCGCTGCCGATCATGCGCGAGCAGGGCTCGGGCCACATCGTCCAGGTGTCGAGCATCGGCGGCATCAGTGCCTTCCCGACCGTCGGCATCTACCACGCCTCGAAGTGGGGCCTCGAGGGCTTCAGCCAGTCGCTGGCCCAGGAGGTCGCGGGCTTCGGCATCAAGGTCACCCTCGTCGAGCCCGGCGGCTTCTCGACCGACTGGTCCGGCCCGTCCGCCTCGCGCAGCGACGAGCTGGAGGCCTACGCCGAGGTGCGCGAGGCCGCGTCGAAGCGTCCCTCGGCCGCCGACCCCGGTGACCCCACCGCCACGCGCGCGGCGATCCTCAAGGTCGTCGACGCCGACGAGCCGCCGCTGCGCATCTTCTTCGGCAAGGCACCGCTCGAGATCGCCACGAAGGACTACGAGTCGCGTCTGAAGACGTGGAACGACTGGCAGCCCGTCTCGGTCGAGGCGCACGGGAACTGACACCCGCCCCGACACGCACGCCGCGCCTCCTGCCCCCGCCCCGGGACGCAGGAGGCGCGGCGTGCGTCCGCGGGGTCTCGCGCCCGGCGTCCGCCGCGAGCGTCCAGCTACCGCGGCGCATGATCGAGGCATGCCCGCTCTGACCGAACCGCTCCGCGCCCGCCTGCAGTACACCTTCAACGGGCAGTACACGGGCACGCCCGAGTGGGTCACCGACCTCGAGAAGGGCGACGACGAGGGGTTCTTCCTGCCGGGCTCGGCGGTGTGGGCCGTCCACGGTGCCATGTCGACCATCCCGGCCGGCGTGCGGGCCCTGCTCGTCCAGGCGCTGCACCCGGGAGCGCTCGCCGGCGTGCACGACCACTCGCGCTTCCGTGAGGACCCGCTCGGTCGCCTGGCCGGCACGATCCGCTGGATCTACACCGTCTCGTACGGCAGCCGCGAGGCCGCCACCCACGCGTCGAACTGGGTGTCACGCCTCCACACGAAGGTCGTCGGCACGTACGACGACCGGAACGGCGTGAGCCACGACTACGCCGCCAACGACCCCGAACTGCTCAGCTGGGTGCACATGGCCTTCGCCGACTCGTTCCTCGCCGCCTACCTCGAGTGGGGCCGTGAGCCGATCCCGGGTGGGCCCGACGCCTACGTCCGCGAGTGGGCGACGGCCGGCGAGCTGATGGGCGTGCCGAACCCGCCGCGCAGCGTCGCCGAGATGCAGCAGCAGCTCTTGGACTTCGACCGCCGAGGCGTGCTCGAACGCACGGCCCGGACCGACGACGTCGTGAAGTTCATCAAGCACCCGCCCCTCTTCCCCGCGCTCAAGGTCGGCTACCCCGTGCTCTTCAACGGCGCGGTGGGCACGCTGCAGCCGCGCTTCCGTGAGCTGCTCGGGCTGCGCGCGCCGCACGTCGGGCCGATCGACCTGCCCACCCGGGCGCCGGCCCAGGCCATGCTCGCCGGTGTCGGGGGAGTCCTCGGCAAGCGACCCGTCGCCGAGGAGCACGCCCTCGCGCGGCTCGACCGCATCGGGTGGACGGCCGCCTGACGCGTGGCCCGGCGCCGTGGGGCCGCGACCCGGCGGCCCCCTGACCGGGGAGGGCGGGGCCGGGCGGCCGCTGGCAGGATGAGCCGGTGACCGACACCAGCCCCCTCGCCGACGCGACCGACGAGGGCGAGGCGACCCGCGCCTCCTCGGCTCGGTGGGGTTCGACGGGACGGTGGCTGCTCGAGCTGCTGGCCATCGTGCTGGTCGGGCTGTTGCTGTCGTGGGGCGTCCGCACCTTCCTCGTGCGCAGCTTCTCGATCCCGTCGGGGTCGATGGAGCAGACCCTGATGATCGGCGACCGCATCATCGTCAACGAGCTCGCTCCGAGCGTGATGCCACTGCACCGCGGCGACATCGTCGTGTTCGAGGACCCGGGCGGGTGGCTCGGCTACGGCGACGACGCCGGGCAGGACCTCGTCAAGCGCGTCATCGGGCTGCCGGGCGACCACGTCAGCTGCTGCGACGCGGACGGTCACGTGCTCGTGAACGGCCGGCCCCTCGACGAGCCGTACCTCGTGCTCGCCGACGGCGGCCCCCGGGCCTCGGCCACCGACTTCGACGTGACCGTGCCCGAGGGTGCCCTCTGGGTGCTCGGCGACAACCGCGACCGCTCGGCCGACTCGCGCGCCCACCAGACCGGGCCCTACGCGGGCTTCGTGCCCGTGGACGACGTGATCGGACGGGCCTTCGTGATCAGCTGGCCGATCGACCGGTGGCAGCGGCTCTGACCCCGCCGGCCGGGCCCGCCGACCGGGCCAGCGGCAGGACCCGCCCCGGGGCTCAGCCCGCGGCGATGAGCCGGTCGCGCACCTCGCGACGCAGCACCTTGCCGATCAGCGACTTCGGCAACTCGTCGAGCTGCACGACCCGACGGGGCACCTTGTAGGCGGCCAGTTGGCCGCGTGAGGCGTCACGGATGGCCTCGGCGTCGAAGGAGGCGCCCGGCTCGAGCACGACGGCCGCGACGACGTCCTCGCCGCCGCCCGAGCGGGGCAGGCCGACCACGGCGACCTCGGCCACGCCGGGGGCGTTCCGCACGGCCTCCTCGACCTCGGAGGGGGCGACGTTGAAACCACCCGTGACGATGAGCTCCTTGATGCGGTCGACGATCGTGACGTAGCCGTCCGCGCTCATCGTGACGATGTCGCCGGTGCGGAACCAGCCGCCCTCGAGGAACGCCTCGGCGGTCTCGTCGGGGCGGTTCCAGTAACCGCGGAAGACCTGCGGTCCGCGCAGCAGCAGTTCACCCGCGGCCCCGGCGACGACCGGGCGGCTCGGGTCGGGGTCGTCGCGGTCGACGACCATCGCCTCGGTCGACGGGAACGGCACGCCGACGGTGCCGACGCGGCGGGTCGGGCCGATCGGGTTGCCCAGGGCGACGGGAGAGGTCTCGGTCAGGCCGAAGCCCTCGACGAGCATGCCGCCCGTGACGCCCTCCCAGGCCTGGACGACCGCGGTCGGCAGGTTCATCGCGCCCGAGATGGCGAACCGCGCCGACGACAGGTCGACGCCACGCTCGCGGGCCGCGTCGGCCAGGCGCTGGTAGATCGGGGGCACGGCCGGCAGGAAGGTCGGCGGGTGCTTCTTCGCGGCCTTGAGCACGAGGTCGACGTCGAACTTCGGGAAGAGGACGAGGCGTGCCCCGATGCTCATCGCGAAGGTGAGGCAGAGCGTGAGGCCGTAGGCGTGGAAGAACGGAAGCACGCCGTAGACGGTCTCGTCACCGTCGACCAGGCCGGGCACCCAGGCGCGGCCCTGCGCGGCGTTGCTGCGCAGGTTGCGGTGTGTCAGGATCGCGCCCTTCGGCGACCCCGTGGTGCCGCTCGTGTACTGCAGCAGGGCGATGTCGTCGACGTCGGGGCGCGGGTGCTTCTTGCGCAGCGGACGGTTCGCCAGCAGGCCCTGCCAGGTGACGTCGCCCTCGGCTCCGTCGGTCAGGGCCGCGCGACTCTTCTTCGCCGCGGGCACCGGCAGCTTGAGGGCGAGGCGCGTGCCGAACGGCATGCCCTTCGTCACGTCGACCGAGACGACGGTCGAGAAGCCGATGTCGGCGGGCAGGGAGCGCAGCCGGTCGACCAGCTTGTCCCACGCGATGGCGATCGTGGCGCCGTGGTCCTCGAAGAGGTGCCGCAGCTCGCGGTCGGTGTAGAGCGGGTTGTGCTCGACCACGACGGCGCCCAGGCGCAGCACGGCGTAGAACGCCACCACGTGCTGCGGGCTGTTCGGCAGGATCAAGGCGACCCGGTCGCCGCGACCCACGCCGAGCCTCCTGAGGCCCTCGGCCGCGCGCGCGACCTGGTCGCCCAGGTCGCGGTAGCTGGTCTCACGACCGAAGAACTCGAGGGCCGGCTTCTGCCGGTACGTCGACACGGCGTCGTCGATGAGGTCGACGAGGCTGCCCGTCACGGGCTCGATGTCGGCGGGGACGTCGGGGGCGTAGCTGTGCAGCCACGGGCGATCGATCGGGGCGGTCATGCCACCACCTTGGCAGGGTCGGGTGATGAACCCCCGGGAGGCGCGGGCCGCGTCGCCGGGGACGCCCCCGTGGGGCTCGCGCCGGGACGGTGGGCCCGCGCCGCCTCAGCGGGCGTCGCGCCCGGTGAGGGCGAGCAGGCGGATGCGCAGCGGGGCGTCGTCGTCGACCGGGACGGGCGAGGCGAACAGGCCGGAGGCCTCGAGCGCGTCCTTCTGCGGCGCGAACACGCCCCAGACGGCCTCGACCAGCGCGTCGTCGAGTTCTTCGTCGGTGCCCACGGCGCGGGCGAGGTCCCAGGTGTGGATCGTGACGTCGGCGACCTGCTCGGCGAGGTACTCGTGCACGGGCACGACGTCGGCGCTCAGCCGCACCTCGGCGTGGGGGTCGGCCTCGCTCCAGGCGGCGGTGGCCGCACTCGACCACCGGTGCCAGGCCTCGACGAGGTCGTCGCCGAGCGGCTCGATCGAGTTCTCGGCCTCGGCGGGGTCGCCGCCCTCGAGCAGCAGCGGCACCCACTGCTGCTCGCGCGTCACGTGCCGCACGAGGTCGCGCACCTTCCACTCGGTGTCGGGCGTCGGGGCGTCCCAGTCGGACACGGCCTCGACGCGGCGGGCGAACTCGTCGTGGGCGGTCTTCTGCAGGGTGATCCAGTCGACGGTCATCGGGAGTCCTCTCGGGGTGGGGCGGTGGCTCTCGGCGTCAACCGCGGACGTCGCCAGGTTGTTCCTGAGGCTAGTGCGCTCGCCGTGTCCGTTCGGCGGTCTCCGACCCTGTCGCGGCAGGGAGGCGCGGGGTAGGTTGGGCGCATGACCCTCGGCCTCTCGATGCTGGCGCCCCTCGCGGCGTTCGTCGAGGCCGTGCTCTCGTCCGGCGGGGCGCCGCTGTCCGCGGTCGTGCTCGTCGGCCTGCTCGGCGCCGCCACCGCGGTGGTCGCGCTCGGCGTCGCCCGTGTCGTGCTCACGCTCTGCGGGCTGGCCGGTGCGGTGCCCGAGGCGACGCTCCGTGAAGAAGCCGGCACGCGCCTCCTCGTCTGGCGACGCGATCCCGACGCGCGCGGTCACGTGCGGTCCCGGGCTCCCGGGCGGGCCGTCCCGGCCGCCTGAGCGCACCCGAGCCTTCGTCGATCCGACATCCGCGTCGATCCGACGCCCCCGGCGGCCAGAAGACACCCACCGTCTCTCTGACCGAGGAGTCCTCATGGACCTGTCCACCTTTCCCCCGATCGCCGTCGTCCTCGGCGGTCTGCAGTCGCTCGTCACCACCCTCGGCGTGCTCGTCGAACCCGTGGCCGGGGCGTCGGCCGCCGCCGTCGGCGTCGTGCTGCTCACCCTGCTCGTCCGCCTCGTGCTCGTGCCGGTGGGCGTCTCGCAGGTGCGCGCCGAGATCGCCCGCCGTCGACTCGCGCCGGCGATCGCCGACCTCACCCGCCGGATCACCGACCCCGAGGCCCGGAGCAAGGCGCTCATGGCGCTCTACGCCTCCGAGAAGGTGTCCCCGCTGGCCGGCTGCCTGCCGACGCTCGCGCAGGCCCCCGTGCTCACGGCCGTCTACTCGCTGTTCGCGCACTCCGAGATCGCCGGTCACGCCAACACCCTGTTGACGCACACCCTCGGCGGTGCGGCGCTCGGGGCGAACCTCTTCGTCACGCTCGGGACGGGGCTCGCGGCGGTCTGGCCGTACCTGGTGCTGCTCGTGCTGCTCGCGATCGTCGTCGAGCTGAGCCGGCGCGCCACGCTGCGCTTCACCGGGCCGGCGACCGTTGCGACGGCGGGGCCCGGGCAGGAGGCGCTCCTCGGCACGGCGGGCGTGCTGCGCTGGTTGCCGTTCGTCAGCGTGCTCTTCGCGGCGTTCGCGCCGCTCGCCGCCGCGCTCTACCTCGTGACGAGTGCGGCCTGGACGCTGGGGGAGCGCGCGGTGCTGCGCCGAGTGCTCGCGCGGTGACGCCGAAGGGCCCGCCCTCGCCGTGCGAGAGCGGGCCCTTCGGGGTGCTGCTGCCTACGCGGCGAGCGTGAACTGGATCTCGAGCGTGACGGTGACGTCGTTGCCGAGCGTGAAGCCGCCGGCCTCGAGGGCGGCGTTCCAGGTGACGCCGAACTCGGTGCGGTCGATCTTGGTCGTGGCCGAGAAGCCGAGCTTGGTCTGGCCGTAGCCGTCGACGACGAGGCCGCCGAACTCGCTCTTCAGGGTGACGGGCTTGGTGACGCCGCGGAGGGTCAGGTCGCCGTGCACGAGGAACGCGTCGTCGCCCTTCTCCTCGATGCTGGTCGACACGAAGGTCATCTTGGGGTGCTGCTCGGCGAGGAAGAAGTCGCCGGTCTGCAGGTGACCGTCGCGGTCCTTCTGGTTGGTGTTGACCGAGGCCACGTCGATCGAGGCGGTGACCTTCGAGGCGGTGTGGTCCTCGGCCGTGACGAGCGAGGCGTCGAAAGACTCGAACGAGCCCTTGACCTTGCTGATGGCCAGGTGGCGGACGCTGAACGAGACCTCGCTGTGCGTGGGGTCGAGGTTCCAGGTGCCGGCGGGGATCTTCTCTGCGGTGATGGTCATGGTGTTCTCCTGAATCTGTGAGGTCGAGGTCGATGACGTGTCATCGAAGCTGGTACGAGTATATGCAAGCGCATCCAGCCGGACAACATTCCCGGGGTGTCCGGAAGATGTCGAGGGGGTGTCGGCCGGCCCGAGATCGGGCCGGCCGCGGGGTCACGCCGGGCGACGCTCGGGCGAGACCGTCTTGCCGGGGTCCTTCTCGGCGAGGTCGCCGAGCGCCTCGTCGATGCGGGCCATGACGTCGGCCGGCAGCGCCACGCCCGCCGCCTTGACGTTGTCGGCCACCTGCTCGGGGCGCGAGGCCCCGATGATCGCGGACGCCACGTTGTCGTTCTGCAGCACCCACGCGATGGCCAGCTGGGCCATCGAGAGGCCGAGGTCGGCGGCGATCGGCTCGAGCTTCGCGACGCCGGTGAGCACCTCGTCGGTGAGGAAGCGCTTGATCGTGTCCGCGCCTCCCTTGTCGTCGGTCGCGCGGCTGCCCGCGGGCAGCTCGGCGCCCGGCTTGTACTTGCCGGTCAGGACGCCCTGGGCGACGGGCGACCAGACGATCTGGCCGAGGCCGTGCTGCTTGCTCGCCGGCACGACGTCGGACTCGATGACGCGCCAGAGCATCGAGTACTGCGGCTGGTTCGAGATCAGCTGAACGCCGTGCTTCACGGCGAGTTCGTGGCCCGCGCGGATCTGTTCGGCGGTCCACTCGCTGACGCCGATGTAGAGCGCCTTGCCGGCACGGACCACGTCCGCGAAGGCCTGCATGGTCTCTTCGAGCGGGGTCTCGTGGTCGTAGCGGTGGGCCTGGTAGAGGTCGACGTAGTCCGTGCCGAGGCGTCGGAGCGACCCGTCGATGGACTCGAGCACGTGCTTGCGGCTGAGGCCGACGTCGTTGTGCCCGCGCGGGCCGGTGGGCCAGTAGACCTTGGTGAAGATCTCGAGGCTCTCGCGACGCTCGCCCTTGAGGGCGTCGCCGAGGACCTGTTCGGCCGCCGTGTTCGCGTAGGCGTCGGCGGTGTCGAAGGTCGAGATGCCGGCGTCGAGGGCCGCGCGGACGCACTGCGTCGCCACGTCGTTCTCGACCTGGGACGCGTGCGTCAGCCAGTTGCCGTAGGTGATCTCCGAGATCTTGAGTCCGCTGTCGCCGAGGTGTCTGAATTCCATGACCCCACGCTACGCGTCGGGGCGGGCGCAGCGAAGGCGCGTGCGGTCGACTCGGAAGGCGTACAGTGACGATTCATCAGATCGTGTCCCCCGACTGGGGGACACGATCCGTCGGACGCCGCGGTCCCACCCGGGGGCGGGCGTCCGAGGCTCCCGCTGACCCGACCCGACTGGAGCACCACCGTGACCTCCACCCCGCCCCTCGCGGCGCCCGGCCCCGTCCTCACGCCGACGCTGCCCGCGACGCCCACGCCGTTCGCTCCGAACCGCGGCGGTCTGCCCTCTGTCCCGGTCGAGGACGCCTCGGCCGCCCTGCCGTGGGCCGACTGGTCGAGCCTGCAGTGGGCCGGTTTCCTGCTGCTCGCCGTGCTGGTCGCCCTGGTCCTGCTGGTCTCGATCCGTCGCATCGTGCACAGGCTCCACCTCGTCCGTGAGCAGGAGGAACTCGGCCACCGCGACCTGGACGGCCCCGTGCTGCCCCCGGCGCACGCCTTCACCGCATTGGTGGCGGCGCGAGGACCGGCCGGTCTGGCCGTCACCCTCGACCTGCTGGCGCGGCAGCAGCACCCCGACGTGCGCGTCCTCGTCGCCGTCGATCCGGACGACACCCTGGCGCTCGACGTGACGACCTCCGCCGTACGGCGTCACCCCGGGCGTGTCCAGATCGTCCAGGCGGGGCCGCTCGCCGGGCCTTCGCCCGCGCTCGCCTCGTCGCTCGCCTCGTCGCTCGTCGACGCGCTCGCCGAGGTCGGTGACGGCGTGGTCGGCGTCTTCTCGGCGGGCGACCGGCCACACCCCCGGCTCTTCGCCCTCGTCGACTCGGTCCTCTCCCGAACGGACGCCGACGCGGTCCAGCACGCCAGTCGGCCGGCGCTCGAGGCGACGCCCTGGTGGGCGCCCCGGTCGGCCGTCGACCGGTGGTGGTGGTCCCGGTCGGTGGTCCGCTCGCACGGACGGGCCGGCTTCGTGCCGCTGTCGGACAGCACGCTCTTCGTGCGTCGCTCCTGGCTCGCCTGGTCGGGCGGCTGGGATGCGACCCGTGTCGCGGCGGGCCTCGACCTCGGCGTCCGCATGACGGTGGCCGGGGCCCGCGTCGTCATCGCGACCTCGCCCGAGACGACCACCGTCGAGCGTTCGCCGGGTGGGCTGCGCGACCTGGCCCGTGCCCGGGCGACTTGGATCCGTGGGTGCCTGCAGGTGCTCGGCCACGGGGACTGGCGTCGGCTCCGGCCGAGGGCGCGGCGCCGTGCCCTCGGTGTGCTCACCGAGCCGCTGCTGGACGCCGGCGTGACGATCGTGACGGCCGCGGCGCTCGTGTCGACGGTCCTGGTCGGCGCGCCCGCCCTCGTGATCGCGCTCGCGGCGTTGCCGGTGCTGCCCTGGCTGCTCTCGCAGCTCCTGGACGTCGGGGGCACGACGGAGGCGGCCGCGGAACAGGGGCGGCGGGCGACGGGGCGGGAGCGCCTCCTGGTGGTCGTGGGCTCGGTGCCCGACCGGCTGGTCACCCTCGTCGCCGTCGTGGCGGCGGTCGGGGCGGAGCTCGCCGTCGCGCGGCCGGAGGTCGTGGGCCCGTCTGCGTCGAGCGACCCGATCCGCGGCGCACGACCCGTCGGGGTCGACGAACCCGCCACCGGATGAACGGCAGATGTCGGCTCTCTGGCAGTTGGCCCGGATGTGCGTACCCCGACCAAACCGATCCTGCGATGCCCCCCGAACCGGTGTCATGCCCGAAACCGAGTCCCCCGTCCGGGGGGCACGCCCCGACCGTGCCCCCTCGACGAACCCGACACCACCCCTGCGCCTCGTCGCCCGGGTGAGAGAACTCGCGACCTTCGGCGCCGTGGGCGGCATCGCCTTCGTCGTCGACGTCGGCGTGTACAACCTGTTGCGCGCCACCCTCCTCGACGACAAGCCCATCGGCGCCAAGGTCGTCTCGGTGCTCGTCGCCACGGCCGTCGCCTGGCTCGGCAACCGCTACCTGACCTTCCGCGAGGGCCGCAACCAGGCCGTCGTCCGCGAGGCCGTCACCTTCGGCCTCGTCAACGTGGGCGGCCTGCTGATCGCCTCGGCCTGCCTGTTCGTCTCGCACTACCTGCTGGGCTTCACCAGCCAGCTCGCCGACAACGTCGCGGCCAACGGCGTCGGCCTCGTGCTCGGCACGGCCTTCCGGTACCTGGCCTACCGCCACCTCGTCTTCCGCGGCTCGTCCGCGGTCACCACCCCGGCCGACACCCCCGACGCGTCGGCCGCGCTCGCCACCGTCGCCGGCCCCCCGCCGACCGACGACCCCACCCGACAGAACACCACGCAGACCCACCTGCACCCGACCCACTGACTGGAGAGTGATCCTGTGTCGACTGACCCGACCCAGATCCCGACATCACATCTCGCAGCAGGCGAACCCGCGCCGCTGCTCACCCCGCAAGCCCCCGCCGACCCGTCCCGGTTCGTCCCGAACCGTGGCTCGACCGGTGCGGCCGAGTCGACGATCGGCTTCCAGTTGCCCGACTGGTCGCCCCTCGAATGGATCGGCTACTCGTCCCTGATCGTCGTGACGATCCTGCTGACCGCCGTCGCCGTGTCGACCCTCTGGTGGATGCTGCACGCCTGGCGGTCGAAGGACAACCTCGACGACAGCCAGTTCAGCGAGAACCCGCTCGACGCCGCCCACTCGTTCACCCTCCTCGTGCCCGGCCGGCACGAGGAGGAGGTCATGGGCCAGACCCTCGACCGTCTCGCCCAGCAGGACCACCCCGACTTCGAGATCATCGCCATCGTCGGCCACGACGACCCCGGCACCGAGCGGGTCGCCCGCGAGGCCGCCGCCCGTCACCCCGAGCTGATCCGCGTGGTCGTCGACTCGAGCGTGCCGAAGAACAAGCCCAAGGCGCTGAACCTGGCGCTGCAGTCGTCGCGCGGCGAGATCGTCGGCGTGTTCGACGCCGAGGACGAGGTGCACCCCCGCCTCTTGACGCTCGTCGACTCGCGGTTCACCGAGACCGACGCCGACGTGGTGCAGGGCGGCGTCCAGCTGATGAACTTCCAGAGCAGCTGGTGGAGCCTCCGCAACGTGCTCGAGTACTACTTCTGGTTCCGGTCGCGCCTGCACTTCCACGCCAAGGAGAAGTTCATCCCGCTCGGCGGCAACACCGTCTTCGTGCGCAAGGACTGGCTCGACTGGTCCGAGGGCTGGGATGCCGAGTGCCTCGCCGAGGACTGCGAGCTCGGTGTCCGCCTCTCGAGCGCCGGCGCCAAGGTCGTCGTGGCCTACAGCCCCGAGGTCGTCACCCGCGAGGAGACCCCCGGCACCTTCGTCTCGTTGCTCAAGCAGCGCACCCGCTGGAACCAGGGCTTCATGCAGGTCTACGGCAAGGGCGAGTGGAAGAAGCTGCCCCGCCTGCGCCAGCGCCTCATGGCCCGCTACCTGCTGACCATGCCGTTCATCCAGGCCGCCACCGGTCTGCTGATCCCGGTCTCGATCATCCTGATCCTGACCACCAAGGTGCCGACCGCCATCGCGCTCGTGTCGTTCGTGCCCCTGGCGCCGACGCTCGTGCTGCTGGCCGTCGAGTTCACCGGACTGCGCGAGTTCGGGCGGGTCTACGGCCAGAAGGTCCGGGCCCGGGACTACTTCCGTCTCGTCTGGGGTCTGCTGCCCTACCAGATCTTCCTCGCGCTGGCTGCGGTCCGGGCGGTCTTCCGCCAGCTGAAGGGCCTCAACGCGTGGGAGAAGACCGAGCACACCGGAGCGCACCGCGACGAGGTCGCGACGACCCCCGAGGAGGCGCCCCGCGCCTCCCAGCAGGAGCCCGCCATGGCCATGACCGGAGGTGACCGATGACCAGCACGCTGAACCGCCCCCGCGCGGCCGACACCACCGTGTCGAACGGCCCGGGCACCCCCGTGGTCCCCACCAAGGACCCGCGACGCTCCGAGCCCGCGTCGTGGTTGCGTCGGCACGGCGCGAGCCTCGCCTGGCTGCTGCCCGTCCTCGCGGTCGCCGCCGTCGTCATGGCGTTCAACATGGACGGCTCGCCTCAGCGCATCGACGACGAGGGCACCTACGCCGCCCAGGCCTGGGCGATCCAGAATCTCGGCGAGATCACCCACTACACCTACTGGTACGACCACCCGCCCGTCGGCTGGCTGCAGATCTCGGCCTACACGGCCCTGACCGGTGCCTTCTCGCGCTACGACGTCGCGGTGCTCGCCGCCCGTGAGGCGATGCTGTTCTTCACGGTCGCCTCGGTCGCGCTCGTCTGGCTGCTCGGACGCAAGCTCGGCCTCAGCCGTCCCGCGGCCGCCGTGGCCGGTCTCGTGTTCGCCGTGTCGCCGCTGGCCCTGCAGTTCCACCGCACGGTCTACCTCGACAACGTCGCCACCCCGTGGCTGCTCGCCGCGTTCGTCTTCGCCCTGAGCAAGCGGTACCAGCTCGCCGGCTTCGCCGCGGCCTCGCTGTCGTTCGGCATCGCGGTGCTCTCGAAGGAGACCTACCTGCTGGCGCTGCCCTTCCTGGCCTGGATGATGTGGCGGGGGGCCGACAAGTCGACCCGTCGGTACACGCTGTCGATCGCGGGCAGCCTGCTCGTGCTCGTCGGCCTCGGCTACGTCGCGCTCGCCGCGGTGAAGGGCGAACTGCTGCCCGGTGCCGGCCGGGTGAGCCTGCTCGAGGGCATCCAGTTCCAGCTCGCGACCCGCGAGGCCAGCGGCTCGGTCTTCGACACCGGCAGCCTGTTCTTCGCCACCGTGTCGCAGTGGTGGCAGCTCGACCAGGTGCTCATCGTGCTCGGCACGCTCGCCTCGATCGTGGCGGTCTTCATCAAGAAGGTGCGTCCGCTCGGCGTGATGATGGTCTTCCTGATCGCGTTCATGTTCCGCCCCGGCGGCTACCTGCCGGTGCCCTACGTGATCATGCTGCTGCCGTTCGCGGCGCTGCTCGTCGCGGCCGTCACCGACCACGCCGTCAAGGCGTTCCGTGCCCGCCGTGCCGGCGCGCTCTCGACCGCGGCCACCCGCACGGGCTCGGTCGCCTGGCTCGCCCTGACCCTCGCGGCCGTCGTCGCGATCGTCCCCCTCTGGGCCGTGCAGTTGCGCGGCTTCCTGGACAGCGACCTCGACGCGCCCATGCGCAACGCCGAGAGCTGGGTCGAGACGAACGTGCCGAAGGACAGCCGCCTGCTGGTGGACGACGCCGTGTGGGTCGACCTGGTCAAGGCCGGCTTCGCCCGCGACAACGTGATCTGGTTCTACAAGATCGACACCGACGGCGCCGTCCAGGCGCAGTCGCCGAACGGTTGGCGCGACTCGGACTACCTGTTCGAGACCGAGTCGGTCCGCACCTCGGGGCCCACCTCGCCCGAGATCCGCGAGGCCCTCGCGAACTCGACCGTCATCGCCTCGTTCGGCGACGGCGACCAGCAGGTCAACGTCCGGCAGATCGACAGCCAGGGCGCCGCCCAGGCGCAGACCGAGGCGGACGACGCCGCGTCGGCCCGCGCGCAGGCCGGTGCCGAACTCGCCCAGAACCCGAACCTGCAGATCTCGTCGACCCTGTCGACGGCGCTCTCGGACGGTCGGATCGACCCCCGCGCGATCATCGTGCTCGGTCAGCTCGCCGCCCAGGGGCCGATCTCGGTCGCCGATCCCGAGGCCCTGCCGGGCGAGCAGGACGCCCTGTTCCGGCAGATCGACATCACTCCGCAGGGCGGCCAGTCCGTCGACGAGCTGCAGGCGACGCTCGAGGGCCTGGGCAGCGTCTACGTCCCCGAGTCCGCCGTCCCCTCGGGTGACGGACTGCGCGTCACCTTCTCGGCCGTCGCCCCGACCGGCGTCCTCTCGAACTGATCGCCACGCCGGTGCCCGTCCTCGGGCGGGCACCGGCACCTCCTCACCGCGTCCCACCCGTCCCGGGTGGGGCACCCGACCGGAAAGGACCAGCCTCCGTGGCTTCCCTCTCACGCACCACCGGCGCCTCCGCCGCCCTCACCGCCGTCCCGACCCGGCGCCGCCGTCTCGCGACGGTGCTCGCCCTCACCGCCGCCACCGGGGTCGCCCTCGCCGGCGCCCTCGTGGGGACGTCGCCCGCCCACGCCGCCGACGGCGACGGCTGGGTGCGCGTCGGCCACCTCTCGCCCGACACGAAGGCCGTCGACGTCACCCTCACCTCGCTCAAGGGCGGCCAGGTCGTCATGGACCTCGACGACGTCACCTACGGTCAGGTCAGCCCGTACCAGGCGCTGGCCGCCGGCACCTACGTGGTCGCGATGACCGCAGCCGATGCTCCCGCCAGCGCGAAGCCCGTCATCACGGCCAACGTGACGGTGGCGAGCGACCAGCCGATCACGGCCGTCGCGTACGGCCCGAACGACGACCTCAAGACGCAGGTCTTCAAGGACGACCTGACGCCGCCCGCCGACGGCCAGGCCAAGGTCCGTCTCGTGCAGGCCGCGAACGTGAGCAAGACCGTCACCGTCGCGACCAGCACGGGCACCACCATCGCCGAGAAGGCGCCCTTCGGCAGCGCGAGCGGCTACGCCCAGGTCGCGGCCGGCCCGTGGACCCTCGACCTCACGGGTCAGAAGGTCACCGGCACGAGCGACGTCGACCTCACGGCCGGCAGCACCAACACCCTGTTCGTGCTCGACAACTCGACCGGCGGCCTGACCGTCGTGCCCGTCGTCGACAGCGCGGCCACTCCCCAGGCGCCCGTCGGCGGCGTCCAGACGGGTGGCGGCTACCTCGCCGAGCACCCGCAGAAGAGCGAGGCGAAGAGCCTCTGGGCCACCGTCCTCGGCTGGTTCGGGGTCTGACGACCCGCACGACCCGGCACGACGAGCACGGCCCGGCAGGACGAGGAGGCGCGGTGGGCGACACACCGCACCGCGCCTCCTCGGCTCCCCGCCCCACCGCACGACCGACGCCCGGCACCATCGGGCAGGAGAAGAGAACGACATGACGAAGAAGACGAAGGCGCTGCTCGCAGCGGCCGTCGTGGTGGCGCTCGCCGTCACGGCCGGCATCGCCTCCCTCGTCGTCGGAGGGCCGGGCGGCCCGTCGACGGACCAGGCAGGCGGCGGTGCGGACGCGACCGGCACCCCCGGCGCGGGCACCGCGACCCCGCAACCCCGGACCGCCACCGAGATCGGCGAGGATTTCCTGGCGGACTACGTCGACGACGACGGCCGCGTCGTCCGGCGCGACCAGGGCGACGACACCGTCAGCGAAGGGCAGGCCTACGGGCTGCTCGTCGCGGTCGCCGTGGGCGACGAGAAGCGGTTCGACGCCATCTGGCGCTGGACGGAGGACGAGCTCGTCCGTCCCGACGGACTGCTCGCCTGGCAGTGGAAGGACGGCGCGGTGGTCGACGACATGCCCGCCAGTGACGCCGACGTCGACGCGGCCCGGGCCCTCGTGCTCGCCGGCTCGACCTTCGACCGGCCCGAGCTCACCACCGCGGGTGTCGACCTCGGCACCGACGTGCTCGACGAGATGACGGTCTCGACCGACGTCGGCCGCATCCTGCTGCCCGGCCCGTGGGCGATGGGCCCCGGCCCGTGGTCGTACAACCCCTCGTACGCCTCGCCCGCCACCTTCGCGCAGCTCGGCGCCGCGAGCGGCGACCCCCGGTGGGCCGAGCTCGAGGCCGGCTCGCGTGCCGTGACCACGAACATCCTCTCGTCGACGGCCCTGCCGAGCGACTGGGCCCAGGTGCGGCAGGACGGCACGACCGTGCCGCTGCCGAGCGCCGACGGCTCGTCGGGCACCGTGCAGTACAGCTACGACGCGGGACGGTTGGCCCTGCGTTACGCCGAGTCGTGCCAGCCGGACGACGTGGCCCTCGCCGCCTCGATGGCCTCCGTGCTGCAGCGGTACGACGAGCTGCCGATGCAGCTCGACCTCGGCGGGCAGTCCCTGGGCTCGGACCAGAGTCCGCTCGCCTACGCCGCCCGCGCGGCGGCCGAGGCCGGCGACGGCCAGCACGACCGGGCCGCCGCCGACCTGCGCACCGCCGACGCCCTGTCGCAGTCGACCCCGACGTACTACGGCACCGCCTGGGCGGCGCTGGCCGCCCTGCAGCTCGAGGGCACGAGCCTCGGCGCGTGCTCGCCCCTGGCGGTGGCCGGATGAGCCTCGCGACCTTCGTGGCCGGCCATCGCGCCGCCGCCCTCGCCGTCGGTGCCGCCCTGGTGCTCGTCGCCGGCGGGGTGACCGCGGCCGCCGTCGCCGACCGGCCCGACGACACGGGCACCCCGGCCGCGGCCTCGCCGTCGGCCACCTCGACGCCGGACCCTGCCAGCGGGTCGGCCGGTGCCTTCCAGGACCCGGCGGCACCGTCGTACACCGCACCGCCGGCGGACGCCACGCCCGTCCGCGTGCAGATCCCGTCGATCGGCGTCGACTCCGGCCTCGAGGACCTCGGGCTCGGGGCGCAGGGCGAGCTCGACCCTCCGAAGGAGTGGCAGTCGGCCGGCTGGTACCAGGACGGTGTCGTCCCCGGAGCGGTCGGACCGGCCGTCATCGCCGGGCACGTCGACTCGGGCTCCGGCCCGGCGGTCTTCGTCGACCTGGCGAAGCTCGTGCCCGGCGACGAGGTGCAGGTCACGCTGTCCACCGGCTCGGTCGAGACCTTCCGCGTCACCGGCAGCGAGCGCACCCCGAAGGCGACGTTCCCGACCAGCGACGTCTACGGCGCGACTCCGACGCCCGGGCTGCGGCTCATCACCTGCGACGGCACGTTCGACCGGTCCACCGGCCACTACGTCGACAACCTGATCGTGTTCGCGGACCTCGTGACCTCGTGACCGGCGGCTGTCCGGTCGGACCGCGCCGCGCCTCCTGACCTCCGGGCCCCCGACCCGCCCCGAACACCGACACCCGACACCCGAACACCCGACACCTCCGACTCCCACCCGACGGGAAAGGACCCCACCATGAACGACGCCCTCGTCATCATCCCGACCTTCAACGAGCGCGAGAACCTCGACTGGATCGTGGGGCGCACCCTCGCCTCCGGTGCCTCGGTCGACGTGCTCGTCGTCGACGACGGCTCGCCCGACGGCACCGGGGAGCTGGCCGACGCCTACGCGGACCGCGACCCCCGCGTGCACGTGATGCACCGCACCGAGAAGGCCGGCCTCGGCGCCGCCTACCTCGCCGGCTTCGCCTGGGGACTCGAGCGCGGCTACGACGCCCTCGTCGAGATGGACGCCGACGGCTCGCACCACCCCGAGTACCTGCCCGGCATGCTCGAGCTGCTGCGCGAGAACGACCTCGTGCTCGGCTCGCGGTGGGTGCCTGGCGGCGCCGTCGAGAACTGGCCGCTGCGTCGGAAGCTGCTCAGCCGCGGCGGCAGCTGGTACACGCGCGGCGCCCTGGGTATCCGGGTGGCCGACACGACCGGCGGGTTCCGGGTGTTCCGGTCGTCGGCGCTGCGCCGGATCGACCTCGACCGGGTCGAGTCGCGCGGCTACTGCTTCCAGGTCGATCTGCTCTGGCGCGCGCTGCAGGCGGGCCTGCGAGTCGTCGAGACCCCGATCACGTTCACCGAGCGCATCCACGGCGCCTCGAAGATGAGCGGCTCGATCGTCCGGGAGTCGCTGACCAAGGTGACCCTGTGGGGTCTGCGGCGACGGTCCCGCGCCGTCGTCGAGCTGGTCGTGCGACACCGTCGCCTGCCGAGCGTCCGCGCCACCTCGCACCGGGTCGGGCCCGTGAGCGGCGACGTGTCGACGCGCTAGTCGGAAGGCGGCACGCGCGCGCCCGGAGTGGTCAGCCCCGGGCGCGCGTCATCCGTGCCTGCGTCGTCCCTTCCCGGCGTCAGCGGACGATCGCGACCGAGTGCGCCGGCAGCAGCAGGCTCGCACCCGGGACGATCGACTCGTCGCTGGCGAACAGGACGGTCTCGGCGCTCACCGCGACCCGCGCCTCCCGGTCGGCGAGGTTGATCGCGATCCGCAGGTCGCCCCGCGTGAGCACGAGCCAGCGGGCGTCGCCGTCGTATTCGACGCCGGTCTCGCCGAAGCGGGGGTCGGTGAGTGCGGGCTCACTGCGGCGCAGGGCGCCGAGGCGGCGGTACGCGTCGAGCAGGACCGCGTGGCGGCCGGCCTCGAGCTCGGACCAGTCCAGCTTGCTGTTCTCGAAGGTCGAGGGCTCCTGGGGGTCGGGCACCGACGACTCGTCCCAGCCCATCTTCGCGAACTCGGCGATGCGGCCCTTCGCGGTCGCCTCGCCGAGGTCGTGCTCGGGGTGCGAGGTGAAGAACTGCCACGGGGTCGAGGCACCCCACTCCTCGCCCATGAAGAGCATCGGGGTGTACGGGCCGGCCAGGGTCAGCGTGGCGGCGATGATCAGCTGCCCGTCGTCGAGCGTCGCGGCCAGGCGGTCGCCGATCGCCCGGTTGCCGATCTGGTCGTGGTTCTGGTTGGCCACGACGAGGCGCCAGGTCGGCATGTGCTCCGTGTCGACCGGGTGCCCGTGCGTCGCCTCGCGGAACGACGACCAGGTGCCGTCGTGGAAGAAGCCCTTGGTCAACACCTTCGCGAGGGCGCCGAGGGGCTCGAAGTCGGCGTAGTAGCCCGTCGTCTCGCCGGTGAGCGCGACGTGCACGGCGTGGTGGAAGTCGTCGCTCCACTGGGCGTCGAGACCGTAGCCCTGGCGGTGGTCGGGGCCGAAGCCGCCGCCGTCGCGCGGGGTGACCAGACGCGGATCGTTGAGGTCGCTCTCGGCGATCAGCGAGAGCGGGCGGCGCAGATGGCTGCTGAGGGCGGCGGTGCGCTCGGCCAGTTCCTGCAGCAGGTGGACCTCGCTGTCGTCCTTGAGCGCGTGCACGGCGTCGAGGCGCAGACCGTCGACGTGGTAGTCGTCGAGCCACATGGCCGTGTTGTCGAGGATGAACTCGCGCACCTCGTGGGCGCCGTCGTCGTCGAGGTTGACGTTGTCGCCCCAGGTGTTGGCGTGCTTGCTCGACAGGTACGGGCCGAACAGGGGCAGGTAGTTGCCCGACGGGCCGAGGTGGTTGTAGACGACGTCCTGCACGACGCCGAGGCCGGCCGCGTGTGCGGCGTCGACGAAGCGCTGGTACGCCTCGGGGCCGCCGTAGTTGTCGGTCACCGTGAACCAGTCGACGCCGTCGTAGCCCCAGTTCCAGCGGCCGTTGACGCCGTTGACCGGCAACAGCTCGACCAGGTCGACGCCGAGGTCGACGAGGTGCGGCAGCTTCTCGATCGCCGAGTCGAGGGTGCCTCCGGGCGTGAAGGTGCCGACGTGCAGCTCGTAGACGACCGAGCCGGCCAGCTGGCGGCCGGTCCACGCGTCGTCGGTCCACGCGAAGGCGCGCGGGTCGTAGGTCTCGCTGAGCCCGTGCACGCCGTCGGGTTGGCGACGCGAGCGGGGGTCGGGCAGCGGCGTCTCGCCCTCGGGGGAGTCGCCGCCGTCGAGCACGAAGCCGTAGCGGTGACCCGGGCCCCGGTCGAGGTCGGCGGGGGCGCGCCACCAGCCGGTGTCGGCCTCGGCCGTCAGCGGCAGCAGTTCGCCGTCGAGGTGTAGGTGCACGGTGGTCGCTTCAGGGGCCCAGACGTCGTAGACGCTCATCGGTCTCCTCGGGTTCGGAAGGGGCGGGGGAGGGGAGGTCGAGAAGGCACGACATGCCGCTCACATCAGGAGGTGAGCGGCATGTCGTGACGTGTCGCCGGGGGCGACGGTAGTCGGGCGCGACGCGGCGCGACCCGGCGGGGTCAGTCCTCTGCGGGGATCAGCAGGGCGACGGGGTACGTGTCGAGCACGTCGGCCAGGCGAAGGCGACCGCCCTCGTGCCGGCGGCCGGTGAGCACGTCGCGGTACGCGCCTCCTGCGGTCAGGACGACGGTGTCGTCCCAGCCGCCGGCCTGCTCGAGCGCGACGGGCAGACGGGTCGCGATCGCGAGCGCCCCGCCGCGGTCGACGCCGACCGCCGACGCGGCCTGCTCACCGAAGACCGGGAGCGCGGCGTACCGCGTGAACAGGTCGGGTCGGTCGCGGCGCAGCGTCAGGGCGTGGTGCGTCACGACGAGCTTGGCGGCACCGGTGTCGTCGACCGCCGGCGTCGCCCCGCCGCGGACCTCGTCCAGGAGGCGCCGGCGCAGCCCGAAGTCGACCTCGCGTCGGTTGTCGGGGTCGACGAGCGAGAAGTCCCACAGCTCGCCGCCCTGGTAGACGTCGGGGCTGCCGGGGCCGGTGAGCTGCATCAGCGCCACGCCGAGCGCGTTGCTGTAGCCGGGTGCGCGGAGGACGTCGACGATGCGCTCGACCTCGTGACGCACCTCGTCGTCGTCGAAGGCGGCGTCGACCGCGGCGTGCATCCGCTCTTCGAAGGCCTCGGCCTCGTCGGTGCGGTCGGTCCACCTGGTCGACGTGCTCGCCTCGCGGGACGCCTTCTCGGCGTAGGCGTGCAGGCGCTCGCGCGACGCGGGCCACGAGCCGACGATCGTCTGCCAGAGGATGTTCTCGAACGGGCCGTCGCCGACCGGAGCGAGCTCGCGCAGGCGCTCGAGGGTCGCCGCCCACTCGGTGGCGACCTCGGCCAGCACCGAGATGCGGGCGCGGACGTCGGCGCTGCGCTTCGTGTCGTGCGTCGACAGGGTCGTCATGCCGAACGGGCGCTCGGCGAGGCGGACCTGCTGACGCGCGTGGAACTCGTCGGGCGCGAGGGAGAACTCGCTCGGGTCGGCGCCCACCTCGGTCAGCGTCGCCAGGCGGCTGTAGCGGTAGAAGGCGGTGTCCTCCACGCCCTTGGCCATGACCATGCCGCTCGTCTGCTGGAAGCGCACCGAGGCGGGGTGCGACTCGTCGCGCAGCACCGCGACGACGCGCGCGACGGCGTCGGCGAGGTCGGGGCGGTGGCTCGTGGCGACCTTGGCGGCCTCGGTCAGCCGTTCGGCACCCTGCGGCAGGTAGCTGCGGTACACCGGGAAGGCCGCGGCCAGCTCGGCCAGCGCGTCCACCACCGACGGGTCGACGGTGCCGCCCTCGGCGATCAGCCGGGCGAGGCGGTTGATCTCGCTGCCCAGGATGCCGTCGGCGATGCCGCGCTTCGTGCCGAGGATCATCTCGTGCCAGTCGACGGGCTCGTCGCCGGTCGTCTCGTCGGCCCCGGCGGCGTGTTCGTCGGCGTCGACCCCGCGGGCCCGGCGCAGGCGTGCGTCGAGGGCGTCGAGGGCGGGTACTCCGTTGGGGTCGACGAAGAGGCGGTCGAGGTCGGCCAGGGCGTCGTAGCCCGTCGTGCCGGCCGTCGCCCAGTCCTCGGGCAGGCGCTCGTCGCCCTCGAGGATCTTCTCGACGAGCACGTGCGCGTCGCCGGTCAGGGCGGCGAGCAGGTCGAGGTAGCCCTTGGGGTCGGCGAGGCCGTCCGGGTGGTCGACGCGCAGACCGTCGACGAGGCCCTCGGAGAACCAGCGGCCGATCTCGGCGTGCGACTCGGCGAAGACCCCCTGGTCTTCGACGCGGATGCCCGCGAGGGTGTTGACCGCGAAGAAGCGACGGTAGTTGAGGTCGGTGTCGGCTCGCTTCCAGTGCACCAGCTCGTAGTGCTGGCGCGAGTGCACCGTGGCGGCGTCGTCGCCGGGAGAGCTCGTGCCCGGGGCGATCGGGTAGACGTTGTCGTAGTAGTGCAGCTCGTCGCCGTCGACCGTGAGGCCGTCGATCGAGCCGTCCGCGGCGGCGGGCTCGCCGAGCACCGGCAGCAGGACCTTGTCGGCACCCGCGGCCCAGTCGACGTCGAACGCGTCGGCGTAGCGGGACGCGCGGCCGTGGGTCAGGAGGTCCCACCACCAGACGCTCGCCTTCGGGGTCGCGACGCCGACGTGGTTCGGCACGATGTCGACCAGCACGCCGAGGCCCTCGGCGTGGGCACGCGTCGAGAGCTCGTCGAGGCCCTCGGCACCGCCGCGCTCGGGGTCCACCAGGCTGTGGTCGACGACGTCGTAGCCGTGGTCGCTGCCCGGCTCGGCGGCGAGGATCGGCGACAGGTAGACCCAGTCGGCACCGAGGTCACGCAGGTACGGCACCAGGTCGGCGGCCGCGTCCAGATCGAAGGAGGCGCGCACCTGGAGTCGGTACGTCGAGCGCGGGTGCATGGTCGGTTCGTGTCGGGTCACAGTTCTTCCTCGGCCGTGGCGCGCAGGACGACGAGCGAGCGACCCACCACGGGGAGTCGGTCGCCGGCCCGCAGGGCCGAGAGGGACTGCGGGGTCGAGGGCGGTTGGGGGGTGGTGGCGGCGCGTGTGGCCGTCGGGGTGCGGGGAGCGGCGCTCGCCGGCGGCGGGGGAGCGGTCACGGTGCTGTCGACGACGACCTCCCAGCCCTGGGCGTACTCGTCGGGCGGCAGGACGAAGGTGACGGTCTCGGCGCTGGCGTTGAAGTACAGGACGAAGTTGACGTCGGTGATGCGACCTCCGCGGGCGTCACGGCCACGGATGCCGTTGCCGTTGAGGAACATGCCGATCGCCTTGGCGTAGGACTCGTTCCACTCGCCCTCTTGCATGGCGTCGCCCTCGGTCGTCAACCAGACGATGTCGGGCAGGGGCTCGCCCTCGCCGCGGGTCACGGGGCGGCCGTTGAAGTAGCGCTGGCGACGGAAGGTCGGGTGGTCGTGACGCAGCTTGATGACCTCGGCGACGAACTCGATCAGGTCGCGGTCGGCGTTCGGCCAGTCGATCCAGCTGATCTGGTTGTCCTGCGCGTAGGTGTTGTTGTTGCCGCCCTGGGTGCGGCCGAGCTCGTCGCCGTGCAACAGCATGGGCACGCCCTGGCTGAGCAGCAGCGTCGCCAGGAAGCTGCGCTGGCGTTGCTCGCGCAGGGCGCGGATCTCGCCGTCGTCGGTCTCGCCCTCGACGCCCGAGTTCCACGAACGGTTGTGGCTCTCGCCGTCGTTGCCGTCCTCGCCGTTGGCGTCGTTGCGCTTGTCGTTGTAGCTGACGAGGTCGCGCATCGTGAAGCCGTCGTGCGCGGTGACGAAGTTGATGCTCGCGACCGGACGGCGTCCGTCGCGTTCGTACAGGTCGGCCGAGCCGGTGATGCGGCTGGCGAACTCGCCGAGGGTCGAGGGCTCGCCGCGCCAGAAGTCGCGGACGGTGTCGCGGTACTTGCCGTTCCACTCGGTCCACTGCGGCGGGAAGTTGCCCACCTGGTAGCCGCCGGGACCGACGTCCCAGGGCTCGGCGATCAGCTTGACCTGCGAGACGATCGGGTCCTGCTGCACGAGCTCGAAGAAGGTCGAGAGGCGGTCGACCTCGTAGAACTCGCGGGCGAGCGACGCCGCGAGGTCGAACCGGAAGCCGTCGACGTGCATCTCGGTGACCCAGTAGCGCAGGCTGTCCATGATGAGCTGCAGCGAGTGCGGGTGGCGGACGTTCAGGCTGTTGCCGGTGCCCGTGTAGTCCATGTAGTGCTGCTGGTCGCCGTCCATCAACCGGTAGTAGGCGGCGTTGTCGATGCCCTTGAACGACAGGGTCGGGCCCAGGTGGTTGCCCTCGGCCGTGTGGTTGTAGACGACGTCGATGATGACCTCGATGCCGGCCTCGTGCAGCACCCGCACCATCGTCTTGAACTCCTGCACCTGCTGGCCGATGTCGCCTGTGGCCGAGTAGGCGGCGTGCGGGGCGAAGAACCCGATGGTGTTGTAGCCCCAGTAGTTGCTGAGGCCCTTCTCGAGCAACGTGTTGTCCTGCACGAACTGGTGCACGGGCATCAGCTCGAGGGTCGTGATGCCGAGCTTCTTGAGGTGGTCGATGATCGCCGGGTTCGCGACGCCGGCGTACGTGCCGCGTTCTTCCTCGGGGATGTCGGGGTGCGTCTCGGTGAGGCCCTTGACGTGTGCCTCGTAGATGACGGTCTCGTCGTAGCTGTACTTGGGGGCGCGGTCGCCCTGCCAGTCGAAGAACGGGTTGATGACGACGCCCAGCATCATGTGCGGGCCGCTGTCCTTGTCGTTGCGCGAGTCGGGGTCGCCGAACGTGTAGGCGAACAGTGCCTCGTCCCAGTCGATCTCGCCGCAGGTGGCCTTGGCGTAGGGGTCGAGCAACAGCTTGTTCGGGTTGGCGCGCGAGCCGTTCGCGGGGTCGTACTCGCCGTGCACGCGGTAGCCGTAGCGCTGGCCGGGCTGCACGGTGGGCAGGTAGGCGTGCCAGACGTAGGCGTCGACCTCGGTGAACTCGACCCTCGTCTCGGTGCCGTCGTCGTCGAACAGACACAACTCGACCTTGCTGGCGGCTTCGCTGAAGATCGCGAAGTTGGTGCCGCTGCCGTCGTAGGTCGCGCCGAGGGGGTAGGGGTTGCCGGGCCAGGTGTGCATCGAACCTCCGATTGGGACTCGCTCAGCCTAGAGGCGAACGGGCGCCCCGTCCGCGCGAGGACGGGGCGCCCGTCGGGCCGCTCGGGCCGGTCGGACGCCCCGTCGGGCGTGGTGCTCGCTACGCGGTGCTCGCTACGCGGTGCTCACCGTCCGGTGCCCGCTGCGCGCCAGCACTACCTCGTGACGGCCGCCAGGGCGTCGACGATCCCCTCACCGAACCAGCCGTTGTCGGCCGGGGTGCCCGTGCAGGTCGTCGTGCCGGTCGGGCACGGGGTGTCCGTCGCCTGCTGCTCGAGCAGACCGGTGAGGGCCGTGCCGCTCAGGCGCGGGTGGGTGGACTTCAGCAGCGCCAGCACGCCGGCGACGTGGGGCGAGGCCATCGACGTGCCCGACTTGGTGCCGTAGCCGCCGCCGGTCACGGTCGACAGGATCGCCGAGCCGGGGGCCGCGACGTCGACGACGCCTTCGCCGTAGTTCGAGAAGCTCGACTTCGCCCCCGCCGAGGTGGTCGACGACACGGTGACGACGCCGTCGAGCTCGGTCGGGATGTCGAGGCAGCGCGAGTCGATCGGCCGGGACACCGGCGTGGTGTCGTTCGGGCTGGCGGTGTCGACGGTCTTGTTCGCGAGGTCGATCGACGAGTTGCCGGCCGCCGCCACGTTCACGATGCCCTTCTTCTGCGTGAACTGCACGGCGCGGTCCACGGCGGTCAGCACGGCCGCCTGGTCGACGTCCGAGCCGCACCAGAACTGCCACGGGTCGACGTAGTAGCTGTTGTTCGTGATGTCGGCGCCGGTCGCGGCGGCCTGCATGAAGCCGCAGATCGCGGCCTCGGGGTAGATGAAGCCGTCGTCGCTGACGACCTTGACGGCCGACATCGTCACGCCGGGGGCCACGCCGACGATGCCGACGCCGTTGCGGGCGGCGGCGATCGTGCCGGCCACGTGGGTTCCGTGGTCGCTCGTCGTGGGCTGCCAGGCGGCGTAGCTCGCGTCGGGCGTCCCGGTCAGGCAGCTCGCCGAGGCGGCCACGTCGATGTTCGGCTGCAGGTCGGGGTGGTCACCCTCGATGCCCGAGTCGAGCACGGCCACGAGCACGTCGCGGCTGCCGTCGGTGACCTGGTGCGCCTGGTCGGCCTTGATCGCCGTGAGGTCCCACTGCTGGGCCTCGAGGGGGTCGGCGACGACGGTCGTGGCCTCTTCGAGTCGCTGCTCGGGCGAGGTCGCGGCCTTCGGCTTGCCGGGGTGTCCCGGTCCGCCGGGCTTGCCGGGACCGCCCGGGTGGCCGGGCCTGACGGGTTTGCCCGGGCCGGGGGCCGTCGTGCCGACGCCGTAGGTCGGGTCGGTCTCGGCGACCGCGGCGGTGCGGGTGGCTCCGGCCGACGAGACGGCCTTGTCGCCGCGCACCGAGGCGGAGAAGTTCGTGTTGCTCGACTGCGCCACGACCACGCCGAGATCGGCGTACGCGGCGATGACGCTGCCGCCGGAGGCGGCGACCGCACGCTCGACCTGCTTGGTCGCGCCCGGGTTCGCCTTCGTCGCGTTGACGACGTAGTTCATCACCGGTCCCTCGACGACCGGCAGCGTCGGCGCGGGGCCCGGCTTGCCGGGTGCGGCCGGTGCGGACGCAGGAGGCGCGGCGACGGCGGTGCCGGAGCCCACGGCGACGAGTCCCAGGGTCAGGGAAGCCGCGAGGCAGACGGTCGTCACGCGGCGGCGGGTGCCGCGGGCGCGGGGGTCGGTGAAGGTCATGGTTCTCCTCGTCGGGTCGCGCGTGCCGGATGGGACGCGCGGAGCGGGTGGCTCGTCGCGGGCCGTGCCCGGTGATCCGACGAGCCGCTGTGCCCCTCATAGGAAGTCTGAAGAATCCGGGGACCGGGCGCAGTGGGCACTTGGGGGGACGCCGGGTGACCCCCATGCGGGGTACGCCGGTGTCGGGGGCGCGGGGTAGCGTCGGGCCATGTCCTCCGATGCCGTGCGCAGCGCTGCCACTCCTCGTCCCCGCCGTCCGCTCCAGTCCCTCTCGATCGTGTCGGCGGTGGCGTCGTGAAGATCGTCGTCATCGGGTCCACCGGCCACGTCGGTGGTTTCCTCGTCCCGCGACTGGTCCAGGCCGGCCACGAGGTGGTCGCCGTCAGCCGCGGGGCCTCCGAGCCGTACCGGCCGCACGCGGCGTGGTCACGCGTGACGCGCCTCCTGCTCGATCGCGAGGCGGGCGACGCCGACGGCACGTTCGCGGGCGAGATCGCCGGGCTCGGGGCCGACGTCGTGATCGACATGATCTGCTTCACGGTCGCGTCGGCGCGGCGGATGGTCGACGCCCTGCAGGGTACGGGCACCGTGTTGGTGCACTGCGGCACGGTGTGGGTGCACGGCCCGTCCCGCGAGGTGCCGATCACCGAAGAAGCCGAGCGCACCCCGTTCGGCAAGTACGGCACGCAGAAGGCCGCCATCGAAGAGCTGCTGCTCCGCGAGTCGCGGCGCCCGGGCGGGGTGCAGAGCATCGTGTTGCACCCGGGGCACATCACCGGTCCGGGCTGGCCGATGATCAACGCGGTCGGCAACCTCGACCTCTCCGTCTGGGAGGCCCTCGCCGCCGGCCGCGAGATCGCGATGCCCGGCCTCGGGCTCGAGACCGTCCACCACGTGCACGCCGACGACGTCGCGCAGGCCTTCCAGCTCGCCGCCGAGCGGCACTCGCAGGTGGTCGGCGAGGCGTTCCACGTCGTCAGCGAGCGAGCGATCACGTTGCGTGGGCTCGCCGAGGCGATCGCCCGGCACCACGGTCAGGAGGCGCGACTGCGGTTCGTCTCGTGGGCCGAGTTCCGAGACCAGACGTCCGACGAGCACGGCGACGCGTCGTGGCAACACGCCTCGCGTAGCCACTCGATGAGCATCGAGAAGGCCCGCCGCCTGCTCGGCTACGCCCCGCGCTACACCTCGGTGCAGGCGGTCGTCGAGGGCCTCGAGTGGCTCGAGGCCGACGGGCAGCTGACGCTGGGCTGACTCTGGTGCGCGCGCGTCGGGCAGGCTGGTCGAATGACTGATGAATGCCGACAAGTCGTCCGTTTCCACCGAAAGCACCGCGACGCGATCATCGGTGGTGAGAAGGTGACCACGGTCCGGTGGGGCGAGTCGGTCCGGGTCGGCGCGTCGACGTTCGAGTTCGACGGCCGGCCCACCCTTGCTCCGCTCGCGGGGCACGTCACCGCCGTGCGGAGGTACCGCCTCGACGAGCTCACCGCTGAACGAGCCCGGCAGCCCGTGGGGACGGACATGACGCGCTTCGGGGAGCAGCTGCGGGAGAACTACTATCCGGACATGCCGGACGACGCGATCGTCGAGGTCGCCGAGCTCGTCGTGGCGACTCCGTCCCCCTAGCCGAGTCGCCGGCACGACAGAGGAGTGGACGGCTCGTCGTCAGCCGCGGCGGAGGAGGTGTGCCGTGACGGCGGCCTGCCACGAGTGGCCGTAGCGGGTCGTGCCGGCCGCCGTGCGGACGACGAACGCCCCGGCCCGGTAGGCGAGTCGTCCGTGACTGACGAGCTGCTCGCCGAAGCGCTCGGCGATCGACCACGTGTCCGACGACTCGAAGCTGATCGCCACGGGGAACCGTGAACGCGGCAGATGCACCTCGACCGGCGCTGCTTCGGCATGGGTCGGGAGGCGCCCGAGGAGCATCGGGGGAGTCAGAGCTGATGCGGGGTGGACCACGGAGTTCCGTTCGTCGGTCGGCGGTTGGGCCAGGGCAGAGGAAACCCCCTCCCGCACGAAGGCGGAAGGGGGGCCACCGGGATGACCGGCCCTCGAGGAGCGAGGGCCGGTGCGTCGTCACGGAGACGACCCGGGTTCCGGGTCGCACCTCGCCGAGCGGGGCGCGACCCAGGGGCCGAGCCGGCGGGTAACCGGCCGGCAGGGGGAACTACTCCGTGGCGGCGGTGATCTTCGCGACGCCGACGAGCATCTCGTCCTGGACGGCGTCGGTCTTGAAGGTCTGGTTCAGCAGCGCGGCGGCGTCGGGGCTGATGTGGACGGTGGTGCCCTCGAGGACGGCGTTGGAGCCTTCCATCTGGATGGGCTTCAGGGTGCCGCCCCAGAGGTTGAAGAGGTAGGCGTCTTCGGCGGCGACGGCGCCGTTGGCGGTGACGGTGCCGTAGAGCTTGCTCTCGCCCGGGTCGATGCGGAAGTCGGTGAGTTCGACGACGGTGCCGTCGGCCGAGGTCAGCGACAGGCCCGAGCCGTCGTGGTCGATCTCGCCCTGGACGTAGGGGCGGACGTCGCTGTCGGGGCCGTAGTAGTCGACGTTGCCGCCGGTGATCGGGAACGAGAAGGTTCCGTCGGTGAAGGTCGCGGTGCCGACGACGCCGGGGGTCAGGCCGAGCGAGGTGATGGCGTCGACGAAGGACTGGTCGACGGCGACCTGGGTGTCGACGCCGTTGCTGAGGTCGGCGATCGACGCGGCGGGCGTCGACGCGGCGCTGGGCTCGGCGGACGACGACGACGTCGAGGAGGTGTCCGTCGCGGTGCCCGAGTTGGACGAGCAGGCGGCGAGGGAGAAGATCAGGGCGCCGGAGGCGGCGATGCCGAAGGCGGCTTTCGTGATGCGCTTGCGAGTGAAGGCGTTCATGGTGAAGCTCCTTGTCTGTTGGTCCCGGTGGGGATGTACAGGGTTCGCCACCGTCCCCGAAAAGGATTGGAACGCATCGACTTCGTTACCCCGCCGTGACCTTCACCCCGTGTTCTGACTCACTCGGCGAGGAACGCGTCGGTCTCGTCGGCGATCCGTGTCGACTGCGTGTGGTGCAGGTAGTGGTCTCCGTCGAGCGCGACGACCTGGCCGCGGTCGACGCTCGCCGCCTGGTCCTCGTGCAGCTCGAGCCAGCCGCCGGCGTCGGGGTCGGCATCGTCCTGCGCGACGAAGAGAAGGACCGGAAGGTCCGCCGGGAACGTCCGTCCGCTGACGGACGCGAAGTTGCTCGCGGTGTGGTCCATCTCGTCGAGCAGGGTCGGAGCGGTCGAGTTCTTCGTCGTCAGGAGGCGCATCTGCTCTTTCGTGGCCTCGTCGTACGGCAGCCCCGCGTAGGTGTCGCCGGCGACCGCGGTCGCCACGCGGAGCAGACCGAGGTCGCGCAGGGCGACGAGCCCGTCGGTCGGCGTGGGTTCGTCCGTGCCGGGCTGGTCGGGGACGCTGCTGTCGATCCCGATGAACGCCGTGAGCTCGTTCGCGTAGAGCCGGCTGTACTCGAGGGCGTAGATGCCCGAGATCGAGTGCCCCATGAGCGCGTAGCGGTCGATGCCGAGCTGGCGCAGTGCTTCGTGCACCTCGCCTGCGATGTTCTCCGCCGTGCGGGGGGAGTCGGTCTGGTCGCTCAGCCCGGTGCCGAACGGCTCGACGGCGACGACACGGTGGGTGTCGTCGAGCTCGGAGATGAGCGGCTGGAAGTCGAGGCCGGGTGCCGCCGTGCCGAGGCCTGGCAGCAGGACGATCGTGTCCGCTCCGGACCCGCTGACGACGACGTTCATCTCTTTCCCGTCGACGGGTACCAGCTCGCCGTACGAGGTGATGGCGGCCAGCTCCGACTTCGTGGCGACGACGTTGACGATCGACGTGGTCGCCAACGTCAGGACGGGCAGGGCCACGAGGGCACCGACGGTCCACAGGGCCACCTTAAGGGATGTACGCACGAGGTCCTCTCTCCGGGCGTTCGAGTCGGGTCCGAACGCTCCTCCGGAAGCACACCAGAGGGCGACGGCCTCGAGAAGTGCCGAGGCGTCACGACATCCTGTGACGGATGTCATCACCGGCCGTTCCCGCCCTCGCGGGCCGTCGCTCTCCGTTATTTTCGAGGGGTGATGAACTCTCGTGGCTCTCGATCACCCGACGGTCGCGGACGGACGGGTCTCGACCTGACCGGCCGCGATCTGACCCGCAACCCCGACGTCGTGGTCCGTGACGTCGAGGTGACCTCGGACGGGTGGCACGTGCTCCGGCGCACCACCTTCGACGTGAAGGGTCGCGACGGGCGGTGGTCGACCCAGCAGCGCGAGACGTACGACCGCGGCAACGGGGCGACGATCCTCCTGCTCGACCCGAGGCGGGGCACGGTCCTCCTCACCCGGCAGTTCCGGTTCCCCGCCTACGTGAACGACCATCCCGACGGCATGCTGATCGAGAGCGCCGCGGGCCTGCTCGACGACGACGACCCCGAGACCGCGATCCGTCGCGAGGCGCAGGAGGAGACGGGCGTCGAGGTCGGCGACCTGATCCACGTCTTCGACGCCTACATGAGCCCGGGCTCGGTCACCGAGCGGGTGCACTTCTACGCCGCCTCGTACTCCGTGGCCGATCGGACCGGCGACGGCGGTGGTCTCGAGGACGAGGGGGAGGACATCGAGGTCCTCGAGCTGCCGTTCCGGGACGCTCTCGACATGATCACCGACGGGCGCATCGTCGACGGCAAGACGATCATGCTGCTCCAGTGGGCCGCCCTGAACCCGGGCCGACTCGCCCTCCCGTCCTGAGCGAGTGGCCGCGGGTGGTCCGTGTCACGTGTTCGGGAGCCACTCCCGGATCGTGGCCGCGACCCGATCGAGGTGCGACTCGAGCAGGAAGTGTCCACCGTCGACGAGCTCGACGCGAGCGTCGAGGGCGTCGCGGGTGAACGCACCCGCACCGGCGGCATCGAAGATCTCGTCGTTGCGGCCCCAGATCGCGAGGACCGGGACGCGGGAGGCGCGGAGCCAGGAGTGCACGGCGGGGTACAGAGCGCGGTTGGTGGCGTAGTCGCGGAAGAGCGCCAGTTGGACGTCGTCCTGTCCCGGTCGGGCGAGGAGCGCGAGGTCGTGTTCCCAGGCATCGGGGTCGACGGACGTGGGGTCCGGCACGCCGTGGGTGTACTGCCACTCGACCGCCTCGCGGCCCAGGGCGGGCCGGAGCGCGTCGCGCGTCTCGGACGTCCGTTCGGCGGCGTCGGCCCAGATCGGGTCCCAGAAACCCGGCACGAAGCCTTCTTCGTACGCGTTGCCGTTCTGCGAGACGACAGCGGTCACCGCATCGGGCTCGGCCAGCGCGAGGCGCCATCCGACGGGGGCGCCGTAGTCCTGCACGTAGATCGAGTACCGCGCGACGCCGATGGTCGACAGGAAACGACCGGTCACCCGCGCCAGGGCCTCGAAGGTGTACTCGAACTCGTCGACCGACGGGGCGGAGGAGCGGCCGAAACCGATGTGGTCGGGGGCGATGACGCGGTACCGGTCGGCCAGTGCGGGGATGAGGTGGCGGAACATGTGCGAACTCGTGGGGTAGCCGTGCAGGAGGACGAGAACGGGCGCGTCGGCGGGCCCGGCGTCGCGGTAGAAGACGTCGAGCCCGTCGACGGAGACGGTGCGGTGGTGGACGGTGACCATGTCTAACCCCTTTGGATTGTTTTAGTGGTTACCCCGACGGTAGCATGGGCGAGATGCGCCGGACGGTGCGAGAGAGCGGGGAGACGTGCTTCGTGACGAAGAGCTGCTGCTGGCCGTGCTGAACAGCGCACCGGTGGTCGACGGCGTCCCGACGGACGCCCTCGAGGGCGCGGCGGGGCGAGATCTGGTGCGGACCTGGGGTGGCATCGGTTCCTCGGGCGAGGTCGCCCAGCTCCGGCGCGTGCGGGAAGCCCTGCACGCCGTCGTCCGCGGTGGCGACGACGGGGCCGTCGCCGAGCTCGCCGACGTCATGGACCGGGCCGTGCAGGTCCCGCGGACGACCCGGGACGGCGTCGTCTGGGAACTCCGGGTGCCCGACGACGACCGACTCGCGGCCGGAGCCGTGTCGGCGTGGTCGAGCGTGACCTCGACGCTGCCCGGGCGCCTCCGTGCCTGCGCGAACGACGAGTGCAACCTGTTCCTGGTGGACCACAGCCGTCCCGGCACCGCGAAGTGGTGCTCCATGGCGACCTGCGGCAACCGGATGAAGGCGCGGGCCCACGCACGCCGCGCGAAGGACTGAGCGCGCCTCCTCGGGGCCGCGCGCGTAGCGTCGCCCGGGTGGATGCTCCGGCCCTCGGCGCATCCCTCGATCGAGGGAGCGCGTCATGAAGGTCGTCATCACGGGATCACGCGGCAAGGTCGGACGCGCCGCCGTCCGCCGGTTCGTCGAGGCCGGGCACGACGTCATCGGCGTCGACCTCGTCCGGCCCGTCTTCGACACGGGCGTCGACGAGCCCGGCCGGTACGTGATGGGTGACCTGACCGACGCGGGGACCGCCTTCTCGGTCGTCGCGGGGGCCGACGTCGTCGTCCACGTCGCGGCCATCCCTCAGCCCACCGCGAATCCGGCCCACGTCGTGTTCCACACCAACCTGATGTCCACGTTCAACCTGGTCGAGGCGGCCGTGAGGTTCGGCGTGCCCCGCTTCGTCAACGTGTCGAGCGAGAGCATCGTGGGCAACTTCTTCCCCGAACGGCCCTTCCTGCCCGACTACGTGCCGGTCGACGAGGAGCACCCCCTGCACCCGCAGGACCCCTACGCCCTCTCGAAGGCGTTTGGCGAGCAGCTCATGGACGCCGCCGTCCGCCGCTCCGACCTGCGGGCGATCTCGATCCGCCCGTGCACCGTGCACGACGAGACCAACTACGAGGCGAACCTCGGCCCGCAGGTGCGCGAGGCCGACCCCGACAGTGCGAACTTCGGCAGCTACATCGACGCCGACGACCTCGCCGACGCGCTCCTGCTGGCCGCCGAGTCCGACCTGCCGGGTCACGAGGTCTTCTACATCGCAGCAGCCGACAACGCCGGCGGCCACGACTTCGCCGCCACCCTCCGCGAGCACCACGGCGACCGCATCGAGCTGCGCGAGCTCGACCGGGTCGACGCGTCGGGCATCTCCACCGCCAAGGCCGGCCGCTTGCTCGGCTGGACGGCGAAGCGATCATGGCGAGACCACCTCGACGCCGACGGTCGCCCCCTACCCCGACGGTGACATGGAGAGTCGGGTCGCCGCGCGTCGGTCGAGTCGATGGTGCTCGGTGATGCGGCCGGTCTACAGCTTTCGACCGGAGCGTCGTGCAGCACTGTGTGCCGCGATGCAGTGGGCGATCGTCTCGACGTCGTCGAGACGCCCGTCCGCGATCTCGACGATGAAGTCGTAGGCGGCGTCTTCGGTCATCGTCAGACGACGTCCGTTGACACCGAGGAACGTGATGAGACCGGCGAGTCCCAATCTCTTGTTGCCGTCGACCAGGGCGTGGTTCGTCACGAGCGAGTGCACCAAGGCCGCCGCTTTGAGGTCGAGGGTCGGGTACGCATCCGCCCCCATCACCGAGGTGCGCGGCCTCACGATCGCCGACTCGAGCAGCCCGGCGTCGCGGACGAGCACGTCGGCGTCGATCGCCCGTCGAGCGACCCGCAACATCTCGTCGAGGGTGAGGTGGATCATTCGCCGAGTCGACGCAGGGCTTCGGCGTAACGCGGGAGCTCGGTGTCGAGGACGTCATCGATGAGATCGGCGCGGCTGTGGTTCTCGACGTATTCGCGAACGGCCTGTCGTGCGACGTCTTGCATCGATCTCGATTCACGCGCCGCACGTCGGCGGAGCGCGTCTGTTTCGTCGTCGTCGAGGCGAAGCGTCATGGGCATGACCTGATGGTATCAAGGGTGATACCAGGCGGGAACCGGGTCAGAGCAGCTCGGCCAGCAGGGCGAAGGTCCGGTCGGGTGCCTCGAGCTGCATGTCGTGGTGCACGCCCGGCAGACGGCGGATCTGCCAGCCGGCCTGCTGGTAGCCCGACACGAGCCGTTCGGGCAGGACGGCGGGGGAGTCGTCGGACAGCACGATGACCGAGGGCACCGCGGGCGCCGTCGTCGCGACCGGGTGGAAGGCCACGTCGCGGAACACGCCCGTCGCCATGCCCGAGTCGAATCGGGCACGGGCCTGATCCGAGGAGGCGCGGGTCGCGTCGTCGTACCCGGCGCGCAGTCGCGCACCCTTCCGCGCCTGGGCGAGTGCCGCGACGCCCATCGTCACGGTGGGCACGGCCCAGAACAACCGTCCGGCGAGGCCCGTCGTCGGCAGGGCCAGGGAGAACCCCGGGTCGAGGTAGACGGCCGTCCGAGGCTGCAGCCGTTCGACGGCGCGGACGAGCACCGAGCCGCCCAGCGAGTGCCCGACGACACCGTCGAGGCCCCGGGGCAGGGCCGAGGCGACGTCGTCCGCGAACTCCTCGAGCCGGTACGACGACGCCCGGTCGCTCTCGCCGTGACCCCGCAGGTCGAGGGTGGTGACCGTGTACGAACCGGTCGCGACGAACCGGTCGACGATCGGCTTCCAGGTCGCGCCGTCGGCGCCGAGCCCGTGGACGAGGGCGACGTGGCGGTCGCCGTCGCCGGTGGTCGTGACGTTCAGGTGCATGACGACCATCCTGCCTGTCACCATGGGGCGTACGCCGGCCCGACCGAGCCGACGCACGCACGCACGCACGAGAAGGGCACGATCATGGCCGACGCCGGGTTCAGCAAAGAAGAGAAGGCCGCCGTGAAGCAGCGCGCCGCCGAGCTGCGGGCCGAGGCGAAGCGCCAGAAACTCGCCGACAAGTCGGCCGCCGAGGCGCAGGATGCCGCGGACGCCATCGCGGCCATGACCGACGTCGAGCGGCCGATCGCACAGATGGTGCACGAGGTCGTCGCCGAGCACGCCCCGAACCTCGCCCCCAAGACCTGGTACGGCTTCCCCGCCTACGCGAAGGAGGACGGCAAGGCCGTCGTCTTCTTCCAGCCGGGCGCGAAGTTCGGCACGCGCTATTCGACGCTCGGCTTCCAGGACGGCGCCCAGCTCGACGACGGCACCCTCTGGCCCACCTCGTACGCGGTGACCGCCGACGACGACGCGACCCGCGCCTCCGTCGCCGCCCTCGTCCGGAAGGCCGCCGGGCTCTGACACCGGCCGGGGTCGGCGCTATGATCGACCCCACAACACACGGGAGTCCGGTGAGCCGGGCTGAGAGGAAGCGAACCACGCTTCGACCGTCGAACCTGATCTGGGTCATGCCAGCGCAGGGAGGAGAAGAACCGATGTCCACGTCCACGCCCGAAAACCGTTCCACGGCGGCTCGCGACAGCTCGACCGGCTTCACGCCGAAGGCCCGCACCACCCCCACCCGGCGCTGGCGAGTCGTCGACATCGTGGTCGCCAGCGTCATCGGCGTCGCCGCCGGCGTCGTCTTCTGGGCCTGGGGCCTGGCCTACACGCCCATCGACAGCGTCCTGAGCTTCTCGGGCGGCTTCGAGGGCATCCTCAACGGCGGCTGGCTCTTCGCCGGCGTGCTCGGCGGCATCGTGATCCGCAAGCCCGGCGCCGCCGTCTACACCGAGGTCGTCGCGGCGGTCGTCTCGATGCTGATCGGCACCCAGTGGGGCTTCTCGGTGCTCATCTGGGGCATCGTCCAGGGCCTGGGCGCCGAGATCGTGCTCGCGATCTTCCTCTACAAGTCGTGGCGGATCGGCACGGTGCTGCTCGCCGGTGCCGTCGCCGGCCTCGCCGTCGGCCTGATGGACACGAGCTTCGCCTCGGCAGCCGCCTACGCCGCCGGGTCGAAGACGATCTACGTCGTGACCTCGGTCGTCTCGGGCACGGTCCTCGCCGGCCTGCTCTCGTGGCTCGCCGCCCGCGGCCTCGCCCGGACGGGCGCGCTGTCGCGGTTCGCCTCGGGACGCTCGGCGGACGCCCGGGTCTAGGCGCGCCTCGTCGTGGTCCTTCCCGTGAGCGGAGCGAGCGCCGGACGGCGGACACCGGAGGACGGTGCCCGCGTCACCGCCCGTGGCTGGGGGTGGCGGCACGCCGGTCGACGACTGCCCGCCGTCTCGCAGCTCGACCTCGACGTCGCCCCCGGTGAGCGCGTCCTGCTGCTCGGTGCGTCCGGCGCGGGCAAGTCGACGTTGCTCGCCGGTCTCGCCGGGGTGCTGGGCGGCGACGACGAGGGCGACGAGGCGGGCGACCTGCTGGTGGACGGCCGGCCCCCTGCCGAGCAGCGCGGCCGGGTCGGCCTCGTCCTGCAGGACCCGGACTCGCAGGTCGTCCTCGCGCGGGTGGGCGACGACGTCGCGTTCGGCTGCGAGAACCTGGGCGTGCCCCGCGACGAGATCTGGCGCCGCGTCGGCCACGCCCTCGACGCCGTCGGGCTCGACCTGCCGCTGTCCGCGTCGACCTCCGAGCTGAGCGGCGGCCAGAAGCAGCGGCTCGCGCTCGCCGGGGTGCTCGCCATGCAGCCGGGCCTGCTGCTCCTCGACGAGCCGACGGCCAACCTCGACCCCGAGGGCGTCGTCGAGGTGCGCGACGCCGTGGCCCGTGTCGTCGCCGACACCCGGGCGACGCTCGTCGTCGTCGAGCACCGGGTGTCGGTCTGGCTGCCCGTCGTCGACCGCGTCGTCGTGCTCGACGCCGGTGGGGGAGTCCTGGCCGACGGTCGACCCGACGACGTGCTGCGCGCCGAACGCGACCGCCTCGTCGACGCGGGGGTGTGGGTTCCCGGCGCCGCGCCTCCTGCGCCCGTCCGGTCGCGCACGACCGGTGACCTGCTGCTCACGGCGAGGGGACTCGACGTGGGGCACAAGGGGCCCAAGGGCCGCGCGGTCGCCGTCGGCATCGACCTCTCCGTCACCGAGGGGCGTGCGCTCGCGGTGACCGGCACGAACGGCTCGGGCAAGTCGACGCTCGCCCTCACCGTCGCGGGGCTGCTCGTGCCCGTCGCGGGCCACCTCGAGGCCACGCCGTCGTTCGCCGACGGTGCCGGCCCGTCTCCGATCCGCTGGAAGCCCCGGCAGTTGCTCACCCGCGTCGGCACGGTCTTCCAGGACCCGGAACACCAGTTCCTGACGGCGACCGTCCGCCGCGAGCTGGCGGTGGGTCCGGAGGCGCTGGGCGCGTCCCCGAGAGAGGTCGCGTCGCGCGTCGACCACCTCCTCGACCGGCTGCGGCTCGACCACCTCGCCGGCGCGAACCCGTTCACGCTCTCGGGCGGCGAGAAACGCCGCCTCTCGGTCGCGACCGTGCTCGCCTCACGCCCGTCGCTGCTCGTGCTCGACGAACCGACCTTCGGGCAGGACGCCCGCACCTGGCGAGAGCTCGTGGCCCTGCTCGCGGAGCTGCTCGACGAGGGCCGGGCGGTCGTCGCCGTGACCCACGACGCCGAGTTCGCGTCGACCCTCGCCGACGACGTGCTCGACCTGAGCGCACACGCTCGCCGCACCGACCCCGTCGTGGTGCGCCGATGAGCGTCCTCACCCCGGTTGTGGCGACCGGCGTGGTCGGGCGCGTGAACCCGGTCGCCAAGCTCCTCGCCGCCGTCGTGCTCGCGATCGCCCTGCTGCTCTCGATCGACTGGGTCTCGGCCGGCACCGCGCTGCTGCTCGAGGCCCTGCTGCTGCCTTTCGCCGGGTTGTCCGCCCGGCAGCTGCTCGCCCGCACGGCACCGCTCTGGATCGCCGCCCCGACGTCGGTCGTCGCCATCTCCCTCTACGGCCGCGACGGCGGGGCGTCGGTGGTCGAGTGGGGGTTTCTGTCGGTGACCGAGGGGTCGCTGGCCCTCGCCGGGGCGATCGGCCTGCGCATCCTCGCCGTCGGGGTGCCCGGCATCGTGCTGTTCGCGACGACCGACCCGACCGACCTCGCCGACGGTCTCGGTCAGGTGCTGCGACTGCCGGCACGCTTCGTGTTGGGGGGCCTCGCCGGGTTGCGTCTGGTCGGGCTGTTCATGGACGACTGGCGGCAGCTCGCCCTGGCCCGTCGCGCCCGGGGCGTCGCGGACTCGGGCGGGCCGATCGGGGCGCTGAAGCGGTTCGGACAGCAAGCGTTCTCGCTGCTCGTGCTGTCGGTCCGACGCGGCAGCAAGCTCGCCACCGCCATGGAGGCCAAGGGCTTCGGCGGCGACACACCGCGTACCTGGGCGCGTCCGTCGTCTTTCGGGCTGCGGGACGGCGTGCTCGTCGCCCTCGGCGTCGTCATCGCCGCCACGTCGGTGACCGCGGCCGTCCTGGCCGGCACGTGGGAGTTCGTCCTTGCCTGAGCGGGTCGCCGTCGACGACGCCGTCGGGGCCCTGCTGCGCCGAGCCGAGGAGGCGCGGGTCGGGTCGCGTCGCGTGGTCATGGTCATCGACGGCCGCTCGGGCTCGGGCAAGACCACGCTCGGCCGTGCGGTGGCCGCCGCGTGGCCCGCCGACCGGCTCGGACCCGTGCGCCTGGTGCACCTCGACGACGTCTACCCGGGGTGGCACGGCCTCGAGGCGGCGTCCCGCGTGGTCGAGACGTCGATCTTGTCGCCGGTCGCCCCGGGATGGCGGCGGTGGGACTGGGAGCACGCCCGCGCGGCGGCGTGGGAGGTGCTCGACCCGGCCGTCTCGCTGATCGTCGAAGGGGCCGGGGCGTTGACCCGCGCCTCCTCGTCGCTCGCCGACGTCCGGGTGTGGCTGGAGCTCGACGCCGTGGCCCGGCGTGCCCGCGCCTTGGCCCGCGACGGTGCGACGTACGAACCGTGGTGGGACGTGTGGGCCGAACAGGAGGACGCCCATCTGGCGGCGGAGGACCCGGCCTCGGTGGCGGACGTGGTGGTGGAGGGTCAGGCCCAGCCGAGTTCGTGCAGTTGGTCGTCGTCGATGCCGTAGAAGTGGGCGATCTCGTGGACGAGCGTGACGTGGATCTCGTCGGCGAGCTGCTCGAGGTCGTCGACGGCCGCGAGGTGCGGTTCACGGTAGAGGATGATGCGGTCGGGTAGCTCGCCGAAGCCGTACTGGCCGCGTTCGGTGAGGGCGACGCCGTCGTAGAGTCCGAGCAGGTCGAGCGTGCCGTCTTCGGGGCGGTCTTCCGTGACGAAGACGATGTTGTCGAGCCCGTCGACCATGTCGTCGGGCAGCAGATCGAGTTGGTCGACGACCATCGCGTCGAACGCCTCCGCGCTCACCTCCGACGGATCGATGCCCGCTGCCTGCCGTTCGTCGTCCACGTCTCCACCCTCCCACGCCGACGCCCCGGCCCCCTGAGTCGACGAGCGAAGCGACGCCTCACCCCGCAATGTCGCGACCGTGACGAGCGAAGCAATGTCGTGACCGTGACGAGCGAAGCGACGTCTCGACCGTGACGAGCGCAGCGACGTCTCGACGTTGACGAGCGCAGCGACGTCTTGACGGTGACGAGCGCAGCGACGTCTTGACCCTCGACGTCGTGGATGCGCTTGCGCATCCACGACCAGAAGGCGCCAGAGCCCGAAAAATCCCCTGCCCATCGGAGGGCAGGGGATTCCATTCGGGTGAGTAACGGGGCTTGAACCCGCGGCCTCCTAGACCACAACCAGGCGCTCTACCAGCTGAGCTATACCCACCATGCGCGACTGCCGAGGCGATCGCAACGAGAAGACTCTACTACAGCCTGGGGGCCCATTCGTCCACGACGGCCTTCGAGATCGCCTGGACGTCGTCGGTGGTGGGGCCGGGGTCGGCGACGAAGCCGGCGCGACGGTAGTACTCGAGTTCGCGAATGGATTCGAGGATGTCGGCGAGGGCGCGGTGGCCGCCGTGTTTCTGGGGGGCGTTGAAGTACACGCGGGGGAACCAGCGGCGGGCCAACTCTTTGATGGACGAGACGTCGACGCTGCGGTAGTGCAGGTGGCCGTCGACGCGGGGCATGTACTTCGCGAGGAAGGCCCGGTCGGTGCCGATGGTGTTGCCGGCGAGGGGGGCGTGCTGCTCGGTGGGGACGTACTTGAGGATGTACTCCAGCACCTCGAACTCGGCCTCGGCGAGGCTGACGCCGTTCGGGATCTCGTCGATGAGGCCCGACGAGCGGTGCATCTCGGTGACGAACTCGCCCATGTTGTCGAGGGCGGACTGGTCGGGTTTGATGACGATCGTGAAGCCCGGGTGCACGGGCGTCAGGTCGAAGTCCGTGACGACCACGGCCACCTCGACCAGTTCGTCGACCGAGAGGTCGAGCCCGGTCATCTCGCAGTCGATCCAGACCAGTCGGTCGTTGCTCGTAGCCATTCCGCGAGTCTAGTCCGGTGCCCTTCCGGCACCGCGCCTCCTGCCCCGGGCCCGTGCAGGAGGCGCGGTTCGGGTCGGTCAGATCGCCTCGCCGGCTCCGATGGCCTCCGCTTCGACCCGAGCAGGCTCGGGGCCGTCGTCGACCCGGCGCAGGGCCCCGCGCGCGGCCACCACCACCACGAAGGCGACGGCGACGCTCGAGGCCGCGAACACGTAGGCGGCGCTCGGGGCGATGGTGTCGGCGAGCAGGGTCGCGACGGGCGGGGCGACGGCGCCGCCGAGGAAGCGCACGCCCGAATACGCGCTGGACGCGACCGACCGGGGCAGGTCGGTGGCCTCCATGACGGACTCGGTCAGCACCGTGTTGAGCACGCCGAGCACGAGGCCGCCGACGACGACGCAGACCACGAGGGCGGCCGGCGTCGCGACGACGATCGCGGCGGCGACGAGGTCGAGCGCGAGCAGTGGAAGGGCGATGCGCAGGACGGTCGTCCGGCGCAGGCGTGCGGTCAGCAGCGGGGCGACCCAGACCGAGGTGATGGCGAGGCCGACGCCCCAGCCGAAGAACGTGAACCCGATGCCGAGTGCTCCGAAGCCGAGCGGGTACGGCGTGTAGGCGAGCAGGACGAAGAAGCCGATGTTGTAGAAGAGCGCGGTCGCGGCGAGGGCGCCGAGCGCCGGGTTGCCCAAGGCGCGGAACGGTGCCGAGAGCGCCGTCGGCGTGGGTTTCTCCGTCGCGCCGCCCTTGAGGAACAGCACGATCGCGATGAAGGCGATCGCCATCAGCGTGGTGACGCCGAAGAACGGGCCGCGCCAGCTGACCGAGCCGAGCAGGCCGCCGATCAGCGGACCGATGGCGATGCCGAGGCCGAGCGCCGCCTCGTAGAGGATGATCGCCGATGCCGTGCCGCCGGACGCCGCGCCCACGATGGTCGCGAGGGCGGTCGAGATGAACAGAGCGTTGCCGAGCCCCCACCCGGCGCGGAATCCGATGATCGACCAGACGTCGCCGCTGGTGGCGGCGAGCAGGGCGAAGACGACGATCAGTCCGAGCCCGATCAACAGGGTGCGCTTGGCGCCGAGTCGGCTCGACACCCAGCTGGTGAAGAACATCGCGACGCCCGTGACGGCGAGGTAGCTGGTGAAGAGCAGCTCGGTCTGCGTGGGGCTGGCCTTCAGGGACTCCGCGATGGCGGGGAGGATCGGGTCGACGAGGCCGATGCCCATGAAGGCGACGACGCAGGCGAAGGCGATGGCCCACACGGCCGTCGGCTGCTTCAGGATGCTCGGCTTCGGGGCGTGAGCACTGCCGGCCGAGGCGGGGGCAGGCGCGCTCACGCGAACACCGCCTCGGTGTCGGTGCGTTCGTCGGCACGGGTGCCGACCCGCGAGGCCAGCAGGCGGGTCGCGTGCTCGAGCACGGCCCATTCGTCGTCGTCGAGGTCGGCGAACAGGCCGCCGAGCGAGTCGGCGAGTTGCCCCCGCCATTCGGTGAGGGCCGCCGTGCCCTTGTCGGTGATGGCAATCAACCAGGCCCGGGAGTCGTCGGTGTCGGCGATGCGCCTGACCAGCTCGTCGTCGGCGAGCCCCCGCACGAGCTTGGTCATGGTCGGCTGCGAGACGCGGCTGGCCCGGGCCAGGTCGCCGACGCGCAGCTCGCCGTCCGTCGTCAGGATCGAGAGCGTCCGCCAGACGGCGGGCGAGGTGGTGCGGCCGGTCTCCTGCGCGGCGATGCGCGTCAGGCGATGGGTCGACGTCAGGAGGGATTCCAGGATGTCTGTCGGCTGGGAGGTCATCGGCCAAGTGTATAGCCAAGCTATATAGCTTGGCTATCCTTGTCGGGTGAGCGAAGCTGGGCGCCGACTCCGCGCCTCCTGGTAGACCTGTGGGCATGACAGACAGCAAGCCCACCGTGGCCGAGGGTTCCGAGTACGTCGTCTTCTTCGACGGCGGTCCGAGCGACGGCTCCACCGACACCCGCATCAGCACCGACGGTTCGTACGACGAGCAGATCACCGACTTCGTGTTGATCGACGGCATGGAGACCGGCATCGTCTACACCGCCACCGAGGCGAAGATGGTCGGCGAGCAGCTGCAGGTGCACTACTCGCTCGACGCGAAGGACAGCGACCCCGTCGACGACCCGGAAGACCGCAACGACGACCGCGACAACTGACGTCGGCGGCTCCGGCCGCGACGACGCACGAGACCGCAGGAGGCGCGGGGGAAGTTTCCCCCGCGCCTCCTCGTTGTCCTCGGCATGATGCTGGAGCTGTACACGTCCGCCTTCTGCGGTCCCTGCCACGCGGCCAGGGCGGTCGTGGCCGAGGCGAGCGGGCTCGTGCCCTCCCTCGTCGTCGACGAGGCCGACGTCGCCGCCCGGCCGGAGGCTGCCGAGAGGCGCGACGTCCGCAGCACGCCGACCATCGTGATCATGCGGGACGACGGCGAGGTCGTCTTCCGCTCGCCGGGAGTGCCGACGCTGGACCACCTGCTCGGGGCCCTCTCCCTCGCGATCTGATCACCGCGCACCCGTCATGGAAGGCTCATAGGGTCTCTGCGGCGTCGCCATCGACCGGTGCAAGGCCGCTGATGGGGTGGCGATCGATCGTGGTCCCATGCCCGATACCGACATCCTGCGTCTCGACATCGTGGTGCCCGTCTTCGACGAGGCCACCACCCTCGAGGCCAGCATCACGAGCCTCCATCACCATCTGACCCGCCACGTCACCGAGACCTGGCGCATCACCGTGGCCGACAACGCCAGCACCGACGGCACGCCGGCCCTCGCCGACGACCTCGCCCGACGCCTGCGGGGCGTGACCGTCGTCCACCTCGCCGAGAACGGCCGAGGTCGTGCCCTCAAGCAGGTCTGGGCGGCCTCGCCCGCCGACGTGCTGGTGTACCTCGACGAGGACCTCTCCACCGACCTCTCGGCGCTCGGTCCACTCGTGGCGCCGTTGCTCTCCGGCCACTCCGACCTCGCGATCGGCACCCGGCTGAGCCGGTCGTCGCGGGTCGTGCGGGGCGGCAAGCGGGAGTTCGTCTCGCGCAGCTACAACTTCTTGCTGCGTCGGACGATGGGGGTGGGGTTCAGCGACGCCCAGTGCGGCTTCAAGGCGATCCGGCGCGAGGCTGCCGAGCGACTGTTGCCCCTCGTCGAGGACACCGGGTGGTTCTTCGACACCGAGCTGCTGATCCTCGCCGAACGCTCGGGCCTGCGCATCCACGAGGTCCCGGTCGACTGGGTCGACGACCCCGACAGCTCGGTCGACATCGTCTCCACGGCCGCCGCCGACCTCAGGGGGATGCTGCGGGTGGGCACGGGCATCGCCCGGGGCGCGATCCCGGTCCAGGCGGTGTACGACGCGATCGGGAGGCGTCCGTTCGAGCCGCCCGCGCCTCCCACGTTCTTCTCGCAGGTCGTGCGGTTCGGTGTCGTCGGGGTCGCCTCGACCGCCGCGTACGCGCTGCTCTACCTCGTCGCGCAGCAGGTGATGCCGGCCCAAGCGGCGAACTTTGTGTCGTTGCTCGTGACGGCCGTGTTCAACACGGCCGCCAACCGGCGGTTCACGTTCGGGGTGAGGGGAGCGTCTGGCGTGGCGCGACACCAGCTGCAAGGGCTGATGGTCTTCGTGCTCGCCTGGGTGCTGACCTCGGGGTCGCTCGTCGTGCTGCACGCCGCGGCACCCGCGGCAGGAGCCCAGGCCGAGCTGCTCGTGTTGACGGCCGCGAACCTCGTCGCCACCGTGCTGCGCTTCGTGCTGTTGCGCGTCTGGGTGTTCCGGTCGCAGGCGACGCACGTCACGCCGGGACCGGCCGACGAGCGGGTCGGTGCCACCGACCCCGTGTCCGACCTCACCACCCGCGTCGACGCCGTGGCCGGCGACGACGACGTCACGGCGGTCCGTCGATGAGCGCCGGGACGACGCCGGTGCCGCTGACCGATCGACGCTCGCCGTCCGGGTCGGCCGGCCAGCGCCTCCGTTCGCTCGCTCACCGTCTGGTGCGCGGGCGCGAGGACGCGGCACGGTGGGAGCGACCGGCGTTCCTCGCGCTGCTGGTCGCCACGGGGGCGTTCTACCTGGTGAACCTGTCGGCGAACGGCTGGGCGAACTCGTTCTACTCGGCCGCGGTGCAGGCCGGTTCGCAGAACTGGGAGGCGTTCCTCTACGGCTCGTCCGACGCCGCGAACTCGATCACGGTCGACAAGCCGCCCGCGAGCCTGTGGGTCATGGCCCTGTCGGTCCGGGTGTTCGGGCTGTCGTCGTTCAGCATCCTGCTGCCCGAGGCCCTGATGGGCGTCGCGACCGTCGGACTCGTCTGGGCCACGGTGCGGCGCCACTTCTCGGCCGTCGCCGCGTTCGTCGCCGGCGGAGCCCTGGCGCTGACCCCCGTCGCCGTGTTGATGTTCCGCTTCAACAACCCCGACGCACTGCTCGTGCTGCTGCTGACCCTCGCCACGTACCTGACCCTGCGCGGCGTCGAGACGGGCCGCGTCCGCTGGGTCGTCTGGGCCGGCGTGGCGATCGGCTTCGGCTTCCTGACCAAGCAACTCCAGGCGTTCGTCATCCTGCCCGTGCTGGCCGGGGTGTACCTCGTCGCGGCGCCCGTCCTGCTGCGCAAGCGGGTGCTGCACCTGCTGGCCGCGCTCGGTGCGGTCGTGGTGTCGGCCGGCTGGTGGGTCGCCCTCGTCGAGCTGGTGCCCGCGAGCATGCGGCCGTACGTCGGTGGCTCGCAGACGAACTCGTTCCTCGAGTTGACCTTCGGCTACAACGGCCTCGGACGGCTCACGGGCGACGAGACGGGCAGCGTGACGGGCGGGGGCGGCGGCACCGGCGCGGCCACCACGGGCATGTGGGGTGAGACCGGCATCACCCGGCTCTTCACGGGCGAGTTCGGTGGCCAGATCACCTGGCTGCTGCCGGCCGCACTGGTCCTGGGAGTCTCGGCCCTCGTGCTGTTCGGCTGGCGGCACCGCACCTCGGCCCGTCGAGCCACACTGCTGCTGTTCGGCGGCTGGACGGTGCTCACGGCGCTGGTCTTCAGTTTCATGTCGGGGATCTTCCACGCGTACTACACAGTGGCCCTCGCGCCGGCGATCGCGGTGACCCTCGGGGTCGCGGCCGACGTGCTGTGGCGGCGACGGGCCCGGCTGTGGGTGCGGATCGTGCTGGCGGCGTCGGCTCTGCTCACGGGCGTCTGGGCCTGGGTGCTGCTCGGACGGGCGGAGGCCTGGCACCCCTGGCTCCGGTACGTCGTCGTCGCGCTCGCCGTGGTGGGCGCCGTGCTCGTGCTGCTGCCGCGACGGGGTCGGGCGCTCACGGCGGCGACGCTCGCCGTGCTGGTCGCGGGCGGTTTGCTGGCTCCGGCGGCCTACTCGGTCGAGACCGTGTCGACCGCCCACACCGGCTCGATCGTCACGGCCGGGCCGACCGTCTCGGGCGGCACGGGCGGGTTCGGCGGTGGTGGCGCCGGCGGGTTCGGCGGTGGCGGTGGCCGTGGCGGTGGGGCGGCTGGTGGCGGGCCCGGTGGTACGGCTGGCGGCACGCCCCCGCAGCTGCCAGGCGGCACCGGCGGGGGAGCGGGCACCGCGTTCGGTCCCGGCGCCGGCACCGGCGCCGGCGCGGGAACCGCAGGAGGCGCGGGTACGGCCACGCGCGGATTCCCCGGTGGCGGGGGCGGAGCCGGCTCGTTGCTCGGCTCGGGCTCGGTCAGTGACGAGCTCGCCGCCGTGGTCGGCGCGGACGCGGACCGGTACACCTGGGTCGCCGCAGCCGTCGGGTCGAACACCGCGGCGGGCTACCAGCTCGCGACCGGCGACCCGGTCATGGCGGTCGGCGGGTTCAACGGCAGCGACCCGTCACCGACCCTGGAGCAGTTCGAGCAGTACGTCACCGACGGGCAGATCCACTGGTTCGTCGGAGGGACCGTCGGGCAGTCGAACGGCGGCAGCTCGTCCTCGAGCGAGATCGCGGCGTGGGTCGAGGCGAACTTCAGCCCGACCGAGGTCGACGGGGTCACGCTGTACGACCTGACCAGCCCGCTGGGCTGACCGGCCGGACGACGCGACCGGTCCGCCCGGCCGCCCCGCGCCTCGGGACGCGCGAGTCACTGCATTTCGTGCACCGCACCGCGACTCCTCGGGGTGTGGTGCACGAAACGCGGTGCGGAGCCTGGCTGGACCGCTACCGGGACGGAGGAGCGGGCACGGTATCGTGGACGGGTCCGCCCCCGTAGCTCAGCGGATAGAGCAGGAGCCTTCTAATCTCTTGGTCGCAGGTTCGATTCCTGCCGGGGGCACCACGCCACCGATGATCTACGCGGTGCTTCTCATCTCTTGGTCGCAGGTTCACTGTGGTGATGACGCTGGCTGCCGGGGGCACCAAGCCTCACCCCCCACGACGACGCGCCCCCGACCGAGGTCGGGGGCGCGTCGTCGTCCACGGGATCAGTCGTCCGCGCGTTCGGGTGCCGTGCGGCGGCGGACCTGGCTCGCACTGACCGGCTGTTCGTAGCGCTCGTCGTCCATCGGGTCGTCGCGGGTGTCGTCGTGGGACGCCTCACCCGACGTGACGGCCGGTGCCTCGGGCGCGGAAACCGGCGAGGGGCCCGCCAGCGGGGCGGGAGCCGTGGGTGCCCGGTAGGCCTCGTCGCCACCCCGGACCGGGGCATCGTCGAGGGCCGCGGGGCGGAGCGCTGCCGAGGGTGCGGCACCCGAGGGCGCGGAGGCATCGGTGCGTCGCTTCTCGGTCGCCGACGCGGCGCGCTGCTCGGCCTCCCAGGCCTTCTGCTTCGCGGCCGTGTCGCGGTCGACGTCGGCCTCTTCGTACTTCCAGCGGGCGAGATCGTCGCGGAAGAGCTTCTTGGCTCGCCCGGGACGTTTCTGCCACTCGACGAGACGGTCGCGGAGTTCACCCAGCGTCTGCTCGGACTGGAAGCTGAAGGACGCCGAGTTGCGCTTGATCTCGGCCAGTTCGTGAGCGGCCCAGTCGGCGGCGAGGGTGCTGCCGGTCGCGGGCAGCAACCGCAGGCGGACGTCGGCCTCGTGGCCGAGGTGATCGGCGTAGGCACGCTCCTCGACCCCGAGCGAGCTGTAGACGGCACCCTTGCGGGCCGCCGAGACGAGGGCCGCGACGGCCGCCGCCTTCGCCTCGTCCTCGTGCAACGACACGACGCGTCGCGTGCTCGCGCGGCCGATGAGAGCTGCGACGACGCCGGCCACGACGATGGCGACGAAGGGGATCACCGCATCGGTGACGACGCGCCACCCGTTGTCGGAAGAGAGCCATTCGACCAAACCGTTCCACCACTGCATGGGGCGAACACTACAGCCGAGGTCGAAGGTTGCACGGCTGCGACATGCTGGCGAGCCCGCCGTCGGTAAGGCCGTCACGGCCCCCGGTGGCGTCGTCGGGATCAGGCGAACCGGAAGCAGTCGGTGGCGTCGTCGCGACTCCAGAACTCGCCGATCTCGACGAACCGACGCTGACGGGGCAGGAACCGTTTGGCGCGGTACCGATCACCCTGCGGGTCGTCGAAGCGCTCGACGTAGCCCACGATCTCGCCACCGGGTCGGGTCACCCGGGCGAGGTCGTCGTGCACCTGGACGAGCTGCAGGCCGCCCCGGGTCGAGCGCAGGGCGGGGAGGGGAACGCCTGCGTGAGCGTGCTGGGCAGGCGGGACGATCGCGTGGTCGAGGGTGCTGCTGGTCATGAGGTGCTCCTGAGGTCATCCGGCCGATGCTGTCGAGAACACCCCTGACGCTAGGGGCGACCACCGACATCGACGTCGGACGCCTGGGAGGGCGCGGTGCCCGTCCGGCACCGCGCCGTCCGGTCAGCGGCCGGTGCCGTCGACCGCCAGCGGCTCGATCGCCGCGAGCTCGTCCTCGGTCAGCTCGGCACCGTGGAGCGCGTCCAGGCTGTCGTCCAGCTGGGCCACCGACGAGGCGCCGATGAGGGCGCTGGTCACGGCGGGTTGGCGCAGCACCCAGGTGAGCGAGAGCTGCGCGAGCGACTGGCCCCGCGCCTCCGCGATCTCGTTCAGGCCGCGGACGCGCGAGAGGTAGGTCTCGTCGAAGGCGTCCTCGGAGAACCAGCGGCCCTCGGCCGCGCGCGAGCCCGCGGGAGCGCTGCCCGAGAGGTAGCGGTTCGTCAGGAGGCCCCCGGCCAGCGGCGAGAACACGATCGAGCCGACGCCGCGGGACAGCAAGGTGTCGAACAGCCCTCGCTCGGGCCGGCGGTCGAACATGTTGTACCGCGGCTGGTGGATCAGCAACGGCACGCCCTCGGCCGCCAGGGCGTCGATCGCGGCCTCGGTCTGCGCCGGGTCGTAGTTCGAGATGCCGGCGTAGAGCGCCTTGCCCTGCCGGACGGCCGTCGCGAGCGCCCCCATCGTCTCGTCGATCGGGGTCTCGGGGTCGGGACGGTGCGAGTAGAAGATGTCGACGTGGTCCATGCCGAGCCGCCCGAGGCTGGCCTCGAGCGAGTTCAGCAGGTACTTGCGCGACCCCCCGTCGCCGTACGGCCCGGGGGTCATGTCGTAACCCGCCTTGGACGACACCACGATCTCGTCACGGTAGGGGCGCAGGTTCGCCGCGGCGATGCGGCCGAACTGCTCTTCCGCCGAGCCGTAGGGCGGGCCGTAGTTGTTCGCCAGGTCGAAGTGGGTGACCCCGCGGTCGAACGCGCGGAGCACGATGTCGCGCTGGGTCTCGAGTCCGCGGTCCGAACCGAAGTTGTTCCAGAAGCCCAGCGAGATGCGGGGCAGCTTGAGCCCGCTGCGGCCCGTTCGGACGTAGTCGAGTCGTGAGTACCGTGCGTCGTCGGCGACGTAGGGCGTGAAGGGTGATCTCATGCGGTCAGCCTAGGGCGGGGCCTCGACTCGGGAGTAGGTTCACGGGCATGACGACATTCGTTCTCGCCGGCGGTTGCTTCTGGTGCCTCGACGCGGTCTACCGCACCCTCGACGGCGTCACCGAGGTGGTCTCGGGCTACACCGGCGGAGACACCGTGCAGCCGAGCTACGACGACGTGTGCACCGGCCGGACGGGGCACGCCGAGGCCGTCGCGGTCACCTTCGACCCCGAGAAGCTCCCCGCCGACGTCGTCCTCGACGTCTTCTTCACCCTGCACGACCCGCGTCAGCTGAACCGGCAGGGCGCGGACGTCGGCACCCAGTACCGCTCGGCGATGTTCTTCGCCGACGACGAGCAGGAGGCGCTCTTCCGGGCGGCCCGCGATCGCGCCTCCGAGGCCTGGGACGGCGGTGTCGTCACGACGATCGAGCCGCTGCCCACCTGGTACGACGCCGAGGAGCACCACCAGGACTTCTTCGCCAAGAACCCCGGCCAGGGCTACTGCACGGCCGTCGCTCTGCCGAAGGTCACCAAGATCCGCAAGTCGTACGCGAAGTACGTGCTCGCCTCGTAGACGGGCCGCGCCGACCGGCGCGACCGACCGAGAGAAGAGGAAAGGGGCGCTCGACGATGAGTGACCAGAACACCTTGCACCGACAGACCTGGGTGGCCGTGGGCCCGGCAGGCGCGGTCGGCACCATCCTGCGGACCGACGACGGCTTCGCCGTGCGACTGTCCGCGAAGGGGCAGGACGGCGGCGTCTATCCGACCCTGGCCGTGGCCAAGAGCGCCCTGTTCGCGGCGTTGGGGCCGGGCGCCGACTACCCCGAGTTCCACGAACACTGAGGCTCGGTAGTCGCCGGACGACCTGCAGTCGCGTCGTCCCCCGAGCGGCCCCCGCAGTCTTTCTCCACAAGGAGGCGCGGGTGCCGTCCCGGGGGCGTCCCGCCTTCGCGAGACTCCCGTCATGACAGACACCATCACCCTCACAGGGATCATCGCGACCGACCCCCGGGCCCTCGTCACGCAGTCCGGCCTCTCCATCACGAGCTTCCGGCTCGCCTCGTCGCAACGGCGCTACGACCGCGTCAAGGGCGAGTGGGTGGACGGCGAGACGAACTGGTACACCGTCACGGCCTTCCGCCAGCTCGCCGACAACGTCCTGGCCAGCCTCCGCAAGGGGCAGCGGGTCGTCGTCACCGGGCGGGTGCGCATCCGCTCGTGGGAGTCCGGCGAACGCAGCGGCATGACGGTCGAGATCGACGCCGACGCGATCGGTCACGACCTCGTCTGGGGCAGGTCGACCTTCGAACGGCGGGTCGCGTCCGCCCCGGCCGCCGGGCCGGTGGCGCCGTCGGCCGCGGGTGGTGACGATGCGGACGCGACCCCCGACCAGAGCGGGGCGGCACCCGAGACGGAGGGCGACGGTGGGGCCGGTCAAGGTGGCCCCTCGGACGCTTCCGCGTCGGATGCGTCCGCGTCGGCCCCCGACCGGGTGGCGGTCCCTGACGACGGCGCGGACTGGGGTGCTCCACAGTCCGTCGGCGCCGACGAGGTGTTGGCCCCGTTCTGACCACCCGGGCACCCCCGTGTTCCCGGCCCGCGGGTCGGCACGCCGTAGACTCGACACGGCTGGCCGACCCGCGGCCGCCACCCGCGACGAAGGGCACCCGTGACCGGTTCGAGACCCCCACGCGGCCCGGCGCTCGCCGCGATCCTGCTGGCCGTGGTGGTCCCCCTCGTGGGCTGCACCTCGTCACCCGAGCCGGCGCCGACGACGCCGCCCACGGCGATCTCGACGGGCGCTCCGGCGTTCTCGTCCGAGTCGACGACGGCCGAGGCGCTGGCCCACTTCGACGAGGTGAACGCCGCGACCGTCGCGGCGAACGCCCGCCCGGGCGGGCGTGCGGTCGTCGACGCGCTGGTGGCCGCGGGCTTCGACAAGTCGACGATGCAGGTCACCGCCGACACGACCTCGATCGGCCGTGACGCCGACAGCGTGCAGTTCTCGGTGCTCTGGGGTCAGGACTGCTTGATCGGGCAGGTCTCGGGCGCCGGCTACACGAGCCAGACGGCGCCGGTGCTCGGCACGGGCGCCTGCCTCGTGGGGTCGACCCGAGCCATCGACTGGTGACGTCGGGGGCGGGGCCCCGCCCGATAGACTCGCTGCCATGGCCGAATACATTTACTCGATGGTGCGCGCCCGCAAGGCGGTCGGCGACAAGCTGATCCTCGACGACGTCACCATGTCGTTCATCCCGGGGGCGAAGATCGGTGTCGTGGGGCCGAACGGCGCCGGCAAGTCGACGATCCTCAAGATCATGGCGGGCCTCGACACCCCCAGCAACGGCGAGGCGAAGCTCAGCCCCGGCTACTCGGTCGGCATCCTCATGCAAGAGCCCGAACTCGACGAGACGAAGACCGTCCTCGAGAACGTCCAAGAGGGCGTGGGGCCGATCAAGCAGAAGCTCGACCGCTTCAACGAGGTCTCGGCCGCCATGGCCGAGCCCGACGCCGACTTCGACGCGCTGCTCGCCGAGATGGGCACCCTGCAAGAAGAGATCGACGCCGCCGACGCGTGGGACCTCGACTCCCAGCTCGAGCAGGCCATGTCGGCTCTGCGCACGCCTCCGGGCGATGCCGAGGTCGCGAACCTCTCCGGTGGTGAGAAGCGCCGCGTCGCGCTGTGCAAGCTGCTGCTGCAGAAGCCCGACCTCCTGCTCCTCGACGAGCCCACCAACCACCTCGACGCCGAGAGCGTGCTCTGGCTCGAGCAGCACCTCAGCAAGTACCCCGGCGCCGTGCTCGCCGTGACCCACGACCGGTACTTCCTCGACCACGTCGCCGAGTGGATCGCCGAGGTCGACCGCGGCCGCCTCTACCCCTACGAGGGCAACTACTCGACCTACCTCGAGAAGAAGGGCGAGCGCCTCCAGGTCCAGGGCAAGAAGGACGCCAAGCTCGCCAAGCGCCTCGCCTCCGAGCTCGAGTGGGTCCGCAGCAACGCCAAGGGCCGCCAGGCCAAGTCGAAGGCACGTCTGGCGCGCTACGAAGAGATGGCGAACGAGGCCGAGCGCACGCGCACCTTGGACTTCGAAGAGATCGCGATCCCCGTGGGCCCCCGCCTCGGCTCGCAGGTCATCGACGCCAAGAAGCTGCACAAGGCGTTCGGTGAGCGGGTGCTCATCGACGACCTGTCGTTCACCCTGCCCCGCAACGGCATCGTCGGTGTGATCGGCCCGAACGGCGTCGGCAAGACGACGCTCTTCAAGACCGTCGTCGGTCTCGAGCCGCTCGACGGCGGCGAGCTGAAGGTCGGCGAGACGGTCGACATCTCGTACGTCGACCAGAGCCGTGGCGGCATCGACCCGAACAAGAACCTGTGGGAGGTCGTGTCCGAGGGGCACGACTACATCCAGGTCGGCAAGACCGAGATCCCGTCGCGCGCCTACGTGTCGCAGTTCGGATTCAAGGGCCCCGACCAGCAGAAGAAGGCGGGCGTGCTGTCCGGTGGTGAGCGCAACCGTCTCAACCTGGCGCTGACCCTCAAGCAGGGCGGCAACCTGCTGCTGCTCGACGAGCCCACCAACGACCTCGACGTCGAGACCCTGGGCAGCCTCGAGAACGCGCTGCTCGAGTTCCCCGGCTGTGCCGTGGTCATCACACACGACCGGTGGTTCCTCGACCGCATCGCGACGCACATCCTCTCGTGGGAGGGCCTGAACGACGACGGCACCCCCAACTGGTACTGGTTCGAGGGCAACTTCGAGGCGTACGAAGAGAACAAGATCGAGCGCCTCGGTGCCGACGCGGCGAAGCCGAGTTCGGCCACGTACCGCAAGCTCACGCGCGACTGACCGGCACCGCACCGTCATGACCCGCCTGCACGTGCCGACCCGAGTCCGCTGGAGCGATCTCGACGGGTACCGACACGTGAACAACGCGTCGATGCTGCGCCTCCTCGAGGAGGCGCGCATCGACGCGTTCTGGTCGGCAGACGGGGCGATCGACGAGCGGTCGTCGGCCGCCGTCCTCGACGGCAGTCCGAACGCCATCACGATGACGCTCATCGCCCGGCAAGAGCTCGAGTACCTGATCCCCATCCCGTACCTGCGGGCCCCGCTCGACGTGCAGATCTGGGTCGGTCGTCTCGGCGGAGCGAGCCTCGAGGTCTGCTACGAGGTCTGGTCGCCCGAGGGCGTCGAACCCCGGCAGCTGTTCACCAAGGCCGCCACCACGATCGTGCTCGTCGACTCGGCGAGCAACCAGCCACGTCGCATCTCCGATCTCGAGCGCGACGCCTGGTCGCCGTTCGTCGAAGAACCCCTGGTCTTCCGCCGGCGCTGACCCGGCACGCGCCGGGTCAGCCTCGCGGCACCCGCACCATGCCCTCTTGCGCGACGCTGGCCACGAGCGTGCCCGCGCGGTCGTAGATGCGCCCGAGCGAGAGTCCGCGGCCACCGACCGCGTTGGGGCTCTCTTGCACGTACAGCAGCCACTCGTCGACTCGAGCGGGGCGGTGCCACCACATGGCGTGGTCGAGGCTCGCGACCTTGAGCCCGGGGGTGACGAACGCGACGCCGTGGCGGCGGTAGATCGGTTCGAGCAGGGTGTAGTCGCTGGCGTAGAGCAGCGCGGCGCGGTGCAGGTCGGCGTCGTCGGGCAGCGGGCCCGTGGCCTTGAGCCAGACGGCCTGGTGGGCGACGTGGTCGCCCTCGACGCTGAAGAACACGGGTGAGGGCACGTGACGCATGTCGAACGGGCGACGCGCCCACGACTGGGCGACGGGGTTGTCGACGGCCGACAACAGTTCGGCGTCGCTCGGGACGTCCTCGGGGTCGGGCAGCCCGGTGGGCATGTCGACCTGGTGGTCGAGCCCCTCGTCGGGGGTCTGGAAGGACGCGATCATCGAGAAGATCGGCACGCCGTCCTGCGAGGCCTGGGTGCGTCGGGTCGCGAACGAGCGGCCGTCGTGGATGCGGTCGACCGTGAAGGTGATGGGGATCGTGAGGTCGCCGGGCCGCAGGAAGTACGAGTGCAGCGAATGGACGTCGCGTCCGCCCCCGACGGTGCGCTGGGCGGCGACGAGGGCCTGTGCGGCGACCTGTCCGCCGAACACGCGACCGAGCGGCTCGGGCTGTGACCCCCCGGTGAAGACGTCCTGCCCGCCGACGTTGCCCGCCGGCGAGAGGTCGAGGGTGGACAGCAGGCTCTGCAGCGGATCGACGGTCACCCGATGTAGTTTAGGGGGCCGATGAACGACGCATTCACCCTCCCCGACTCCCTGTCCCTCAGCGATCTCGCGACCTATCTCGGGCGTGCCGGCCGGGTGGAGGACGGTTCGGTCCGGCTCATCGCCGGCTCGGGCGTCCTCGCCGTCTACGTCGCCGTCTTCTACCCGATGGGACTGCTCGACTCGAGCCCCACCGTGCTCGGCCTCCGCACCTTCCAGCTCGACGACCGACCCGAGTTCGACGCCGTGGTGCCGGTCCGGTCGCTGAAGGAGCGCCTCGTGCGCCTGCAGAACGACGTCGTCGACCCGACCGCGCCCGTCACCGTGTCCGTGCCCGCCACGGTCAACACGGTGACCTGGGCAGCCATCTCGCCGCCGCGGGGCGGTTGGGCGCGGCTCGAACCGATCGAGGCCGATCGCCTCCGCACGACGGCCGAGGCCGGCATCGCCCGCGTCGCCGAGGCGATCCCCACGGGCACCGGCGAGCAGATCGTGCACCGGGTGCGGGCCGATGTGTGGTCGGCACCCGTCGAGGGCGCCGAAGGAGTCCCCGCCGGCGCCGGCTTCGGTGCGCTCAGCCTGGGCTTCCTCGACGGCGAGGACGAGGTGACCGTCTTCGAAACCGGCACCTGGACGCGCCTCACGACGTCCAAGGGCCACGTCCTCGTCAAACGGCGGTCGTCCTTGCTCTGACGAGCGATCCGACGCCGAACGGTCCGGCGGCGAGCGGTCAGCGCTCGAACGTGTTGACCATGGCCTGGGCGGCACGGTCGAGGTAACCCCAGAGCATCGCGTCGTCGAGGGGCGCGAGTTCCAGTTCGTCGACGGCCACCCGCATGTGCTGCAGCCAGTGGTCACGTGCCTCGGGCGTCACCCGGAACGGCATGTGCCGCATGCGCAGGCGGGGGTGCCCCCGCTCCTCGCTGTACGTGGTGGGCCCACCCCAGTACTGCTCGAGGAACCCCGTCAAGCGCTGGATCGCGCCCTCGAGATCCGTCTCGGGATACATCGGCCAGAGCACCTCGTCGGTCCGGACGCCCTCGTAGAAGCGGCGGACCAGCTTCTCGAAGGTCGGCCTACCGCCGATCTGCTGCCAGAAGTTGCCCTGGACGGCATCGTCACCGAGACCCCGCCGGACGGTGACCGGCACGGCCGACGGCGGGGGAGTCACGGGCTGCGCACTGGACGGGCGCGGCGTCAGCGGGAGGTCGCTCACTTGCGCTTGCTCCGCGGCACGTGGGGCGTCGGCACCGTGCGCGGCGCCCGGGCACCCTGGACCGAGGAGGCGCTGTCGAAGCCGGTCAGGACGACGCTCGTCAACGAGGGCAGCACGATGTCCATGGCGTCCAGGGTCTTCTTGAGCCGTGACCGCAGCTCGCGGTCGACGTTGTCGCGGTCGGAGGACCGGGTCTTGGCGACGATGCGGATCACCACGTGCTCCTCGGCGATCGACTGGATGCCCCAGACCTCGGGCTGGTCGATGATGGCGCGCCTCCACTTGGGGATCGCCGCGAGCTCGTTGGCCGTGTTCAGCATGGCGTCCTGCACCTGGTCCACGTCGGCCGAGTACGGCACGGCGAGGTCGATGACCACGCGCGTCCAGCCCTGCGACATGTTGCCCACCCGCAGGATCTCGCCGTTGCGCACGAACCACAGCACGCCGTTGACGTCGCGCACCTGGGTGACCCTGATGCCCACCGCTTCGACGACACCGGCGGCGGGTCCGACGTCGACGACGTCCCCCACACCGAGCTGGTCCTCGGCGACCATGAAGATGCCGTTGAGCATGTCCTTCACGATGTTCTGGGCACCGAATGCGAGACCCGCCCCCACGACTCCGGCCGCGCTGACGATGGCGACGGCGTTGAAGTTGAGTTCGCCGAGGATCAACACGAGCGCGATGCCCGCGACGACGACCGTGACCACGTTGTTCAGCACGCTGCCGAGGGTCCGAGTGCGCTGCACGACGCGGACCGCCTGGAGCGGCGACGCCATGAGGGCCTGCGTGTCGTCGACGTTCTGCTTCCGCTTGATGCCGTTCACGACCTGGTCGACCACCCGACGGATGGTGAAGTGCAGGGCGACGCGCAACAGCACCGCGACGAGCAGGATCGCGGCGATCCGGATGGGAACTCGCCACATCGTCCAGAAGGCGTCCCAGTCGAAGGCGATCGGGGCGGCGGGGTCGGTGGCGGCAGCGAGAAGAACGTCCATATGAGCGACAAGTCAAGCATGCCCCCGCAACCCCACCCGGGAGGCGCCTGGACGCCGGAACGGCGGGCCCTGTGATAGGGTCCGCCGTCCGGGTCGGTCGTCGGGTCGCAGCGCGACCCGGGACGTGACTACTGCTGGTCGACCGCCTGCACCCGCAGGGCCCGCTCGACGCCCGCGACGCTCTCGCTCACGATGCGGCGCAGGGCCGGCGTCTCGGGGTTCGCCTCGAGCCACGCGTACGACGCGTCGACGAGCGCCTGGTCGGCGAGGCCGGCCGGGTACAGCCCCGAGACGAGGGTGTCGGCGATGTGGTAGCTGCGCGACTCCCAGATGCCGGTGAGCGACGAGAAGTAGCGCTCGACGAGGGGCTGCAGGATCGCCGGGTCGTTCGTGTGCTGGAACCCGAGGGTCGTCGCGCGGACGATGGCGTTGGGCTGTTCGGCGCTGTCGACGACCGACGCGAAGGCGGCGAGCTTGCCCTCGGTGGTCGCGATCGTCGCACGGGCCCGTGCGGCCGCCTGGGCGCCGTTCGCCGTGTTGTCCTCGGCGAGGGCGGCGTCGATCTCGGCATCGCCGGCACCGCCGACGAGCACGAGGCCCTCGAGCAGCTGCCAGCGCAGGTCGGTGTCGACGGTGAGGCCCTCGAGGGCGAGCGATCCGTCGAGCAGACCGGCCAGCGCCTCCTCGTGCGCCTCGGTGGACGCGATCGCGGCGAAGAAGGTGACGAACTGGAACTGTGCGTCCGACCCGGCCTCGGCACCTTGGGCCAGGGCCCAGAGGCCGTCGCCGACCTCGGTGATCGTGGAGGCGCGGCGTGCGGGGGCGACGTAGCTGCGGGCGGTCTGCAGCAGCTGCGAGAGCGTGGTGCGGATCGTCGTCGACTCGGTCTCGGTCGCGATGTTGTCGAGCACGAGTCGCACGTAGTCGGAGGCCGAGGTCTCGGCGTCGCGCGTCGCGTCCCAGACCGAGCCCCAGACGAGGGCGCGGGCCAGCGGGTTCGAGATCTTCGACAGGTGCGCGATCGCGGTGGCGAGCGACACCTCGTCGAGGCGGATCTTCGCGTAGGCGAGGTCGTCGTCGTTGATCAGCACGAGGTCGCCGCGGTTCAGGCCGACCAGTTCGGGCACCTCGGTGCGGGTGCCGTCGACGTCGATCTCGACGCGGTCGGTGCGCACCAGGGCGTCGCCCTGCAGGGCGTAGAGGCCGATGGCGAGGCGGTGCGGGCGGATGGTGGGGTAGTCGGCGGGTGCCTCCTGCAGCACGGCGAACGACGTGATGACGCCGTGCTCGTCGACCTCGAGCTCGGGACGCAGGGTGTTGACGCCCGCGGTCTCGAGCCAGAGCTTCGACCAGCTGGTCAGCTCGCGGCCCGAGGTCGCCTCGAGCTCCACGAGCAGGTCGCTCAACTCGGTGTTGGAGTGGTGGTGCTTCTTGAAGTAGGCGGCGACGCCGGCGTAGAAGGCGTCGATGCCGACCCAGGCGACGAGCTGCTTGAGGACCGACCCGCCCTTGGCGTAGGTGATGCCGTCGAAGTTGACCTGGACGTCCTCGAGGTCGGTGATCGTGGCGACGACGGGGTGGGTCGAGGGCAGCTGGTCCTGGCGGTAGGCCCAGCTCTTCTCCATCGCCTGGAAGGTGGTCCAGGCCTCGGTCCACTCGGTCGCCTCGGCGGTCGAGATGGTCGAGGCCCACTCGGCGAACGACTCGTTCAGCCAGAGGTCGTTCCACCACTTCATCGTGACGAGGTCGCCGAACCACATGTGGGCGAGCTCGTGCAGGATCGTGACGACGCGGCGCTCCTTGATGGCGTCGGTCACCTTGCTGCGGAAGACGTAGGTCTCGACGAAGGTGACGGCACCCGCGTTCTCCATGGCGCCGGCGTTGAACTCCGGCACGAAGAGCTGGTCGTACTTCTCGAAGGGGTACGCGTAGTCGAACTTCTCTTCGTAGTAGGCGAAGCCCTGACGGGTCTTCTCGAAGATGTAGTCGGCGTCGAGGTACTCCGTGAGCGAGCGACGCGTGAAGATGCCCAGCGGGATCGTGCGGCCGTCGGAGCTGGTGAGGTCGCTGCGGACGACGTCGTACGGGCCGGCGATGATCGCCGTGACGTAGCTCGAGAGCACGGGCGTGGGCGAGAACGTCCAGGTGCCGGTCTCGCCGTCGACGACGGGTTCGGGGGTGGTCTGGTTGCTGACGACCTGCCAGCGTGCGGGCGCGGTGACCGTGAACCGGAACGTCGCCTTGAGGTCGGGCTGCTCGAAGACCGCGAAGACGCGGCGGCTGTCGGGCACCTCGAACTGCGAGTAGAGGTAGACCTCGCCGTCGACCGGGTCGACGAAGCGGTGCAGGCCCTCGCCGGTGTTGGTGTACTCGGCGTCGGCGACGACCTCGAGCACGTTGTCGGCGGCCAGCTCGGCGAGCTGGATGCGGACGCCGTCGGAGACCGCGTCGACGTCGAGCGCGGTGCCGTTGAGCGTCACCGAGTGCACGGTGCGGGTGAGCGCGTCGATGAAGGTCGACGCACCGGGGGTGGCGGTGAAGCGCACGGTGGTCGAGCTGCCGAACACCTCGTCGCCGCGGGTCAGGTCGAGGGCGATCTCGTACGACTGCACGTCGACGACGTTCTTGCGCTCTTGCGCCTCGACGCGGGTGAGGTTCTCTCCGGGCACGCTGGCTCCATCCGTCTGGGGGGTGAGGGGGGACTCGTGGTCCGCTGAAAGCCTAGACCGGCTGTACGACGCCGGGGTGTTGACTGAGGGCATGACCGACACCCCCGCCCCCGCGTCCCACACCGTCGTCGACTTCTGGTTCGACCCCTCGTGCCCCTGGGCCTGGATGACCAGTCGCTGGGTCGACGAGGTCGCGCAGCACCGCGACCTCGACGTCACCTTCCACGTCATGAGCCTCGCGGTGCTCAACGAGGACGCCGACGTCAGCGACGAGTACAGGGCGAACTTCGCCCGCATGCTGCGCTACACGCGTCTCGTCACGGCCGCGGGCGAGCTCCACGGTCAGCAGATCGTCAAGCCGCTGTACGACGCCCTCGGCACCCGCATCCACCACGAGGGCGAGAAGGACGGCGACGTCGTCATCGCCGGGGCCGTGGCCGAGGTCGGGCTGCCCGCCGACTTCGCGCGGTACGCCGACGGCGACGAGTTCGACGAGCAGATGCGTGCCAGCCACTTCGACGGCATCGGCCGCGTCGGCCAGGACGTCGGCACCCCCGTGATCGCGGTCGACGGCGTGGCCTTCTTCGGCCCCGTCATCTCGCCCGCACCGAAGGGCGACGAGGCCGTTCGCCTCTGGGACGGCGTCGTCGCCGTGGCGTCGTACCCCGGGTTCTTCGAGATCAAGCGCTCTCGCACGGTCGGGCCGATCTTCGACTGAGGACCCGCGCCTCCTCGGGTCCCGACGCGGACCACGAGGAGGCGCGGTGCCGGTCGGCCCCGTCGTGGCCCGGTTCTAGGATGGTCACCATGCGCATCCACGTGGCGACCGATCACGCCGGCCTCGACTTCAGCACGACCGTCATCCAGCACCTCACCGACGCGGGCCACGACGTGACCGACCACGGTCCGACGAGCTACGAGCCGCTCGACGACTACCCCTCGTTCTGCATCGCGGCGGCGCGGGCGACCGTGCGTGACCAGCGTGCCGGCCACGAGGCGCTCGGCGTCGTCTTCGGCGGCTCGGGCAACGGCGAGCAGATCGCCGCGAACAAGGTCGAGGGCGTCCGGGCGGCCCTGGTCTGGAACGACTCGACCGCGAAGCTCGCCCGTCAGCACAACGACGCCAACGTCATCGCGATCGGGGCACGTCAGCACACCGAGGCCGAGGCGCTCGCCTTCATCGACGCCTTCGTCGCCGAGCCGTTCAGCCACGACGAACGCCACGTGCGCCGCATCGCGCAGGTCGGCGAGTACGAGACCACGGGCGCGATCGCCGGTCACCCGGTCGACTGACGACGTAACGTCGAGAGCGGCGGGACCCCCACCGGGGCCTCGCCGCTCCGTCGTCTCCGCCGTCACGCGTGAGACCGTCACCATCGACCACCGAGAGAGGTGTCGCCGTGCCCGAAGGCCATTCCGTCCACCGCATCGCCAACCAGTTCGAGCAGAGCTTCGTCGGTCACCGCGTCGAGCTGAGCTCACCCCAGGGTCGGTTCGCCGACGGGGCGACCCGGCTCGACGGCGCCACGATGGTCGATGCGAAGGCCGTCGGCAAACAGATGTTCCTCGAGTTCGACAACGGTCTGTGGTTGCACGTGCATCTCGGGCTCTACGGCGCGTGGGACTTCGCCGGCGACATCGCCACGGGCCATTCGATGGCCGAGTCGCGCACCCGTCGGGCGGCCACCCGCAAGGCCGAGAACGCTCCCGACGACGACGGCGAGGACTCCATGGCGAGCATCGGTGCCCCTCGCAGGACACGCGTGCGCATGGCCGAGCAGGAGAAGACCGAGGACGACATCGAGTCGTTCCCGCCCGAGCCCGTCGGGCAGGTGCGCGTGCGGTTGCTGACCGACACCGCCGTCGGCGACCTCCGTGGCCCGACGAAGTGCGAGGTCCTCGATGCGGCGGGTGTCGACCTGGCGATCTCGAAGCTCGGCCCCGACCCCCTGGTCGACTCGCCCAAGAAGGGCAGCGACCGCTTCGTCACGACCGTCCGCAAGAAGCGCACCCCGATCGGCCTGCTGTTGATGGACCAGAGCGTCGTCAGCGGCATCGGCAACATCTACCGCGCCGAGTTGCTGTTCCGGGCCCGGCTCGACCCGCACACGCCCGGCAACCAGGTGCCCGAAGACGTCCTGCGGGCCCTGTACAAGGACTGGACGAAGCTGCTGAAGAGCGGCGTCGAGATCGGCCAGATGATGACGATGGACGGCCTCACGAAGGCCCAGCACGCCAAGGCGCTCCGCAGCCGGGCCGACCGGCACTGGGTCTACCACCGCGAGGGCCTGCCGTGCCGGGTCTGCGGGACGAACATCGTCATGGAGGTGGCCGCGGGCCGCAAGCTGTACTGGTGCCCGACCGACCAGGTGTGAGCGGGCCCGTCGTGTTACGTGCGTGTCACAGCTTTCAGTCGCGGCTGAAACCTGTGACAGGGTGACACCATGCGACACACCCCCACGTTCGTCCTGTCCGACGTCGGCGAGGTCAAGCGGCTGGTCCGCGAGAACCCGTGGGCCACGATCGTCTCGCACACGGCGGCCGGTCTCGTCGCGTCCCACTACCCCGTCGTCCTCGAAGAGGACCCCGCCGACCCCGAGGCGATCGTGCTCGTCAGCCACGTCGGCCGCCCCGACGAGCGCTCGCACGAACTGGGCGAGCACGAGGTCCTGGTCATCGTCCAGGGCCCGCACGGCTACGTCTCGCCCGGCTGGTACCCGGCCGAGCAGATCATCCCCACCTGGAACCACGTCACGGCGCATCTCTGGGGCACGCCCGAGATCCTCTCCGACGACGAGAACTTCCGGGTGCTGGGCGAGCTCGTCGACCACTTCGAGCGCGTCATGCCCGAGCCGTCCACGCTCACCCTCGACGACGCGGGCTCGCGACGCGTCGCCAAGGGCACCGTCGGCATCCGCCTGCGGGTGACCCGGTTCGACGCCCGCGCGAAGCTCAGCCAGAACAAGGCGCCCGAGGTCGTCGACCGCATCGTCGACGAGCTCGAGCACGGAGAGCACTACGCGCAGCCGGCGCTCGCCGCCGAGATGCGCCGGGTGCGCGACCGATGACGGTCGGCGGCGGCACCCCGGCCGAGGAGGCGCGGCGCACGCTGCTGAGGGACGTCCGCCTGGTCGGCGGCGGGCCCGCCCCCATGGACGTCCTGCTCGACGGCGGCCGCGTCGTCGCCCTCGCGTCCGGTCTCGCCCCCGACGGTGCCGAGGTGGTCGACCTCGACGGCCGCTGGCTCGCCCCCGGCCTCTGGGACTCCCACGTCCACATGGACCAGTGGGCGCTGGTGCGCCGTCGGCTCGACCTGTCGCGGGCGCGGTCCGCCGCCGAGGCGGCCTCGATCGTGGGGGAGCGCCTGCGCGCCGAGCCGGTCGAGGCGGGTGGCACCCTCGTCGGCTACGGCTTCCAGGACGCACTCTGGCCCGACGGCCCGGGCCGTGCGCTGCTCGACTCGGTGGCCGGCGACGTGGCGGTTGTCCTGGTCAGCAACGATCTGCACTCCGTCTGGCTCGACTCGTCCGCCCTGGCCCGTCACGGTCACGCCGACCACCCGACCGGCCTGTTGCGCGAGCAGCCGGCCTTCGACGTCAGCGCCGCCGTGAGCGTCGTGCCGGACGAGCAGCTCGACGGGTGGGTCGCCGAGGCCGTCGACGCGGCCTCCGCGCGGGGGGTCGTCGGCGTCGTCGACCTCGAGATGACGCTGTCGCTCGACCGCTGGAGCCGGCGCGTGGCCGGCGGGACCCGCGGGCTGCGCATCCGTCCCGGGGTCTACCCGCGCGACCTCGACGCCGTCGTCGCCCGCGGGCTGCGCACCGGCGACGTGATCCCGGGCACCGACGGCCTCGTCACCATGGGACCGTTCAAGATCATCACCGACGGCTCCCTCGGCACGCGCACCGCGTGGTGCCACGACCCGTACCCCGGGCTCGAGGGCGACCCCGCGGCCCGGGGGGTGCGCATCTACGAGACCGACGAGCTCGTCGGGTGGCTGCGCCGCGCCTCCTCGGCGGGGTTCGTGCCGGCCGTGCACGCGATCGGCGACGCCGCGAACGCCCAGGCGCTCGACGCCCTCGAGCAGGTCGGCTGCGGCGGCAGCATCGAGCACGCGCAGTTGCTCGACGCGCGCGACGTCGACCGGTTCGCGCGCCTCGGCATCGTGGCCAGCGTGCAGCCCGAGCACGCCATGGACGACCGCGACGTGGCCGACCGGCTTTGGGCCGGCCGGACCGACCGCGCCTACGCGTTCGAGAGCCTGGTCGCCGCCGGCGTTCGGCTGCAGCTCGGCTCGGACGCGCCGGTGGCCCCGCTCGACCCCTGGGTGGCGATGGCCGCGGCGATCTCGCGGTCGCGCGACGGACGCGAGCCATGGCACCCCGAGCAGCGCCTGGTCGCCTCGGCGGCGCTCGCGGCCTCGACGGGCGGACGGGCGAGGGTGGAGGTCGACTCCGTCGCAGATCTCGTCGTCACCGAGGCCGACCCGCTCACCGCGACCGACGACGTCCTGCGCGCCCTCCCCGTCGTGGGCACGTTGCTGGCCGGTCGGTGGACCCACCGGACCTTCTGACCCCTGGCCCGGGTGTTTCCTCGATGTTTCGTGGCCATGAAGGTTTCAAAAAGTAGTGAAACTTTTGACGCCCAGGTCTTTCGCCGGGCGGCCACCCTCTTTAGCGTGGCGTCACACCGTCTCGTCACGGCATCGGAGTGCACCACCCGACCCGCCCCGCCCCGGGCGCTGGAGGACACATGAGAGCCACCCGTACGACCCTCGTCACCGCCGCCGCCACCGTCGTGGCCCTCACCCTCGGAGGCTGTGCCGCCGGAGGCGACAGCTCGTCCGCCGACGCGGGCGGCACCTTCGTCTACGCGACCGGAGAGCCGGACCACCTGACCCCCGGGCGTCAGACCGTCGCCTTCACCCAGGTGATGAGCCTGTTCGCTCCACTCGTCTCGGTCGACGCGGACAACGCGATCACCTACGTCCAGGCCGAGTCGGTCGAATCCGACGACAACGTGACCTGGACCATCACCCTGCGCGACGGCTGGACCTTCCAGGACGGCACCACCGTCACGGCCACGAGCTACGTCGACGCGTGGAACTACACGGCCGACGCCGCCAACGCCTTCGAGAACAGCGGCCAGCTCGCCGGCATCGTCGGCTACACCGACCTCAACCCTGCCGAGGGCGAGCCCACGGCGAGCACCATGAGCGGCCTCACCGTCGTCGACGACACGACCTTCACGGTCGAGCTGACGCACGCCGACAGCCAGTTCCCCCTGCAGATCAGCCAGGCCCAGACCGGCTTCTACCCGATGCCCGAGTCGGCGTACGACGACATGGACGCGTACGACCGCGAGCCCGTGGGCAACGGCCCCTTCGAGATGACCGAGCCCTGGGTGGACGACGCCGAGTTCACGGTAGAGAAGTACGCCGACTACCAGGGCGACGATGCCGCCCAGGTCGACAGCATCACCTACCGCAGCTACAGCGACCAGAACACCGCGTACACCGACGTGCTCGCGGGCAACGCCGACGTGCTGTTCCTCCCTGCATCCAAGATGACCTCGGCCGAGGCCGACTTCGGCGACCGGCTGTACTCGTTCGACGCCCCGGGCATCGACTACCTCGGCTTCCCGCTGACCGACGAGCGCTACTCGGACGTCCGCGTGCGACAGGCCATCTCGATGTCGATCGATCGCGACGCCGTGAACACCGCCATCTACGGCGGCCTCTACGAGCCGGCCACGGCCTTCACTCCGTCCGCCATGACGGGCACGCCGGACGGCCTCTGCGGAGAGTACTGCGAGTTCGACCCCGACGCGGCGAAGGCCCTGTTGGCCGAGGCCGGGGGCTTCGACGGCACCATGGAGATCGTCTACCCCGGCGGCAGCGGCGTCGACTCGCTCTTCGAGGCCTACGCGAACCAGATCCGCCAGAACCTCGGCATCGACGACGTCGTGGCCAAGCCGAGCACCGACTGGGCCGAGTACTACCAGGGGCTCGTCGATCGCACCACGGCCGGGCCGCACTTCGGCCACTGGGGTGCCCTCTACGTCAGCCAGCAGAACACGCTGCGGTCGCTGTTCACCGAGGCCGGCGGGTGCCACGACTGCACCTGGTACAGCTCGCCCGACGTCGACGCGCTGCTCGACGCGGCCGACCAGGCCGCGACGCCCGAGGCCGCTACCGAGGCCTACCGGGCCGTGCAGGAGCGGGTGCTCGAGGACTTCCCGGTCGCGCCCACTTTCTCCGACAAGTACTCCTACGTGACCAGCGAGAAGATCGCGACGCTGCCGCAGGCCGCGGGCAGCCCGATCGTGCAGGGGATCACCCTGCAGTGACGATCCACGACCGCGTCACCCGCACCTCCTCCGCCGTCGTCGGCTCGACGGACGACATCGTCCGTCGGGCCGGGGCGGTGCCGCCGCTCGACGGGTTCCCCACCCTCGACGACCTCTGCCGGCACTTCGCCCGCCTCGAGCGCGAGAACCCCGGTCTCGTCTCGAGTCGGCGGGTGGCGACGAGCCGCCTGGGCGAGCCGATCCATGCGTACTCCATCGGCTCGGGCTCGCGCGACCACCTCATCGTCGGCGGGGTCCACCCCAACGAGCCGATCGGGTCGTGGACGGCGATCCACCTCGCCGAGACGCTCTGCGCCGACGGCGACCTGCGGACTGCGCTCGACGCCACCTGGCACATCGTGCCGAGCATCGACCCCGACGGCGGCCGCCTCAACGAGGGCTGGTTCGCCGACCCGGGCGACCGGGGCCACTACGCACGGCGCTTCTACCGGCCGGCACCCGACGAGCAGGTCGAGTGGACCTTCCCGACCTCGTACAAGGACGCCTACTTCGACCGCGTGATGCCCGAGACGCTCGGGTTGATGCGCCTGATCGACGAGCTGCGGCCCGATCTCTACGTGAGCCTCCACAACGGCGAGATGGGCGGCGTCTACTACTACCTGAGCCGCCCCGTGCCCGAGTTGACCGAGGTGTTGCACGCGGTGCCCGCGTCCTTCGGGCTGCCGCTCGACACGGGCGAGCCCGAGTCGCCGTTCCTCGAGCGGTACGCGCCGGCGGTGTTCGGCACCGGCACGATCGCCGACGCCTACGACTACCTCGAGTCGCTCGGGGTGGACCCCGCGCTCGAGATCGCCGGCTCGTCGTCGAGCGAGTACGCGAGCCGACACGGCACCCTCGGGGTCGTGGCCGAGCTGCCCTACTGGAAGCACCCCGACGCCGACGACGGGTCGCCGACCGACGAGTCGTACGCCGACCTCTTGCGGCGGACGGGCGGTGAGATGACCGCCACGGGGGAGGCGCTCGTCGACCTCCTCGCGCGGGCGGAGCCCCTCCTCACGTTCGAGTCGCCCTTCCTGCGGGCCTCGCGCGCCTTCGTCCCGATGCTCGTCCGCATGGGGGCCGTCGACCGTGCGCGGGCCGCGAGCCCGGAGTCCGCCCGTCCCGCCACCGTCGCCGAGCGCTTCTCGTGCGAGGACCTCGTGCACTGCTTCCGGCTGCGCTACGGCGGCATGCTCCTGCGTGCGGTCGAGGCCGAGGCGGTCGCCGGCACGGCGACGGCGCCCCTGCGTCGCCTGGTCGACGAGACCGCGGTGCTCTACGCCGCCTGGCAGGCCGAGGCAGCAGCCGCCGACCGGGCCGAGGTCATCCCGATCTCGAGCCTGGTGGGCGTCCAGTACGGCGCCGTGCTGGCGGCCGCGGCCCACCTCGCGGCCGGGGACACCGCCGGGAACGCGACCGGGCCGGCCCCGCGATGAAGACCGTCCTGGCCGTGGTCGAGCGCGTCGGCGGCCTCGCCGTCGTCTTCGTCGGCGTGACCTTCGTGATCTACGTCATGGTCTTCGCCCTGCCCGGCGACCCGATCAGGGCGCTCGGCGGGGACCGTCCGCTCAGCGACGCGGTCGTCCGCGCCCTGCGCGCCGAGTACCACCTCGACGAGCCGCTCTGGCAGCAGTACACGCGCTACATCGGCGGGCTCTTCCGGGGCGACTTCGGCACGACCTTCACCGGGCAGTCGGTCGCCGACCAGATGGCCAGCCGGTGGCCGGTCACCGTCACGCTCGCCCTGTCGGCCTGGCTGCTCGAGATCGTCGTGGGCATCGGCCTCGGCGTGGTGTCGGCGCTGAAGCGCGGCACGCTGGTCGACCGGACCATCCTCGGCGGCACCATCGTCGCCAGCGCGATCCCGGTCTTCGTGGTGGGCGTGACGCTGCAGCTCGTCTTCGCGGTCCGGCTCGACTGGTTCCCCGTCGCCGGCGTGACGACCGGGTGGCCGACGGCCTACGTGCTGCCCGCCATCGTGATCGCGCTTTTCGGCCTGGCCTCGGTGTCGCGCCTGACCCGCGCCTCCGTGCTCGAGAACCTGAGCTCGGACTACGTCCGGACGGCTCGGGCCAAGGGGCTCACGCCGCGGCGGGTCATCGGGGTGCACGTGATGCGCAACTCGTTGATCCCGACCGCGACCTTCCTCGCGACCGACCTCGGCTACCTGCCCGGCGGCACGGTCATCATCGAGGGCATCTTCAACCTGCCGGGTGTCGGCAACCTGCTCTTCGGGGCCATCCGCAGCCACGAGGGCGCCACGGTGGTCGGCATCTCGACCGCGCTGATCCTCGTCTTCCTCGTCACCAGCCTCCTGGTCGACGCGATCCATGCCCTGCTCGACCCGAGAGTGCGCCGATGACCGAGAGCTTCACCACCCCCGTCGCCCCGTCCCTCGCCGACGGTCGTCGTCACCCCTTGAGGCGTGCCGTCCGGCGTCCGGGGTTCTTCGTGCCGGCCGCCGTGATCGCCGTGCTGGCCCTGATCGCGATCTTCCCCGGTCCCTTCGCCGGCCTGTTCGGTCACGGCGACCCGCGCGTCTGCGACCTCAACCTCAGCGGTGCCGACCCGACGGGCGGTCACCCCTTCGGGTTCGACCTGCAGGGCTGCGACGTCTACGCCAACGTGATCCACGGCACCCGCGCCTCCTTGTCCGTCGGCCTGCTGACCACGGTGCTCTCGATGGTCGTGGCGATCGTCGTGGGCACGATCGCCGGCCTGTACGGCGGCATCGTCGACGCGGCCCTGTCGCGCCTGACCGACGTCTTCCTCGGCTTCCCCCTGCTGCTGGGCGCCGTCGTGGTGCTCAACAGTGCCGGTGAGCGGTCCGTGCTGACGGTCTCGCTGGTGCTCGCCCTGTTCGGCTGGCCGACGATGGCGCGCCTCGTCCGGGGCTCGGTGCGCTCGGTGCGGCAGGCGGACTTCGTGCTCGCCGCGCGCACCATGGGCCTCTCGACCTGGCGAATCGTGACGCGCTACGTGCTGCCGAGCTCGCTCTCGCCGGTCTTCGTCGTCGCGACCATCACGGTCGGCGGCGTGATCGTCGCCGAGAGCTCGTTGACCTATCTGGGCATCGGCCTCGAGGCTCCCGCCATCTCGTGGGGCCTGCAGCTCTCGAGCGCGTCGAGCCAGTTCCAGAACGCACCGCACCTGCTCGTCTTCCCGGCGCTGTTCCTGGCCGTGACCGTGCTCAGCATCATCAGCCTCGGCGACACCCTGCGTGCCGCCCTCGACCCCCGCCGCCAGCAATGACGCCCCCCACCGGAGGACCCGTGACCCCCTCGACCGCCACCCCCGCCCTCACCGCGCAGCAGGTCACCGACCTGCGGTCCGCCCTGCCCTACGTCGACGGGTGGCTGGCCTATCGCCGCTGGCGCGAGCGGGTCCCCGGGGTGCAGACCGCGGTCTGGTTCGACGGAGGCCTACAGCTGTCGTCCGCCCACGGCCTGGCGGACGAGGAGGCGCGGGTCCCGCTGACCACGGAGCACCTGTTCCGCATCGCCTCGCACTCGAAGACCTTCACCGCCACGGCCGTCCTGCAGCTCGTCGAGCGGGGAGCCCTCCGACTCGACGACCCCGTGGGGACGTTCGTGCCGCGGCTGGCCGAGTCGGGGTCGTCACTGGCCGACGCCACCGTCCGCGAGCTGCTCGAGCACGGTGCCGGGGTCGTCCGGGACGGCCTCGACGGCGACTACTGGCAGCACGGCCGTCCGTTCCCCGACGAGGACGAGCTGCTCGACATGCTGCTCGACCACGGCGACAAGGCGCCCGCGGGGTCCGCCTTCAACTACAGCAACCTCGGGTACTCGCTGCTCGGCCTGGTCATCGCGGCGGCGTCCGGTCGGTCGTACGGCGAGTTTGTGACCGAGTCGATCGTCGACCGCCTCGGCCTCACCCACACGGGGCCCGAGTGGGACGACGCACGCGCCGCCGAGTACGCGGCGGGCCACAGCGGCCGCCACGTGTCGCAGACCCGGGTGAGGCTCGACCACGTCGACACGCGGGCCATGGCGGCAGCGACGGGTTTCTACGGCACGGCCTCCGACCTGGTCCGCTACGCCTCTGCGCACTTCGACGGCGACGAGCGCCTGCTGAGCGAGCACAGCAAGCGGCTCGCCCAACGGGAGGCCTGGCAGTCCGACGCGTCGCAGCCGGCCTCGGCGCACTACGGACTCGGGTTCGTGATCGACCGCGTCGGCGGGCACCGCGTGGTCGGGCACTCCGGCGGGTACCCCGGACACATCACCCGCACGCTCTTCGATCCCTCCATCGGGCTGGCCGTCTCGGTCCTCACCAACGCCGTCGACGGACCCGCCACCTCCCTCTCGTCGGGCGTGCTGCGCCTGCTCGACCTGGCTCGGGAGGCGGCCCCCGCCGGGTTGGCGACCCGCGCCTCCTCGTCCGGTGTCGACCCGGCTCGGTTCACCGGCCGGTTCGCGGGCGAGTTCGGCATCGTCGACGTCGCCCTGCTGGGCGAGAACCTGGTCGCGCTGCACCCCGGTACCCCCGATCCCGTCGACGGGCTCGACCGCCTGCGGGTGACCGGGCCCCGCGAGGTGCTCATCGCGCAGGGCAACGGCTTCGGGTCGGTGGGCGAGACCATGCGCTACGAGTTCGACGGCGACGGCCGGGTCACGCTGCTGCGCGGCTCCGGAGGCATGAGCATGCGCCCGGTGACGGAGCTCGACGGATGACGACGTCCGCGACCGTCGATCTAGGCTGGCGGCGAAGCGCCCGCCCTGCCGAGACGGGACCCCACGGATCGAGAGAACGCATGCCGAGCGACGACGCCACGACCGCCACGACCGTCACCCCCGTCGGCGACGCCGCCCGCCGCGAGTTCGTCGAACAGTTCGCCGTCATGTGGGAGATGGCCGGTTCGGCCCTGATGGACGGGCGCATCCTCGGCTACCTGATGATGATGCGCGAGCCCTTCGTCTCGTCGGCCGACCTGGGCTCGGCCCTCAGCGCCAGCGCCGGCTCCGTCTCGATGTCGACGCGACGCCTGGTCGACTCGGGGTTCATCAAGAGGCACGTCGTGCCCGGCGACCGCAGCCACTACTTCCGGGCCGAGGACGACATCTGGGGCAGCTGGCTCGCGGGCGAGCGCCGCTACCTCGACCGGCAGCGCATCACGATCGAGCAGGGACTCTCGGTGCTCGACCCCGCGAACGGACAGGACGAGGAGGTGCGGCGCCGATTGGTCAACGGCCGCGATTACATGGCCTGGATCTCGCAGTACCACCGCAAGATGCTCGCCGATTGGGAGGCCTTCAAGGCCGACCGCGACCAGACGGCCCCGGAGGCCGAGCCCACGCCGCCCGACCCGAACCAGGAGCCCCGATGACCGACCCGCTGCTGAGCGTCCGCGACCTCACCATCCGCTTCGACGTCGACGGGGTCGACCAGGTCGCCGTCCAGGGGGCCTCGTTCGACGTGCGCCGCGGGGAGGTGCTCGCCGTGGTGGGCGAGTCCGGCTCGGGCAAGAGCGTCAGCGCCATGTCGGTGCTGGGTCTGCTGCCCGCCAACGCCACCGTCGGCGGGTCGATCGTGTTCGACGGCGACGAACTGGTTGGGCGGCCCGAGAGCGCCGTGCGCCACCTGAGGGGTGAGCGGATCGCCATGATTTTCCAGGACCCCTCGGCGGCCCTCAACCCCGTCTTCACGGTCGGGTTCCAGATCGAGGAGGCCGTGCGGCGGCACGACCCCACCGTGAGCCGGGCGGCCGTGCGGGCCCGCGCGGTCGAGCTGCTGGCGAGCGTCGAGATCCCTGAGCCCGAGGAGCGGCTGAGGTCCTTCCCGCACCAGCTCTCGGGCGGCCAGTGCCAGCGGATCATGATCGCGATGGCCCTGGCCTCCGACCCGGCCCTGCTGATCGCTGACGAGCCCACGACCGCCCTCGACGTGACGGTGCAGGCCGAGGTGCTCGACGTGCTCCGCCGCCTCCAGCGCGGCTCGGGCACCAGCATCCTGCTGATCACGCACGACATGGGGGTGGTGGCCGACCTCGCCGACCGCGTCGTCGTGATGCGCTCGGGCGAGGTCGTCGAGACGAACGACGTCGGACCCCTGTTCGCCGCCCCGGCGGCCGACTACACGCGCGACCTGCTCGACGCCGTGCCCCGGGTGGGCGACCGGGTCGCGGTCGAGCCGCGTCCGGCCGACCCGGCGACGCCCGATGCGGAGGTGACGGGCGAGGCAGTCCCGGCGCTCGCCGTGCACGACCTCGTCGTCGAGTACGGCAACCGCCTCGTGGGCCGGTTCCGCGCCGTCGACGCGGTGAGCTTCGAGGTCGCCCGTGGTGAGATCCTGGGCCTGGTCGGCGAGTCGGGCAGTGGCAAGACGACGATCGGGCGGGCGGCGATCGGCCTGGCTCCGATCTCGGCGGGGAGCGTGCAGGCGACGGGGGTCGACCTGAGCACGGCCCGACGACGCGAGATCGCCGCCATGCGTGAGCGGGTCGCCGTCGTCTTCCAGAACCCGACGACGTCGCTCAACCCGAGGTACAGCATCGCCCAGACGGTCGCCGAGCCGCTGCAGGTGCGGCGGCGCCTCCGCGGCTCCGAACTGACCGACCGGGTCGACGCCCTGCTGGCCGACGTCGGGTTGGGTGGCGCGTGGCGGGAGCGGTACCCGCACGAGTTGTCCGGCGGGCAACGTCAGCGCGTGGCGATCGCCCGAGCGGTGGCGCTCGACCCCGAGCTGCTCATCGCCGACGAGCCGACGAGCGCTCTCGACGTCTCGGTGCAGGCCCGGGTGCTGGACGTCTTCCGCTCGCTGCAGAGCCGGCTGGGCTTCGCCTGCCTGTTCATCAGTCACGACCTCGCCGTCGTCGACTCGCTCTGCGACCGGATCGCCGTCCTGCGCTCCGGCCGCCTCGTCGAGATCGGTGACCGCAGCGAGATCCTGACCTCACCCTCGGACGACTACACCCGCCGCCTGATCGCCTCGGCACCGGTGCCCGACCCGGTCGAGCAGCGCCGACGTCGTGAGGAGCGCCTGAGCGCCTGAGCGCCTGAGCGTCTGACGGGTCGGCGCCGCGAGGCCGCTGCACGGCGAAGGCCGCCACCCCGGGCGGGGTGGCGGCCTTCGTCTGTCCGGCGAGGAGGGTCAGCCGGCGACGTGCGCGGCGAGGAACCAGCGGTCCTTCTCGAGGCCACGCGAGATCTCGATGGCGACGTCCTGGCTCGAGGCGTCGAGCTCACCGAGCTCGTCGATCGCCTCCCGGACGGCGACGAGGGACGCGTCGATCTGGGCGACCAGCTCGGCGATCGTCACGTCGATCTGGTTGAAGCCGGGGGAGGTCGGGGGGATGACCGTCTTGGCGGCGACGGTCTCGATGCGTCCGTCGACCGGCAGGCCGAGGGCGACGACGCGCTCGGCGGCGAGGTCGGCCCATTCGCGGGCGTGGTCGACGACCACGTCGATGAGTTCGTGGACGGCGACGAACGCGATGCCGCGCACGTGCCAGTGGGCCTGCTTGCCGTTGACCGACAGGGCCGTCATGTCGGTGACGATCTGGCTGAGGAACTGGGCGACGCCGGCGGCGACGTCGGGGTCGACGGAACCCTGGGGGACGGTGCGGGTGATGTCGGTCATGACGTGGTCCTTTCCTAGACGATGGAGGCAACGCTAGACGTCTGGGAGAATTCCGCAAGCAAGCTGAGGCTCGGCTCACCTAGGCCAGCCTCACCTCACCCGGCTCGCAAGGGGGGATAACCCCACCGGCGTTCCGGGCGCTGGCACCATGGGGTGGACGCCCCGCTCGGACCAGGCTCGAAGGCATGATCCAGGAGACCACAATCACCGCCGCGAACCCCTACCTCTCACCGCCGTCCCGCCCCGGCGGCTACCGACGACGCTGGCGCGAGCTGCCCCGCGAACTCGGCTACGTCGCGCTCTCGGCCGTCCTCGTCGTCATCGTGACGGTGGCCGCCGCGTTGTTCCTGCACACGGTCAGCGGGTCGAGCGACTCGCTCTTCACCCTCGTCTTCCTGGCGGTCGTCGTCTTCGGCGCGCTCTGGATCGCCCGGTGGTTCGGCACCTTCGAGGTGCTCCGCCTGGGCTGGGCCAGCGACCGTCCGATCCGACCCGTCGACTGGACGCCGAACACCGAGTGGGGCCGGTCGACGAACCGCTTCGTGCGGGCCGTCTCGGTCTTCGCCAACCCGCACTACTGGCTCTACCTGCTCTACGGCGTCGTGGTCTTCCCGATCGTGGCGGGCTTCACGACCTTCGTCCTCGTGGGCCTGCTGGCCGGCCCGGTGCTCGCGGTCCTGGGGGTCGTGCTCGTCTTCCAGGCGCTGCCGCCGTTCGACACCTTCAACTGGGCGTCCGCGATCGGCAACGGCGGAGGCGCGGTGCTCGTCGTCCTCGCACTGGCCCTTCTCGCCGGCGTCGTGCTGGTCTACCCCTACGTCGTCCACGGCTTCGTGGTCATGCACCAGGCGATCGCCGCCGTCATGCTCGGCGGGTTCCGCAGCGAGCAGCTCGAGGTCGAGCTCGCCGACCGCGAGATCTCGCGGACGGCTGCCCTGTCCGCCGAGGGCACGGCCCTCCGACGGCTCGAGCGCGACATCCACGACGGCCCGCAGCAGCGCCTCGTCCGCCTGCAGATGGACCTCGCCGCGGCCTCCCGCGCCGTCGACACCGACCCCGAGAAGAGCAAGACCCTCATCGAGGAGGCGCGGGTGCAGTCTCGCGAGGCCCTCGAGGAGCTGCGCGCCCTGTCCCGCGGTTTCGCGCCTCCGTTGCTCTTGGACCGCGGCCTCGTCGCCGCCCTCGAGTCGCTCGTCGACCGCTCGGTGGTTCCGACGACGATGCTCAACCGGGTGCCCGCGCACGTCGTGATCCCGAGCGACATCGAGCGCAACGCGTACTTCATCGCGTCCGAACTGGTGACGAACACGGGCAAGCACGCCGAAGCGGCCAGCGCCGACCTGGTGCTGCGCACGCGACAGGCTCCCGACGGCATCGGCACGCTGCTCGAGCTCGTCGTGACCGACGACGGGCGCGGCGGCGCCGGCCTGCGCGACGGCCACGGTCTCGCCGGGGTGCAGGAGCGCCTCGTGGGACTCGGCGGCTTCCTCGACATCAGCAGCCCGCAGGGCGGGCCGACCATCGTCACGGTGAGCATCCCGATGACGATCGAGGTGCCGAGCAACCCGACGCTGCCACTGCCGACCGAGCCGCTGCCGCCGTTCTCGTCGACGGCCGTGACCGAGCCGCTGCCCGACGCGGCGCTGCCCGACGGCACGCTGCCCGACGGGCCGCTCGACCCGCCGGCCGGGCCGCCCGCGCGCCCGTGATCGGTGGGCCGCGCCCGTAGTCTGGACGCGTGAGTCTCGAGAGCCCCTCCCGTCAGCCCCTCCGTGTCGTCGTCGCCGACGACTCGGTCCTGCTGCGAGAGGGGCTCGTTCGACTGCTCGACGAGATCGGGGTCGAGGTCGTCGGGGCGTACGGCGACGCCGACTCGTTGCTGGCCGACCTCGAACAGGTCCGTCCCGACATCGCCGTGCTCGACGTCCGCATGCCGCCCACGCACACCGACGAGGGCGTCCGGGCCGCGATCGAGGCGCGACGCCGTCGGCCCGACCTCGGCATCCTGCTGCTGTCGCAGTACGTCGAGGTGGCCTACGCCCGCGACCTGCTCGAAGCGGGCTCGGGCGGGGTCGGCTACCTGCTCAAGGACCGCATCGCTTCGTTCGACGAGTTCCGTGACGCGCTCGGCCGGGTGTCCGACGGCGGGACGGTCCTCGACCCGCAGGTGGTCTCGCAGTTGCTGGGACGCCGCAGCGATCCGCTCGCCGCGCTCACGCCGCGTGAGCGAGAGGTGCTGACGCTGATGGCCGAGGGGCGCACGAACGCCGCCATCGCGGCCGAGCTGGTCATCGGCACGGGTGCGGTCGAGAAGAACGTCACCTCGATCTTCCAGAAGCTCCTGCTCGAGGACAGCGGCACCGACCATCGTCGGGTGCTGGCGGTGCTCGCCTTCCTGCAGCACTGACTCGGCTCGTCCCCGGTTCGGCGGAGTTCCCGCGACCGGCTGCCGGACCGTCCGACGGATGTCGTCAGCTGGTGGTGCCCGGAGCGGCGTCGGCCGGGTCGGCGGGGGAGTCCGCCTGCGGGGCGACGGCCCGCGGGCCCGCCACGTCGAGGACGGCGTCACGCAACGCATGGCCGAGGGCTTTGTAACCGGCCGTCGTGGGATGGATGCCGTCGACGGTCGTGCCGGCGGCGAAGACGTCGCCCGCCCGGGCGAAGCCCCAGGGATCGGTGAAGGTCCAGCCCTTGTCGGCGACGTAGCGCTCGAGTTGCCCCTCGTACCGCGCCGCGGCCCGGGGTGCACGGTCGTAGGGCGGGATCGCGGCCACGACGACGTGCTCCGGCCGGATCGTGTCGACGATCGCGTCGTAGGACGCGGCGGACTCGGCGAAGGTCAGCCCGAGGCGCACGTCGTTCGTGCCGGACATCAGCACGAGGACGTCGACGTCGTCGACCGGCCGCACCGCAGCGGCCTGCTCCTGCACCGTCGAACCGCCCTTGGCGTAGCCGCCCACGTAGTCGACCCCGTTGCCCTGGGCGTAGGTCATCCAGGTGTCGGCGGTGAGTCCTTCGCTGAGCAGGCGGCCACCGCCGGCGGTCAACGAGTCGCCGACGATCGCGACCCGCACGCCCCCTGAGCTCGGAGCGACGGCCACGCCGGGTGCGGCGGCGGCCTGGACCGACGTGCCGGACCCGGAGGCGCTGGTCGCGTCGGTCGGAGGGGCGGCGCACCCGGCCGCGAGGGTGGCCACGACCGCGCCGACCAGCGCGACCCGTGCGAACGTCGCGCGTCTCATGTGGCCATCTTGGGTCACGTCGCGCCAGGAAAAATCATCCGCCAGCAGGACTTCCCCCCGAGTCGCCCGAGAGACGCCTGAACGGCGCCGACGCCTGCGTGCAGGCTGCGGAGAAGATCTCATCCGAGGCGCCCACCTACGCCGGACGCCTGCGTGCAAGGTGCAGAGAAGATTTCATTGAGGGCGCCTACCGGCGCCGACGCCTGCGTGCAAGGTGCGGAGAAGATTTCATTCGAGGCGCCCACCGGCGCCGGACGCCGGAGGCGTCGAACAAACACAGAGGGGATGACGGGAATCGAACCCGCGTGATCAGTTTGGAAGACTGAGGCTCTACCATTGAGCTACATCCCCGTGAGCGGCCTGGCCGCACGGGTGAGACCAGCATAAGGCATCCGACGAGGTCGCTCAGTCACGGGCCCTCGGCGTCGGCTAGACTCGACGCGGTCTTCACGTACCCGACCTCAACGGGGCTCACGCGTGATGGCCGGTTCCAGGCTGATACACGGGGCGTAGCGTAGTGGCTAGCGCGTCCGTTTTGGGGGCGGAAGATCGCAGGTTCGAGTCCTGTCGCCCCGACGATCGTCTACCTGCTGTCTCGGATGTGAGTTCAGCGCCACCAACACAGGAGAAGCCCCACATTGGTCCAGACCACGGTTGAGAAGCTCAGCCCCACGCGCGTCAAGCTCAACATCGTCGTCACCCCCGACGAACTCAAGCCCAGCGTCACGCACGCCTACGGTCACATCGCCGAGTCGGTCAACATCCCCGGGTTCCGCAAGGGCAAGGTGCCGCCGCCCATCATCGACCAGCGTGTCGGTCGTGAAGAGGTGCTCAACCACGCCGTCAGCGAGAGCCTCGACAAGTTCTACCGCGAGGCCGTGACCGAGACCGAGATCCGCGTTCTCGGTCGTCCCGAGGCCGACGTCGTCGAGTGGCCGAACGTCAAGGACTTCTCGGGTGACCTGAAGATCGCCGTCGAGGTCGACGTGCGTCCCGACTTCGACCTGCCCGAGTACGACGGCCTCGAGCTGACGGTCGACACGGTCGACATCACCGACGACGAGATCGCCGAAGAGCTGACGAACCTGCGTACCCGCTTCGGCACGCTGGTCACCGTCGACCGCCCCGCCACCACGGGTGACTTCGCGCAGATCGACCTGACGGCGACCATCGGCGACGACGTCGTCGACACCGCCAAGGGCATCTCCTACGAGCTCGGCTCGGGCGAGCTGATCGAGGGCATCGACGAGGCCCTCGAGTCGCTCACCGCGGGCGAGAGCACCACCTTCGAGTCAAAGCTGCTCGGCGGCGACCGCGAGGGCGAGACCGCCCTCATCGCCGTCGACGTCACGGCCGTCAAAGAGCGCGAGCTGCCCGAGGCCGACGACGACTTCGCCCAGATCGCCAGCCAGTTCGACACCATCGACGAGCTCAAGGGTGACCTGAAAGAGCAGCTGGCCAAGTCGAAGACCTTCGGTCAGGGTGCCCAGGCACGCGACCAGGTCGTCGAGAAGCTGCTCGAGGCCGTCGAGATCCCCGTCCCCGAGAAGCTCGTCGAGGACGAGGTCCACCGTCACCTCGAGCAGGAGAACCGCCTCGAGGACGACGAGCACCGCGCCGAGGTGAAAGAGAGCAGCGAGAAGGCCTTCCGCAACCAGATCCTCCTCGACGCCATCGCCGAGAAAGAGGCCGTCAAGGTCGAGCAGGACGAACTGACGCAGTACCTCATCCAGGGTGCGGCCCAGTACGGCATGGACCCCGGCGAGTTCATCAAGGTCCTCGACCAGAACGGCCAGATCCCCGCCATGGTCGGCGAGGTCGCTCGCAGCAAGGCCCTCGCGGTCGTGCTCAGCAAGGCCAAGGTCGTCGACGGCAAGGGCGACTCGGTCGACCTGTCCGCCTTCACCGCGACCGCGGGCGTCGGCGGCGACGACGACCACGCGGGTCACGACCACGCGTAAGCAGCAGGGGCGGGTCGGCTGACCCGTCACGTCGAGAGGGCCGGGTGCGAAAGCGCCCGGCCCTCCGTCGTTCCCGGCACCGCGCCTCCCGGGCTCTCGGGTGTGTTCGCGGAGCCGTGGAGGCGCGGTATCTGCCGTGGGCGAACAGCCCGGAACCCGTGCGTTGGCTCCGATAGATTCGACGACAAGCGACAACGAATGGGAGCTCCACCATGGCCGACGTGACACTGCCCAACAGTGTTTTTGACCGACTGCTCAAAGACCGGATCATCTGGCTCGGCTCTGAGGTCCGCGACGAGAACGCCAACGAGATCGCCGCGAAACTGCTGCTGCTCGCTGCGGAAGACAGCGAGAAAGACATCTACCTCTACATCAACTCGCCCGGCGGGTCGATCACGGCGGGCATGGCGATCTACGACGCCATGGAGTTCGTGCCGAACGACATCGTCACCGTCGGCATCGGCATGGCCGCGTCGATGGGGCAGCTGCTCCTGACGGCCGGCACCAAGGGCAAGCGCTACATCACGCCGAACGCGCGTGTCCTCCTGCACCAGCCGCACGGCGGGTTCGGCGGCACCTCGTCCGACATCCAGACGCAGGCGCAGCTCATCCTCTCGATGAAGCGTCGACTGGCCGAGATCACGGCTGCGCAGACGGGCAAGACCGTCGAGCAGATCAACGAAGACGGCGACCGCGACCGCTGGTTCACCGCCGAAGAGGCCCTCGAGTACGGCTTCGTCGACCACATCCGCGGCTCGGCCACCGACGTCGTCGGCGGCGCCGGCACCGACCAGGCCTAGGCCCTTCGCCCCTTCGTCAGAACGAGAAAGAGAAGAACTCATGGAACTCCCGATGATGGGTGGCGCGGGTCGAGTGCAGACCCCCAGCTCCCGGTACATCCTGCCCAGCTTCGAAGAGCGCACGGCCTACGGCTACAAGCGTCAGGACCCCTACGCCAAGCTCTTCGAAGACCGCATCGTCTTCCTCGGCGTGCAGGTCGACGACGCCTCGGCCGACGACATCATGGCTCAGCTGCTCGTGCTCGAGAGCATGGACCCCGACCGCGACATCACGCTCTACATCAACTCGCCCGGTGGTTCGTTCACGGCCATGACGGCCATCTACGACACGATGCAGTACATCCGTCCCGAGATCCAGACGGTCTGCCTCGGTCAGGCGGCGTCGGCTGCGGCCGTCCTGCTCGCCGCCGGCCAGCCCGGCAAGCGTCTCGCGTTGCCCAACGCCCGCGTGCTGATCCACCAGCCCGCGACCGGTGGCAGCAGCGGCGGTCAGGCGTCCGACATCGAGATCCAGGCCGCCGAGGTGCTGCGCATGCGCACCTGGCTCGAAGAGACCCTGTCGAAGCACTCGAACAAGACGCCCGAGCAGGTGAACCGCGACATCGAGCGCGACAACATCCTGGGCGCGCAAGAGGCACTCGCCTACGGTCTCGTCGACCAGGTCCTCGGCTCGCGCAAGAACCAGCCGGCGGCGCTGACGCGCTGATCACGGCATGACGACGAAGGCCCCGGGCACCCGCCCGGGGCCTTCGTCGTAGCGGTGGACGGGCGGGCGGCACGTCGCTCTTCCCCCACCCCGGTCGGATGTGCTCGAACCACCCGGGTCGGTCCGTGAGTGTCGGCGGATCGGGTTAGGCTCGTTGCACGAGGCGACCGGTCCCGGTCGACGACCTCAGCCAATCAGGGAGGCCGAGCATGGCGCGCATAGGTGAGAGTGCCGATCTGCTCAAGTGCTCGTTCTGCGGCAAGAGCCAGAAGCAGGTCCAGCAGTTGATCGCCGGTCCCGGCGTGTACATCTGCGACGAGTGCGTCGAGCTCTGCAACGAGATCATCGAAGAGCGCCTCGCCGAGGCCGGTGACGAACCCGCGAGCGAGTTCGACCTGCCCAAGCCCCGCGAGATCTACTCGTTCCTCGAAGAGTACGTGATCGGGCAGGACGCGGCGAAGCGTGCGCTCTCGGTGGCCGTCTACAACCACTACAAGCGCATCCGTGCCGCTTCGACCCTCACGGCCGCCGAGTCGCTCGCCGACGAGGTCGAGATCTCGAAGTCGAACATCCTGTTGATCGGCCCGACCGGCTGCGGCAAGACCTATCTGGCCCAGACCCTCGCCAAGCGGCTCAACGTGCCGTTCGCCGTCGCCGACGCCACGGCCCTCACCGAGGCCGGTTACGTCGGCGAAGACGTCGAGAACATCCTGCTCAAGCTGATCCAGGCCGCCGACTACGACGTCAAGCGGGCCGAGACCGGCATCATCTACATCGACGAGATCGACAAGATCGCCCGCAAGGCCGAGAACCCGTCGATCACCCGCGACGTCTCGGGCGAGGGCGTGCAACAGGCGCTGCTCAAGATCCTCGAGGGCACCGTCGCCTCGGTGCCGCCGCAGGGTGGACGCAAGCACCCTCACCAAGAGTTCATCCAGGTCGACACGACCAACGTGCTCTTCATCGTCGCCGGGGCGTTCGCCGGGCTCGAAGACATCATCTCGAACCGCGCCGGCAAGCGCGGCATCGGTTTCGGTGCCCCGTTGCACAGCAAAGAAGACGAAGCAGCCCTCTTCAGCGAGGTCCTGCCCGAAGACCTGCACAAGTTCGGTCTGATCCCCGAGTTCATCGGTCGTCTGCCTGTGGTGACCACGGTCACGCAGCTCGACCAGCCCGCCTTGATGCAGATCCTCACCGAGCCGAAGAACGCCCTCGTGCGGCAGTACCAGCGCATGTTCGAGATCGACGGGGTCGAGCTCGAGTTCGATCGCGGCGCCCTCGAGGCGATCGCCGACCTGGCCGTCCTGCGTCAGACCGGCGCCCGCGGGCTCCGAGCCATCCTCGAAGAGGTCCTCGGTCCGATCATGTTCGACGTCCCGTCGGACGACACCGTCGGCCGAGTCGTCATCACTCGGGCCTCGGTGCTCGAGAACGCCGCGCCCACGATCGTGCCGCGTCTCGTCGAGCAGCGCACCGAGAAGTCCGCCTAGCAGCGACGTCAGAACGCCCCCGCCGGTTCGGCGGGGGCGTTCTCGCGTCAGGCGACGCCGTGTCAGGCGAGACCGCGGCGTGCCAGCAAGGGCTCGACCCGGGCGTCCCGACCGCGGAAGTCGCGGTAGGCCTCGAGCGGGTCCTTCGAGCCGCCGACGCCCAGCAGGCGTGAGCGGAACCGGTCACCGTTCTCGCGGGTGAGCCCTCCGTTCTGCTCGAACCACTCGACCGTGTCGGCGTCGAGCACCTCGCTCCAGATGTACGAGTAGTAGCCGGCGTCGTAGCCGCCCGAGAAGGTGTGGGCGAAGTACGTGCTCGAGTAGCGGGTGGGGACCGACGCGAGGTCGAGGCCCACCGCGGCCAGCGCCTCCTGCTCGAACGCCTCGACGTCGGTGACCGCTGCGGCCTCGGCCGACGACAACGCGTGCCACGCCTGGTCGAGCAAGGCAGCAGCGAGGTACTCGCTCGTCTCGAAGCCCTGGTTGAACCCCTGCGAGGCGATGAGTGCGTCGACCAGCGGCTGCGGGAGCCTCTCGCCGGTCTCGTGGTGCACCGCGTAGTTCGCGAGCGCCTCGGGCCAGAGCATCCACATCTCGTTCACCTGGCTGGGGAACTCGACGAAATCGCGGAAGACGTTCGTGCCCGAGAAACTCGGGTAGGTCACCCGGGCGACGAGACCGTGCAGGGCGTGCCCGAACTCGTGGAAGAACGTCGTCACCTCGTCGAGCGTCAGCAGGGTCGGCTGGCCGGCCGGCGGTTTCGGCACGTTGAGGTTGTTGACCACCACCGTCGGCAGTCCGGTCAGGGTGGACTGCGAGACGAGCGGGTTCATCCAGGCCCCGCCGCGCTTGCTGTCGCGCGTGTACAGGTCGAGCACGTAGAGGCCGACCTCGCCGCCGTCGGCGTCGGTCACCTCGAAGACCCGCGCGTCGGGGTGGTACGCGACCAGGTCGGGGCGCTCGGCGAACCGCAGGCCGTAGAGCAGCCCCGCGGCGAAGAAGACGCCGTCGTGCAGCACGCGCTCGGCCTCGAAGTACGGGCGCATCGCGGCCGTGTCGACGTCGTGCTTCTCGGTGCGTACGCGTTCGGCGTAGAAGGCCCAGTCCGAGGCCCGGATCGTGCGGCCGGCGACGCGCTCGAGCTCGGCCTGTTCGGCGCGCGCGTTGCGGGCGGCAGGAGGCGCGAGTCGCCCGAGCAGGTCGGCCACCGCCTCGGGGGAGCCCGCGGTCTCGCCCGCCGTGACGTAGGCGGCGTGCGACCGGAACCCGAGCAGTTCGGCCCGCTCGGCGCGCAGTCGGGCGATCTCGAGCACGAGCTCGCGGTTGTCGTGCTCGCCTCCGCGGCGTCCGCGCGAGAGCGACGCCTGCATGATGCGATCGCGCAGCGCCTCGTCGGTCAGGCTCGCCAGGTAGGGGTGGCCGCTGAACAACACGAGGGTGATGACGTGGCGCCCCTCGTGCCCACGCTCTCGAGCCGCCTCGGCGGCGGCGGCGATCGCCCCGGCGTCGAGTCCGTCGAGTTCGGCGACGTCGTCGACCACGACCGCGAGGTCGTTCGTGTCGGCCAAGAGGTTCTTCTCGAACCGCGTGGTCAGGGTCGAGAGCCGGCCGTTGAGGTCACGCAGGCGGTCTTTGGCGTCGTCGCCGAGGGCAGCCCCCGATCGAGTGGCCTCGGCGACGAGTCGCTCGACGAGGTAGCGCTGCTCGGCGGTCAGGTCGAGGGTGTCCCGGCGCTCGTGCACGCTGCGGAGCCGGGCGAAGAGACGCGGGTCGAGGCGGATGGCGTCGGCGTGTGCCGCGAGTCGCGGAGCCAGCTCGAGTTCGAGGGCGTCGGTGGCCTCGGTCGAGTCCGACGAGGTCTTGTTGAAGAAGACGTGCTCGACGCGGGTGAGCGTGGCGCCGCTGCGTTCGAGGGCGGCGACCGTGTTCTCGAAGGTCGGCTCCTCCGGGTCGGTCGCGATGACCTCGACCTCGGCCAGCTGCTCGGCGAACCCGGCCTCGAACGCGGGGCCGTAGTCGTCGTCGGTGATGCTCGCGAACGGCGGCAGCGAGTACGGCAGCGTGCTGGGGGAGAGGAACGGGTTCGTCATCAGCCCACACTAGGAGGCGCGCTAGGGTCGCCGCATGAGCGAACGCCCCGAGACGCACGCCCGGTACACCCACGGCCACCACGAGAGCGTGCTGCGCAGCCACTCGTGGCGGACGGTCGAGAACTCGGCCGCGTACCTCGAGCCGCACCTCGTGCCCGGGGTCAGCGTCCTCGACGTCGGATCGGGGCCGGGGACCATCACCGTCGACATCGCCGGACGCGTCGCGCCCGGTCGGGTGATCGGCATCGACGCCGCAGCCGGCATCGTCGAACAGGCGACGTCCCTCGCGGTCGAGGCCGGGCTGCACAACGTCCACTTCGAGACGGCCGACCTGTTCGCGCTGCCGTTCGACGACGACGCGTTCGACGTCGTCCACGCGCACCAGGTGCTGCAGCACGTGGGCGATCCGGTGGCCGCCCTGCGCGAGATGCGTCGGGTGACTCGCCCCGGGGGAGTCGTGGCCGTCCGCGACGTCGACTACCACGGCTGCGTCTGGGCTCCGGAGAACCCCGGTCTCGACCGGTGGATGGACGTCTACCAGGCCGTGCACCGCGGCAACGGCGGCGAACCCGACGCGGGGAGGCGCCTCAAGGGCTGGGCGCTCGAGGCGGGCTTCGTCGAGGTCGCGAGCAGCGCCTCCGTGTGGTGCTTCGCCTCCGACGAGGACCGCACCTGGTGGGGCGACAGCTGGGCGGCCCGGGCGACGGAGTCGGCGTTCTACGCCGACGCGATCGAGAAGGGCGCGGCCACGCACGACGAGCTGCACGCGATCGCCGACGCCTGGCACACCTGGCGCGACGCCCCCGACGGCTGGTTGATCATGCCGCACGGCGAGCTGCTCGCCCGCGCCTGACCACGACCGACAGCCGGCGACCGGCGAGTGATCGAGGAAGCACGACATGCCGCTCACCTCCGAAGGTGAGCGGCATGTCATGACATCTCGGCCGACGTGGCGCTAGTCGTCGTCGTCGCCGCCCTCGGCGTCGACGGGCTCGTGGATGCGGGCCTCGCCGGTGACGGCGTCGACCCGGATGACCGTGCCGTCGTCGAGCTCGACGACGGGGCGGTGCTCGAGCCAGGTGAGCGTCCAGCGCCAGGACGCCGCGTCGACCTTCTGGTCGGCGAGTTCACGCTCGACCTGCGCGACCGCTCCGAGGACCGCGGCGGGCAGGTCGGCCGGAGCCGCGCCTCCTACGCTCCACCGCGTGCCGAGCTGCATCAGGCACCCGCCGTCGGGGCAGGAGCGGCAGCGGCGCCCGCACCGGAGGCCGACCCGGCTGCACCGGCGTCGGCCGGCACCTCGGCGAACACGATGTCACCGACCGCCAACTCGTCGCCCTCGGCGAAGGACAGCTCGGCGATCTTGCCCACCGCCGCGAGGTCACCCGCCGCGAGCTTCACGAGCTCGAGCTGGGCCGAGGGGCCCGTGATGACGGCCGAGGCGACCGGGGTCTTCTGCGAGGCCTTGGCGTCGGACTTGGCCCGGCGCACGAAGATCAGGGCCTGACCGACGAGGCCGACGAGACCGGACGAGGTCTCGCCCTCGGTGAGGCCGAGCTCGTCGACGGTCGGCCACGCGGCCCGGTGCACCGAGTCGTCGTGCGTCCAGGACCAGACCTCTTCGGTGGCGAACGGCAAGTAGGGCGCGAGCAGCCGCAGCAGGCCCTCGAGGACCGTGCGCAGCGCGAGCACGGCCGAGGCCTGCTCGGCCGGCGTCGTGGCACCGTAGGCGCGTTCCTTCACGAGCTCGAGGTAGTCGTCGCAGAACGTCCAGAAGAACTTCTCGGTCGTCTCGAGTGCCCGGGCGTGGTCGTACGCCTCGAGCGCCTCGGTCGCGGTCTCGATCACAGCGGCGAACGACGCGAGCAGGTCGCGGTCGAGCGGCTGCGTGATCTCGAACTCGCCCGAGGGCAGCTCGAACGAGTACACGAACTTGGCTGCGTTGAGCACCTTGATCGCCAGGCGGCGGCCGATCTTGATCTGCTTGGGGTTCTGCGGGTCGAACGCCGCGTCGGTGCCCAGCCGGCTCGACGCCGCCCAGTAGCGCACCGAGTCCGAGCCGTGGTCGTCGAGCATGGCGGCCGGGGTGACCACGTTGCCCTTCGACTTCGACATCTTCTTGCGGTCGGGGTCGACGATGAAGCCCGAGATCGACGCGTTCTTCCACGGCACGGTGCCCGACTCGAGCTGCGACCGGAGCATCGTCGAGAACAACCAGGTGCGGATGATGTCCTGACCCTGGGGGCGCACGTCGTAGGGGAACACGAGGTCGAACAGCTCGGGGTCGCGCTCCCACCCGCCGGCCAGCTGCGGGGTGAGCGACGAGGTGGCCCACGTGTCCATCACGTCGACCTCGCCGACGAAGCCGCCGGGCACGCCGCGCTGCGACTCGTCGTAGCCGGGGGCCGCCTGGGACGCCGGGTCGATGGGCAGCTGTGCCTCGGTGGGCACGATCACCTCGTCGAAGACGGGGTTGCCGTCGCCGTCGAGCGGGTACCAGACGGGGATCGGCACGCCGAAGAACCGCTGGCGCGAGATCAACCAGTCGCCGTTCAGGCCGTTGACCCAGTTGTCGTAGCGGACGCGCATGAAGTCGGGGTGGAACGCCACCTGACCGCCGCGCTCGAGCAGCGAACCCTTGAGCTGCTCGTCGCGGGCGCCGTTGACGACGTACCACTGGCGGGTCGAGACGATCTCGAGCGGCTTGTCGCCCTTCTCGAAGAACTTCACGGGGTGCGAGATCTTGCGGATCTCGCCCACGAGCTCGCCCGACGCGGTCAACTGCTCGACGACGGACTGCTTGGCGCTGAACACCGTCTTGCCGGCCAGCTGGGCATAGGAGGCGCGTCCCGCCTCGGACGTGATCGCCTCGGGGGCCTCGCTGACGAAGCGGCCGTCGAAGCCGATCACGGCGCGGTTCGGCAGCTGCAGCTCGCGCCACCAGACCACGTCGTTGGTGTCGCCGAAGGTGCAGACCATGGCGATGCCGGAGCCCTTGTCGGGCTGGGCGAGGTGGTGGGCCACCACGGGCACCTCGACGTCGAACAGGGGCGAGCGCACGGTCGTGCCGAACAGAGCCTGGTAGCGCTCGTCGTCGGGGTGCGCGACGAGGGCCACGCAGGCCGGCAGGAGCTCGGGCCGCGTGGTGTCGATCAGCACGTCGCCCTGGCCGTCGGTGCGGTGGAAGGCGAGCTTGTGGTACGCCCCGGGCATCTCTTTGTCCTCGAGCTCGGCCTGGGCCACGGCCGTGCGGAACGTGACGTCCCAGAGCGTGGGCGCGTCGGCCTGGTAGGCCTCGCCGCGGGCCAGGTTGCGGAGGAAGGCCTTCTGCGCGATGGCCTGCGAGTCGTCGTCGATGGTGCGGTAGCTCTGGGTCCAGTCGACCGAGAGGCCGAGCTTCCGCCAGACGTCCTCGAACTGCTTCTCGTCCTCCACCGTGAGGCGCTCGCACAGCTCGATGAAGTTGCGACGCGAGATCGGCACCTGGTCGGCGGCCTTCGACGACTTGTTGTCGCCACCCTCGAAGGGCGGGGTGAAGTCCGCGTCGTAGGGCAGCGACGGGTCGCAACGCACGCCGTAGAAGTTCTGCACGCGACGCTCGGTCGGCAGGCCGTTGTCGTCCCAGCCCATCGGGTAGAACACCCGCTTGCCGCGCATGCGCTCGAACCGGGCCTTGACGTCGGTGTGCGTGTAGCTGAACACGTGGCCGATGTGCAGGCTGCCCGAGGCGGTCGGCGGCGGGGTGTCGACCGAGAACACGGAGGCGCGGGTCGCGTCGGTGCGGTCGAAGCGGTAGGTGCGGTCGGCCTCCCAGACCTGACCCCAACGGGCCTCGAGTCCTTCGAGGGCGGGCTTCTCGGGCATCGCTGACGTCATGGTCTTCTCCGGTTCTGTGGACGGCACCGTGTCGGTGGGGAGGTGCCTGGTTGTGGGACTCCGACCAGTGTACGCACCCTCGCGAGGGCTCCTCGGGAACCGCCACCGCGCCTCCTGGGCGCTGCGCCCACTGCACCCCTGCGCACGCTGCACTGGTACTGACATGGCGGTTCTGCTAGGCTCGACCGGTTTTTTGCCGACGCTGGGGTCGACTGCCACCGCCCGACGACCTGGAGGCCTCATCCGATGTCAGCCAAGAAGAACGACAGCAAGAATCCCGCCCGCCGGAAGCTCACCACCGACGACGTCACCGTCGTCGAAGAGGGTCTGCTCAAGCGCGCGGTCAGCGCCGCCGCCCTCGGCAACGCCATGGAGTGGTTCGACTTCGGCGTCTACGCCTACATCACGACGACGATCGCCCAGGTGTTCTTCCCGCCGGGCAACGACGCGTTGAACATCCTGTTCACCTTCGGCACGTTCACCGCCGCCTTCATCGTGCGCCCGATCGGCGGCGCGTTCTTCGGCCCGCTCGGCGACCGCATCGGACGCCAGAAGGTGCTCGCGCTCACGATGATCCTCATGGCCGCGGGGACGCTCGCCATCGGCCTGATCCCGTCGTACGCGACCATCGGCCTCTGGGCGCCCGTCCTGCTGCTGCTGGCGCGCCTCCTGCAGGGCTTCTCGACCGGTGGCGAGTACGGAGGCGCGGCCACGTTCATCGCGGAGTACTCGCCCGACAAGCGCCGCGGCTTCATGGGCTCGTGGCTCGAGTTCGGCACGCTCGCCGGCTACGTTCTCGGTGCCTCGCTGGTCACCGGTCTGCAGCTCGGCATGAGCGAGGAGGCGCTGCTCGCCTGGGGGTGGCGCATCCCGTTCCTGATCGCCGGGCCGCTCGGCCTGATCGGGCTCTACCTGCGCCTCAAGCTCGAGGAGACGCCGGCGTTCCAGAAGCAGCAGGAAGAAGCCGCCGGACGCGAGCACGTCAAGGTGCCGTTCGTGAAGCTCTTCGCCGAGAACTGGCGTGCGCTGATCGTCTGCATCGGCCTGGTGCTGGTCTTCAACGTGACCGACTACATGCTCCTGTCGTACATGCCGACCTACCTCACCAACACGCTCGGCCGCAGCGCGACCTCGGGGCTGCTGCTCGTGATCGTCGTGATGGTCCTGATGATGATCGTCATCACGTTCAGTGGGCGGCTGAGCGACCGGTTCGGGCGACGTCCCGTGCTGTTCGCCGGCTGCATCGGGTTCCTGGTGCTGTCGTGGCCGGCCCTCAAGCTCGTGCAGTCCGAGAGCACGCCGCTCGTCTTCGTCGGCCTGCTGGTGCTCGGCCTAGTGCTCGTCACGTTCACGTCGACCATGCCGTCGACGCTGCCCGCGTTGTTCCCGACGATCATCCGCTACGGCGCCCTGGCCATCGCGTTCAACGTGTCGGTCTCGCTGTTCGGCGGCACCACGCCCCTGGCCACCGAGGCGCTGGTCGTCTGGGGCGAGGGCAAGGGCTTTTCGTGGGCCCACGACATCCCCGCCTTCTACCTGATGGCCGCGGCCGTGATCGGCCTCGTCGCCGTGTGGTTCACGAAGGAGACCGCCAACGAGCCGCTGCTCGGCTCGGGCCCGTCGGTCGCGACCGACGACGAGGCGCGCGAACTGGTCGAGGCCTACGCCGACGAGTCGAGCGACGTCGCGAAGTCGGACTGGGCGCTCGAGTGGGCGCAGTCCGGGCTGATCGACGTGGTCGACCCGAAGGCCGCCGAGGCCGACGCCGCCCGCCGCGCCCGTCCCTAGTCCCACCCTCCGCGTTCGAGACGACACGACGTGCCGCTCACCTTCGGAGGTGAGCGGCACGTCGTGTCATCCGGCCGGGCCGGTCGGGCGGGGTCAGGGGCGAGCGGCGAGCAGAGCGCGGGTGTGGGCGTGCTGCGGGGCGCCGAACACGTCCGCCGTGCGGCCCTGCTCGACGATCCGGCCCTCGTGCATGACGGCGACCCGGTCGGACATGTGCTCGACGACGTCCAGGTCGTGCGAGATGAAGACGTAGGCGAGCCCGTCCTGTCGCTGCAGATCGTCCAGCAGGTCGAGCACCTGGGCCTGTACCGAGACGTCGAGCGCCGAGACCGGCTCGTCGCAGACGATCACGCGGGGCCGCGGGGCCAGGGCGCGCGCGATCGCCACCCGCTGCCGTTGACCGCCGGACAACGTGTCGGGCCGTCGCGCCACCGTGTCGGCGTCGAGTCCGACCCGTGCCAGCAGGGCGACGACCTCGGGCTCGACGGGGCCGACGCGCGTGCTGCGGCCCGACGTCAGCGCGTCGGCCAGCAGGCGGCCGACCGTGACGCGCGGGTCGAACGAGCTCGCGGGGTCCTGGTAGACGGCCCCGAGGTCGCCGCGGCGGGGACGGCGATCACGCTCGCGCGCCGGGGCCCAGGGCATGCCGAGCAGGTCGACCGTTCCGGCGTCGGGATCGTCGAGGCCGAGCAGCAGGCGGGCCGTCGTCGTCTTGCCCGAGCCCGACGCTCCGACCAGGCCGAGCGTCTCGCCGGCCCGCAGCGAGAGCGAGACGTCGTCCACGGCGACCCGGTCCGGCCCTCGGCGCCCCGCGAAGACACGGCGCAGGCCCAACGCCACGAGGACGGGGCCGGGCGGGGGAGTCGCCGACGTGACGGGCGTCGACGGGCCGCCCGCGCCTCCTGACCGGGGTGTGCCGGAGGCGACCGGCGTCGTCGACGCGGGTGCGCCTCCGGTGTCGGGGCCGGCGGGCGTCACGGGCGCGGACAGGCGCCGACCCCGCGGGGCCCCACCCGGCAGCGCGGCCAGGAGCATGCGCGTGTAGTCGGCCCTCGGCGAGTCGAGCACGGTCGCCGTGGCGCCCTGCTCGACCACGCGCCCGTCGCGCATCACGACGACGCGGTCGGCGAGGCGGCGCACGACCCCGAGGTCGTGACTGATCGCGAGGACGGCCGTGCCCGTGTCGCGCAGGGCGGCGAGCCGGTCCACGACGAGGCGCTGCACCTCGGCGTCCAGGGCGGTGGTGGGCTCGTCGGCGACGATCAGGCCGGGCCGCAGGGAGAGGGCCGCGGCGATGAGCGCCCGCTGCCGCAGCCCTCCCGAGAGCTCGCCCGACCGCAGGCCACGGCGCACCTCGGGGTCGGGCATGCCGACCTCGGCGAGGACCTCGAGCACACGGGCCCGACGCGCGGTCGGCGAGAGTCGCGTGTGCAGTCGTAGGGCGTCGTCGATCTCACGGCCGACCGGGCGAAGGGGGTCGAGCGAGACCAGGGCGTCCTGCAGCACGAGCCCGATGCGCGGTCCGCGCAGCCGACGCCAGCGCCGTTCGGTCAGCGTGAGCAGGTCGTCGTCACCGAGTCGCAGGGTGTCGGCCGTCACCGTGCCACCGGTCAGTCCGAGCAGGGCCCGGGCGGTCACGCTCTTGCCCGAGCCGGACTCACCGACCAGGGCCACGCATTCACCGGGACGCAGCGAGAACGACACGTCGTCGACGGCGGTCACCCCGTCGAACGCGACGTGCAGGCGGTCGACGACGAGGTCGTCCGAGGAGGCGCGGTGGAGGTCGCCGAGAGCGGCGCCGGTCGGCGGCGGGTCCGTGGTCATCGCCGTCCTCCTCGTCCACGTCGTGCCAGACCGCGCCCCAGCACCGTGGCCGACGCCGCCGTCACCACGACGGCCAGCCCCGGGAAGACGGTCATCCACCAGGCGACCGCGAGGTACGTGCGCCCGGCCGAGAGCATCGCGCCCCACTCGGGCGCCGGGGGCGGCGACCCCAGCCCGAGGTAGCTGAGCGACGAGGCCCAGACCACGGCCTGACCGAGGCCCAGCGTGGCGAGCACGACGACGGGGGCGAGGGCGTTCGGCAGCACGTGGCGCAGCAGGACGACCCCGGGGCGGCGACCGAGCACGGTCGCGGCCTCGACCATGGGCGACCGGCGGACGGCCGCCACCTGGCTGCGGACGATGCGGGCGTACCCGGGGGCGGTCGCGAGGCCGACGGCGATCGTCGCCGGCACGGCCCCGGGTCCGGTGAACGCGATGACGACGAGTGCCAGCAGCAGGCCGGGCAGGGCGAAGAGGACCTCGAGCACGCGACTCACGCCCGCGTCGGTCGCCCGGCCGACGAGGCCGCGACCGCCGAGGCCCGCCAGGACGCCGAGGGCCACACCCAGCCCCGTGCCGATCAGCGTGGCGACGAGCCCGATCGTCAGCGAGGCGCCGGCCCCGTGGACGACGCGGGTCCACACGCCTCGCCCCGACTCGTCGGTGCCGAACGGGTGCGCGGGTGACGGACCGGCGAACGCGTCGGTCGGTGACACGGCGAGCGGATCGGCGGGTGCCAGCAGGCCCGGCGCGACGGCCATGAGAACCACGCCCAGCAGCAGGACGGCTGCGACGAGTTCCGCCGGTCGGAGGGGGAGGCGACGCCGGACGGCGCGGGACGAGGAGGCGCGGGTCGGGTGGGCGCCCCGGGGCAGGTCGGGCAGCACGGTCATGCCGCGCGTCCTCTCGGGTCGACCGCGCGCTCGGCCAGGTCGCCGAGCGCCACCACGACGACGTAGGCGAGGGCCGAGACGAGGGCGACGCCGGTCACGAGCGGGATGTCACGCAGTGTGACCGCCCCGAGCAGGGTGCGGCCGAGGCCCGGTCGGGCGAAGACCGACTCGACCACGACCGCGCCGCTGAGGAGTGAACCGAACGCCCAACCCGACAGGGCGAGCCCGGGCAGGGCCGCGTGTCGGAGCAGGTGGCGGACGAAGAGTCCCGACGGGCCCTCGCCCCGGGCGCGAGCCGAGAGGGCGAACGGTGTGGCTGCGGCGTCGAGGAGCGAGTCGCGGGTCACCTGGCCGAGGAACCCCGCGACGGGGATCGCGAGCGTGACGACCGGCAGGACGAGCCCCGCGGGGGTGCCCGTGCTCACCGGGGGAAGAAGCCCGAGCTCGGTGCTGAAGACCAGGATGAGCAGGCTCGCCAGCCAGAAGTGCGGCACGGCCGAGGCGACGACCTCGAGCCCCGACGACACCGCCGAGGCGATCCGACCGCTGAGGGTCGCCCACCAGGCCGTCGCGACCGCCAGCAGCCAGGCCACGACCAGGGCCAGCAGGGCCAGGCCGATCGTGCCCGGCAACTGGTCGAGCAGCAACCGGCCGACGTCGGTGCGCAGCGAGTACGAGGTGCCGAGGTCGCCCGTGGCGAGCCGCCCGAGCTGCGCGAGGTACTGGACGAGCAGCGGCTGGTCGAGGCCGTACTGGCGGCGGACAGTGACGAGCGCCTCGGCCGACGCCTGCGACCCCGGACCGCCGAGGATCGCCTCGGCCGGGTCGCCGGGGACGAGCCTGATGGCGAAGAAGATGAGCGTCGCGACGGCCCAGAGCACGAAGACCGCACCGAGCAGGCGGCCGACGAGCCACCGACCCGCCCGTCGCCACCGCCCCGGACCCACCCGGTCAGCTCGCCTTGTACGCGTCGTACATCGTCGGCGCCTGGACGGGCGGCAGGGCGCGGACGCCCTGGACGGCCGAGCGCACCAGGTAGTGGTTCTGCTGGTCGTACAGCGGCAGGACGTGCCACCCCTCGAGGATGATCTGCTGCGCCTGCTGGTAGAGATCGGCGCGCTCGTCGGCGTCGCTCGTCTCGGAGGCGCGGGTCAACAGGTCGTCGAGGGCCGGGTCGCTCGTCTGCGACAGGTTGGCGAAGTAGCCGCTCGGGGCCGGGGTGATGCCGTCGCTGTCGTAGAGGATGCGCAGCACGTCGGGGCCGACCTTCGTGTACGGCGCACTCACCAGGTCGTACTCGTTCGCGGCGAGGGCGCCGTACCAGCTGGAGAGGTCGAGGGGCTCGAGGGTGACGTCGAAACCGAGGTCCTTCGCACCGGCCTGGACCTGCTCGAAGAGCGACTGCTCGGCGGGGATCGACTGGTTCGTGCTGACCGGGAACGTCGCGGCGAGGCGTACGCCGTCCTTCGTGCGGAAACCGTCCGCGTCGCGGGTGGTCCACCCGGCCCGGTCGAGCAGGTCGTTCGCCGCGTCGGCGTCGACGTCGAAGAGCGACTCGTCGGAGAACGCCAGCGGTTCCACGCTCGACAGCGGGCTGTACGACCGCTTCGCCGTCCCGAAGAAGAGCGAGTCGATGCCCGAGTCGACGTCGACGCCGCGGATGAACGCCTCGCGGACGCTCGGGTCGTCGAAGGGCGCCTTGCCGGCGTTGAGCTCGATGCGGTTGGAGGCGCCCGGGCGCGGGGCGTCGATCTCGTCGAGCGAGTCGTCCTTCGCCGCGGCGACCAGGGTGTCGGGTTGCGCGTTGTCGATCACGTCGACCTGGCCGGCCTGCAGCGCGGCGTAGCGCGACGCCGAGTCGGGGATGAACCGCCAGACGATCTCGTCGAGGTAGGCGGGCCCCTGGTGCCCGGCGTCGGCCGGCGGCGAGCTGTAGTCGTCGTTGCGGGTGAGGACAACCTGCTGCTGCTTGGTCCACGAGTCGACCACGAACGGGCCGGTGCCGACCGGCGACTCGCAGTTGACCTCTTGGCTGCGGGTCAGGGCCTCGGGCGACTCCATGGCCAGCCAGGGCTGTGAGAGGGACTCGAGGAGGGCGCTGTCGGGCTCGCTCAGGTCGAAGCGTGCCGTGCGGGCGTCGACCGCCTCGACGCCCGTGACCTTGCCGAGGGCGAGGTACCCGGTCGACGACAGCGTCGTGGGGTCCTGGAGGTGGGCGACGTTGGCCGCCACGGCGGCGGCGTCGAACGGCGTGCCGTCGGTGAAGGTCACACCGTCCTTCAGCGTGAAGGTCCAGCTGAGACCGTCGGAGGCTTCCTGCCAGGAGTCGGCCAGCCACGGGACGACGTCACCGTCGGCGTCCTTCGACACGAGCGACTCGAGGTACTGCGTCGACACGAGCGCCTGCGGGTAGTTGCCGCCGACGTGGGGGTCGAGGCAGGTCGGTTCGGCGTCGCCCGAGGCGTAGGTGAGCGTGCCCCCGGAGATCGGGGTGGACGAGGCGTCGGGGTCGCCGCCGCTCGTGCAGCCGGCGAGCACGAGGCTCGCGACGGCGGTGGCGGCGATCAGGACGGGCAGGCGGCTGCGCATGGGGCTCCGGGCGTGGGGAGTGACGGGACGTCGGGTCTGATCCGACGACGCCGAGTAGAGGACAGCATTCGTGGACCGGGTGCAACAAGTGCGCCGTCGAGTCTAGCGGCATGATGGTGGCCATGTCAGATGGACCAGGCCCGACCCGCGCCCGACGGCCGGTCGGTCGACCACGCCGCTCGTCCGCCGAGATGCTGGCCGACGCGGCCGCCGAGCTGTTCCTCGAGAACGGCTACGCCGGGACGACCGTCGACGACATCGCCCGCCGGGCCGGCGTCAGCCGCGGCACGTTCTTCAACTACTTCGAGGCCAAGTCCGACCTCTTCTGGCTCGACCTCGACCAGAGCCTCGCCGGACTCGGGGACCTGCTGCGCGCCTCCTCGGGGCTCTCTCCGGTCCGCGCGGTCGAGGCCGCGCTCGTGGCGCTCGCCGAGGCCCACGACCCCGAGCGCGTGCCCTGGGCGCTGACCCAGTCCGAGGCGATGGCTCTGGGCGACGACCTGGTCGCGTCCGCCGCCGTCCGGTTCGTGCGCCAGCAGGGGGCCGTCGCGTCGTACGTCGCCGAGCGCTCGGGCCGCGATCGGTCGGACCTGTCGGCTCAGGTGGTCGGCTCGGCCTTGATCGCTGCCGCGGCGGCCGCGATCTCGACCTGGGCACGGGCCGGTGTCTCGCGCGGGCCCCTCGGGCCGGTCGTCGCGGCGGCCGTAGGGCCGGTCGCGGACGGACTCGACGCCCGGGAGGCGCGCTCGGCCTAGACGGTCGGGTTAGACGAGGTCGACGGCGACGTGGGGGAGAGCACGTCGACGAGCTCGGCGCGCTCGGGGAAGACGAACTTGTTCATCGCCCAGTACCGGAAGACCATCGCGATCATGGTGCCGATCACGGGGCCGCTGACGAAGTCCGCTACCTCTTGGTGGGTGCGCGTGACGTTCGGCACCTCGAGGTGGAAGCCGTAGCGAGAGAGGTAGAGGGGCGCCGAGTTGAGGCCGATGCCGATGACGCTGACGATCACGAAGAGGAACATCTCGTAGCCGGTGTGGCGATCCCCGCGGTCGTCGAACGACCACTTCTTGTTCATGACGTACGAGACGACGGTCGCGATGATCGTGCCGACGGCCAGGGCGGTGACCGGGTGCTGGGGGATGACGAAGAGCTTCAAGCCGTAGTTGATCACCATGGTGATGACGAAGCCGATGCCGCCGACCACGAGGAAGCGGAGGGCGGAGGGGTGGGCCTTGGCCAGCCGGATCAACGAACGCACGAATCCAGGCTACCTCCGCTACCTTGCCGAAGACCGTGGGCCCGGGGCGCGTCATCCTCGAGGATGACGCGTGCACGTCAGGCGGATGGACTCGGGCGGATGGACGGATGAACTGGTGAGTTCTGCTCGTCTGTCCGGCGAGCGAACCGATAGGTTCGGGTCATCGCCGCTCGAAGGGCTGCGGGAGCAGCGTCCGGGGGTGAGTCGGGGGGCGTTGTCGACACGCCCGGCTCACAGGACAGGACCACCATGAACAAGCCCTGGGAGGCGCTCCTCGCGACCTCCGCAGTCGTCTCCATCGCCCTGGGGGGCGTCGTCGTGACCTCGGTCTCCGCCTCGGCGGCGGACCTGCCGGTCACCGGCACGACGGAGGTGCCGGTCGACGTGGCCGCGCCCGGGACGGCACCGGTCGGGGCGGCCGCGCCTGCCGAGGCTCCCTCGCCCGCGGCGCCCGCAGCACCGGCGCCCGCCGATGTTCCGCCCACCGACGTCCCGGTCGCCGACGCGCCGACGGCGGAGCCGGTCGAGCCCGACGCCGCGCCCGTCGCCGACGGGGCCGCGGCTCCGGACGCCGCTGCTCCCGCCGCCGACGAAGAGATCGCCGCCGCTGCGCTCGCGCCTGCTCCCGATGCACCCGTCCTCGACGGCGGGACCATCGGTCTCTACGAGGTGACCCGCGCACAGGGGGCGACCGACACCGACGTCCCCCTGACCTTCACCGGCACCGGCCTCGCCGGCGCCGTCGTCAGCCTCGACTTCGCCCGGGCGGACGACGTCACGGACGCCGTCGACCCCGACGTCTCCGTCGTCGTCGGGGCGGACGGCCGGTGGTCGGCGTCCGTCCGCATCTCGGCGGGAACGTCGGTCTACACGGCCACCCAGCACACGGTCGACGCCGACGGCGCCGCCACGAGCGAGGAGTCCGCACCCTCCGCCGAGCGGCGCATCGTCGTCATCGCCCAGGTGCTCCCGCAGTGGGGCGTCGTCGACCAGGAGAGCGACGAGAAGTGGGTCGCCGACATCGTGTCCGACGACGGTGTCGAATACGCCGAGGTCTTCGTCAACGGCACCACCGGCACCCTCTACCGCGCCGAGATCAGCCTCGTCAGCGTCGACCGCTCGACGACCTACGAGGTCGTGCGTCCCGAGGAGTACGCCGACGGGAAGTGGGCACACTCGTTCGCGATCACGCCCGGCCAGTACCGCATCGCCGTGCGCCAGATCAGCGACGAGCCCGGCACCTTCCCCCGCTACAACTCGGGACTGAACTACTCGCCCGTCATCACCGTGGTGCCGTCGAGCGACGTCGTGGCGAGCGCCCCCGTCGTCACCACCCCGGGCAACGGCTCGACCCTCGTCGTCCCCGGCGGCCGTGACGGCACGCCCGTCACGCTGGCGGGGACGGGGCAGCCGGGGTATCAGGTCGTCGCGTACGCCGAGCCCCGCGACGAGGACGGCACCTACGCCTACTTCGACGGGGCGGGCGACGGTCCGCTCCTCGTCGGTGCCGACGGGCGCTGGTCGGCCGCCGAGCAGGAGCTGCCGGCGGGGGTCTACGACGTCACGGTGTACCAGTACGACTCGAGCCTGCAGAACCCCACCGCGTCCGAGACGACCACGCTGACCTTCGAGGTCCGTGCCGCGACTGCCGTCACCCCCGCGGGCACCGGCAGCGCCGTGCGTCCCTCGGCCGGCGGATCGTTGGCCTACACCGGCTCCGACGACGCGACCCGGTCTCTCGTGGGCGGCGGGCTCGCGATCGCCTTGGGCGCCCTCGGCCTCGTCGTGGCGCGCCTGCGCCGACGCTCCGCCACGGAGTCCGACGTGACGACGCTCTCGTAGTCGCGAGCGTGCCTCTGGCACGCCGTACCAGCACCAGGCAGGAGGCGGTGGTCGCCCCCGGGCCGGACGGGCACGTGCCCTTCCTGCCCGGTCGACCACCGCCTCCTCGTCCTCCCGGGGCGCACCGGGCCCGTCCTGCACCGGGGAGCACCGTCGTCCCGTCATCCGCGAGGTTGAGGAGAGCTCATCTCCAGGTCGCGTCATGTTCGTGGATCTGGGGACAGCGCCCCCCGAGGGGCCACGCCGGTGCGTACGGTCATCCCAGGCGGTCCTTTCAGCGGCCACCTCGCGGGGCCCGGGGGTGGGGCGAGAGCGCCGCGTCAGCATCGGCCCACACGAGAGAGAAGACCATGAAGAACACCCTGTCGGCCGCCGTGGCGCTGCCGACCGTCGTCGCCATCGCCCTGGGTGGACTCCTGATGGCAGCGCCGGCGGCATCCGCCGCTCCGGCTCCCGTCGAGCAGAGCGTCGGAGGCGCGGTGCCGGTCGACGAGACCGCCCCGGCCGAGGCGCCCGCCCCGCCCGCGACCCCGGAGCGGGCTCCCGTCGACGAGCCCGGCGACGTCGAGACGGAGGCCCCCGTGGTTGACGAGCCCGCTGCCGCCGCCGACGATGCGGTGGCCTCCACGCCGACCGCGGACGCCGCGACGACGCCGACCGCCGCCGAGGTCCCGACGGCCGAGGCCGCCGTCGAGCCGGCCTTCGCCGTCACCAGCCCGGCCCAGGGGCAGGTGCTGGCGTCCGCCGGGGTGCGCGTCGAGGGAACGGCGCCGACGGGCAGCCGGGTGGTCGTGACGTCGTCCGACGACGGCTCCGGGGTCGTGGTGCCCGTCGTCGACGGGACCTTCGCCGAGGCCGTCTCGCTCCCGGCGCTCTCGACCGCTGAGTCGTACACCGTCACCGTCCAGGTGACGGGGGCCGACGGTGCCGAGCTGGGCGTGATCGAGCGCACGGTCGTCGTGGCAGGGCTGCCGACCAACGCCGCTCCCACGATCTCGACGCCCGGCGACGGCAGCGTCGTCGAGGGCATCCCCTACACCTCCGGTGACTTCGACACTGGGGCCATCGAGATCACGGGCACGGGCACGCCCGGCGCGATCATCGACCTCGACCTCGACGGGATCGACCCCGACGTCTCCTACGGCTACGACTACGAGCCCGCCGTGGTGAAGGCCGACGGTACCTGGGCCGAGGCCGGCTACCGGCCGTACGGCACGTGGCGCGTCTCGATCCGACAGCTCACGGTCGACGCCGACGGCTTCGTGACGGCGCTGCCCTCGAGCTACGTCTCGGTCGTCGTCGACGTCGTGCCGCCCGCTGCCGCACCCGCCGCTGCTCCGGTCGTGACGTCGCCAGCCCAGGGCAGCACCGTCGTCGGTCGACCCGACCGCAGCCAGGGCGCGGGCGCGTCCCCGCTCGAGTTCACCGTCAGCGGCACCGGCACGCCCGGCAGCGCGATCGCGATCTACGGGTACTTCGACGACGGACGAGCCGCCATCGACCGCTACGCCGCGGCTGCCCGCGGAGAGAGCATCGGCGACGGCGAGTTCGAGCCGCTCGTCGCCGGCCTGGCCCCGATCGTCGTCGCTGCCGACGGGACCTGGACGACGACCCAGAGCCTGGTCGGCCCGGGGACGTACTCGTTCGCCGCCTTCGCGCTGACCGGAGACCTCTCCTTCTTCCCGACCATGTCCGCCCCGAGCGACGTGGTGACCTTCACGCTCGTGGTTCCGACGGCCACCGCGACCACCGCCTCCCTCGCCTTCACGGGTGACGACGGCGTGGGTCCGTGGCTGGCCGGCGGCGTCCTGGCGATCGGCCTCGGGGCGGCCGCGCTCGCCCTGGTCCGCCGTCGCGGACGGCGCGTCAGCGACGCGGCTGCAGGCTCGGTTCGTCGGGTGTAGCCAGGGTCAGCACCGCCTCCTCCACCGCGTCGTGCTGCTCGAGCTGACGCTCCACGCGGCGGAGGGCCACGGCCACGTGCTCCTCGCTGTCGTCGCCCGTCATGTCGACGGCGGCGACCAGGTAGAGCCGGCCCGGTCCGACGAACTCGGTGTGCAGATAGGTGACCCGCTCGATCTCGGGTCGGGCCAGCAGGCGTTCGAGCACGGTCGACTCGAGTTCGTCCGAGGGACTCTCGCCGACGAGGAACCGCCGGTTGCGGTCGATCAGCACCAGCGCGACCACCCCGAGCAGCACGCCGACGGCGATCGAACCGATCGCGTCGAACACCGCCGACCCGGTGACCTGGTGCAGGAAGATGCCCAGGAAGGCGATCAGCAGGCCGATCAGGGCCGCCGCGTCCTCGGCGAACACCGCCCGCAGGGTCGAGTTCGAACTGCGCAGCACGTGCCGCAGCGTCGGCACCCGGCGTTCGGCCGCCGAGCCGCGGGCCTGGCGGAAGGCCTGCAGGAACGACGTGCCCTCGAGCACGAAGGCGATCGCGAGGACGACGTAGTTGATCAGGTAGTCCTCCGCCTCTTCCTCGGCGGTCAACTGCGAGATGCCGTGCTGGATCGACACGACGGCGCCGACGGTGAACAGGCCGAAGGCGGCGAACATCGACCAGACGTACGTCTCCTTGCCGTAGCCGAGAGGGTGCGCGTCGTCCCGGCGCTTGACGCCGCGCTTGTCGGCGATGAAGAGGAAGACCTCGTTGCCCGTGTCCGCCCAGGAGTGCGCCGACTCGGCGACCATCGACGCCGACCCCGTCAGGAAGGCGGCGACCGTCTTCGCGACGGCGATCAGCAGGTTGGCGAGGAACGCCACGATCACGGTGACCGTGCTCTCGGGCTTGGCCGGTGGGGCGGACGGGGTGGAGGACATGGCCTCGATCCTGCTCCTCGGGACGGCCTCGCGCCTCCCCGGCTCTGACGGTAGGATCGACCACGCATCGATCCGGCCATCACCGGGGAGCACCCGGAAGAAAGCGACCGGCGGGCCACGGCCCGGTGGTCGTCGGTAGAACCGGGCGGGGCAGGCCCGTCACAGCCGCAGCAGAGCGGTCGCGGTCACCGTCCGAGAGGGCGACGACGGCGGCAAGCGGGGTGGTACCGCGCCACCCGGGTCAGGCACCCGGTCGGCGTCCTCGTGGTCAGAAGGTCCCTCGGCCAGTGCAGCGGGGGCGACCCACCGCACGACCTGGAGAACCGATGACCTACCCCAAGGGTTCCGACGCCACCGGCGTCCCCGCCTCCCCGCGCTTCCCCGAGATCGAGACCGGCGTCCTCGCCTTCTGGAAGCGCGACGACACCTTCGCCGAGTCGATCCGCGCCCGCGAGGGCTGCGACGAGTGGGTCTTCTACGACGGCCCGCCGTTCGCCAACGGCCTGCCGCACTACGGACACCTGTTGACGGGCTACGCCAAGGACGTGTTCCCGCGGTACCAGACCATGCGCGGCAAGCAGGTGCACCGACGCTTCGGCTGGGACACCCACGGGCTGCCCGCCGAGCTCGAGGCGATGCGCCAGCTCGGTCTGACCGAGAAGCACGAGATCGACGACATGGGCATCGACGTCTTCAACGCCGCCGCCCGCAAGTCGGTGCTGCAGTACACCGACGACTGGCAGCAGTACGTCACCCGTCAGGCGCGCTGGGTCGACTTCGACCACGACTACAAGACCCTCGACGTCGACTACATGGAGAGCGTCGTCTGGGCCTTCAAGCAGCTGCACGACAAGGGCCTCGCGTACGAGGGCTTCCGGGTGCTGCCGTACTGCTGGCACGACCAGACCCCGCTGTCGAACCACGAGCTGCGCATGGACGACGACGTCTACAAGAACCGCCAGGACCAGACGGTCACCGTCGCCTTCCCGCTCGTCGGCGCCAAGGCCGAGGCGCTCGGCCTGACCGGCGTCGAGGCGCTGGCCTGGACGACCACCCCATGGACCCTCCCGACCAACATGGCGCTCGCCGTGGGGCCGGCCATCGACTACGTCGCCGTGCCCCACGCCCTGCTGCCGGGCGAGCGCACCGGTGACCAAGAGCTGCTGACCGGCAGCGTGTTCCTGCTCGCCGCCGACACGCTCGGTGCCTACGCGCGCGACCTGGGCTACGAGTCCGCCGAGGCCGCCCAGGCCGCCGTCACCGCGACCTTCACCGGTGCCGAGCTCGAGGGCGTCGAGTACGACCGCATCTGGGACGTCTACGCCGACACCGAAGCCTGGGGCACCGAGAACGCCTGGCGCCTGCTGGTCGCCGACTACGTCGCCACGGGTGAGGGCACCGGCATCGTGCACCAGGCCCCGGCCTACGGCGAGGACGACCAGCTGGTCTGTGCCGCCGCCGGCATCCCCGTGATCGTCTCGGTCGACGACGGGGGGCGCTTCCTGCCGATGTTCGACGAGCTGGGCGTCGCCGGCCTGCAGGTCTTCGAGGCCAACAAGCCGCTCGTGCAGCGCCTCCGCGCCGACGGTCGCCTGCTGCGCCTCGCCAGCTACGAGCACAGCTACCCGCACTGCTGGCGTTGCCGCAACCCCCTGATCTACAAAGCGGTGTCGAGCTGGTTCGTGCGCGTCACCGAGTTCCGCGACCGCATGGGCGAACTGAACCAGCAGATCACCTGGGTGCCCGACAACGTCAAGGACGGCCAGTTCGGCAAATGGGTCGGCAACGCCCGCGACTGGTCGATCTCGCGCAACCGCTACTGGGGTTCTCCGATCCCGGTGTGGAAGAGCGACGACCCCGCCTACCCGCGCGTCGACGTCTACGGCTCGCTGGCCGAGATGGAGGCCGACTTCGGTCGCCTCCCGCTGAACGCCGACGGCGAGCCCGACCTGCACCGCCCCTACATCGACGAGCTCACCCGCCCGAACCCCGACGACCCGACCGGGCAGAGCACCATGCGCCGCATCGAGGACGTCCTCGACGTCTGGTTCGACAGCGGCTCGATGCCGTTCGCCCAGGTGCACTACCCGTTCGAGAACCAGCAGTGGTTCGACGAGCACAGCCCGGCCGACTTCATCGTCGAGTACATCGGTCAGACCCGCGGCTGGTTCTACACGCTGCACACGCTGTCCACCGCGCTGTTCGACCGTCCGGCCTTCTCGAACGTGGTCAGCCACGGCATCGTGCTCGGCTCCGACGGCCAGAAGATGTCGAAGAGCCTGCGCAACTACCCGGACGTCAGCGAGGTGTTCGACCGCGACGGGGCCGACGCCATGCGTTGGTTCCTCATGTCGAGCTCGGTGATCCGCGGCGGCAACCTCGTCGTCACCGAAGAGGGCATCCGCGAAGGCGTCCGGCAGTTCCTGCTGCCGCTCTGGAGCACCTGGTACTTCTTCTCGCTCTACGCCAACGCCGCGTCCGGAGGCGCGGGTCGTCACGCCGCCCCCGGTTACGACGCGCAGTGGCGAACCGACTCGAGCGACGTCCTCGACCGCTACCTGCTCGCAAAGACGCGCCTCCTGGTCTCCGACGTCGAGGCCGCGCTCGACGCCCTCGACACGCCGCGGGCCACCGCGACGCTGCGCGACTTCGCCGACGTGCAGACCAACTGGTACGTCCGGCGCTCGCGCGACCGGTTCTGGTCGGGCGACGACGTCGACGCGTTCGACACCCTCTTCACGGTGCTCGAGACGCTCACGCGGGTCGCGGCCCCGCTCGCACCGCTCGTCGCGGACGAGGTCTACAAGGGCCTCACCGGGGGTCGCTCGGTGCACCTGACCGACTGGCCCGACGCCTCGGCGTTCCCGGCCGACGACGCCCTCGTGGCCTCGATGGACGCCGTCCGCGCCGTCGCGTCGAGCGGTCTGGCGCTGCGCAAGGCGCAGGGTCTGCGCGTCCGTCTGCCGCTGGCCCGTCTGACGGTCGTCACGCCCGACCCGGCGGGCCTCGAGGCGTTCGCCGACATCGTGCGCGACGAACTCAACGTCAAGCAGGTCGTCGTGACCCGCCTGACCGAGGAGAGCCTCGGCGAGTACGGCGTCACCCGCAAGCTCACCGTGAATGCCCGGGCCGCCGGCCCCCGCATCGGCAAGCAGGTGCAGCAGGTCATCCCCGCGGCCAAGAAGGGCGACTGGCAGCCCGCGGGCGAGAACGTCGTCGTCGGCGGTGTCGAGCTGCTGCCGGGCGAGTTCACCCTCGAGCTGGCGGTCGCGGACGCGTCGAGCGCCCTCGCCTTCGTCGGCGACGGCGGCTTCGTGCTGCTCGACACCGCGACCACGCCCGAGCTCGAGGCCGAGGGCCTGGCTCGTGACGTCGTCCGCGCCGTCCAGCAGGCCCGCAAGGTCGCCGACCTCGACGTGTCCGACCGCATCACGACGACGCTCACGACCGACGCCGTCGCGGCCGCCGCCGTCGAGGCGCACCGGGAGCTGATCTCTCGCGAGACCCTGACCACCGAGTTGATCGTCGACGTCCACGAGGGCGTCGGCGAGAGGCCCGAGAAGACCGTCGTCGGATCGGGCCCCGGCTCGGCCGTCGTCGTGGAGGTACGACGCGCATGACACCCAAGAAGAACGACCGCACCGGCGAAGCCGCGGACGACCGCGGGGGTGAGTTCGCGGCCGGCGCGCAGCGCGTCTCCGACGAGCTGACGGCGCGCATCGGCGAGCAGGCCCCGCAGCCCCGGCTCGAACCGACCCGGCGCGCCGTCGAGCTGCTCGGCGACCCGCAGCGGGCCTACCCGGTGATCCACCTCACGGGCACCAACGGCAAGACGTCGACCAGCCGCATGATCGAGAGCATCCTGCGGGCGCACGGCCTGCGCACCGGCTTGATGACGAGCCCACACCTCGTGCGCCTCAACGAGCGCATCGTGATCGACGGCGAACCGATCAGCGACGAGCGCCTGGTCGCCAACTGGGACGACATCCAGCCCTACCTGACCATGGTGGACACCGACCTCGAGGCCTCGGGCGAGCCCGCCCTGACCTTCTTCGAGGCCCTGACGGTGCTCGCCTTCGCCTGCTTCGCCGACGCCCCCGCCGACGTGGTCGTGCTCGAGGTCGGCATGGGAGGCGAATGGGACAGCACGAACGTGGCCGACGGCCAGGTCGCCGTCTTCACCCCGATCGCGCTCGACCACCAGAACCGACTCGGCTCGACCGTGGCCGAGATCGCCCGCACCAAGGCCGGCATCGTCAAGCCCACCGCCGCCGTCGTCTCGGCGTCGCAGACCCCCGAGGCACTGGCCGAGCTCGCACGCGCCGTCGAGCTGAGCGAGGGGTCGCTCGCGGTCGAGGGCACCGCCTTCGGCGTCGAGTCGACCACCGTCGCGGTCGGCGGCCAGGTCGTCACCATCCGCGGGCTCGCCGGTCGCTACGACGACCTGCTGCTGCCGCAGTTCGGTGACCACCAGGCCCAGAACGCGGCCGTGGCGGTCGCGGCCGTCGAGTCCTTCCTCGGCGGCGGGTCGCAGCCGCTCGACCACGAGGTCCTCGCCGAGGGACTCGCGAGCGCGACCTCTCCCGGTCGCCTGCAGATCGTGGCCAACGAGCCGACGATCCTGGTCGACGCCGCGCACAACCCGCACGGCGCCCGCGCCCTGGCCAAGGCGCTCGACGACTACTTCCAGTTCGGCGGCGTCGTCGCGGTGCTCAGCGTGCTGGCCGACAAGGACGCCGCGGGCATCGTCCGCGCCCTGGCGCCCACGGTCACCCAGTTCGTCGTGACCAGCTCGCAGTCCGACCGGGCGATCGACGCCGACGAGCTCGCCGCCATCGCGGTGGGTGTCGTGGGTGCGGACCGCGTCGTCGTCGAGACCGACCTCGTGGCGGCCCTCCGCACGGCGCGCGACCTGGCCGACGAGGTCGAGGGCGACGAGCCCGGCGGCGTCGTCGTGACGGGTTCGATCACGCTGGTCGGCGACGTCATCGCCCTGTCGCAGCAGCCCGAGGGGCTCTCGTGACGGCCACACCGCCTCCTGCCGGAGGGGGAGCCGGACCCGGCGCCGGCGGGCGATCGCGTCGCCCGCGCCGACGTCGCGGGGCGGCCGAGAGCCTGCTCTCGATCGTCCTCGTGCTCGAGGCCATGACGCTGTTCTTCGTCACCCTCGTGGTCTTCGGGCGGCAGTTGTTGCCGGCCGGCGTCGCCTGGAGCGGTGGCCTCGGCGCGATCGTGCTGACGCTGATCGTCTCGCAGACCCTGCGCTGGCGCTGGGGCGTCGCCCTCGGCTGGCTCGTCCAGCTCGGCCTGGTGGCCTGCGGGTTCCTCGACCCGGTCATGTTCGTCGTGGCCGCCCTGTTCGTCGCGATCTGGACCTACTGCCTCGTCAAGGGCACGCAGCTCGACCGCATGAACGCCGCCCGGCTGCGCGACGCCCCCGGCGACGGGGCCTGAGCCGGCACCCACCGACCCGTTCGCCGGGCGTCCGCCCGCGAGCCACCCGCCACCCACCGAAAGAGGAGCAATGTCCGATCTCGAAGAAACCCTCGTCCTCGTCAAGCCCGACGGCGTCGCCCGCGGCCTGACCGGCGAGATCCTGCGCCGCATCGAGGCCAAGGGGTACTCGCTCGTCGACGTCCGCCTCGTGCAGGCCGACCGCGACCTGCTCGCGAAGCACTACGAGGAGCACGTGGGCAAGCCCTTCTACGAGCCCCTCGTCGAGTTCATGCAGAGCGGCCCGACCGTCGCGCTGCGGATCGCCGGCAACGCCGTCATCGCGGGCTTCCGCTCGTTGGCCGGCACGACCGACCCCACGACCGCGGCTCCCGGCACGATCCGGGGCGACCTCGGCCGCGACTGGGGCCTGAAGGTGCAGCAGAACCTGGTGCACGGCAGCGACAGCCCCGAGAGTGCCGCGCGAGAGCTGGCCCTCTGGTTCTGAACCACCCGCCGGCGTGACGCCGGAGACCACCGAGCCCGCGCCTCCTGATCGATTCAGGAGGCGCGGGCTCGGTCGCGTCGACGGCTCGCGTGGTCAGGGGGTCGGCGTCGCCGTCGATCCCTCGGTCTCGCCCGTGCTGGTGTCGTCGGTCGAGGCGCCGTTCTGCACCTCGGCGACGAACTGGGCGAAGGTGCTGGCGTCGGTCAGCGAACCCTGGTACTGCTGGCCGTTCACCAGGACGAGCGGGGTGCTCGCGAGCTTGTCGAGCGACGAGTTCGGGATCGGGTCGTTCAGCGCCCGCTGGGTGGCCGAGGCGACCCAGTCCTCGAAGTCACCGCCCTTGATGCACGAGGGGATCTGGTCGTCGGTCGCCCCGGCACCCTGCACCAGGGTGACGAGCTCGTCGTTCGTCAGGCCCCGGGTGTTCTCTTCGGGCTGTTGCGCGAACAGGGCCGTGTTGACGTCGAGCGCCTTGTCGGGCTCGTAGTTGGCGACGCAGGCGAAGGCGTTGGCGGCCCGGGTCGAGTACCGGCTGCCCTGCGAGGCGTTGTCGAGGAACCCGATGGGGTGGATCGCCAGCGTCGCAGCGCCGCTCGAGACGGCTTCGTCGAGCTGCTGGGCGTTCGTCGTGTCGAACTGGCCGCAGAACGGGCACATGTAGTCGAGGTAGACCACGATCGACGGCACGTCACCGGAGGCGCTCGGGGCCGGGGTCGGCGTCGCGTCGGCCGCGAGGGCGCCGCTAGGGACGGCGGTGACCGCCCCGTTCGAGCCCTCGAGCACGAGGCCGTCGCTCGCCATGTTCGCGGGGCCGGGACCGGCCGGCTTGATCGACTGCGTGATGACGAGGGCGACGATGGCGAGGACGGCCACCACGCCGACGACCAGGCCGCCCTGCAGGAGCCACTTGTTGCGTCGGCGCCGTCGGGCCTCGGCCTCACGGGTGATGCGGGCCTTCTCGCGGGCCGCCTCTCGGCGTTCCTTCTTGCTGGCGGGGGAGTCGGTGGGTGGCGTCATCAGTCCTCGTCGTGGCTCGGGGGTCGTCGGACCAGACTGGCGAGGCCGTCCTGGATTCTGCTGGGAGCACCCTGAGTGCGACGCGCGGTGTCGGCGCGACCGCGCCGGGGACGAGAGGAGGCGCGGGTCACCCGAACAACGTCGGCAGCAGCAGCGGGAACACGACGACGATGGTCGTGGCGACGACGATGTAGTTGAGCACCGGCAGCACCCACGAGTAGGGGAGGAACCGTGCCGCCGCCCGCTGGAGCGGCCCCTCGGGGACGGTGACGCCCCGAGCCGCGCCCCACACCGTGAACACCCAGAACAGTGGGATGGTGAAGAGCCAGACGAGCATGCACCACGGGCAGAGCGCGCCGATGACGAACACCGTCTGCGTGAAGAGCCAGGTGACGAAGACCCAGGCGAGCAGCAGCCCGAGGTTGAACGCCAGCCAGAACCACCGAGCGAAGCGGGCGCCGGCGAGGAGGCCCAGGCCCACCGCCACGGGGGCGGCGAAGCCGATCAGGCCGAGGATCGGATTGGGGAAGCCGAAGAGCGAGGCCTGCCAGCTGTTGATGACCGGCGAGCAGCCCACGAACGGGTTGACGTCGCAGCCGAGCGCCGCGCCCGGGTTCTCGAGCAGCCGGAACTTGTCGAGGGTGAGGGCGAAGGCACCGACCAGGCCGCCGAGACCGGAGACGATCAGCAGCACGGCGGCCACGAACGGGGTGCGGCCGGTGGGCAGGGTCACGGCCCGAGGCGTCTCGACGGTCACGCTCAGCAGTATCGCACGGGCCGTCGAGGCGTCCGCTTTGACCCCACCCCGGCGTGGGCGTGCGATAATCGAGCCAGTCGTGGGGCCCAGGCCCCGAGATCCAGGCTTACCGGGCACTGCCGGCCGTCGTCGTGACGCGAGAGATCGCGTTCTCGACCAGGTCGAGCCGAAACCGGGCCAGAGCGCAGGCGCTCATCGTCGGATGGCCAGTTCCGAACCAGCAAGAGCGACACGAAGAACAGCACGTCGACGAACGACACCGAGGGCGACGACCGCAGGTCGGTCGACACCCCGGGTGACCGAACGTGACGTGTCCGACAAGGCGCGCCGTGAGAGGGCGCGGTGGTCAGGGGCAGGTGCCACGTCACCGCCCGACCACGACACGAGAATTCCTGCCGACGGCATGGCCTCGGCGGGGCGAGGAGCGCACCGCAAGTGGTGAACGACAACACAGACAACGACGGACGTCCGAAGAAGAGAAGGGGATTGTTCGCAGGCCTGAGGGCTCGCCAGGCGGCGGTCGACGCCGCCTCGGCGACGACCCCGGCCGCGCAGCAGCCAGCACTCCCTTCACCCGTCCGGACGACAGACGACGCCCAGGAGGCATCACCCGTGACCCACGAGACCGAGACCACCGACGAGCAGGTCGCGGCCCAGGCCCCGACCTCCGAGCCAATCACCACCGACGCCGTCGCCGAGGCGTTCGTCGCCGCGGCGGCCCAGCCGGCCCAGGCCGATGACGAGTCGTCCGCGTCGCCGATCCCGGCGAACCTGACGACCACGTCGCTGATCTTCCACGCACCCGAGATCACCGTCCTGCCGGCACGCCCCGGGCGACGACAGCGCGACGATCGCGACGACCGGTACGACCGCGACGATTCGTGGGACGACGACCGCGATGGCGACGACGACCGTGACGAGCGCGACGACCGTGACGAGCGCGACGACCGCGAGCAGCAGCCCGCCTCGCGCCGCCGTCAGCGCGGCCGCTCGCAGGACCGCGAAGAGCGCGACTCCGAGACCCGTGGTCGTGATCGCGACCGTGCGCCCCGCCAGGCGGAGCTCATCACCGAGCCGCAGCGCATCAAGGGTTCGACGCGTCTCGAGGCGAAGAAGCAGCGTCGCCGCGACGGCCGCGACGCCGGGCGCCGCCGCACCGTCATCACCGAGGCCGAGTTCCTCGCCCGTCGCGAGAGCGTCGACCGCAAGATGATCGTCCGCTCGTCGGGCGACCGCATCGAGATCGGCGTGATGGAGGACGGCACCCTGGCCGAGCACTACGTCGCCAAGGCGCAGAACGTGTCGCTCATCGGCAACGTCTACCTCGGTCGCGTGCAGAACGTGTTGCCCAGCATGGAAGCCGCCTTCGTCGACATCGGACGTGGCCGCAACGCCGTCCTCTACTCGGGCGAGGTCGACTGGGACTCCCTGTCGACGGGCAACCAGCCCCGTCGCATCGAGCTGGCCCTCAAGCCCGGCGACCGCGTGCTCGTCCAGGTCACGAAGGACCCCGTCGGCCACAAGGGCGCTCGTCTCACGAGCCAGATCTCGCTGCCGGGTCGCTACCTCGTCTACGTGCCCAACGGCTCGATGAACGGCATCAGCCGCAAGCTGCCCGACACCGAGCGTGCGCGTCTCAAGAAGATCCTCAAAGAGGCCCTGCCCGAGAACACCGGCGTCATCGTGCGCACGGCGGCCGAGGGTGCGACCGAAGAGCAGCTGACCCTCGACGTCAAGCGCCTCACGAACCAGTGGGCCGACATCGAGAAGAAGGTCGCGGCGGGCAACGCCCCGAACCAGCTGCACTCCGAGCCCGACCTGCTGATCAAGATCGTGCGCGACGTCTTCAACGAGGACTTCCACGAGATGGTCATCGACGGCGACGAGGCGTTCGAGACGCTGCAGTCCTACCTGGCGGCCGTGGCCCCCGACCTCATGGACCGCGTCAAGCGCTACGAGGGCGACAAGGACGCCTTCGACGAGTACCGCCTCAACGAGCAGATCGAGAAGGCGCTCGACCGCAAGGTCTGGCTGCCCTCGGGCGGTTCGCTCGTCATCGACCGCACCGAGGCGATGACCGTCGTCGACGTCAACACCGGCAAGTTCGTCGGCTCGGGCGGCAACCTCGAAGAGACGGTCACCAAGAACAACCTCGAGGCTGCCGAAGAGATCGTCCGTCAGCTGCGTCTGCGCGACATCGGCGGCATCATCGTCGTCGACTTCATCGACATGGTGCTCGAGTCCAACCGCGACCTCGTGCTGCGTCGCCTGGTCGAGTGCCTCAGCCGCGACCGCACCAAGCACCAGGTCGCCGAGGTCACGTCGCTCGGGCTCGTCCAGATGACGCGCAAGAAGCTGGGCCTCGGCCTGGCCGAGTCGTTCTCCGAGGCCGGCAGCGCCGCGCGCGTCCAGGAGCAGCAGCCCCGCAAGGGCGGCCAGCAGGGCGATCGCCGACGGGGCGGCCAGGCGGGCGGGTCCGGCAAGTCGGGCGGCAACGGCCACAACACGGGCGCCGGTGCGGGCACCGGGCCCCAGTCCGGTCGCGGCGGCCCCTCGGCGCCGACCGGTGGGGCGCACCCCACGACGGGCACCCACGCCATCACCGACGACGTGAAGAACGCCCTCTCGCGCATCGCGGCGAGCACCATCGCCCACGCCGAAGAAGGCGGCGTCAAGGACGACGACGCGGCCAGCCAGGCCGCGGCGGCCGTCGAGGCCGCCATCGACGCCGCAGCGGCGGGTGCCACGAAGGTCGAGCCGTCTGCCGAGGCCGCCGGTGACACCGCGGACGACGGCCGTCGCGGTCGTTCGGGCCGCAAGGGTCGCCGTGGTTCGTCCCGCGCCGCCCGCGAGGCTGGCGAGACCACCGACGAGTCGGCGCGCGCCGAGTCGGCACGCGCCGAGTCGACGACCACCGACTCGAGCGCCGGCGTCATCGAGATCCCCGCGGCGGCCCCGGCCGAGCGGTCGGCCCCGGCCGCTGCCGAGGCCGCACCCGTCGACGAACCCACGGAGGCGCCGGTCGCGAAGACCACGGAGCGTCGCCGCTCGTCGGCCACGGTCTCGACCCCGGACGCCACGGTCGCGATCCTCGACATCCCCGTGGCGACCACGCGTCGCGAGCCGCGTCGCATCAGCAGCCAGGACGCCGAGCAGCTGCTCGACTCGGTGTTGGGTGCGTTGCCCGAGCCGAAGCAGCCCGGACAGGGGCGTTCGCGTTCGCGCCGCGCCTCCAGCCAGGGAACGACCGCGGCGGCTCCGGCCGAGCCGACGACGTCCGGCGAGTCCGGGCCGTTCATCCTGGGCGTGGGGGTCAGCTCCGACGATCTGTGAGTCGTCTAGGGTGACTTCGTGCCTCTGACCCAGCCCGGAACCCCGACCGTCAGGTCGAGGTTCCGGGCTGCGTCCGTCTCGGCCTCGGGGCCCGAGGGGCGCGAACGTCTGCTCGTGGCGGGCACGGCCCTCGTCGTCGTCCTGGTGGCCCGCTTCGCCCTCGGTCTCGTCGCCCTCGTCGGGTCGGCGGTCGGCTTCTCGGTGACGGCGTTCCCCAGTGGGTTCGTCGCGACGCCGGTCGGGCAGTTCCTGGGCAGCTTCGTGCTCTACCCGTTCCCGTTCTACGTCGCCTCGTTCGTCGTGCTCGTTGCCGTCCGGCCGCTGACGCCGCGGTCCGACCTCCGGACGGTGATCCGCCACGCGGTCGTCGCGGGCGGCGTCGGGACGATCGCGCTGGCGGTCGTCGGAATCGTCCCGGGCATCGTGCTCTCGATCGACGGCGGCACCTGGGTGAACCTCGCCCTCTACCTGACGACCATCCCGCTGTCGGCCGGCATCGTCGACACGGCCCTGCTCGTCGCCGGCGCCGTGCTCGCCCGACTGTGGCTGGGCGGCGGCGACGGTGACGAGGTCTGGGCGGTCGAGCCCACGCCCCGGGTCGCCGAGGCCGGGGCGGGCGACGACGCGACCGACGCCGAGGACCACACCGCGCCTCCTGCCGTCGCGGACGACCGGCTCACCCGCGTCCCGACGACCGTTGCCGCGGGACCGTCGGCCCCCGTCGCCCCGCCCGAGCGTCCCGTCGTACCGGCGCACCCGGCCCCCGCGCCGGAAGACTGGTCGCGCTTCGCGCCCCCCACCGGTCCGAGCGAGGACGACCGGTGAGCGCTCCCGTCCAGGAGCGCACCGAGCGCACCGAGCACGGCGTCGGTCGTCGTGCGCGCCGGGCTCCGTCGCGCGTCCCCTTGCTCGTGGCCGGTGGGCTCGTGCTCGGCGTCCTCGTGGCGGTCCGCCTCGCCTCACCCCTCCTCGGCCCGGGGCTGCTGCCGAACGCGCTGCAGGACTTCGTCACGCTGACCATCAGCGTCATCGTCGAGTCCATGCCGTTCGTCCTGCTCGGCATCGTGCTGTCGATCATCGTGCAGGAGTGGCTGCCGCAGGCGTTCTTCTCGTCCTGGCTGCCGAAGAGGGGGCTGCCCCGTCGGGCGGTCATCTCGTTCCTCGGCATGTTCCTGCCGGTCTGCGAGTGCGGCAACGTGCCGTTGGCGCGCGGGCTCGTGCTCAAGGGCTTCACGGTCTCGGAGTCCATGACCTTCCTGCTGGCGGCGCCGATCCTGAACCCGATCACGATCATCACCACGCACCAGGCGTTCGGGTGGGACAACGGCATCCTCGTGGCGCGGCTGATCGGCGGGTTCGTCATCGCGAACCTGATCGGCTGGCTGTTCAGCAAGCACCCGAACCAGCAGAGCCTGCTCACCTCCTCGTTCGCGGCCGAGTGCCGGGTCGACGACGGCCATGCGCACGGGCGGGGTCGCACGGCGAAGAGCGTCGACCTGTTCCGCCGCGAGATGTCGACCATGATGCCGGCGCTCTTCATCGGTGCGGCCATCGCCGGCGCGATCCAGACGATCGTGCCGCGGTCGGTGCTCGTGACGCTCGGCAGCAACCCCGTCTGGTCGGTGCTGGCGATGATGGTGCTGGCCTTCGTCATCTCGATCTGCTCGAACGTCGACGCGTTCTTCGTGTTGCCGTTCGCCTCGACGTTCATGCCCGGCGGCATCGCCGCCTTCCTCGTCTTCGGCCCCATCATCGACGTCAAGATGCTGGCCCTGCTGAGGACGACCTACACACCCAAGGTGCTCGGGCAGGTCACCCTCGTGGTGGCCCTGACGAGTGCCGCGATCGGACTGGTGGTCAACTATGTCGCCTAGCCCTGCTCCCGGCCCCTGGCGCCGACTGCTCGACCGGTGGCAGGGGGTGCTGCTGACGCTCGTCGTCGGCGTCGCCACCCTCTGGCTCGCCGCGACCGGCCAGCTCGTGCTGTACATCCACCCCCGGTACGACGTCTTCACGGTCGTGATGATCCTGATCGGCATCGCGTTGTCGCTGGCCACGCTGGCGTTCTCGCCCGTCCGGGGCGACGACGCGCACGACGGCCACGACCACGACGCCGGCCATGGCCACGACCACGACGGGCGTCGCGACGCGGCCGAGGTGCCCGCGGTCGAGGACGGGTTCCGCCCGCGCCGCCGCCGACCGGTCGCCACGGGTGCCCGCCGCCTCGCCTTCTCGGCGGGCGTCGCCGTCACCGCCGCCATCGCGATCGCCGTCGTCGCCCTGCCCCCGGCGACCCTCACCAGTGCCACGGCCGGCCAGCGCGACGTGAACTCGTCGACCGCGGCGCTCGACCGCACGACCGTGGCCGACGCGACCGGCGCCTCCTCGGACGCCTACCGGTCGTTCAGCGTCCTGGACTGGGCCGGCCTGCTGAGGCAGACGACCGACCTCGCCTTCTACGAGGGCAAGACCGCCGACGTCGTCGGTTTCGTCACGCCGTCCGACACCGACCCCGACGATGTGTTCTACGTGTCGCGCTTCGTCATCACGTGCTGCGCGGTCGACGCCCAACCCGTCGGCGTGCCGGTCTACCTGCCGGGGTGGCAGGACCAGGTCGCCGCCGACGACTGGGTCGAGGTCACGGGTGGCTTCGACACCAACCGCAGCAGCTCGAGCCAGGACCCCGTCGCCCTCGTGCCCGACGACGTGACGACCGTGGGACAGCCCAGTGACCCGTACCTCTACTGAGGGCGGGCGGGGCCGGGGCACGACGGGAGGGGCCACGCCCGACCCGTTCGCGTCCGACCCCGTGTTCCTCACCGAGCAGGACGCCCGTGAGGCCGGTGCCCGCTGGCGCACGCGATGGATCGCCGTCGTCACCGCTCTGGCGGTGGTCTGCGCCGCCTTCGTCGGGCTGACCTACTTCCAGGGTCCGAAGGCGGGCGAGACGCAGGTCGACACGACGGCTGTGGTCGAACGTCCCGGCCAACAGCTGCGGGTGTTCGCCAACCAGGCGCTCGCCCACGTCGACGCCTCGCAGGTGGTCGTGACGCCCGCGGCCGCGTTCACGGTGCAGACCTCGGGCGACGTGGTCGCGGTGACCTTCACCGGCCGGCTCGCCTACGACACCGACTACCACGTCCGCATCGGCGGCGTCTCGAGCGTCTACCAACGACAGACCTCGACCCTGGAGGCGCGGTTCAGCACGCCCCCGGCGACGCTGTACCGGCTCGTGCGGGGTACGGGCGGGGCCGACGACCGCATCGAACGAGCCGGGCTGCGGGGCTCCGATCGCACGACCGTCTGGTCGGCGCCGCGCATCCAGGCCTACGAGGTGTTCGACTCGGCGGTCGCGGTCGTCACGGACGACGGGACGCAGAGCAGCCTCAGCCTGGTCTCGCTCGACGGGGCCGCCGTCGAGACCCTCCCCGTGCCCGACCAGCCGGGCCTGATCACGCGCTTCGCGGCCGACCGAGCCACCACGACGCTGGCGTTCTCGTTCCGTCCCACGGGCTCGGACGTCGAGACGCTCTACACGCTGCCCTTGCAGGGGCAGCGGGCGGTGGCGCCGGTCCTCGGACTCTCCGGGCAGCCCGTCGAACCGGCCGACTGGGCCTTCGTGCCGGGTGAGGACGTCGTCGTCGTCCAGGCCGTCGACGACTCGGTGAGCGTGATCGACCTCTCGGGAGTCGACCCGGTCCGCCCGGTCGGCACGTACTCGCTGCTGCAGGGTGTCTCGCTCGACGGCACCACCCTGATCGCCGCGTCGGCCATCGCGTCCATGGTCGTCGACCTCGCGACGGGGGACGAGCGCCCTCGCGCGCCCGCCCCGGTCGACGGGGTCCTCCCGTTCGCCGGGCCCCTCGTGGCCCTCGACTCCGACCATGTCGTCCAGCAGGTGTCGGTGCCGTCCGACGACGGGCTCACCTACCGCACGCTCGTGGTCGCCGACGACGGCACCACGTCGCGGACGCTCTGGAAGCCCCCGAGTGCGACGGGTGTGATCGAGGGCTTCGACGTCTCCCCGAACGGGCAGTACCTGGCGGTCCAGTCGGTCGGGGACGCGACGACGCCCACGGACTACTCGTACACGATCGACCCCGTGGCCCACGGGGTCACGACCACCATCGTCGACATCGCGTCGGGGGCGGTCGTGGCCAGCTACGAGGGCTTCGACACCACCTGGTGACCGTGCGGGGGCGGGGTCGCCCGAGTGGACGGGTGGCTCAGGACGTGAGACCGCGTTTGACCCGCTGGGACACCCGCAGTCCGCTGCGCTCGAGACGGCGGGCGAGGTCGAGGCCCGTCACGGCGACGGCGCCCCCGGCGATCAAATCGGCCCGTCGTGACTCGGGCACGTCGTAGTGGTCGTGGTCGAACCCCCGGCGGGGGATGCCGTGACGGGCGGCGAAGGCGTGCAACTCGTCGTACGAGTCGTCGCTCACCAGGTGTGCCCACAGGGTGTCGTGGGCCGGCCACACGGCCTCGTCGATCAGGATCACGCCCTGGATGCTAGTCGTCGGCCCGCCGACGGGCGCGCGAGTCCCCGAGCGGAGGAGGCGCGGGGCCGGCCGGCGGACGCGTTGACGGCCCCAGCGGCCCCCTGTACGATGGGCGGTTGGTGCGCGCAGGCTCGAGGCCGTGTCGTGCCGGACACCCCCAACTCTTAAGGAACAGTCATGGTCTACGCAGTCGTGCGCGCCGGTGGTCGGCAGGAGAAGGTCGAGGTCGGCACGATCGTCACCCTCGATCGCCTCAAGGCCGCCGAAGGCGACGCCATCACCCTTCCCGCCGTCCTGCACGTCGACGGTGACGCGGTCACCTCGGCCGCCGACGACCTGGCGAAGATCACCGTGACCGCCGAGGTCCTGAACGACCTGCGCGGCCCGAAGATCGTCATCCAGAACTACAAGAACAAGACCGGTTACAAGCGTCGCATGGGCTTCCGTGCCGACCTGACCCGCGTCAAGATCACCTCGATCAACTGAACCAGGGGCTGAGAACACATGGCACACAAAAAGGGCGCATCGTCCACCCGCAACGGTCGTGACTCGAACGCGCAGCGCCTCGGCGTGAAGCGCTTCGGCGGCCAGGTCGTCCTCGCCGGCGAGATCATCGTCCGCCAGCGCGGCACCCACTTCCACCCCGGCGTCAACGTCGGCCGTGGCGGCGACGACACGCTGTTCGCCCTCGCCCCCGGCGCGGTCGAGTTCGGCGCCAAGGGCGGCCGCAAGGTCGTCAACATCGTCGCCTCCGCGACGGCGACGGTCTAGCACGACCACGCGGCGTCGACACACGACCCGCATCGGCGGCCCCTCGCGGGTCGCACCGTCTGGGGCGAGCTTCCTGCTCGCCCCAGACGTGTTTGACCCGGGCAGCTCGCACCGGCACGCACAGACAAAGAGATCAAGCACCTCATGGCCACATTCGTCGACCAAGTGACCCTCCACCTCCGCGCCGGCAACGGCGGCAACGGCTGCGTGTCCGTCAAGCGCGAGAAGTTCAAGCCGCTGGCCGGCCCCGACGGCGGCAACGGCGGTCACGGCGGCGACGTCGTCATCGTCAGCGACAGCGGGGTCACGACGCTGCTCGGATTCCACCGAGCCCCCCACCGGTCCAGCGACAACGGCGGCTTCGGCATGGGAGACCACCGTGCCGGCACCAACGGCGAGACCCTCGAGCTCGTCGTCCCCGTGGGCACGGTCGTCAAGTCCGCCGACGGCACCGAGCTGATCGACATGGTCGAGCCCGGCATGCGCTACGTCGCCGCCGAGGGCGGCATCGGGGGCCTCGGCAACGCGGCCCTCTCGTCGACCAAGCGCAAGGCCCCCGGCTTCGCCCTGCTGGGCACCCCCGGCTGGGCCGGGGACGTGCTGCTCGAACTCAAGGTCGTCGCCGACATCGCGCTGGTGGGCTACCCGTCGGCCGGCAAGTCGAGCCTCGTCGCCGCCCTGTCGGCCGCGAAGCCGAAGATCGCCGACTACCCCTTCACGACGCTGCACCCCAACCTCGGCGTCGTCGAGTCGGGTGACACGCGCTACACGGTCGCCGACGTCCCCGGGCTGATCGAGGGTGCCAGCGAGGGCAAGGGGCTCGGGCTCGAGTTCCTGCGCCACGTCGAGCGCTGCTCGGCGCTGCTGCACGTCCTCGACTGCGCGACCCTCGACCCGGGCCGCGACCCGCTGACCGACCTCGACGTGATCCTGCGCGAACTCGAGGCCTATCCCGTCCCCGACGGCCAGAAGCCGCTGCTCGAGCGCCCGCAGCTGATCGCGCTCAACAAGGTCGACGTGCCCGACGGTCGCGAGCTGGCCGACTTCGTCACGCCCGAGCTCGAGGCCCGCGGCTACCGGGTCTTCGAGATCTCCGCCGTGAGCCACGAGGGCCTGCGCAACCTGTCCTTCGCCCTGGCCGAGGTCGTCGAGGCCAGCCGGGCCGAGATCGCGGCGCGCCCCGCGCCTCCTCGCATCGTCATGCGCCCCCGCGCCGTCAACGAGAAGCCCTTCGTCATCAGGGTCGAGGGCGGCACGTACGGCAACGTGTACCGCATCCTGGGCCAGAAGCCCGAGCGCTGGGTCGTGCAGACCGACTTCAACAACGAAGAGGCCGTGGGTTACCTCGCCGACCGGCTCAACGCCATCGGCGTCGAGGACGCCCTGTTCAAAGCCGGCGCGCAGGCCGGTTCGACGGTCGTCATCGGCCCCGAGGGCGGCATCGTCTTCGACTGGGAGCCCACCCTCACCTCGACGGCCGAGCTGATGACGAGCGCCCGTGGCACCGACCCGCGCCTGATCCAGAACGACCGTCCGACCCGCAACCAGCGTCGTGAAGAGTACTTCGAGCGCATGGACGCCAAGGCCGAGGCCCGCGCCGAGCTCCAGCGCGAACGCGCCGCCGGCCTGTGGACCGACGACGAGGGGTTCCTGGTGAAAGAGGGCGACGACGTCGAAGGCGACGAGCGGGCGTGACCGGGGGCGTCGTCGACCGCGCCGGCCTCGGCACGGCCCGTCGCATCGTGGTCAAGGTCGGCTCGTCGTCGATCAGCGGTGACAACGCGGGCCAGATCGAGCCGTTGGTCGACGCCCTCGCCGCGACGTACGGTCGTGGCGCTCAGGTGGTGCTCGTCTCGTCGGGAGCCATCGCCACGGGCCTGCCGCACCTGCGGGTCGACTCCCGTCCGACCGACCTCGCGACCCAACAGGCGGCCGCCGCCGTCGGGCAGAACGTCCTCATCTACCGCTACCAGCAGAGTCTGCGCCGCTACGGCATCGTGGCCGGGCAGGTGCTCTTGACGGCGGGAGACATGCAGAACCCCACCCACCGCAGCAACGCCCAGCGCGCCATGGAGCGCCTGCTCGAGCTGCGCATCCTGCCGATCGTCAACGAGAACGACACCGTCGCCACCCACGAGATCCGCTTCGGCGACAACGACCGGCTCGCGGCGCTGGTGTCGCAGCTGATCGGTGCCGACGCGCTCGTGCTGCTCAGTGACGTCGACGCCCTGTACACCCGACCGCCGCACGAACCCGGCGCCGTCGCCCTCGTCGACGTGCCCTTCGGCGACGAGCTCGCCGGGGTCACCTTCGGCGAGGCCGGCGCGGCCGGCGTCGGGACCGGAGGCGCGGGCACGAAGGTCGCGGCCGCCCGGTTCGCGGCCGAGGCCGGCACACCCGTCCTCGTGACGAGCACCGGCAACGTCGCCCGAGCCCTCGCGGGCGAGCAGGTCGGCACCTTCTTCGAGGCGGCGGGAGCCGCGGGGTCGGGACCTGCGGCGGGGGACGCCGGGTCCGCGGGCGAGCGACCGGCCTGACCCGCGCCTCCCGGGGCGACCGGCGCCTCCCGGGGTGACCGGCGGCGATCGTCGGCGGTCTCGCGGGACGGGGGAGCGGCGCATAGGCTTCGTGCATGTCGCTCATCGATGCCCCGGCCCCGTCGCTCACCGACAAGCTGACCGCCGCCAAGGCCGCCTCGCGCGTGCTCGCCACCGCGACGGCCGACCGCAAGGACGCGGGACTGCGGGCCGTCGCGGCCGCCCTGGTCGCGAACGTCGACCGCATCGTCGCGGCCAACGAACTCGACCTGGCGAACGCGCGCGAGAACGGCGTCGGTGCGTCGTTGCAGGATCGCTTGCGACTCGACTCCGGGCGGCTGGCCGGGCTCGCGTCGGCCACCGAGCTGGTGGCCTCGCTCGTCGACCCGGTCGGCGAGTCGGTGCGGGGCAAGGTGCTGCCGAACGGGCTGCGCCTCGACCAGGTCCGCGTGCCGTTCGGTGTGGTGGGCGCGATCTACGAGGCCCGGCCCAACGTGACGGTCGACATCGCGGCGCTCGCCCTGAAGAGCGGCAACGCGGCCGTCCTGCGCGGCGGCAGCGCGGCGCAGCAGTCCAACCGCGTGTTGGTCGAGGTCATGCGCGAGGCCCTGTCCGAGGTGGGGCTGCCCGCCGACGCGGTCGTCACCATCGACGAGTTCGGTCGTGACGGAGCCGGTGAGCTGATGCGCGCGCGAGGGCTGGTCGACGTGCTGATCCCCCGGGGCAGCGCCGACCTGATCGACACCGTCGTCCGCGAGTCGACGGTGCCGGTCATCGAGACCGGCGCCGGGGTCGTGCACGTCTTCCTCGACGCCAGCGCCGACGAGGGGTGGGCCGTCGACATCGTGCAGAACGCCAAGGTGCAGCGGCCGAGCGTGTGCAACGCGCTCGAGACGCTGCTCGTCCACCGTGAGGCGGCGGACCGCCTGCTGCCACCGGTGCTGGGTGCCCTGCGCGCCTCCGGGGTGACGATCCACGGCGACCGGCGCACGCTCGAGGTGTTCCCGGACGGCGTGCCGGCGACCGACGACGACTGGGCGACCGAGTACATGGGGCTCGACCTCGCGGTCCGGGTCGTGGCCGACGTCGACGAGGCCATGGCCCACATCGCCCGGTGGTCGACCCACCACACCGAGTCCATCGTGACCAACGACCTGGCGACCGCCGAGCGGTTCCTCGTCGAGGTCGACAGCGCGGTCGTCATGGTCAACGCCTCGACCCGCTTCACCGACGGCGGCGAGTTCGGTTTCGGGGCCGAGGTCGGCATCTCGACCCAGAAGCTCCACGCCCGCGGACCGATGGGGCTCGCCGAACTCACGAGCACCAAATGGGTCGTGCGGGGCCAGGGCCAGGTGCGCGGGTAGACTGACCGACGATCGTCACCGCCTGAACGGGAGAACCCATGCTCGACGCCTCGCTGCTGCTCGCCGAAGCCCACGAAGAACTCGCACCGCTGATCGCCCCGGCCCCGGTCATCGCCGGCGTCTTCGCCATCGCGTTCCTCGTCCTCGGCTACGTGGTGTTCAGCTACCGCGACGTCGCCAACCGTTCGCTGCGCAAGGCCAACAAGCTCGACCACCACGACGGTCCGATCGACGAGTTCGGTCACCCCGAGAAGCACTGACCGCCGAGGCCACCGAGATGGTCGTGACGGGCGCCACCGTGCCCGACGGCGAGGGCGTCAGGCGACCCCGCGTCGGCATCATGGGCGGCACGTTCGACCCGATCCACCACGGGCACCTGGTCGCGGCCAGCGAGGTCGCGCAGTCGTTCCACCTCGACGAGGTCGTCTTCGTGCCGACCGGCCAACCGTGGATGAAACCCGAGGTCAGCGAGGCCGAGCACCGCTACCTGATGACGGTCATCGCCACGGCGTCGAACCCGACCTTCACGGTGAGCCGCGTCGACGTCGACCGCGAGGGGCCGACCTACACGATCGACACCCTGCGCGACATCCGTCGCCTGCGTCCGACGGCCGAGCTCTTCTTCATCACCGGTGCCGACGCCGTGGCCCAGATCCTCGACTGGAAAGACGTCCAAGAGCTCTGGGACCTCGCCCACTTCGTCGCCGTCTCGCGTCCGGGGCACGACCTCAGCGTTAGCGGTTTGCCCGAGAGCGACGTAAGCTTGCTCGAAGTCCCCGCACTGGCCATCTCGTCGACCGATTGCCGCGCCCGGGTGGGTCGAGACTTTCCGGTGTGGTACTTGGTCCCCGACGGCGTCGTCCAGTACATCTCCAAGCACCATCTGTATCGGAGCGTTTCATGAGCACGTCCGACGGTCAGCCGCCCCTCACCCGGCGACAGATCCGCGACCTCGAGCGAGCCCGCGAGGCCGGTCAGGCCATCACCGGCGCCGTGCCCGTGGTGCCCGCCTCGACCTCCACGCCCGCCCCGCGCGCCGCCGCGGGCTCGACGGGTGACGTGCCGCTGCCGACGCCGGTTCCCTCGTCCGCCGCGCTGCGCGACGTCCCGCCCCCCGCACCGGGCTCGGTCGTCGACCCCGGCACCGGCCTGACCCGCCGACAGATGCGCGCCCTGCGCGACGCCAGCCAGACCCGCGACGCCTCGCCCGTGCCCCTGCAGGCCCCGGCCCCCGAACCCCGTCGTCCGCTGGCCGACGCGCTCAACACCGTCGACGAGATCGCCCCCGCCGCCGACCGTCCGGCCTCCGCGCCCGGCGCGTCCGTTCCGGCTCCGGCAGCGGTCCGCCCCGCCTCGGCCCCCGTGCCGTCCGCTGCGTCGGACGACGACGCCGACTCGTCGGACGACGCCCCCGGGCCCCGCCGCACGGGTGCGGCGCCCACGGTCCCTCCGGTGTCCTCGACTCCCACGCCGGCGTCGACGCCGACGGTCTTCCCGTTCGCGTTGTCCGACGAGCAGGACCGCAGCGGACAGGGCTCGCCGAGCGCGCCTCCTGCCCCGTCCCGCCCCGTGGCGTCGACGACGCCGCGCCCGTCCGGTGCCGCTTCGGCGCCCGAGCAGCGTGACGAGCCGTCCGACGCCGCGCCCGTCGTGCCGTCCGGTCACTGGTCGACCCAGTCCGACGAGCCCGACGCGCAGTCCGTCCCGGGCCGTCAGCTCGGCACCAGCACGGGTCAGCAGAACGCCTTGATCCTCACGGACGCCCAGGTCGCCGACGTGACCGGTGCGCTCAACGCGACCGGCGAGATCATCATCACGGGCTCGATCGACCTGCCCCGCAGCCTGGCGTCGACCGGCTCGCAGGCGCGGATCGACAACTCCGACATGGACCGCATCCTCGAGCAGGGCGACGCCGAGCAGGCGTCGAGCGACGCCGAGCCCGTCCGCGCCAGCCGGGCCATCAGCACGCACACGTCCACCCGCGCCGTCGTGCTGGCCGCGTCGCAGCCCAAGGGCAACCACCTGCCGCTGATCCTCGGCATCTCGGGCGGCGTCGTGGGCCTCGGTATCATCGGCTTGATCATCGGTGGCTTCGCCACCGGGGTGCTGGGCTGAGGCCCGACCCACCCGAACCGACCCCGGTCGGCCCGCATCACCACCTACCCCCTAAGGAACACGTGACAGCCACCCCTCGTGCCATCGAGCTGCTGCAGATCGCCGCACGCGCGGCCGACGACAAGCAGGCCGACGACCTCGTCGCCCTCGACGTGTCCGGCCCCCTGCCCCTGACCGACGTGTTCCTGCTGGCCACGGGCCGCAGCGAACGCAACGTGGTCGCCATCGCCGGCGAGATCGAGGACAAGATGCTCGAGGCCGGCGTCAAGACGCTCCGCCGCGAGGGTCGTGCCGAGGGCCGTTGGGTCCTGCTCGACTTCGGTGACGTCGTCGCGCACGTCTTCCACGACGAGGACCGTCAGTACTACGCGCTCGAGCGCCTCTGGAGCGACTGCCCGACGATCCCTCTCGACGTCCTGACCGAGTCGGCCGCCGCGCAGACCGAGGTCGCAGCGGACGCACCGGCCGAGGCCTGACCGCCCCGCGCCTCCCCTGTTTCGCCGCGTCGGCGAGACGTCACGACATGCCGCTCACCTCTGGAGGTGAGCGGCATCTCGCGTCTTCTCGAGGGCCCGCGACGAGGGCCCCGGTCGGGGTGAACTTGCGTGCTCGAAAAATGTAGTAATGTAGACGAGTTGCTTCCGACGGGGTGAAAACCTCACAAGAGCAACAGTTCTGGGTCTGTGGCGCAGCTGGTAGCGCACCTGCATGGCATGCAGGGGGTCAGGGGTTCGAGTCCCCTCAGATCCACCAGAACGGGTTCGAGAGAACCACACGAAGGCCCCTCCTCGAGAGGGGCCTTCGTCGTGTGTGGGGCATCTGTTCGAGGGCGACGGTGCCGACGCCGCCACGAAGTGAACACTCCGCCACGAGTTCTCGTGGCGGAGTGTTTACTTCGTGGCGGGTCGGGCGGTCGGGCGGGTCGAGTGGATCGGGCAGGCCCTGCGCTCACGCCGACGGGCGCATGCCCCGGCCTGTACCCGAGCCGACGGGCGCAGGGTGCCTAGCAGGCGCAGGGGGCGCAGGGGGCGCAGCGGGCGCAGGAGGCGCGGTTCGCGTCAGACGCGGGCGCGCAGGTCCGCCGATGCCCGGGCCGCGCCCTCGGCGAGCAGACCCTGGTCCGCGTGGACGAGTTCGCCGTCCGTCACGACCGCGTCGCCGCCGACCCAGAGCCGGGCCAGCGGAGGCATCGAGGCCAGCCCGAGGGCGGCCACCGGGTCGGCGATGCCGGCGAACTCCACCCCGTCGACGCGCCAGAGGGCGAGGTCGGCGAGCTTGCCGACCTCGATCGAGCCGAGGTCGGCGTCCCGGCCGAGCACGCGGGCGCCGCCGATCGTCGCCAGGCGAAGGCCCTGCCGAACCGAGAACGCGTCCGCGCCCGAGCGCAGGCGCCCGAACAGCACCGCCTGCCGGATCTCGGTGCCGAGCTGACCGGACTCATTCGACGCGGCACCGTCGACCCCGAGGCCCACGGGTGCCCCCGCGCGCAGCAGGGAGGCGATCGGGGCGATGCCCGCGGCGAGTCGACCGTTCGACGAGGGGCAGTGCGCCACACCCGTCCCCGTCGCCGCGAACCGGCCGATCGCGTGGTCGTCGAGGTGGACGCAGTGGGCCATCCAGACGTCGTCGCCGAGCCAGCCGAGGTCCTCGAGGTACTGGGTGGGCGTGCGGCCGAAGCGCTCGAGGCAGAAGGCGTCCTCCTCGACGGTCTCCGAGCCGTGGGTGTGCAGCCGGACGCCGAGCTGCCGTCCGAGCACGGCGGCCTCGCGGAGCAGGTCGGGGGTGACCGAGAACGGCGAGCAGGGCGCGATCGCGATCTGGACCCGCGCGTCACCGGACGGGTCGTGGAACCGGGCCACCGCCTCCTGACCGGCGCGCAGCGCGGCGTCCGTCGTCTCGACGGCGAAGTCCGGGGGCAGGCCGCCCTGCGACCGACCGAGGTCCATCGAGCCGCGTGTGGCGTGCAGGCGGACGCCGACCGTGCCGGCGGCCCGGACGATGCCGCCCAGCAGGTCGCCGGCACCGGCCGGGAAGACGTAGTGGTGGTCGCCGACGGTCGTGCAGCCCGACCGCGCCAGCACGGCGATCGCGGCGGCGGCCCCGGCCTCGACGAGAGGCTCGTCGATGCGGGCCCAGGTCGGGTAGAGCGCGACGAGCCAGTCGAACAGGATCGAGTCCTGCGCGATGCCGCGGGTCAGCCACTGGTAGAGGTGGTGGTGGGTGTTCACCAGGCCGGGGGTCAGCAGGTGGCCCCGGCCGTCGACGCGCTCGACCGGGATCGGCGCTGCATCCGGTGCCGCCGAACCGGGGACCGACCCGGGTGGGGCCAGCCCGGCGGTGCACCACGCGGGGGCGGGCCCCGGCCCGACGGCGACGATGCGCGATCCGTCGACGACGACGTGCCCGCCGGCGTGCTCGGTGTCGTGGGCGTCGACCGTCGCGACGTGGGCGTTCTCGACGACGAGCCGCTGGACCGGCGCCGCCGAGGCGGAGGCGGGTGCGGAAACGGGCGAGGTCACGCCGCCAGCCACGCCGCGATCTCGGCCGCGGCCCGCGCCTTGAGTTCCTCCGACGCCCCCGAGCACTCGATCGAGCTCAGCGCGCACGCGGCGAGCTGCTCGTCGGACAGGCCGAGGGTCGCGCGGGCCAGCTCGTACTCGGCGAGCACGCCGGGCCCGAACAGGATCGGGTCGTCGGCGTTGATCGAGCACCGCACGCCGGCTTCGACGAGGCGCTTCAGCGGGTGGTCCTCGATCGTGGGGATCACCGAGAGCAGCACGTTCGAGGTGAGGCACACGTCGAGGCAGACGCCCTCGGCGGCCAGGCGGGCCATCAGCGGCTCGCTCTGCACGGCCGTGACGCCGTGCAGGACGCGGTCGGCACCCAGGACGTCCAGCGCCTCCTCGATCTGGTCCGGTCCGGCGAGCTCGCCGGCGTGCGGCGTCGAGAGCAGGCCCGCGTGCTTGGCGATGCGGAACGCCTCCTCGTAGCGGGCCGCCGGGTTGCCACGCTCGTCGTTGGCGAGGCCGAGCGAGACGACGCCGCGGTCGGCGTACGCGGCGGCCAGGTGGGCGAGCTCGTTCGCGGCCTCGACGCTCTCGGTGCGGTCGACCGTGATCATCAGGCCGACCTCGACGCCCCATCGCTCGCCGCTCTCGGCGCAGGCCGCGAGCATCGCCCGCAGCGAGGCGTCGAGCGACCCGAAGGTGTCGACGTAGAACTGCGGGCTCGCCCCGAACTCGACGTAGGCGACGCCCTCGTCGGCGCAGTCCTCGATCGCCTCGTCGATCAGGCGGAAGAGGTTCTCGCTCTCGGCGACGACCACGAGCATGCCCTGGTAGGTCGCGCTGAACTCGCTGAAGTCCCCGAAGCTGGTCGGCATCGGCACGACGACGCCCGACGCCGCCGCCATGTCGGCCAACGAGTCCGGTCGGATCGCCGCCTCCATGTGCAGGTGCAGGTGTCCCTTGGGCAGGGTGCGCAGGTCGCGAACGACGGCGTCGGCGGGCGAGGGAGAGGTCACCGAGGAGGCGCGGGTCGCGTCGGCGGGGGAGGTGGTGGTCACGAGCGGGCTCCGTGGATCAGGGCGTCGACGAACGACGGCAGGAAAAGGTCGGTGTGGACGGCGGTGACCGCCGTCGTGTCGGTGGACGGGTCGCCGGTCGGCACGGGGCCGTCCGGGTGCCAGTCGACCTCGGCGCCGTCGGCCGTGCGCATCACCCGGCCCCGCGTCGCGAAGCCGTCGTGGGTGATGCCGACGGAGCCGGTCACGCTGTCGGCGATCCACTCGGGGTGCACCAGCAGCGCCGCGGCGAGGCCGTCGTGCACGGGGCTGACCCGGCGGCCCCAGGCGTTGCGGTAGAAGTCCAGGTAGGTCGCCAGGACGTCGGCGGCGAAGGTGCCGGTCGGCGTGCCCGAGTCACGGAGCGCGGCGACGTGCGACTCGTCGGTGATCACCTGGGACGTCGCGTTCACGCCGACCATGAGGCGCGAGGTCGCCGGGGCGGCGAAGACCTCGCGAGCGGCCACGCCGTCGTTCTGCACGTTCGCGTCCACCATGTCGGTGCGGCCGAGGGCCGGGAAGGGCCCGCTGCCGCCCATGATCGTCACCGACCGGAACAGCGTCAGGAGGCGCGGTTCGGCCCTCAGCGCCAGGGCCACGTTCGTGAGCGGCCCCAGGGTGAGCAGGTCGATCTCGCCCGGGGACGCCCGGGCGACCTCGACGAGTCGCTCCGCCGCCGGGGTGTCGAGCAGCACGCGGGGGAGCGGCCGCTCGGCGACGACGTCACCGAGACCGTCGTGACCGTGCACGTAGTGGGCGATGTGCGCCTCCGCGTCCAGGGGTCCCTCGGCACCTCGGGCGACCGGCACGTCGTCGAGTCCGACGAGCCCGAGCACGTGTCCGACGTTACGCAGGGCGTCGTCGACCACGCAGTTGCCGTAGACGGCCGTGATGCCCACGATCTCGACGTCGGGCTGCGCGGCGAGCCAGAGCAGGGCGAGGGCGTCGTCGATGCCCGTGTCGGTGTCGACCAGCACGCGGCGGGTCACGCTGCGGCCGGTCACGCTGGGGTCGGTCACGACGCGGTCGCCTTGCCGGCGTTGGGGCCCCACTTCGCGAGCACCGCCGTCTCGACGAACGTCGTGATCGTGTAGAGCACGATCGAGACGAGCGTGATCAGCACGACGATCGCCCAGATCTCGCCGTACTGCGACTGCGACTTGGCGGCCGTGATGGCGGCGCCGAGGCCCTCGTAAGTGAAGAGCCACTCGTAGAGCATCGCGCCGGTGATGGCTCCCGGCACGGCGATGCGCATCGAGGCGAAGAAGTACGGCAGGGCCGTGGGGAACGCGACCTTGCGCATGATCGTCCAGCGGCTGCCGCCGTAGACCCGGATGAGGTCGACCGACTGGGCGCTGACCGAGCGGAAGCCGAGGCTCAGGTTGACCAGCAAGGGGAAGAACACGACCACGCCGCCGATGAAGCCGGCGGTGACGATCCCGTTGCCCAGCACGAGGTAGATGACGGGGGCCATCGCGAGCAGGGGCACGGTGCGCAGCAGCATGGCGATCGGCATGAACATGAACTCGACGGGCCTGATCAGCGTGAAGACGATCGCCACGACCAGCGAGCCGCCGACGCCGAAGACGAAGCCGATCGCGGCGTGCCAGAGGGTCACCCCGAGCAGGCCGGCGATGTGCACGCGGTTCTCGGCCGCCGTGGTCTGGCTGAGCTCGGAGTCGACGAAGAACCAGCGGAACACGTCGGCCGGGGTCTTCGCGATGAACGCGTTGGCCTGCAGCACGACGATGGCGAGGTTCCACAGGATGCCGAGGATGATCGCCGAGATGGCGATCGTCAGCACGGTGCGGCCGATCCGCCGCAGGACGAACCGGGCCGTCGAGGAGGCGCTGGTCGAGTCCGCGGGGGCGGCGACGCGGGTACCGGTGCCCGTGGGCAGGGTCGTGGCCATCAGAACCCCTCTCCGGCGCGGCTGTCGCCCGCCGACCAGGGCGTGACCAGTCGGCTGATCCGCCCGATGACGAAGTAGGCGATCCCGGCGATGCCGCCCGAGATCAGGGCCAGGGCCCAGAGCTTGACCGACGCCGCCGTGGCCTGCGCCGCGAGCAGCAGGATGCCGAGGCCCTGGTCGACGCCGATGAGGAAGTACTCGCCGAGCACCGCGCCGAGGAACGCGGCGGGTGCCGCCAGTTTCAGCGCCGCGAGGATGCTGGGCAGGGCGGCGATCAGACGGACCTTGACGAGCTGCGTCCAGCGCGAGCCGCCGTAGGCCGTGATCACGTCGAGCTGGGTCTCGCTCGCGGCCCGCAGGCCGAGCAGCGTGCCGATCACGGTGGTGAAGATCACGCTGAGCGCGGCCAGGAAGATCGACGTCGTCCGGCCGCCGGCGGGCGACATGAGCGTGACGATCGGCGCGATCGCGGTCAGCGGGATGCACGAGCAGACCACGGCGAGCTGGGTCGAGAGGCCCTCGAACCACGGCACGAGCAGCACGGCGAAGGCCAGTGCGAACGCGATCAGGTTGCCCCAGAGGAAGCCCCAGGCCGCGCTGCCGGCGGTCGCGCCGATGGCGCGCCAGTAGACGAGGTCGCTGAGGTCCGTGACGAGTTGGACGAGCACCTGGCCGGGTGGGGGCACCGACCCGGTCACCGAGAAGAGGGTGACGGCCACGACCTGCCAGATCGCGACGATCAGCACGATGCCGACGAGGGCGCCGACCCACGGAGGCGCGGCGGCCATCGAGCCGAGCACCGACCGTCGCTCACGCCCCCGGGCGGTCTCGGCCTGGAGCGCGACGCTCTGGCCCAGCTCCGCCTCGACCTCGCGCTCGGCGGTCTCGCGCGGCGACGTGTGCAGGTCAGTCATCGGCCACCGTCCCGTGCGAGCCGAACAGGATCTCCGAGATGCGGTCGACGTACGCGTGGAACTCCGGGGTGCGGGTCAGCTCGGGCAGGCGCGGTCGGGGCAGGTCGACCTCGACCACCTCGGCGATGCGGCCGGGCCGGGCGCTCATCACGGCGACGACGTCGGACAGGAACACGGCCTCGGCGATGCCGTGCGTCACCATCAGCGTGGTGGCGGGCTTCTCGCCCCAGATGCGCAGCAGCTCGACGTTCATGCGCTGCCGGGTCATGTCGTCGAGCGCGCCGAACGGCTCGTCGAGCAGCATGATGGTCGGCTGCACGGCGAGGCAGCGGGCGATCGAGACGCGCTGCCGCATGCCGCCCGACAGCTGCGCCGGCTTGGCCTTCTCGAAGCCCTTCAGGCCGACGAGGTCGATCAGGTCGTCGATCAGGCCGGCCGGGGGAGTGAGCCCGGCGACCTCGAGCGGCAACCGGATGTTGTTCTCGACGCTGCGCCAGGGCAGCAGGGCCGAGTCCTGGAACGCGATGCCCGTCTCGTGGCCGCGTTGCACCTCGGCCGCGGTCTTGCCGTTGATGACGACGCTGCCCGACGTGGGCGTCTCGAGCCCGGCCAGGATGCGCAGGATGGTCGACTTGCCGCAGCCCGAGGGTCCGAGCAGGCTGAGGAACGAGTCCTTCTTGGTGCCCAGGTCGATCTGCGTCAGGGCCTGCACGCTCTTCCGGCCGAGCTGGAACGACTTGGTCAGCCCCTGGATGTTGATGCCGGTGGCGAGCTCGGGTCGTCCGGCGGGGTCGCCCGTCGCCGTCGTGAGTGCGGTCGTGGTGCCGTCCGTCATGGTCATGCCGTGGGGATCGTGAAGGTCGTGATGAGGTCGGGGTTCTCTTCGTAGACCTCCTTGATGATGCTGAGGTCGAAGAGGTCGTCGGCCGACACGTCGGTGCCCATGGCCTTCAGCGAGGCGATGTTCTCGGCGACCAGCTCGTCGGTCATCGTGAACAGGCCGTTGGCGTTGACGTCCTCGGTGAGGATGAGGGTGTTCTGCGCCTCGGCCTCGGCGGTCTGCTCCTCGACGTCGAGGTCCTGGTCCTTGCCGTACTTCTCGGCGGCGTACTTCGCGCTCTGCTCCGGGTCCTTCACCGCGTCGGTCCAGCCCTTGATCTCGGCGACCAGGAAGGCCTTGAGCATGTCGCGCTCGTTGTCGATGGTGTCCTGCGTGACGGTGAAGGTCTCGGCGACGAACGGCAGTCCGTTGTCGGCGAAGCCCAGCACGACGGGGGTGAAGCCGTCCATCTCGGCGAGGATCGGCTCGTTCGTGATGTACGACATGTGCGCGTCGTACGCGTTGGTCTCGAGCGGGGCGATGTCGTACTGCGTGGCGACGAGCTCGACGTCGTCGAGCGTCATGTCGTTGGCCTTGAGGAAGCCCTCGAAGATCGTCTGGTTGCCGCCCGACTGCACGCCGATCTTCTTGCCCTTGAGGTCGGCCAGGGTGCGGATCGGCTTCCCCTCCTCGAGGGAGAGCAGGCAGAACGGGTTCTTCTGGAACGTCGTGCCGATGATCTTGAGCGCCGCGCCCTGCGCGACCGAGGGGCCGGTGAGCGAGGCCGACGACAACCCGACCTTGGCCTGTCCGGCGAGCAGCGCCTCCTCGGCTCCGGTCTGTCCACCACCGGCCAGCAGGGTGACCTCGCTGAAGCCCGCGTCGGTGTAGTAGCCCTTCTCCGTGGCGAAGTACTCACCCGCGAACTCGATGTTCTTGATCCATGAGAGCTGGACGGCGATGGTGCCGAACGAGCCACCCGACGCGGCCCCGCCGGATGCCGCGCCCGTGCCGGCCGACGAGTCGGTGCAGGCGGCGAGCAGGGCGGTCGTGCCGACGACGAGGGCGGCCGAACCGCCCAGGCGCAGGAACCCGCGGCGGTCGAGGGACGAGTCGCGGAAGGCGGGAGGAACGGAGAAAGGGCTCATGGGGGAACTCCTGAGGTTCGTTCGGGTGAGGTGTCGAAAAGCTAGACCCGGACTGTTTCATCGTCGTTTCGGTCGTGTTGCCGTCGTCGTCGACCTCGCGGGACGTTAGTTTCGGGTCATGGCCACCCGGGAGTCGTCCGACAAGAGGGCCGAACTCCTCGAGCGCGTCGTCGACCACGTGCTCGAGAACGGGGTCGGCCAGCTCACCCTGCGCGCCCTCGCGACGGCGGTCGGCTCGAACAACCGCATGCTGCTGTACTACTTCGGCAGCCGCGAAGAACTGGTCGTGGCGGCCCTGCACGGCGCCGAACGGCGGTTCCCGGGCATCGTCGGGGTCGTGGACCACCTGGCCGGGCCGGACCTGCCGCTCGACCAGCGCCTCCTCGCCGTCTGGCGGACGGTGTCCGACCCCGTCAACCAGCCCTTCAACCGGCTGTTCTTCGAGGTGTTCGGCCTCGCGAGCTTCGACCGCGAGCGCTACGCCTCACTGCTCGGCGACATCGGCACCGAGTGGGTGGGCCAGGTCGCGGCGGCGTACCGCGCCGAGGGCGTCGAGGAGGCGCGGGCCGAGTCGCTCGCGCACGAGACGGTCGCGCTCTGGCGCGGCTTCCAGGCCACGTTGCTCAGTGCCGGGTCGAGCGCTGCCGTCGACCGCGCGGCGGTCGACGCGATCGAGGCGCTCGTCGCCCGCGTCCGCGCCGCCGCCGTCGCCCGCTGACGGGACACCCGTGTTAAGAGCTTGTTTCGGGGCTGGACTCTGGGTGAACCATCCGGTTCACTGACGGCATGAAGCAGATCCGTCTCGGTGTGTTCGAAGTCGCCGGCCCCCAGGTCGGCGGCACCCTCAGCTGGTCCCACCCGCGCAGCGACTCGCTCGGCTACCACGGGCTCGACCTGTGGATCGGCATGGCGAAGCTGCTCGACCGTGCGGGCTTCGACTTCCTGTTCTTCGCCGACGGGTTCGGCTACCCGTCGATCGACGGCGACCTGCCCGAGACCGCGGCCCGCGGGGGCATCAACTTCCCCGGCATGGACCCCGCCCTGCTGATCCCGACCCTGGCTCGCGAGACCGAGCGTCTCGGTTTCGTCGTCACCTCGTCGACCGGCCTCGACCACCCCGTGCAGTCGGCTCGCCGATTCGCCACGCTCGACCACCTGACGGGCGGCCGCATCGGCTGGAACATCGTCACGGGCGCCTCGCAGAACACCGTCGCCGAGCTCTTCGGCCACGACGAGATGCGCGGCCACGACGCCCGCTACGACCAGGCCGACGAGTACGTCGACCTGGCCATGACGCTCTGGGAGGGCTGCTGGGAGGACGGCGCCTTCCGCGGTGACGCCGAGGCCGGCGTCCTCGCCGACCGCGATCGCATCCACCGGGTCGAGTTCGCCGGCGAGCACTTCCGCTCGTCGGGCTACTTCACGGTCGCACCGTCGCCGCAGCGGACGCCCGTCCTGTTCCAGGCCGGCACGTCCGACCGGGGCCGCGCCTACGCCGCGCGCAACGCCGAGTGCGTCTTCGTGCAGGGGACGACGGTGCCGAAGACCGCGGCGAACGTCGCCGACATCCGGGCCAAGGCCGCCGCCCTCGGCCGTGACCCCGAGTCGGTCAAGATCATGGTCGGGCTGACCGTCACGGTCGCCCCGACCCACGACGAGGCCGTCGCCCTGCGGAAGGAGTTCGACGACCTGCAGACCGACGAGGTCGTCGCGGTCCTCTACGCGGGCAACACCGGCATCGACCTGCTCTCGCTCGACCCGTCACGCGACCTGACGCAACTGCAGGACGACGGCGGGCCCGTCGGGCAGATGGGGCAGAGCAACATCGACCGCTTCCTGCCGAAGGACGGCTCGCCGGCGCCGACCGTGCGCGAGATCCTCGACGACCTGCGCGGCAAGGGAACCCGAGGGCTCCAGCTGGTCGGCGACCCCGTCGAGGTCGCGGACGAGCTCGAGCGCCTGGTCGACGAGACCGACCTCGACGGCTTCCTGCTCGAGCCGATCTTCGGCACGGCCGACCTGGCCGACTTCGCCGACCTCGTCGTGCCCGAGCTGCGCCGCCGTGGCCGCATGCCGGCCGAGCCCGCCACGGGCACGCTGCGCGAGCAGATGCTCGGCCGTCCCGGGCCGCACCTCTCGGCCGACCACCCCGGCGCGCGCTTCGCGGTGGTGCCGGCGACGGTCTGAGGTCGTCCTCGGTTCAGGAGGCGCTGCTCGCCCAGGCGCGGATCGCCGGGTACAGCTCGGGCAGCGTCGTCGCGCGGTGCGTCGGCCGGGCGTCCGGGGCGGGGAACCGCTCCACCAGGGCGGTCGGCGATCCCTGGGCCGCGGCCGGCTCGAGGTCGTTGGGCCAGATGTCGCCCACGCTGAGCAGACGGTCGGGCCGGTCCTCGAGACCCGCGTCGGCCCGGAGCCGGTCGAGCACGGCGGCCAGACCGGTCGGCTTCCGCGCGTCGGTGACGATCTCGTCGACGCGGTCGGCGAGCCCCAGCCGCTCGAGCGGCTGCACGACGCCGTGCTCGGGGGAGTTCGTGACCAGCACCACGTGCACGCGCTCGGGCAGCGAGTCGAGCAGCTCGGCGAGCCCTTCGGGGGCCGTGGTCTCGAGGCGGCCGTCGGCCAGGGCCGCGCGAGCCCCGGCGTAGGCCGCCGAGCGGGCCGCGTCGTCGACGCCCAGGGCCCGCGAGACCCGCTCGGCGACGACGTACCCGTCGGGGGAGCCGTCCGCGTGAGCGATCGCCTCGTCGACCCCGGCCGGCTCGTCGTCGAGCGGGCTGCCCACGAACCGGGCCAGCACCGCCTCGACCAACCGGGGCGGGTGCCGTTCGGCGGTCGCCGCGAGGGCCTCGTCGAGGAGGCGCGCGTAGGTCAGCACCGGACCGTCGCCCAGGCAGACGGTCCCGTCGAAGTCGAGCACGAGGACGTGGGTGGTGGTCATCCCCCGATCCTGCCCCACGAGACGTGGGTCGGCGGGGCGCCGTCGCGACCGGAGCGTGTGGAGGGGCCGTGGTGGGGACGCCGCGACTGAGAGCGCGCCAAGGAATGCTGTGGGCCGACTGTGCATTCCCTCCGCGTCGACGCGAGCGCGATAGAACGGGAGCATGAGCAACGAGCAGGACACCACGCCCACCCCCGACGACCGCCCGCGCCCCGCGTACGGCGAGTACGCGCCGCAGGGCACCGGGCAGCAGCCCGCCGGTCAGCCGGCCTCTCCCGACCAGGGGCAGCAGCCGGGCCAGGTGCCCGGTCAGCAGGGCGCTCCGTACGGCCAGCCCGGCTACGGCCAGTCCGGTCACGGTCAGGCCGGGCCGCAGGCGACCCCGACGACGGGCACGCCCGGCCCCGGTGGCATCGGCGCCTTCGCCGGCGCGGGCTATCCCCAGGTGCTCGCCTCCTTCACCAAGTACGAGGACGCCCAATCGGCCGTCGACCTGCTGTCCGACGAAGGGTTCCCCGTCGAGAGCGTCTCGATCGTCGGACACGACATCCGCACCGTCGAGAACGTCTCGGGTCGGCTGACCTCGGGCAAGGCCGCCGGACGCGGCGCCGGTGGCGGTGCCTGGTTCGGCCTGCTGCTCGGACTGCTGTTCGGCATCTTCGCCCCGAGCGCTGCGTGGATCGGCGTGCTGCTCGTGGCCGTCGGCCTCGGTGCGCTGTGGGGTGCCCTGTGGGGCTTCGTCGGCCACAAGATGCTGCGCGGTCGTCGCGACTTCTCGTCGGTCCGCACCATGGAGGCCGGCCGGTACGAGGTGCTGGTCCGCGGCGAACTCGCCGCCCGGGCGCACCAGACGTTGGCGCAGGGTCGCAAGGTGGCCTGACCGGCGCCCGCCGCGCCTCCTCGGTTCCGCCCGTCCGCGCCCGCCCCGTTCGTCGGGGCGGGCGCGGTCGTGTGTCTCGGACCGCCGCCCTGTCGTTGGGGCACCAATCGTTGGTAGACTAACGACCATGACGAGACCCGAGCGGCACCACGACCACGGCAGCAGGTTCGGCGACCTGGTCGAGCGCATGAACGCCCGGCTGCGGCCCTACATCGGCGGCGCTCAGCTGGGGTTGAAGAACGAGGCTCCGGCGGTCGCGCCTCAGCACGGTGGCGTCTGCCCGCTCTGCGGTGCGCCGATGGACGAGCACGTCGTCGATCGGACGGGCGTCCGCACCATGGTGCACTGCCCGGTGCCCCGGGCATGAGCGCCGCCGGTGCCGCGGGCATGAGCGCCGCCGGTGCCACGGGCACGAGTGTCGCGGGTACTGCGGGCAGGGATGCGGTCGGCGACGCGGGTTCCGGCGCAGCCGGGGGCGCGGACCCGCTCGAGCTCGAGAGTCAGATCTGCTTCGCGCTCTCCGTCGCGTCGCGGGGGGTCGTGGCGGCCTACCGTCCGGTGCTCGAGCCTCTCGGGCTGACGCACCCGCAGTACCTCGTCATGCTGGCCCTGTGGCAGCACGCACCGCTCTCGGGTCGTGAGCTCAGCCGTCTGCTGCGGCTCGATCCGGGCACGCTCAGTCCGCTGCTGAAGCGGCTCGAGGCCCAGGGGCTGCTGACCCGCGGGCGACGGGCCGACGACGAGCGGGCGTTGTCGATCGAGTTGACCCCGGCGGGTGCCGAGTTGAGGCGCGAGGCCGAGAGCATCCCCGGCCGCATGATGGCGCGGCTCGGGGTGACGCACGACGAGCTCGTCGTGCTGCACCGCACGATGACGAAGTTGATCGTCGCCGCCGACGCCGAGGGCGACTGACCTCGTCGGTCTCCGTCGCGCCTCAGCGCAGCGGTGCGGGCACGGTCGCCGACCGCGACCACACGACGTCGACGGTGCGCCCGAGGACGCGGGTCGCGATCTCGCCGGCCAGCGCCTCGCGGAAGTGCGTCGCGGCCCGCTCGTCCGAGACGACGACGTCGACCCGGAGGCCCGCGAGCTCGTCGGTCACGAGAGCCGGGCCGTCGGCGAAGCGGACCAGGTACTGGTGGTCCTTCACGGGCACGTTCTCGTAGTGGTCGCGGAGGCTCTTCTCGAGCAGGCGGACCGAGTGGATTCCGTCCTTGGGCTTCACGAGGGCGCTGAGCGAGATCATGCGTCGATGCTGCACCCCGGGGGCGACCGGGGCGTGAACGGGACGTGACGGGCGCCTGGGCGTTCGCCGCGCCTCCTCGGTGTGTCGGCCGTGCGCGGCGTGCGGGTACGAGCGGCGCCCGGAACCGCCGGGCGGTCGAGGCGTGCCGAACCCGACCGGCCGCAGGGCGCGAGGCGTGCCGAACCCGACAGGGACCGAGCGACGCGCCGCCTGAGAGGGGCGTCGGGCGGCGTGTCGCAGTCGAGTGGTCGCGAATTACACAGCGGGAGGCAATTGCCGGCCTGCATTCGGCGGGAAGACAGGAGGCGCGGGGCAGGCGGGGATGGGAAGTGCCGGAGGCGCGGGTCAGGTCGCGGGGGAGCCGCCGGACTCGGCGACGAACTCGTCGACGGTCGTGTCGATCAGCTGCCACGAGCGGGAGAAGGCGGCGTCCGCGTCGCCGGCCCGGATCGCGAGGGCCAGGTCGAGGTGCAGCTCGGCCGCCGCGGGCGTGTACTCGGTGATGGTGAACCGGCGTTCTTCGGTGCGGGTGCGCAGCAGCGCCTCGACGGTCGAGGCGAAGTGCCCGATGACGTCGTTGCCCGAGCCGCGCAGCACGGCCGTGTGGAAGGCGACGTCGGCCTCGAGGTAGGCGCGGCCGTCCCCGGACTCGGCGGCCGCCACCATGGTGCGCGCCGCGTCCTCGACGGCCGAGGCCTGGTCGGGCGTGAAGGCCAGGGCGCTCAAGCGGGCCGCGACCGGCTCGAGGCCGAGTCGCAGCTCGAGCAGCTCGCGCATCTGGACGAAGTACTCGGGGCTGCGGCCGCGCCAGAGGATGATCTGCGGGTTCATGAGGTCCCATGAGGTGCGGGGGAGCACCTGCGTGCCGATGCGCTGGCGCGGTTCGACCATGCCGAGCGACTGCAGCACCCGCAGGGCCTCGCGCAGCACCGACCGCGAGACGGTGAACCGGGCCGCGAGGTCGTCGAGGTTGAGGATGGAGCCCACGGCGAGCCGGCCGTCGACGATCTCGGTGCCGAGGACGTCCACCACGCGGGCGTGCAGGCCGCGTTCTCGTGATGCGGAGAGTCCGGGTGTCATCGTCGACTCCTAGGGGAGAGGGGTGCGGAAAGGAGGGGTGGCGCGGTCGTGGTGACTGTGGCACACTTCATAAGTCTGATTATTCACACTAATCAGACTCGTCCGCGAGACAAGACTGCCAGACATCCGTCGGGCGCAGCCGGACGACAACCCCACGGGCTCCGGCCCACGACGAAGAGGTCGCAGTGAAGCGTCCTCGGAAGGACGCGACGGAATGCACCTCCTCGCTGCGGCGACCGCCGCCCCCACGCCCTCGGGCACCGACGCGCAGTTGATCATCGCGGCCCTCGTGGGCATCGTCGTGATCGTCGGCCTCATCACCTGGCTGAAGGTCCACCCCTTCCTCGCGCTGCTGCTCGGCGCCGTCGGGGTCGGCATCGGCGCGGGCCTCGCCCCGGGCGACGCCGTCACGAGCTTCGGCACCGGCTTCGGCTCGACCATGACGAGCGTCGGCATCCTCATCGGACTCGGTGCGATGTTCGGCAAGCTGCTCAGCGACTCGGGCGGAGCCGACCGCATCGTCGACACCCTGATCTCGCGCTCGTCCCAGAAGGCACTGCCCTGGGTGATGGCCCTGATCGGCGCGCTGATCGGCCTGCCGATGTTCTTCGAGGTCGGCCTCGTGCTGCTGATCCCGGTGATCGTGCTCGTCGCCCGCCGCTCGGGCCTGCCGCTCATGCGCATCGCGATCCCGGCGCTCGCCGGCCTCTCGGCGATGCACGCCCTCGTGCCCCCGCACCCCGGTCCGCTGCTCGCCGTGTCGACCGTCGGCGCCGACCTCGGTCTCACCCTCGGACTCGGCGTGCTCGTGGCCATCCCCACCGTGATCGTGGCCGGGCCGCTGTTCTCGAAGCTCGCCGCGAAGTGGGCTCCCGTTCCGGTGCCCGACCTCTTCGTCTCGAAAGAGGAGGACGGCGGCGAGGGCTCGGCCCGCAAGCGCCCCAGCTTCGCGAACGCCCTGGTCGGCATCCTGCTGCCCGTCGTGCTGATGCTCGCCCGATCGATCCGCGAGGCGGCACTGCCGACGGCCACGGGCACCTGGGTCGACCTGCTCGAGTTCCTCGGGACGCCCATGGTCGCGCTGACCGTCGCCGTGCTCTACGCGATGGTCTTCTACGCCCGCGCCGGGGGCATGGACAAGGCCGCCGTCTCGAAGACGCTCGGCTCGTCGTTGCCCGACGTCGCCGGCATCCTGCTGATCGTCGGCGCCGGCGGCGGGTTCAAGCAGGTGTTGATCGACACCGGCATCGGCACCGTCATCGGCGACGCCGTCTCGGAGTCGGGCGTCAGCGTCCTGCTCGTCGCCTGGGTCGTCGCGGCCCTCGTGCGCGTCGCCACCGGGTCCGCCACCGTCGCCACGGTCACGGCCGCCGGCATCATGGCCCCGCTCGCCGCCGACATGTCGACCCCCGAGGCGTCGCTGCTGGTGCTCGCCATCGGCGCGGGCTCGGTCTTCCTGTCGCACGTGAACGACGCCGGCTTCTGGCTCATCAAGGAGTACCTCGGCACCACGGTGGGGCAGAACTTCAAGACCTGGAGCCTCATGGAGTGCGTCCTCAGCCTCACGGCCCTCGCCGGGGTCATGCTCGCGAGCGTGTTCATCTGATGCCCGTCCTCGAGAACGCGGACCGCGCCTCCTCGGGTGCCGCGACGCACGCAGGAGGCGCGGTGCCGGCGGGCGGGCCCTACGCCGCCGATCCCGTGCTCGTCGTCATGGGCGTGTCGGGTTCGGGCAAGTCGACGGTCGCGGCCCTGCTCGCCGAGCGGCTCGGCTGGGACTCGTACGAGGGCGACGACCTGCACCCCGACGAGAACGTCGCGAAGATGGCCGCCGGCACCCCGCTCGACGACGACGACCGGGCTCCCTGGCTCGACACGGTCTCGTCCTGGATCGTCGAACACGCCATGGCGGGCGTGCCGGGCGTGATCACCTGCTCGGCGCTGAAGCGGAAGTACCGCGACGTGCTGCGCGAGCACAACGTCGTCTTCGTCTACCTGCGCGGCAGCCGCGACCTGCTCGGCGACCGCATGGCCGCCCGTGAGGGACACTTCATGCCTACGGCACTGCTCGACTCGCAGGTCGCGACGCTCGAACCGCCCGAGGCCGACGAACGCCACGTCGTGGTCGACGCCGGTCGCTCGCCTGAGGACGAGGCCGACGACGTGATCCGGGCGCTGGGACTGACGCCGGTCGCCTGACCCGACCCGCGCCTCCTGCGCTCCTGCCGGTGTTCGTGACCGGTGTTCGTGACCGGTGTTCGTGACCGGTGCTCGAGTGGGCAGAAGGCGCTGGTCACGAGGTGGGCGACGGCATCTTCCGCCCTCTCGGCGGATCGGCGCGTTCACCCGGTGGACGCCGGGGGTTCGCCGGGCCGCCACCCGCCCTGCCTAGGCTCGTGGCGTGCACCGGCGGCCGGGTGCGAGGGGTGGGGGACGATGTCGAGGGCGACGCAGGCGGGGCGGCTGCGGGTCGACCCGATGCGTCCCGTGCTCGACGGCCACGACGTGTGCCTCGACCCGCCGGCGACGGCACAGGTCTGGCTCGGCACGGGACTCGGCTTCAGCGAGATCGCGGTGCCCGGCGTGCGCCTGGCGCGGGGGGACGCCCTGGTCGCCGTCGAGCTCGCCGCCTTCGGCCCGGACGAGGTGCTCGCCCTCGTCGGCCGTGGTGCGGCGTCCCTGCCCGTGGTGCCGGGCGGCTCGGCGGTCGGGCGGGTCGTCGAGGCCGACGAGCATGCCCGGGCGCACGACGGTCGTCGGCTGCGGTCCGGCATGCGCGTCGTCTGGTCCGGCGCGGTCGCGTGCGGGCGGTGCGTCCCCTGTCATCGGGGTCTGGCCTCGGCGTGCGTCTCGGGCGAGCGGTACGGCGAGGAGCGCACGCGGCGCAGCTGGCAGCTGTCCGGCGCGGTCGCGAGCCACGTGCACCTGCGCCGGGGGACCGCCGTGGTGGTCGTCGCCGACGACGTGCCTGCCGCCGTGCTCGCCCCGATGGCGCGCGTGACCGCGACGGCCGCGGAGGTGCTGCACCGCGCCTCCTCGGTGATCGGGCTCTCGGGGGTGCCGTCGCTCGCGGGGCAGGTCGTCGTCGTGTCCGGCGCAGGCGCCGTCGGACTGGTCGCGACGGCGATGGCCGCCGACGCCGGGGCGCGCGTCGTGGTCGTCGACCCCCAGGAGGCGCGGCGCGAGCGGTCGCGCGCGTTCGGCGCCGTCGCCGTGGCCGACCCCGCGGCGTCGACCGGGTCGCACGCCCTGTCACGGGTGCTCGCGTCGGTCGACCGGTCGGGGCGTCACCGCACGGTCGGACTCTCGTTCGAAGGGGTCGCCGGGGTGTCGGCCCTGGTCGGACAGGTGGCCGTCGGGGGAGTCGTGGTGTCGGCGGGGTCGGCGGCGGCGGCGGGCGGTCGGGAGGTGAGCGTGAGCGGCGCCCGGCTGGTCGAGGGTCTCGTCACGGTCACCGGCGTGCGCGACGCCGAGCCCGAGCGGCTGGATGCGGCCGTGGCGTGGGCGTCCGCAGCGTGGCGGCGGTGGCCGCTCGAGTCGCTCGTCGGCAGGACGATCCCGCTGGCCGAGGTGGGCGAGGCGCTCGTCGCGACGGACGCGGACGACGGGCTGACCGGGGTCGGGGTCGGCGACGGGCCCACCACGCGATGAACCCCGTTCCGTGCGGAGAACCCCGTTCCTTCGTGGTTCATGGCGCGGAACGGGGTTCCCGGCGGGGTCAGGAGGCGCGGCTCAGCCGGTACAGCACGTGCGGTCGCAGCGCGTGGCCGGGCGGCAGCGCGGGGTGCTCGAAGTCGTCGGCGGGGTCGTGCGTCATGCCGAGGCGGCGCATCACGCGGCCGGACGGTTCGTTGACCGCCGCCGTGAAGCTGATCAGGCCGGGCAGGTCGGCACCGGACGGATCGAACGCGAACCGGACCACCTCACGGGCGGCCTCGGTGGCGAAGCCCTGACCCCAGGCCTCGCGGGCGAGGCGCCAGCCGATCTCGACCTGCCCGACGAGCGCCGGATCGAAGGTCGGGCGGGACAGCCCGACGAAGCCGACGAAGGTCGCCGAGTCGCGACGTTCGACGGCCCACAGCCCGAAGCCGTCCGCCTCGATCGCGGCGTCGAGCCGGTCGACCATGGCGTCGCTCTCGGCGCGCGTACGGGTCGCGGGGAAGTACCGCATCACCTCGGGGTCGGCGTTGAGGGCCGCGAACGGCTCGCGGTCGGACTCGCGCCAGCGACGCAGCAGCAGGCGGTCGGTGGTGAGCACCCCGCGACGCTAGCAGCGGGGCCGGACCCGCATCGAGAGCGCCGCCGCGACGAAGAACCCCGTTTCGAACGATGAACCCGGAAGAAACGGGGTGCATCGTTCGAAACGGGGTTCGAGGGGGAGGCGCGGTGCGGCGCGGCGCCTCAGCCGCGGTCGCGCGGGCGACGCAGCCGCAGGGCGACCCCGAGCGCCACGATGAGGAACGCCGCGACGGCGATGCCGATCCACTCGCCCGAGCCGGTCCACGCGAGCCCGGCCGGCGACGCCACGACGGTGCCGCCCGAGCCGGAACCCGAGCCCGAGCCGCTGCCCGGCCCGCCACCACCCGGCGTGCCGGGCGTCCCGCCACCCGGCGTCCCCGGGTCACCCGGCACCGTCGCGGCGAGCACGGTCAGCGTGGCACGGGCGATCTGCCCGGGCCCCTCGAGTTCGACGACGTGCGTCCCGGGCTCGAGGTCGGCCGGCACGACGAACCGCAGCACGCCGACCCCGGCCGCCGTGGCCGTGGTCCCGCCGATCGACTGCGGCTCGGAGAACACGGTGCCCGCGAGGTCCTCGCCGGCGCCGAAGCCGGTCGCCGTGATCGACACCGTGTCGCCCGGGCGGGCGGTGGAGGGGTCGAGCGTGCCGGGCACGACGTCCTTGGTCGGCTCGGCGACGCCCAGGTCGATGCCGAGCGCCGAGGCGAACCGCGCGAGCGCCACGTCGGGCAGCCCGCGCTGCAGCGCGTTCTCGGCGTCGGCCGTCAGGGCCGCCGATCCGTCGGCCGCCGTGCCGTCGACCATCGCCTGCTGGGCGAGGTCGCGGGCGACCGACACGAGGTCGTCCGCCGTGGCCATCGTGCCGAGGTCGGTGCCAGCGAACGGGGTGACCGCGGCGAGCAGGAGGCGCAGCGCGGCGGCAGCGTCCGTCGCCGCACCGTCGCCGTCCCACACGTCGGCGTCGAGCACGGCCTGCACCGCGGTACGGGACGCACCCTCGGGCAGGGAGGCGACCAGCGCCTCCAGCCGCTCGCGGGCACCGTCGGTGCGCAGACCCCAGCCGTACGGGTAGAGCGGCTCGTAGTCGGCGTCGCCGACGTTGATCGGCACCTGGTCGGCGCGGGCCGCCCAGGTCACGGGCAGCCGCCCGGTGAAGGGCCGGTCGCCGAACAGCACGTCGGCGACGCCGGCGCCCTCGGAGCCGGGCAGCGACGAGGCGACGACCGCGTCGGCCACGCTCACGACGTCGCCGAGCAGCTGCGGGCGGCCCGAGACCACGAGCACCACGCACGACGCGGTGGCGGCGCAGACCTCGTCGACGATCGCCTGGTCGGACGCCGTCAGCGACAGGCTCGAGCCGTTGTTGGGCACGTCGCCCTGGCCCTCGGCGTACGGACGTTCGCCGACCACGACGACACCGGTCTGGCCGGCCCCGATCGGGGCCGAGGCGTCGGGGCTCAGCGTGACCGACGCACCGGGCGCCACCTCGCGGATGCCCTCCGCGATGCTCGTGCCGGTCGTCGTGTCGCCCGATCCGCCCTGCCAGCTGATCGTCCAGCCGCCCATCTGGCGGCCGAGGTCGTCCGCGCTCGAGCCGGCGACGTACAGGTCGGCGTCCGCGGCCAACGGCAGCGCGCCTCCGGCGTTCTTCAGCAGCACCTGCGACTCGCCTGCGGCCTGACGGGCCACGGCGCGGTTCTCGGCCGAACCGACGCCGTCGACGTTGGTCCGGTCGGCGAAGGGCTGCTCGAACAGGTTCAGGTCGAACTTCTGCGTGAGGATGCGCCGTACGGCGTCGTCGACCCGCGACTCGGCGACGTCGCCCGAGCGGACGGCGGCCACGATCGCGTCGATGAACGCCCCGTAGTTGTAGGGCGCCATCGCCATGTCGAGTCCCGCGTTCACCGAGCGCACCGCCTTGTCGGCGTAGTCGCCGCCGGGCAGCTTGTCGATGCCCTCCCAGTCGCTGATCAGGAAGCCCTGGAAGCCCAGGTCGCCCTTCAGCAGGCCGTTGTTCAGCGCAGCGTTCTCGTGCATGCGCACGGGCCCGTCGCCCAGGTCGACCGCCGAGTACGACGGCATGATCGTGCCCACGCCCGCCTCGAGCGCCGGCAGGTACGGGTCGACGTGCAGGCGGGTGAAGTCCTCGAGCGAGTCGGCGTTCGTGACGCCCTGGTCGATCGGGTACGCACCCGTGCCTGCGACGGACTCGTCGTAGCTCGTGCCGCCGTCGCCGGCCCAGTGCTTGGCCGTGGCGAGCACCTCGTCGGCGCCGCCGATGTCGGTCGGGTCGTCGCCCTGCAGGCCGATCACCGACGGGGCCGCGAACGTGCGCACCAGGTCGGGGTCCTCGCCGAACGACTCGTAGCTGCGGCCCCACCGCTCGTCCCGCGAGACGCACAGGCAGGGGGCGAAGGTCCACGGCACGCCGGTCGCCCGGACCTCGGTCGCGGTGACCTCGGCGATCCGCTCGACGAGGGCCGGATCGCGGGTCGCACCGAGGCCGGTGTTGTGCGGGAAGATCGTCGCGCCCACCACGTTGCTGTGGCCGTGCACGGCGTCCACGCCGTAGACCATGGGGATCTGCAGTCGCGTCGAGAGCGCCTCGCGTTGGTACGCGTCGACCATGTCGGCCCACGCCACCGCAGTGTTGCCCTCGGGCACCGAGCCGCCGCCGCTCAGCAGCGAGCCGAGCGCGCGTCCGCTGACGTCCTGCGGAGACGACAGGCCGAGCCGCTCGGCCTGCGCCATCTGCCCCACCTTCTCGTCGAGCGTCATGCGCGCGAGCAGGTCGGCCACGCGGTCGGCCGTCGGCAGCGACGGGTCGAGGTACGGCAGGTCGTGCGCGCCGATCACGACGCGCGGGCCGTCGCCGACCTTCGCCGTGGTCGAGGCCAGCGTCACCGCGAACTCCTTCGACTCGGCGGCCCCCGAGGAGGCGCGGGTCGACACGGTCACGGATTGCGCCGTCCCCGAGGCGGTCCCCGCCGCGAAGGTCACCGTGCCGGACGCCGCCTCGTAGTCGGTGCCTTCGACGGCCGTGCCGTCCGCGGTCGACCAGTCGACCGACACGTCCGACGCCAGGGGCTCGTCACCGGCCGTCGTCACCGTCAGCGGGATCTCGACCGAGCCGCCCGCGTCGACCAGGTAGACGTCCTGCGACGGGTCCACCGTGACGGACGCGGCGCTCGCCGGGGTGCCGTAGAGCTGCGTGTCGTCGATCGCGAACCCGACCGGGGCGGGCGTGCCCGGGGTGAAGGTGAACGAGTAGCCGAACGCGCTCGTCAGGTCGAGCGTGCCGTTCGTCGTCGCCGCGTCGCCCGGCTGGTAGCCCGACGGGGTGAACGCCGAGAAGGGCAGTTCGACGAGCTTCCAGCGGCTGGTGCTGCTGCCCCAGTTGTCCTTGAACGTGGTGGCCCAGAGCTCGCTGGTCTCGGCGGTGTCGCCGCCGGCCGGGTCGCCGTCCTTGATCTCGACCTTGATGTCGGCACCCGCCGTCGGCGAGGCCGGGTTGTTCGCCTGCGAGGCGTACCACCAGAAGCGCAGGCCCTGGTAGCTCGACCAGTCCTGACTGTCGGACAGGTTGTGGCTGAGCCCGCCGTAGCCGCCCGTGGGGATCGACGAGGTGCCGCTCAGCACGTTGTTGTCGGCGCGGCCGTCGCGCTCCTGCACGGTGACGTCGCGGCTGATCGTGGGCTCGAGCGGGGCAGGGGAGCCCCAGGTGAAGAAGCCGACCGGGTCGGCGGTCGTGCCGAGCGGGACGTCACCCTCGAAGTCCTCGATCATCGTCGCGCGCTCGAACAGGGCGACGTCGTCGAACTGCCAGGTGCCGGCGCCGAGGGGGGTCAGGGTGACGGCGAAGCCGGTCGAGGCCGACGGGTCGAAGCGCAGGTCGCTCGACGGCTGGCCCTTCTGCCGCAGGTCGGCGAACAGCACGCTGACCTGCTTCCAGTCGACGCTGTCGTCGACGACGGTCTGCTCGAAGAGGGCGCCGTCGCCGTTCTTCAGCTCGTAGCGCAGGGACAGGCCCGAGGCGGTGCCCTTGAACCAGAACGAGAAGCCGTCGTGGTCGCTCCAGTCGGTGGCGGGGACGTCATGTGAGAACCCGAACCAGCTCTCGGCGGTGGTCGGGCCAGCGACGGTGGCACGCAGGGCCCGGACGCCCGTCGCTCCCTCGCGCTGCGCCTCCACGGTGTCGAGCGCCGGGGTGACGGCGGGGCTCTGGCCCCAGCCGAAGTAGCCGGTCGGCACGCCGCCCTCGAAGTCGTCGAGCACGGTCGTCGCGCCGACGTTCGGCAGGGCGCCCGTCGGGGTGAGCGTCACGGTGAGGGTGGCGCGCGTGCCGACGACGGTCGGGTCGCTCGGCTCGGACGCGGTCAGCTCGATGGTCCTGCGCGGGCTGAGGGCGCCCGTCGAGGTCGTGACGAGGGCGACGGAGGCGCTGGTCTCGCCGGGCGCGAAGGTCACGGTCTCGTCGAGGGCCGCGTAGTCGGTGCCCGCCGTGGCCGTGCCGCCGGTCGAGCGCACACGGACGGTGACCGGTTCGTCGCTCGGACCGGTGAGGCTGAGTCCCGCGGTCAGGGTCTGGCCGGCCGCGACGGTCGCGGTCGACCGGTCGAAGGTGACCGAGCGGGTCTGTGCCTCGCCGAAGACCTGCAGGCCGAAGGCCGAGTAGCCGTAGAAGTGCTCGCGGTTCGGGTCCCAGGTCGCGGCGGCACGCTTCAGCATGCTGACCCGGACGTAGCGAGCGTCGGTCGGGGTCGACAGCGTGACGTCGTCGCGCCCGCCGTCGCTCGTGACGGTCTGCGCGGTGGTCCAGCTCGCGGGCAGGGTCGGGTCGCCCGACGTGACGTCGACCGTGTAGTCGGTCGCGTACGAGGCCTCCCAGTCGAGGCCGATCGCGTCGACGCGCGCGGTGCCGCCGAGGTCGACGATCACCGACGCGGTGAACTCGACGTCCTCGTCGGGGCCGTTGCCGCTGGCCCAGCGGGTCGCCGGGTCGCCGTCGATCAGGGCGTCGGCGGGGAACGTGCCGTCGCCGTCGGCCTGGCTCGCCGAGGCGGTGACCGTGCCGAAACGGGCGAGGTCGACCGGGGCGGCCTGCGCGGCGATCGCGGGCAGGCCGCTGAGCAGCAGGGCCGCGGCGGCGGTCCCGGCGGCGAGCGCGAGGCCGCGGCGCGGACGGCGCGCGGGCCGGACGGGCCGCGATCGGGGCGTCGAGGAAGGGCGGGCAGGGGCAGCGGACACGATTACTCCCTTGTAATCACGGCTGTCTCACGACAGAGCTGGAGCCACCCCCGAACGAGGGCGGCTCACGTCTGGCTCATCGTAGGGTCACAGGCGGCTCAGGGCAATGGGTGCTGTAGGGCCCCGTGCGGCCGACCGATCCACAGCGCACCGCGTTCCGTGCACGGCACCTCGTCTAGACCGGGTGCGGTGCACGAAGCGCGGTGCGGTGCAGCTCGCCCTGTCCTGTCCGGCCCCGTGCGGCTGGTCAGGCTGATGGGCATCGCCGCACCCCGTTCCGTGCACGGCGCCTCGTCTAGACCGGATGCGGTGCACGAAACGCGGTGCGGTGACTGGCGCGGCCCGGCCCGGCCCGGGGCGGCCCGGCCCGGGGCGGCCGGGCCGGGCGGGGCGGTGGGGCGGCGCGCGGCGTCAGGCCGACGCGGCGCCGGGGGTCCGGCCGCTCGCGGCCCGGGCCCGTGCGGTGTCGCTCCGCGGACCGACCGGCACCGACCGGGTCGCCTTGGCCAGCCCCGACGGCGCCATGCCCACGTACAGGCTCTCGGCCCGCTCGACCACGAAGGTCTCGTGCCAGATGCCGACGGCTCCCGGGGCCTTGCGCGCCCGGCGGTTGAACGCCGTCCAGGCCGGTCGGTGGGCCTGCTTGGGCGAACTCGCGTACGCGTAGAGCTTCTCGAGCGAGGTCCAGTACTGCACGAGCACGGGGCCGCCGTGGCCGATCGTCAGGCGCGTGCCGGCGAGTCCGCTCTCGGGGTCGCGCATCAGCTCGGTCAACATCGGGGTCATCGCGCCGAACACGGGCAGCCACAGGTCGGGTCGCCACCAGCGGTTGATCGTCATGCCGATCAGGAAGACGACGAGCTCGCCGTCGTGCTCGTGCGTGGTGCGGCCCGGGTTGACTCGCGGCATGATGTCTCCTTAGATGGATAGTGGCGCTCTCCAATATTGGAGAGTCACGCTATCCAATGTCAAGGGGCAATCCGTGCGCATCTCCCAGCTCGCCGAGACGACCGGGGTGCCTGTCGCCACGATCAAGTACTACCTGCGCGAGGGGCTGCTGCCCGAGGGCGAGCGCACCAGCGCGACGCAGGCGCGCTACGGCGACGAGCACGTGCGTCGGCTGCGGCTCGTGCGGGCCCTGCTCGGTGCGGGCGGGCTGAGCGTCGCGGGGGTCCGAGCCGTCCTCGGGCAACTCGACGGTGAGCACGAGAGCGTCGCCGAGGTCCTCGGCGTCGCACAGACCGCGGTCACCGCGACGGCCCCCGAGGGCGTCGACCTCGGGCGTGCCGAGGCGCTCGTGGCCGGCTGGGGGTGGACGATCGACCCGGGGTCGGTCGACGTGCTCGCCGCGCTCGAGGCCGCGGTCGACGGGCTCGACGCCGCGGGGTTCGAGCTGCCCGACGGAGCGCTCGACGGCTACGCGCGGTCCATGGCCGAGGTCGCCGAGGCCGAGATCGCGGGCATCCCGGTCGACTCCGTGGACGCCGCGGTGCAGTACGTCGTGCTCGGCACCGTGCTCGTCGAGCCGCTGCTGCTGGCCCTGCGTCGCCTGGCCCAGCAGGACGCCTCCTGGCGCCGCTTCGGGGGCTGACACCGCGCCTCCTGCCGGTCGCCTGGTGGGCGCGACCCCGCTCAGGAGGCGCGGGTGCGGTCGCGCAGACCGACGAACGACACCAGCGCGCTCACCCCGAGCAGCACGGCGACCACGATCACGACGCGGTGGAACCCGCCCACCGTGAGCGCGCCTCCGGCGATGACGCCCAGGAACGCGACCGCGACGAGCCCGGCCACCCGTGAGATCGCGTTGTTGACCGCGGAGGCGATGCCCGACTGCGCCGCCGGGATCTGCGAGAGCACCGTCGAGGTGAGCGGAGCCACGGTCACCGACAGGCCGAAGCCGAACAGGACCACGCCGGGCACGACCTGCCACCAGACGTCGATCGGATCGCGCACGAGCAGCATCCAGAGGAACCCGCTCGCGGTGATCAGGGGCCCGACGGTCATGAAGAGACGCGGGCCGTGGGTGGCGGCGAGCGTGCCGAACAGGGTCGAGAACGCCAGCGACACGATCGTCGTCGGTAGGGTGACGAGCCCGGCCAGGGTCGCCGTCAGACCCGCCAGCTCCTGCACCACCAGCGGGATGGTCAGGGTGCCGAGGCTGAGGGCCGCGTAGATGCCGACCGTGGCCAGGTTGCCGACCGTGAAGGTGCGGGTGCGGAACAGCGTGAGGGGCATCATCGGGGAGGGCGTGCGGCCCTCCCACCAGACGAAGGCGGCGAGCGCGGCGAGGCCGACCACGAGCGGCAGGACGACGAACCACGCGCCGAACCCGACCCGCTGCCCCTCGATCAGCGCGAAGACCGGCCCGGCGAGGCCGACCGCGGCCAGCACGGCGCCCACGGCGTCGACCCGCGGGGGAGCGCCGTCGCTCCCCCGGTGGGCGTCGCCGGGCAGGCGGGTCATCAACACGAGGGTGAGGACGACCGGCACGACCACGACGGCGAACACCCAGCGCCAGCCGAGCGTGTCGACCAGTGCGCCGCCGGTCAGCGGGCCGATCAGGAACGCGACGCCGGTCCAGGCCGTCCAGCTGCCGATGGCCTTGCCCTGCGCCGGTCCGCTGAAGGTCGAGGTGATCAGGGCGAGGCTGCTCGGCACGAGGAGGGCCGCGGTGACGCCCTGCAGGGCCCGGGCGGCGATCAGCAGGCCCGGGTCGGGCGCGAGCGCGGCGAGCACGCTCGTCACGGCGAACCCGATCAGCCCCGAGCGCAGCACCCGCACGCGCCCGAACGTGTCGCTGAGCGAGCCCGCCACGAGCATGAGCGACCCGAGCGTCAGCAGGTAGGCGTCGACCACCCACTGCTGCAGGGCGAGGCCGGCACCTCCGTCGCCGGTCGCCGCGGCGTCGCCGGACGTACCGCCGCCGAGCTCGCGGGCGATCGCGGGCAGGGCCACCGTGACGATCGACCCGTCGAGGAACGCCACGAACGAGGCCAGCACGGCGACGACGAGCACGATCCGCCGCCCGCGCAGGGTCGCGGCGTCGCTCGGGGCCGGGGGAGGTGTGCTCATGCTGCACTCAACACCCGACGGGCGCAGACCGATACCCCGCTGTCCCCATGTCCCGCCACGAGATGAACACGCCGCCACGCAATCGGGTGGCGGTGTGTTTACTTCGTGGCGGCGTGGCGGC
>NZ_MJGS01000017.1:10141-10867 GCF_001864945.1 Frigoribacterium sp. MCBA15_019 | reverse complement strand
CGGACGACGTCGTCCGGAGACTTGTCGGGCCGCCACCCGCGCCAGCTCGGTTGCCGCAGTCGCCCGGTCGAGGTCCACTCGGCGATCGACACCTCGCCGACCCGCGACGGGGTGACCCAATGGGCGTCGCGCGCGTCGACCGCTGGCACGCCCACCAACGGGCTGGTCTTCCGCTCGGCCGCCCGCAGCGACGACAGCAGCTCGTCGAGCTCGCGGTCGGTGAACCCGGTGCCGACCCGGCCGACGTATCGCAGCCCGTCGTCGCCCGGCACGCCCATCAGCAGCGAGCCGACGCCGTCCGCCCGCCGACCGGCACCGGGCCGCCAGCCGGCGATCACGACCTCCTGCGTCTGGTGGTGCTTCATCTTGATCCAGGCCCGGGAGCGGCGGCCGGCGCTGTAGGTCGCGTCACGTCGCTTGGCGACCACGCCCTCGAGCCGGAGGCGCTTCGAGGTGGTGACCGCCGCCTCCAGGTCCCCGTCGAACGCCGGGGGCACGTCGACGGCTCCACCGCTCTCGACGATCCGCTCGAGCACCCCGCGCCGGTCGTCGTACTCGTCCTTCACGAGCGAGCGACCCTCGGCCCGCATGACGTCGAACAGCAACAGCTTGACCGGCGCGCCCTTGGCGGCCCGGGCCACGTCGCGGGGCCGTGTCAGCCCCATGCGCGTCTGGAGCAGCCCGAAGTCGGGGCGACCCTTCTCGTCGACGGCGACGATCTCGCCG
>NZ_MJGS01000017.1:0-9506 GCF_001864945.1 Frigoribacterium sp. MCBA15_019 | reverse complement strand
CGGCGACGATCTCGCCGTCGAGCACCGCGCCTCCGTCGCCGTCGACCCGCTCGGCCAGCACCTGCAGCTCGGGGTAGGCCGGGGTCAGGTCGTTGCCGTTGCGGCTGGTCAGCGTGACGGCGCCGTCGTGGACGACCGCCACGGCGCGGATGCCGTCCCACTTCATCTCGAACGCCCACCCGCCCTCGGACACGTCGTGCGCGTCGCCCGTCGTCGCCAGCATCGGCGCGACCGGGTCGGGTGCGGGGAACTCCTGCTTCCTGTCGCGAGCCGAGGAGGCGCGGCCCGACTTCTCGGGGGAGCCGCCGGTCGCGGGCGACGTGAGAGAGGAGTTGCCGACACGCGACCTCGCACTGTGGCCACCGGCGCCGTGGCCGCCCGCGCCGTGCCCGCCGTGCGCGCCGTCGTCGGCGTCGTCCTTCATGCGGTGGATGAGCCAGTTCGATTCGGCCCGCCCGCCGCCGTGGCCGGTGTGGATCAGAGCGACGCGTCGGGTGCCGCGCTGCTCGCCGTGCAGCACGACGATGACCTCCCTCCCGTCGCGCCACTTCTCGAGGTCGTACTCGCCCGAGTCCCAGATCGTGACCTCGCCGGCCCCGTACTCGCCCTTGGCGATGGTGCCCTCGAACGTGCCGTACTCGAGCGGGTGGTCCTCGGTCTGCACGGCGAGGTGGTTCGTGCCGGGGTCGTCGGGCTCGCCCTTCGGCAGCGCCCAGCTCACGAGCACGCCGTCGTGCTCGAGCCGGAAGTCCCAGTGCAGCGAGCTGGCGTGGTGCTCCTGGATGACGAAGCTCGTGCCGTCGGTCGAGGCGGGCGCGTCGGCGGGCACGGGCTCGGCGGTCTTCGACGCGTCGCGTTTGGAGCGGTAGACCTCGAGGCGGTCGCGCGTCTTCTCGGCGGGGTCGTGGTCGGTGGACTCGGTGTTGCGGAAGTCCTCGCCCAGTTCGCCCGACGGCACCGGCACGTGCGCCGAGACGTCGGCCAGGGGGTCGCCCCGCCGCTTCAGGCGCGAGAGCACGTCGGTGTACTCGAGCTGCACCAGCGTCTTGGAGGCGAGCTCACGCCAGGTGCGCGGCATGGCCACGGTCGGTCGGGAGCGGCCGCGCAGCGAGTACGGCGCGACGGTCGTCTTGTTCCCGTTGTTCTGCGACCAGTCGAGCAGCACCTTGCCCCGGCGATCGGCCTTCCCCATGGTGCTCAGGACGAGGTCGGGGTGGTCGGCTTCCATCGCGCGGGCCAGCTCGTGGGCGACCTCGCCGACCTGGGCGCTGGTCTGCCCCCCGTCGAGCCGGGCGTAGAGGTGCACGCCCTTGCTGCCGCTCGTGACGGGCATCAACTCGAGGCCCATGCCCTCGACGATCGGCTTCAGCAGCTGCGCCACCGCGACGCACTCGGCGAGGCCGACGCCCTCGCCCGGGTCGAGGTCGAGCACCAGCCGGTCGGGGTTGCGCTGCGCGCCCTTCGGGCCGAACCGCCACTGCGGGACGTGCACCTCGAGCGCGGCGACCTGAGCCAACCAGGTGAGAGTCGCCACGTCGTTGACCATCGGGTAGACGTTCGCGTGGTCCTTGTGCTCGATGCTGTGCCGGGCGACCCAGTCGGGTGCGGAGTCGGGCAGGTTCTTCTCGAAGAACACCTCGCCCTCGACGCCGTTCACCCAGCGCTTGCGGGTCGCCGGGCGGCCCTCGACGTGCGGCAGCATCCACTCGGCGACGGCGGCGTAGTAGCCCAGCACGTCGGCCTTGGTGGTGCCCGCGTCGGGGTAGAGCACCTTGTCGAGGTTCGTCAACTGCAGCCGGTGCCCGCCGACCTCGACGGTCTCGCCGCGTCCCTTGCCCGCCATCGCGTGCCTCCTCGTGTCGTCTGCTTCTCGTTCTACCCGGCTGCGGCGGGTCCGTGTCGTCGCCGGTGGGTCGGCGCCGGCCCGCCGCCGACGACGGGAACCCGCCGCATCGACCGCGGCCCGCCGCCCCGCGCGAGCGGGACGACGGGCCGTGGTGTCGTCGGGACGACGGAGCCGAGGAGGCGCGGGTCAGACCGCGGGCATCGCTCCGGCGATCGTGATGGTCGCGCCCGAGGTGTAGCTCGACTCGGGGCTCACCAGGTGCACGTAGGCCGCGGCGAGTTCGGCGGGCTGACCGGGACGGCCGAACGGCGCCTGGCCGCCGAACTCCGACACCGTCTCGGCGTCGTCGGAGCCGGGCTGCAGGGGAGTCCAGACCGGGCCGGGCGAGACCTGGTTGACGCGGATGCCCTTGGGGGCGAGCTGCTGCGCGAGGCCCGAGGTGAAGACGCCGATCGCACCCTTGGTCAGGGCGTAGTCGATCTTGTCGGGGCTGGGCTGCGTGCCCTGCACCGAACCGGTCGTCACGATCGACGAGCCGGGCTCGAGGTGGGGGATCGCGGCCTGGGTCAGCCAGAACAGCGAGTAGACGTTGGTCTTGATGGTCGAGTCGATGTCCTCGGTGGTGAGCGTGAGGATGTCGTCGTTGCTTTTCATGCGACCGGCCACCATGACGAGGGTGTCGAGCCCGCCGAGCTCGTCGACCGCCTTCTGCACGAGGTCCTTGCAGTATTGCTCGTCCGAGATGTCACCGGGGACGAGGACGGCCTTGCGACCCTCGCCCTCGAGCAGGTCGCGCACCTCTTCGGCGTCCTTCTGCTCGCTCGGCAGGTAGCTGAGCACGAGGTCGGCGCCCTCACGGCTGAGCGCGATCGCGGCGGCGCGACCGATGCCCGAGTCGCCGCCGGTGACGATGCCGCGGAAGCCGGTGAGGCGCTCCTTGCCGACGTAGCTGGTCTCGCCGTGGTCGGGCTTCGGGTCCATCTTCCAGGCCTCGCCCGGCAACGACTGCTCCTGCTTCGGGAACGGCGGTGCGGGGTAGAGGTCGACCGGGTTCTTCTTGTCGTATTGGCTCATGAGCCCACGCTGCCCGCACCGCGCCTCCTGCGGTCGGGGCGTGTACCCCGTGGGCGGTCATTCGGAGCGCACGCGGAGAAAGATGAGCGTCATGCGATCGATCTGGAAGGGCGCGATCACGTTCGGGCTCGTCAACGTGCCCGTCAAGCTGTACAGCGCCACCGAGGACCACGACGTGTCCCTGCACCAGGTGCACGACGCGGACGGCGGGCGCATCCGGTACCAGCGGAAATGCGAGATCTGCGGCAAGGTCGTCGACTACGAGCACATCGACAAGGCGTACGACGACGGCGACCGCACCGTGGTGATCACCGGTGACGATCTCAAGTCGTTGCCCGAGGAACGCTCGCGCGAGATCGACGTGCTCGAGTTCGTGCCGAGCGACCAGGTCGACCCGATCATGCTCGACCGCAGCTACTTCCTCGAGCCGGACGGCACCTCGCCCAAGGCCTACGTCCTGCTGCGCCGCACCCTGGAGGAGACCGACCGCACCGCGATCGTGCACTTCTCGCTGCGGCAGAAGACGCGGCTCGCCGCCCTGCGCGTGAGGGGCGACGTGCTCATGCTGCAGACCCTGCTCTGGGACGACGAGGTGCGCGAGGCGCGGTTCCCGGCGCTCGAGAAGCAGACGCGCATCAGCGACAAGGAGCTCGACATGTCGTCGTCGCTCGTCGACTCGCTGAGCGACGATTTCGAGCCCGCCGACTTCAGCGACGACTACCAAGAAGAGCTGCGCCAGCTGATCGACGCCAAGCTCGAAGAGGGTGAGTCGCTCGACACCGACGCCACCTTCGGCGAGAAGCCCGACGACGACGACGGCGAGGGCGGCGAGGTCATCGACCTCGTGGAGGCGCTCCGCCGGTCGGTGGAGACGAACCGGTCGGGCGGACATCGCAAGCCGACCAAGAAGGCGGCAGCATCGACGTCGGCATCGTCGACCTCGTCGGCGGCCGCGACGAAACCGGCCGCGAAGAAGAAGCCGGCCGCGAAGAAGCCGACCGCAGAAAAGCCTGCTGCGAAGAAACCTGCCACGAGGAAACCGGCTGCGAAGAAGAAGGCCAGCTGACCCACCGAGGGGCCTCGCATCGCCGAGACCCCAGGAACCCATCGAGACCCTACGGCGCGCGCGGGGGTCTCGGCGGGTTCCTGGGGTGTGAACCGCGTGCTCGCACCGGTCAGGCGCCGAACTGCCAGCCGGTCACGTCGGGGTGGTCCTCGCCGTGTTCGTAGGCGTACGCCCGGGCGGCCTCGCGTCGTGACTCGAAGTCCGCGATCAACTCGGGGTGCTCGTCGGCCAGGCCCGGCACGCGGTGCAGCACATCGAGCACGAGCCGGTACCGGTCGATGTCGTTCAGCATCGCCATGTCGAACGGCGTCGTGGTGGTGCCCTTCTCCTGGAAGCCGCGCACGTGCAGGTTCTCGTGGTTCGTGCGCCGGTAGGTGAGCCGGTGCACGAGCGACGGGTAGCCGTGGAAGTCGAACACGACCGGTTTCGACGTCGTGAAGAGAGCGTCGAAGTCGTCGTTCGTGAGGCCGTGCGAGTGCTCCTCCGCGTCTTGCAGTCGCATGAGGTCGACCACGTTGACCACGCGGGTGCTCAGCGAGGGCAGCACCTGGCGCAGCAGGTCGGCGGCCGCCACGGTCTCGAGGGTCGGCACGTCGCCGGCACAGGCCAGCACCACGTCGGGGTCGACGCCGTCGACGGGGGTGCCCTCGGTACCGGCCCACTCCCAGATTCCGACGCCACGCCGGACGTGCTCCTCGGCCTCGGGCAGCGACAACCAGGCCGGTGACTCCTGCTTGCCCGCGACGATCACGTTGACCGTGTCGGTCGTGCGGAACGCGTGGTCGGCCACGGCGAGCAGCGTGTTGACGTCGGGGGCGAGGTAGATGCGCACGAGGTGCGCCTGCTTGTTGACGACGACGTCGAGGAACCCGGGGTCCTGATGCGAGAACCCGTTGTGGTCCTGCCGCCAGACGTGCGACGACAGCAGGTACGTGAAGGACGAGATGGGCGCGCGCCAGTCGATCTCGTCGGCGCTCTCGAGCCACTTGGCGTGCTGGTTGAACATCGAGTCGACGATGTGCACGAAGGCCTCGTAGGTGTTGAGCAGCCCGTGGCGCCCGGTCAGCAGGTAGCCCTCCATGAGGCCCTGCAGGAGGTGCTCGCTCAGCACCTCCATCACGCGGCCGCTCCGGGCCACGTGCTCGTCCTCGGGCCAGATGTCGGCGGCCCACACCCGCTCCGTCACGTCGAACACCGGATCGAGTCGGTTCGAGACGGTCTCGTCGGGGCCGAAGAGACGGAAGGTCGTCGGGTTGTCGCGGACGATCTCGGCGAGCCACCGACCGAGTACCCGGGTGGCCTCGGCCTGGGTGCGCCGGTCGTCCGAGGTCTCGACCGCGTGCGTGCGGTAGTCGGTGAGGGTGAGGTCGCGACGCACGAGACCGCCGTTGGACGCCGGGATGGCGCTCATGCGCTTCGCGCCCCGGGGCCGGAGCCCGTCGAGCCAGGCCACCGGTCGACCCGTCTCGTCGAAGAGCTCGTCCGCACCGTATGACCGCATCCACTCGTGGAGCTGTGCCCGGTGTCCGTCGTCCTCGCGGACCCCGCTGAGCGGCACCTGGTGTGCGCGCCAAGTGCCCTCGATGCGCTCGCCGTCGACGACCTTCGGGCCGGTCCAGCCCTTCGGGGTGCGCAGCACGATCATGGGCCACCGCGGGCGTTCGGTGCCGTCGCCGTCGCGGGCCTCGCGCTGCAGCTCGTCGATGCGGGCGAAGGCGTGGTCGAGGGCGGCGGCCATGCGCTCGTGGACCCGCATCGGGTCCTCGCCGTCGAAACCGCCCGCGACGACGAGGGGCTCGTACCCGTAGCCCCGCATCAGCTCGAGCAGCTCGCCCTCGGGGATGCGCGAGAGCACCGTCGGGTTCGCGATCTTGTAGCCGTTGAGGTTGAGGATCGGCAGCACGGCCCCGTCGTGCCGGGCGTCGAGCAGCTTGTTCGCGTGCCAGCTCGTCGCCAACGGCCCGGTCTCGGCCTCGCCGTCGCCGATGACGCAGACGGCCACCAGGTCGGGGTCGTCGAGCACCGCGCCGTAGGCGTGGCTCAGCGAGTACCCGAGCTCGCCGCCCTCGTTGATCGACCCCGGGGTCTCGGGGGCCGCGTGCGACGGGATGCCCCCCGGGAACGAGAACTGCTTGAAGAGCCTCTGCAGCCCCGCGGCGTCCTGCGACACCTCGGGGAACAACTCGCTGTAGGTGCCCTCGAGGTACGTGTTGGCGACCATGGCCGGCCCGCCGTGGCCGGGGCCGCACACGTAGAGCAGGTCGCGGTCGTCGCGCGTGATCACGCGATTCAGGTGTGCGTAGACGAAGCTCAGCGCGGGCGACGTGCCCCAGTGGCCGAGGAGGCGCGGCTTGATGTCGTCGCGCGCGATCGGCCGGGTGAGCAGCGCGTTCTCCATCAGGTAGATCTGCCCGACGGTCAGGTAGTTGGCGGCCCGCCACCATGCGTCGACGAGGGCGAGGTCGTCGGGGGGCGCCGAAGGCATCGGCGTCGGGTCGTCGTTCATCACTGGCCCTCCATGTCGTCGGTGGTGCCCTCACGGCTCATCTCGTCGATGGTGATCGCGGCGTTGACGAGGGCGAGGTGGCTGAGGCCCTGGGGTACGTTGCCGAGGAACTGCCCGTCGTCGGCGCTGATCATCTCGGTCAGCAGGCCGACGTCGTTCGGCTGCTGCACGAGCTGGTCCATCAGCTCGACCGCTTCGTCCTGACGGCCCACGCACGCCAGGGCGCTGGCGAGCCAGAAGGCACAGGCCACGAACGTGCCTTCCTCTTGGTCGACCTCGCTGTAGCGGAACACGAGGGGACCGGCGGAGAGCTCACGCTGCATCGCGTCGATGGTGCGGGACATGCGCTCGCCGCGGTCGAAACCGCTGGGGGCGTGCAGCAGCACCGAGGCGTCGAGCTTCTCGCTGCCCGGGTACATGACGTACGAGCCGATCTTCTCGTTCCAGCCGTTCTCGGCGACCCAGTCCTTGATCTGCTCGCGGTTCTTCCGCCAGAAGACGACGTCCTCGGGGTCGGGATGCATCTGGCCGACCTCGGTGAGGTGCAAGGCGGCGTCTATGGCCTGCCAGCAGCCCATCTTGCTACTGACGTAGTGCTGCTCGTCGGGGAGCTCCCACATGCCCGAGTCCTTCTCCTGCCAGCGGCGGCAGGCGTCGTCGGCGAAGCCGGCGAGCAGGTCGCCGGTGGACTCGTCGAGGATGTTGCCGTCGGCCGCGTACTGGCTCATGATCGCCAGGATGTCGGCGTAGGTGCCGAGTTGCAGCTGCTCGCCCGCCGGGTTGCCCTTGTAGACCGGGCCGATGCCGCGCCAGCCCTCGGAACCGGTCTCGTGGGTGCCGTCCGGTACCGAGCCGTCGAGGTTGAGGAAGATGTGCATCGTGCGGCCGTTGGCCTTGAGCGCCGAGAGCAGCCACGAGACGGCCGCCTGGGTCTCTTCGCGCAGTCCGAAGCGGACCAGCGCGTTGACCGTGTACGCCAGGTCGCGCACCCACGCGAAGCGGTAGTCCCAGTTCTTGTCGCCGGTGAAGTTCTCGGGCAGGGCCGCCGTGGCGGCGGCCGCGATCGCACCGGTGGGGCTGAAGATCAGCAGCTTGAGCGCGAGGGCGCTGCGCTGCACGGCGCCCGACCACGGGCCGTCCCAGTTGAACTCGTCCGACCAGGTCTGCCAGTTGCGCACCGTGCGGTCGATGCCCTGGTCGACCACGTGCGGGTCGGGCAGGTGCAGGGGCTCGTCCTCGACGCCGCAGAGGCAGATCAACGAGCGCGACCCCTCGTGGGTGGTGAACTCGCCCCAGAACCGGTGCGGTCCGCCGTGGGCCTCGCCGTCGCCGGGCTCGACCGAGTCGAGGCGGCCGTGCTCGAAACCGACCAGCGCGAGGTTGATGTCGGCGGCCCGCAGGACCGGCCCGTGCAACGTGTCGACGCGGCGGATCGGGTGCGTGCCGAACGTGTTGCCCGGGATCACCGCCCAGCGCATGTCGACCGACCCGGTGACGCCCTCGACGCGACGGGCGAGCTCGGCCCAGGGCAGGCGCCCCGCGATACCCGTCACGAGAGCGTCAGTGACCTGCACCACGCCCGTGGGGGTGCGGAAGCGGGTAACGAGGACGTTCGTGTTCTCGACGTACTCGCGCTGCACCTCGAAGTCGTCGTCGACGGGGCGCAGCTCGATGCGCCCGCCCTTGCCGGCGTCGACGATGCCGGAGAACACCGGGTCGCTGTTCATGTCGGGCATCGGCAGCCAGTCGATCTGGCCGTCGCGGGCGATGAGGGCGACGGTCCGACCGTCGCCGATCGCCCCGTAGGAGCGCAGCGGCACGTAGCCGTCGTCGCGGGGATCGGGGCGGTGCCATTCGCCGGCGGCGGCCGTCGTCGCGCCGAAGTGCTCGGCCTGGGTGTCGTCGGTGGTCTCGAGGGTGTCCGTCACCCCTCCTACGGTGGCCCGGCGCGCCTCCTCATGCCCGTCCCTCGCAGTGTTCTGTGTGCAAGACACGGCCTCCGTACCCCTGGGGGCGAGAAACGGAGCCGGTGGACATGTCGGGCGGGTAGACCGGTCGGATGCCCCTTCCGACCGGAACCACGTCCGAACCCCGCCTGTTCTTCGACGCGAGGGCCACCCTCGGAGAGAGCCCCGTCTGGGACGTCGACGCCCACGAGCTGGTCTGGACCGACATCACGAACGGCCTCCTGCACCGCACCTCGGCTGACGGCACGCGCGACACGACGGTCGTCGTGGACCCGCCCCTGCCGAGCTTCCAGCGTCGTCGAGGCGGCGGCCTCATCGCCGCACTCGACGACACGGTGATCGTCATGCGCGACGACGGGACTGAGCAGCGGACGATCGCGACCGTCGACCACGCCGACGAGCGCCTCCGGCTGAACGAGGGCAAGTGCGACCCGTTCGGCGCCTTCGTCGTCGGCGCCACCGACCCCGAGGGCAGCCCCGTGGCCGGCCTCTACCGCGTCGCTTCGGACGGCACGCTCACCCAGCTGCGCGACGACTTCGCCACGACCAACGGCTTCGAGTGGAACGACGACGGCAGCGAGATCTACCTCACCGACACCGGCGACGACACGATCTACCGGGCGTCCTGGGATGCCGACGGCACTCTGGGCGAGCTCGTCCCGTTCTCGTCGCAGGGCGCCCACGACGGCCTGGCCCGCGACGAGCGCGGCGAGTTCTGGGGGGCCATCTACGGCGAGGGCAAGGTGGTGCACCTCGACGCCGACGGCGGTCTCGTCGACGAGATCACCTTCCCGGTGCCGAACCTCACCGGCATCGGCTTCGGCGGCGACGACCTGCGCACGCTGTTCGTCCTGTCGGCCCGCGAGGGGCTGAGCGACGACCAACTCGACGCGTTCCCGCTGAGCGGCGGCATCTTCGCCCTCGAACTCGACCGGGCGGCCCGCCCGCCGTTCCTGTTCGGCTGACTCAGGAGTCCACGCGAGCCCACGCGCCCACACGCACCCGCACGCACCCGCACGGGCTCTCCGACGCGACGACGCCCGCCCG
>NZ_MJGS01000016.1:0-232 GCF_001864945.1 Frigoribacterium sp. MCBA15_019 | reverse complement strand
GCATTACTGTCTGCCATTGTGGCAATAAACGTACGTAGCATCATTTTGAAAGGCCCTCAATCGGTACCTCAGTGGGGACGTTTCACTTTTGGAAAGATCGAAATGTGGTTTATTGGCCACTACTTGGCAATGACAATCGCAGTTGTCGCGGTTGCGGCGCTTTTCGCCATGATTAATGTAGCACTTGCCGCTATCGCGTTGCTGGTGTTAGGTGTTATTTGCTGTCGACTGG
>NZ_MJGS01000015.1:0-320 GCF_001864945.1 Frigoribacterium sp. MCBA15_019 | reverse complement strand
GCCGATGTGTCTGCTGCACCGGATTCCCGCAGTTCCGACGACTCCGACCAGGACGAATTACTGTGGTAGACGGCCATATTGGTGCACTCGGCCCATTAATGCACCATTAAAGAGCGCAAACACCCCGTCTTCAACTCAACCCCGCCCAATTTCAGAGCGGAAAATCACCTAATCGACTACCCGCTCTGAATTTGCCTCAAAATGGAACACTCCTTGCTTGGTGTGCACGCTATCAATGCACAACCCGCCCGTGACAGGTGGATAAAACCAAAAAATCAGGAGCAACCAACCCGTGGACATCACGAGTGCAGTACATACCC
>NZ_MJGS01000014.1:0-601 GCF_001864945.1 Frigoribacterium sp. MCBA15_019 | reverse complement strand
GATCCTGACGCGGGCGTTCGCTATTCGGACGCGTTCGCGCGGTAGGGCTCGTACCGTGTCGTTCGCCCCCACGTCTTCCACCCGGGAAGTGGGATGAGGATCGTCAGGCAACCGTCGTACCCGGTCTCGGTGACGATGGTCCCGTCAGTCAAGGTCACGTCGACCTTGGACCTCCCAAGCGCTGTGGTCTCGATGACGTTGCCGGCGGCAGCAGCACCGAGGAGTGCCTTGGCGAGGGCAAGATCGCCGCTGTCATAGCCCAGTTCCCATCGACCGCCGATCCGGCCTAGCTCGATGACGATCCATTGTTCACAACTAACGTCCATGGGCAGGGCTGCTGCGTTGTGGGGCCTGATGTAGGCGGAGCGGATGGACGGTGCCTGGTCGTGGTCCACGCTGCCGTCGGGCTCGGATCCCCAGTAGTCCTCGGTCGTGATCTCTGCGGTGTCGCCGACGATGTCGTGCAGGTACGGCAGTAGTTCCTGCATCGCCCGTGCCTGTTCCGAGAAGTCCGGGGCGTGGGCCTCTTCCTCGGAGCTCATGCGTCACCTTCTCACGGCTACGTTCCCGCTTGCAGCACGCCAGACTCCACCTCGGTGCA
>NZ_MJGS01000013.1:10843-11008 GCF_001864945.1 Frigoribacterium sp. MCBA15_019 | reverse complement strand
CGCATCGGTGGTGCGACCCGGCGGAAGCGGGCCCAGGAGACTCCGCTCCGAAGCTGATCCGGTACGTACCGGATCAGGTTCCCCGCGTACCCGACCCTCGCCTCCCCGCGTACCGAACCCGACCTGACCCGCGCCTCCCCGCGTACCGAACCCGACCCGACCCGC
>NZ_MJGS01000013.1:0-10124 GCF_001864945.1 Frigoribacterium sp. MCBA15_019 | reverse complement strand
CGACCCGCACCTCCCCGCGTGCCGAACCAGGGCAGGGCCGGGCAGGGCCGGGCAGGGCAGGGCCGGGCAGGGTGGGCAGGGCAGGGCAGGGCGGGCAGGGCAGGGCGGAGCGGGGCGGGGCGGGGCGGGGCGGAGTGTGTCAGCGCCCAGAACTGGGGAGGGCGGCGGGGCCGGGCGGCGTGCAGAATCGGTCGAGCCCTGAACCCGAGGAGGCCTGCCCGTGCTGTCCACCGTGTACGTCAGCCGATCGTCGTACCCCTTCACCGATGACGACCTGGCCAACCTGCTGATGACCAGCCGGTCGAACAACGCCCGCCTGGGCATCACCGGCATGCTGCTGCACCGCGAGGGGCGGTTCATCCAGGTACTCGAGGGGCCCGACGAGGCCGTCCGCGAGCGCCTCGCGGTCATCGCCCGTGACCCCCGACACACGGCCGTCCACACCATCGTCGACGAGCGCGTCGAGGACCGGCTGTTCCCCGCCTGGACCATGGGGTACCGCGCCGTCACGGACGACCTCGCCTCGGTGATCCCGGGTTACGCCGACGTCTTCGACACCGACACCGGCACGGGCTCCGGCACCGACGCGAACGCCGGCGGCCGCGACGGCTTCAGCAACCTGTCGCCGTCGTCGTCGCACAAGGTCCGCACCCTGCTGCGCTGGTTCCGCGACCAGCCGACCGACGTGACCGACGAGCTGTTCTCGCCCCGCGCCTCCTGACCCTGCAGCCGACCTCGACGGGGTTGTGAGGCCGACCCGACGTCGGAGATACTTTTCAGACGAAAGTATCTGCCGCAGTCTGGAGCACCCGTGTCGTACCCCACCCCGTCGCCCACCGTCGTCGCGCCGCCCGAGGCACCCGACGCCTTCGTCCACCTGAGCGCTGCCGGCGTCAGTCTGCTGCTCGACGTGACCGACGCGCGCCTGCCCGCGGTCGTGCACTGGGGCGCCGCACTCGGGCGGCCCACGCTCGACGACGTGCGGTCACTCACGGCCGCCGCGGTGCCGCCGTACGTCAACAACCTGATGGACGAGCCGGTGCGACTGGCGATCCTGCCCGAACACCACGCGGGCTGGTCGGGCAAACCCGGGGTCGGCGGCCACCGCTCGGACGGCGCCGACTGGTCGCCGCGGTTCACGGTCGACACGCTCGACGTGACGGGCGAGGCGGAGGCGACCCGCGCCTCCTCGGGTCCCGGGCTTGTCGACGCGGGTGCCGCCGTCGTCACGGTCGAGGCGCACGACGACGTGGCCGGGCTCGCGATCGTGCTCGAGATCGAGCTGACGGCGAGCGGACTCGTCCGAACCCGGGCCGAGCTGACGAACGTCGCCGGGCGACGCGGGGGCGGGCGACGCGAGGGCCGGGGTGCCACCGCCGACGACCGGACGACGAGCACGGCCGCCGGTGCCGCGAGCACGGCCGCCGACGTCTACACGCTGACCGACCTGCACCTGGCCCTGCCGGTGCCGCCGCGAGCTCGCGAGATCCTCGACTTCGCCGGCCGCTGGGGCAAGGAGCGCACGCCGCAGCGCCGCGAGCTCGTCGTCGGCGTGCACGAGCGCGAGGGACGCAAGGGCCGCACCGGCCCCGACGCCGCCACCGTGCTGAGCGTCGGCGTGCCCGGCTTCGGCTTCGGCGCGGGCTCGGGCGAGGTCTGGGGTCTGCACGTCGGGTTCAGCGGCAACCACCGGCACTACGCCGAACGCCTGTCGACCGGTGCGCAGGTGCTGGGCGGCGGCGAGCTGCTGCTGCCGGGCGAGCTGCGGCTCGAGGTGGGCGAGTCGTACCGCAGCCCGTGGGTCTTCGGCTCGTACGGCGACGGCCTCGACGACCAGGCCCGACGGTTCCACCGGTGGCTGCGCTCCCGCGAGCAGCACCCGACCCGCCCGCGCCCCATGACGATCAACGTCTGGGAGGCCGTCTACTTCGACCACGATCTCGCCCGCCTCCGTGACCTCGCCGACCGGGCCGCCGCCCTCGGCGTCGAGCGGTACGTGCTCGACGACGGGTGGTTCCGGGGACGACGGGACGACCACGCCGGCCTCGGAGACTGGGTGGTCGACGCCGACGTCTGGCCCGACGGCCTGTCACCGCTGATCGACCACGTCACGGGCCTCGGCATGGAGTTCGGCCTCTGGTTCGAGCCCGAGATGGTCAACGAGGACAGCGACCTCGCCCGGGAGCACCCCGAGTGGCTCCTGCAGACCGGCGACCGCCTGCCCCCGCGGTCGCGCGACCAGCAGGTGCTGAACCTCGGCGTCCCCGGGGCGTACGAGCACGTGCTCGGCCAGATGACGGCGGTCCTCACCGAGTACGACATCGCCTACCTGAAGTGGGACCACAACCGCGACCTCGTCGACGCCGGCACCTGGCCGACCGGCGCCGCGGGAGTCCACGAGCAGACCCTCGCGGCGTACCGGCTGATGGACGAGCTCAAGGCGAGGTTCCCCGGACTCGAGATCGAGTCGTGCTCGTCCGGCGGCGCCCGCGTCGACCTGGGCGTGCTCGAGCGCACCGACCGCGTCTGGGTCAGCGACTGCATCGACCCGCTCGACCGGCAGCAGATGAACCGCTGGACGATGCAGTTGCTGCCCCCCGAGCTGCTCGGCTCGCACATCGCCTCGGGCGTCAGCCACTCGACCGGCCGCTGGCACGAGCTCTCGTTCCGGGCCGGCACCGCCCTGTTCGGCCACCTCGGCATCGAGTGGGACCTCGCCCGGGCGACCGACGCCGAGAACCACGACCTCGCCGCGTGGATCGCCCTCTACAAGGAGCACCGCCACCTGATGCACACGGGCGACGTCGTGCGGGTCGACGGGGCCGACCCGTCGCTGCTGGTCTACGGCTCGGTCGCCGCCGATGCGAGCGAGGCCCTGTTCTTCCTCGCCTACGTCGGGCGATCGGACGTCGCACCGCTCGGCCGCGTGCTGCTGCCCGGGCTCGACCCCGAGCGGCGGTACCGGGTGGCCCCCGTGACCGTCGGATCGCCGGACCACGGCCTGACGCCGCCGCCGTGGTGGGGCGCGGCGGACGACGGCGGCGCGTACCCGGGGATCGTGCTCGACGGGCGGGCGTTGGCTGTCGCCGGGCTGCAGGCGCCGTCGTCGTTCCCCGAGCGCGTCGTGCTGCTGCGGGTCACCGCCGAAGGCTGAGGGCGAGCGGCACTCGGTGCCGACGAACCCCGTTCCGTGCGATGAACCACGAAGATGCGTGGTTCATCGCACGGAACGGGGTTCTCGACGGGTCGGCGGTGCGGGGGCGCGCGGGTCGCGGGTCGGGTAGGAGGCGCGGGTCGCGGGTCGGGCAGGAGGCGCGGGTCGCGGGTCGGGCAGGAGGCGCGGGTCGCGGGTCGGGCAGGAGGCGCGGGGCCGGTAGAAGGCTCGGGGCCGGTAGAAGGCTCGGGGCGGGTAGAAGGCGCGGGGCGGCCATGAACCCGGTTTCGAACGATGAACCCGAAAGCTTCGGGGTTCATCGTTCGAAACCGGGTTCATCGAGGGTCGGGCTCAAGGGCGAGGAGGCGCGGGTCGCGTCTCGAGGAGGGCGCGCTGCGTCAGCGTCCGAGCGCGTGCATCTGGATCGCGACGGCGGCGGCGCCTCGGGCCCACTCGTCGAACCGGAACTCCTGGACGAGCAGTCGCGGCGGCGGAACCGCCCGGTGGGTGCCGCGCTCGATCGCCGCGGCGACCGCGGCGCCGCCGACGGTCGCGAGCCGCACGCCCTCGCCCGACAGCAGGACCACCTCGGGGTCGAGCACGTTCAGCACGCCCGCGATCAGCTGTCCCAGGACGTCGGCGGCGGTGTCGACGACGACCCGCGCCTCCTCGTGTCCGTCGGCGGCGAGCGCGAGCAGGTCGTCGTAGTCGACCGGGCGGCCGAGGGCCCGGGCGGCGGCGGCCTCGACCGCGGCGACCGTGAGGAACGCCCCGGCGCAGTCGTGGTGGCCGAGGTCGCACGTCGGGGTCGACGCGTCGGCGGGGGCTGCGTCGGCGGTGGGCACCGGCACCGGCACCGCTTCGGCTACGGCTACGGGCACAGGCACCGGCACGGCTAGAGGCACCGGCACCGGCACCGGCACCGGCACCGGCACCGGCACCACGATCCGCTGGTGTCCGATGCTGCCCGCCGACGAGTGCGCCCCGCCGAGCACCTCGCCCGCGGCGACGAGGCCGAGCCCCACGCCCGCGCCGATCGTGACGAGGGCGAACGACCGCAGCCCGCGTCCCTCGCCGAACCAGTGCTCGGCCTGGGTCAGCGCGCGGACGTCGTTCTCGACCCAGGTCGGCAGGCCGATCGGGGCGGTCAGCAGGTCGGCGAGGGGCACGTCGTCCCAGCCGAGGAACGGTGCGTGCCGCACGTGCGCACGGTCGACGACCTGTCCGCCGACCGTGACTCCGACCGCGCGGATGCGGTCGTCCCGGGCTCGGGCCGCGGTCACGACCGCCGCGACCTGACCCACGACCGCACCGGGCGACGGATCGGGCAGGGGTTCGTCGTGCTCGCCCAGCACCCTGCCCCGCTGGTCGGTCACGACGACGAAGAGGCGGTCACGGGTCAGCTTGACGCCGACGAAGTGGTGCGCGTCCGGGTCGAGGTCGAGCGGGACCGAGGGCCGACCCGAGCCGGACGGCGCGAAGGAGGGTCGTTCGACCAGCAGTCCGCTCTCGAGCAGGGGCTTGGTGATGCGCGTGAGGCTCGGGCCCGACAGGCCGAGCCGGGTGGCGAGCTCGGTCCGCGGGCGGGCCCCGTGCACGAGGATGTCGAGCACCACGGCCTGGGCGCTCCCGGCCAGCGGCGACCAACCGCCGCCGGCGTGCCCGAGGGCCCCGTGCCCGAGATCGTGGGAGTCCGTCACGCGACGATCCTATGCAGCCGACCCGCGCCTCCCGGTCGTGACCCCGGGGGCCGGTCGGGCCGGTCGGGCCGGTCGGGCCGGTCGGGCCGGTCGGGCCGAGTCGGGCCGGTCGGGCCGGTCGGGCCGAGTCGAGGCCGCGCCGGGGCCGAGTCGGGTCCGCGTCGTGCGGGTCGAGCCCGGCCCGGACGCGGCTGCGTACCCCGCCACCCGAATTGGGGGACAACCGACCGCCCTCTCGTGGCCGAACATGAGTCGTGGTGACCCTCATGGACGAAACGCGCGAACTGCCCCTCTGCACGTTGTGCGCCGCGCCGACCCGTCGCGAGCCCAACCCGTTCTTCGGCACGGCCCTCTCGGTGCACCGCCACGTGCTCGTCTGCACCTCGTGCTCGACCGTCGGCTTCGCCCCGGTCGTCGCCGACGCCCCCGAGGAGGCGCGGCGCCGGTCCCACCCCCTCGGCCTCCGTGCCCGCGTGGCCGGCTGGTACCGCGCGCTGCCCTGACCGCGCGCCGCGCCTCCTGCGCAGCCCGCGCCTCCCGCGCAGCCCGCGCCTCCCGCCCCGGAACACCGCTGACGGGACAGTGCACCCCGGAACGCCGCGGCGTTCTGTCCCGTCAGGGATGTTCGGCTGTGTGCTGCCCAGCGGTCGGTCGGCCCTGTGGTCGGTCAATCCTGAGGTCGCCCGCCGCGGGATGCCGCCGCGTGCTCGGCATCGGCCCGGAACCGGTCGGCCGCCTCGGCGTCGAGCTCGGTGCCCGCGCCGCAGTAGGCGCAGATGTAGACGTGTTTCGTCGAGTACGGGATCAGCGGGATGAAGAACAGCGTGAACCACCGACGGTGCTTGACCAGACGCTGCGCGGCCTCGTTGCCGCAGACCCGGCAGACGAAGAAGAGGACGCCCAGCAGGGCGCTCGTGCCCTTGGTGCCGAAGATGATCATGCGCTCACCCTAGGCGGGACCGGGGCAGTCGGCGGGAGCGGGCCCCGGGGCCTGATGACCCCGGGACCCTGTTCCTAGCCCTTGCGCACCAGGTCGACCGCGAACCGGGCGACGGTCACGACGAGAGTCGCGATCTGCCACCACGGCACGGTCTTCCTGGGCGGGCGGCGGTCGTCCTCGGACATCCGCTCCCTCCTCTCGGTGTTCGCGCCGGCGAGCACCGCGAGAGAGCCAGGGACCCACCCCGTGACCCCGACGTTTGCACGTCGATCGTCATGGGATTACACTTCCGATCAGATGAAGCGGGATCTCTGGTTGGGTCCCTGGTTCTCTTCACGGAGAGCACATCGAAGCCCGAGATCGGTTGGACGGTCTCGGGCTTCGCCATGCCCGGGGGTCGTTCCGGCGATGACGACACCCGACGACCATTTTACATATCGGCCGTCCCTGGCAGTGGCCCAGGCCGCGCGTGGGTGGTCGCACCACGGAATGAGCATCGCACCGCCGAAACAGGCGGTGCGACGTTCAACAGGCGGTGCGACACGTGAACGCACAGCTCACCCGGCGCGGAACCGCCGCAGGCGCAGGCTGTTCGTCACGACGAACACCGACGACGCCGCCATCGCCGCGCCGGCCAGCACGGGGTTGAGCAGTCCGAGCATCGCGACCGGGATCGCCGCGACGTTGTAGGCGAAGGCCCAGAACAGGTTGCCCTTGATCGTGCCGAGGGTCGCCCGCGCCAGGCGGATGGCGTCGGCCACCCCGGCGAGCTCGCCGCTGACGACGGTCAGGTCTCCCGCCGCGATCGCCGCGTCCGTGCCCGTCCCGAGGGCGATGCCGAGGTCGGCCGTGGCGAGGGCCGCCGCGTCGTTGACGCCGTCGCCGACCATGGCGACGACGCGACCCTCCGCCTGCAACCGGGCCACCGCCTCCACCTTCTGCTGCGGGGTCGCCTGCGCGATCACGTCCGCCGCGGCGATGCCGACCTGCGCCGCGACGTGCCGGGCCGCGCCCGCGTTGTCACCGGTCAGCAACACGGGCGTCAGGCCCAGCCCGCGGAACCGCTCGACGACCTCACGTGCGCCGGGCTTCACCGTGTCGGCAACGGTGACGACACCGCGAACCCGACCGTCCCAGGCGACCGCGACGGGGGTCGCGCCCGTCGCCTCAGCTGCGGCGAACGCCGCCTCGAGCCCAGGAGGCGCGGTGACCGACCACTCGTCGGCCAGCCACCCGGGGCGGCCGACCAGCACGAGCGTGCCGTCGACGAGAGCCTGCACGCCGGCCCCGGCGTGGGCGGCGAACCCGTCGACGGCCGGGACGACGACCCCGCGTCGGGCGGCCTCGGCCTCGACCGCCCGGGCGACCGGGTGCTCCGAGCCGGACTCGACGGCGGCGGCCCGGGCCAGGACGTCGTCGACCGTCGCCGCCGCGGCCTCGCCCTCGACGGCCTGGCCATCGCCCACGACGGCATCGCCCACGACCACCTCGCGCACGCTCATCCGCCCGGTCGTGACCGTCCCGGTCTTGTCGAGGACGATCGTGTCGACCGTGCGGGTGCGCTCGAGCACCTGCGGCCCGCGGATCACGATGCCGAGCTGCGAGCCGCGGCCCGTGCCGACGAGCAGAGCGGTCGGCGTCGCGAGCCCCAGCGCGCACGGGCAGGCGATGATCAGGGTGGCGACGGCGGCGGTGAACGCGGTCTGCAGCGAACCGGTGAAGAAGCCGCCGGAACCGCCGGCACCGGCACCCTCGACCAGCCCGCCGAACGCGAGCCAGCCGACGAAGGTCAGCACGGCCAGCCCGATCACGACCGGCACGAACACGGCCGACACCCGGTCGGCGAGGCGCTGCACCTCGGCCTTGCCGCTTTGCGCCTCCTCGACGAGACGTCCGAGGCGGGCGAGCTCGGTATCGGCCCCGACGCGGGTGATCTCGACGAGCAGGCGCCCGCCGACGTTGAGGGTCGCGCCGACCACGCGGTCGCCCGGCCCCACCTCGACCGGCACCGACTCGCCGGTCAGCATGCTCAGGTCGACCGCCGAGGTGCCCTCGCGCACGAGGGCGTCGCTGGCGATCGCCTCACCCGGACGCAGGACCACGAGGTCGCCGGGCACCAGACCCGCGGTGGCGACCCGCGCCTCCTGACCGTCGCGCAGCACGGTGGCTTCCTTGGCGCCGAGCTCGAGCAGGGCACGCAGGGCCTCGCCCGAGCTGCGCTTGGCCCGGGCCTCGAGCCAGCGGCCGAGCAGGATGAACACCGTCACCGCCGCGGCGACCTCGAGGTAGAGCTCGGTCGGGCCGCCGTGGGTCGCGACCAGGCTGAACGACATGTGCATGCCGGGTCGCCCGGCGTCGCCGAAGAAGAGTGCCCAGAGCGACCAGGCGAAGGCGGCGATCACCCCCACGCTGACCAGGGTGTCCATGGTCGCGGCACCGTGGCGGGCGTTCACGGCGGCGGCGCGGTGGAAGGGCCAGGCCCCCCAGACGGCGACCGGTGCCGCGAGGGTCAGCGCGAGCCACTGCCAGTTCGTGAACTGCAGGGCCGGCACCATCGAGAGCACGACCACGGGCAGGGCGAGGGCGGCACTGACGAGGGTGCGGTGGCGGAGCGCGTCGACCTCGGCGGCCCGGGCGTCCGCGGCGGCGTCGGCCGTGCCGTCGGCCGTGGCGGTCGAGGACGCAGGAGGCGCGGGCACGGTGGCTGCGTACCCCGCGGCGGCCACCGTGGCGATGAGCGCGTCGACGTCGGGCACCCCGGGGTCGCCGTCGCGTGCGTCGCCGGCCGCACCGGCCACGACCCGCACGTGCGCCTTCTCGGTCGCGTAGTTGACCGACGCCTCGACGCCGGGGAGCTTGTTGAGCTTGCGCTCGATGCGGTTCGCGCAGGAGGCGCAGGTCATGCCGGTGATGTCCAGCTGCACCGCGTCGAGTTGCACGGCGTCGGGCTGCACGGCACCGGGCTGCCGGGCGGCAGGCGGGACGGTGCCCCGCGGGACGCTCCCGCCCGGCCGGCCCGCGCCTCCTGCGGTGGTCATCGTGCGGAGAGCTGGTAGCCGGCCTCTTCGACGGCGGCCCGCAGCTGGTCGTGCTCGACGGTGGCGTCGGCCTGGACCGAGACGGTGGACGCGCCCCCCGGGTTGAGGTCGACCTCGACCGAGTCGACGCCGTCGACCTCGGAGAGCTCTTCGGTGACGCTCGCGACGCAATGCTCGCAGGTCATGCCGTCGACCTGCAGGGTGGTGATGGTGGTGTCGGTCATGCTCGGTCCTCTCGATCGGCCCTCAGGTTATACCCCCTAGGGGTATCGATGCCAGGGTGCTCGCTGTTGTCCCCCACCTCCCAGATGCCTCCGCGTCGAGACGGCGCCCGGGGTGCCGGACTATGAACGGAGACGGACCCGCCAGGACGGCGGGAGAGAGAAGGCACCCGACCATGACCGAGATCACCGCACACCACGGCCTCTTCAAGGACACGAACCTCCACGTCGACGACACCGGCGGCACGGGCCGCACCGTCGTCCTGATCCACGGCTGGCCCCTCTCGGGCGAGTCCTGGAGCAAGCAGGTCCCCGCGTTCGCTGACGCCGGCTACCGCGTCGTCACCTACGACCGCCGCGGCTTCGGACGCAGCGACAAGCCCAAGACGGGCTACGACTACGACCACCTGACCGAGGACCTGCACACCGTCCTCACCGAGCTCGACCTGCAGGACGTCACGCTCGTCGGCTTCTCGATGGGTGGCGGCGAGGTCGCCCGCTACTTCAGCAAGTACGGCACCGAGCGCCTGCGCAGCGTCGTCTTCGCCTCGGCCGTGCCGCCGTACCTGATGAAGACCGACGACAACCCCGACGGCCCCCTCACGAAGGAGGCCGCCGCCGACATGACGGCCGGCCTGACCAAGGACGAGGACTCGTTCTACGAGGACTTCACGACCGGCTTCTTCTCGGTCGACGGCGTGCTCAAGGTGTCCGAGGCCGACCGGCAGGACGCCCTCCGTCTCGCCAAGCAGGCTGACAAGACGGCCGCGCTCGAAGCGATGGCCTCGTTCGCGAACACCGACTTCCGTGACGACCTGACCAAGGTCACCGTGCCGACGCTGGTCATCCACGGCGACGGCGACGCGACCGTGCCCTACGAGGGATCGGGTGCCCGGACGCACGCGGCCATCGCCGGGTCCGAGCTGCACGTGATCGCGGGCGCGCCGCACGGCGCCAACGTCAGCGACGCCGACGAGTTCAACCGCGTCGTGCTGGAATTCCTGAAGAAGTAGGCACCACCCCCGGGCGGCTGCGGCCGTTCGTGACGCGACCCCAGGAGGCGCGGTGCCG
>NZ_MJGS01000012.1:441435-618532 GCF_001864945.1 Frigoribacterium sp. MCBA15_019 | reverse complement strand
CGAACGCCCGCGTCAGGATCGTCTATCGGGACAAAGAAACTGACTCCATCGTCTCGGTTCACCATGGAGGCAGTTGAGCTTGGTCAGCCCTTCGCTAACCACTCCCCCACGCCCCCTCCGTCGCTTATCGATCAAGAGCCCGAGACCACCCACCAGGGCAGCGAGCACGCCCGCTACGCCAAGACCAATGCCAGGGCCCCACATGGACTGTTCGCCTAGGAGCTCACCGACCAGCCCGTAGGCAGGCCCACCGAGCATCAGCCCCAAACCACCGGAGAACGGATAAACCCAGCGCTTCGGCGGCGCTGACTTTTGGACCGCCGTCACCGCTGTCTTGTTCCATCTCAGGTGCCATGCGAGGACCTTATCCGCCCCGGATAGCCGATTTTGCTCAGAGCCTGTCCCACTGACGCATCGGCTATCGGGCATCTCCGGCGACGTCCTAGCATCGTCGCATGACCAACCACAGCGCACCGGACACGGAACGCCGGTCTGTCTGGACAGTCGAACATCTCTACACGGCGACCGTCTCTAGCTATGAAGAGGTCGAGTTCCCCCGCGTGTTCGGTGTCTACTCGACAGAGAAACGAGCGAACGAGGCCCGGGAGAGGGCCCGGCTCCAGCCCGGCTTCGACGGCCGCCTCGGGCTGGTGGACTCCCAGGAGGAGCTCACGGTGTACCGGTACGACCTCGACGACGCCGCATGGCGTGGAGGCTTCTTCTCGTATGACGCTGAGGGCCGAGAGGAATGAAGGTCTACTCCGTGACACACCTCCGTCCCCGAGGGCAGCACACCGAGTGGCCATTGGTCGACCTGAAACAGATCGGCTACTTCACCTCCGAGAGCGAGGCACGTCGCGCAATCAGGAGCCTCCGCCTCGATCCCGGCTTCCGACGGTTCCTCGACCAGTTCCGCATCGAGATCGTCGACGTGGACGTGGATTTGTACGAGACAGGCTTCAATCACGAGGACGACAGAGGACTCGTGCCGGTCGACTGACGCCGCTGCCGAGAGCGCCCGATGGTCGATCGGCTATTGGACGCTCGCCTCCAGCGTCTTGCTGTACCAGCGGTCGGAGTAAGGCTCGTCACTGAAGGCGTCAACGCGCTCGAATCCGTTCCGCTCGTACATGGCGCATGCCTCCGCCAGCGCCGCGCGAGTGTCGAGACGAAGCGTGCCAACCGCCCGCTCTCTGCAAGCTTGCTCGACGGCGCGGAGCAACTGAGAGCCGACCCCTCGTCCTCGATACGAGGGCAGTGTGAAGACCTTGGTGAGTTCGGCCACGTTGCCGAGGAAACGAACGCCTGCACACCCGAGGGGTCGCCCACCTTCGACAGCGACGAGCAGCACGCCGGTAAGCCCCTGCAGATCTTCGTACGGCTCATCACGGAGGGCCTGGTCGACCTCCTCGTTCGTTGCCGGCCGCCGGTACCACCGTGACGCGACGTCAACCATGTAGTCACGAACGATTTTAGCCGCGATAGCGGCATCGGGGGCGACGGTCTCAATCTTGATCACGACACGGAGCGTAAGGGATCGGCTATCGGGCACGGATGCCCCTTGGACGATTTGACTCTGCACCATGGTGCAGGGCCCACCGTGAACTCATGACAAGCACGAAAATGCAACGCACGGTCCGCGCGTCGGCTTTGTACGACCTTCTCGTCACGGTGGGTTTTGCTTTCCCGTTCAGCGCGCCCCTAGTCCTCAGTGGACTTGCCAACATGCATCACGCCCTGCAGCTACCCGGCTCGGTTCCGGACGCCACCGACGCGTTCACGGTGATGTTCGCCAACCTCATGGGTTCGCTCGTCGTCGTGTGGTCCGTGTTCCGGCTCGCCCGGCCCACCCGAGCAACAGGAATCGCCGACACGGCAGGACGTCTGTCGTTCTCACTCGCGATGGCCGCCGCCCTGATCGCTGGCGCATCACCTCTGGTGGCCGGCATACTCATCCTCGAGCTGGTCTGGGCCGCTGTGCAGGGGATCGTGGTGGCCCGAAAGCCCGTCACGGTTGCGGCCTAGAGTCGTCGGATGCAGATCTCGGAACTGGCCCGCCGCGCAGGCGTGAAGGTGTCAGCGGTGCGGTTCTACGAACGCTCAGGCGCGCTCCCAGAACCCGATCGCACCTCCAGCGGATACCGCGACTACGGCGAACACGATGCGTTGCGCCTGCGCTTTCTCCGACGAGGCCAAGAACTCGGATTCACACTCGCAGAACTCATCGAGTTCGTCTCGTTCTCCGACCAGGCTCGAAACGGTGAGGTGCCGGCAGAAGAGGTCACGGCAGCCGCCACCAGGAAGCTCCACGACATCGATGACCGCATCGCTGATCTACAGCGCACCAGGACTGCCATCAGCAACCTCCTCGCCGACCAGTGCGAAGACACATCAGCGCCGTGCCCGATCATCACCGTCCTCGCCGGACCCGATGCGAGGTCACACCTCCCACGAAGAGGATGAAGAGCAACGGAAAAGGATCCCCTATCGGGCATCGACCGGTGTGACGAAAGGGTCAAAAGAGATGCAACTTCGGTTGGCTAGGCAAGGGTCGCACTTAAGAACGACCCACAAGGAGACGACCATGAGCCTGACGATTCTCGAAAATCGAAAAATTTGGGGGTCCCTACCTCGCGAGATCACGTACCTGGGTGCGACCGCGGCCGGCCTCTGCACCGGCTTGCTCGTCTTCGCTGCGATTGTCACGGGCATCTGGATCTTCTGGCTCGGCGTAGGGGCAGGCGCCATCTCCGGCGCCATGCTCCTCAAGGTCACGTTCTACCTGCGAGCCCTCCCTTACGCGGCTTACGAAGATCCAACCCCACCAGAGGTATCCAACTAAGCACCGCGGCCGGTGGCCGATCCCCTATCGGGCAGGATGAGGGCGAGTGCCCACGACAGCTAAAGGCTGATGCCTTCCACAGGGACGGACCTTGTCAACACAGGCCGCCATGCAATTAGCTCTCCCCGTGGCCTTCCTCGTCCTCTTCTTCGTGTTAATTGGCGTCGCAGCAGCAGTCGCCGTCTCATTGCTAGTCGTGATATTACGTGGTCAAAGAATCACGGCGGGACAGTTCAGACTGATTCTCATCTGCTGTCCAATCTGGGTCATCTTGACCCTGACGAGCATGTTTCTGGCCATCTTCCTGCCCTGACGAACGTGCGTCGCCCGACGCCGCGCGTGCCGCTCACCCATCGTCTATCGAGACACCCTTGAACTTCTGCGCCGGCCTCACTCGATCGCTCTAAAGCGAGATAAGACACCAAAACCGCTCGAGCTCACGCCCGAAGAATAGATTGCAGTTATGCCCATGCGTCGTGCTTCGATCGGTTTCGCTGGAGTAGCTCATCTCTGTCTCGGTGCCCTGGCGGCGGTGTGCCTGTGGCTGCTCTTTCGTGCAGCGCACTTCTCCGATCTCGGGTTGACACCCACTCTGACGGTCGCGGTCCTAGCTGCAGCCGTCGCCATTGGCCTGGGCTTTTGGTTCTGGGAGCGAGAAGGCGGCAGGCCAAACTATATTGCTGTCCGGCGATGGGTCGCCGGTGGACCCATGCCGGCACACATGTCTCCAGCGCAGCTCCGGACATCGCTTCAACGGATCGAGGATGCGCTCCAGGCTCGGTGGCTTTACCTCGGTCTGTTCTTCATCTGGAGCGTGTGGGCCGTAGACCGCATAAGAGCGGCTGACGGTATAGCCGAAGTCATCTTGGCCGTGTTGCCCGGTGTGCTCTGGGGTGTACTGGCCGTCAATGTCATACTCCGTGCCCGTCGAGGACTGAGCCGGATCGCCTCGCTCAGGGCGCAGACCACCAGCACCTCGCCTCAAGGGGAACTTTCTAGGCCCCGGGCGTCCAAAACCTTCGGCCGATAGCCGATCCCTTGACGGGCGCCCAGATCGAGAAGTCCGATCAGCGTTCCTGATGCCTCTACAAACTGGCGACGAGGATGATGACCAGCGCCACTATTGCGGCGAAGCACACTGCGGCGACGACTATGTTCACGACCTTCGCCCGGCGCCAATCGCGGAAGCGCGGATGGAAGATAATCAGACCGCTGACAAGCATCACAAATAAGACCGGAAAGATCAGCCACACTTCAGTCGCCATCCCGTTCTCTCCGTCGTTCGGTCGCCAACTACCCCCGCCAGCTTGCCAGATCGGTACCGGCCAACGATCGTCTATCGGACGCTGTGTCTACCTGCTCGTCACCTCGTCCGTGGCTGCACGGGAGAGGGGATGGGCGCGGTCCAGGCGCGGGCTGAGGACGACGAGGAACAGGAACATCGACAACAGCCACCCTGCGACCCAGTAAGCGGGAATCGAGAAGATCGCGACGTTCGGCACGACGTCGGAGGCGACCGCGACGACCACGGCGATCGTGAAGAGCACGCCCACCCCGTAGTACAGAGCTCGGAAGCCTTCCTCGACACGGCCCCGCCGTTCCTGCTGGCGAGTCGTCCGCTCGTCGAGGGCAGTGACCGAGCAGCCGTAGTCGTCCTCGTCGACGGTGACGAAAAGATCACGAACCGGGACGCCGAACGCCTGCGCCACTCGCGACAGCGTGTCGAGGCTCCCATCGTTGCCCGCTTCGAGTCTTTGGACGGTGCGGACGGTCACGCCGCTCTCGTCTGCGAGGCGTTCCTGGGTCCAACCCATCTGGGTCCGGAGATCGACGATGCGTGTCTCGTTCATGAACCTCACACTAAGAACGACCGGCGCCGAGGCCCACGACACCGACCCGACACGCACCTGACACCTTCACGACAGAGCACCTCGAGGCGCCCGTCCCGATCACCACCGCAGCCGCAACCAGCGGTCTCAGAGTGGGTCCGATCAGCGATCGGCTATCGGGACGCCTCGAGATCTATCGCCACGTCCGCCCTCTAACTAGTCCGAGACCTGCGATCGGCTCTCTTCGAACTGCAAATAAGCGACCTCCTTCAAATGAAGAGAGAGCTTCAGCAAGAGCGCTGCGGCCGCGGCTCCTAAGGCCGATCCGATGAACATCCACCAAAACCCGAGGATCAGACCGGCCACAGTCACCAGGCCAGTGAGGGTGACGACCGCACTGAAACAGATGTAGGCGATCTCGCGGGGCAACATCCCCCAAACCTTGATGTCCTCAAGCACGTTCAACTTGCCTCCTTGATCGCATCCCTCAAGGGGTTCGCTTCACTGTAGATGCGGCAAAAGCTCTGAGCCCGGCAGACGATGGCCATGCCGGCATCCCCTACCGGGGCTCTCGCCTCGCGGGGCATGCCATGAGGGCAACTTCGACACCCTTGTATCGCCGTGCCGCCTCGGCTGAGAGTCGAGGTCGCGAGGGATCAGAGGTAGTCACCGTCTTCGCATAAGACAGATCTTTCCTGCGTTCGTGCACCGCGTGAGCGCCAGAACCAACCCGCGTACTGGCCTTCAACCACCTGCTGATCGCCGATCTCGATCCACCAGAAGAGGCGCCCCCATCTCGTGGACGACAGCACCACGAAGGCCTCGTCGCGATCGAACTGTCGGAACAAGTCGTTCAGGTCATCAAGCCCAGAATCAGACTCGATGACAAGGGCGCCTGCCAGTGTGATCAGCAGGTGCTTTCCCCGCAGCAACTCGACTTCGAGAGACACCTGAGTGGCACGCCCGAAAAGCCGCCATGTGTGCCGTTCTCCCTGGAAAGACTCCTCGACGCTGGGAGCAAGGTGCGTCGCAACGGACAGCCTCAGTGCTTGCAGGTCAGTAGTCATTGGATTCGTTTGGGGTTGGCAGGTGATTCGTCAGTGTTGCTGTGCCGTTCGCGGTGCAGCCGCTTGACCTGAGGCGTGGACACCTACGCCTGCTCAGCTCGCTGGATTGCCCGGTAGACCGTCGAGCGGGCGACGCCGAAGAGCTCGGCGATGTCGCTAGTGGTGTGGGCGCCGGTGCGGTGCAGCTGCACGAGGTGCTTCTCCTGCGACGGGGTGAGCTTTGGTTTGCGGCCGCGAAGCTTGCCGGCGGCTTTGGCGATCGCCATGCCCTCGCGGGTGCGGGCACGGATGAGGTCGGCCTCGAACTCGGCCACCATGCCGAGGACGTTGAACAGGAGCCGGCCGACCGGGTCGGTGGGGTCGTAGACCGCTCCCCCGAGATTCAGAGCAACACCCTTCTGCGTCAGCTCGTCGGCAATGTCGGTCGCGTCCCGGAGTGACCGGGCGAGACGGTCGAGCTTCGTGACGACGAGCACGTCGCCGGCACGGCACGCGGCGAGGGCCTCACGGAGGCCAGGCCGGGCTCGAGTCGTGCCCGACAGGCCGTGGTCAACATGCACGTGTTGATCGTCGACACCCAGTGCCGCAAGACCATCACGTTGTGCTGCAAGATCTTGTCCCGAGGTCGAGACGCGGGCATATCCGATGAGCATCCGACGACTGTAGCGATTAAACCCCCTTCATCGGGCATTTTTGCGGGACAGTCATACGCAAATCCGCAGGCCAGGCGCCACTTGACCTCCGCCCGCCGGGAGCAGCTCGCGCAGGTGTCCCGATGAACGACCGGCTATCGGCCATCTCGAGATCCGCTTCGCCGAGGCTCATCCGTCGGCCAGGAGAAGAGGCACCGACCAATGGCAGGGCGACGTGGGCCCCGCACGTCAGGAAGTGCCCCGAGTCCCGCCGTCCGCACACGAGCGCTCGACCCCGGGGGCTGGCGGCCCGGGCCCATCCGTCGCACACTGGTGCCCAGCGAACGAGAGGACTCGTCATGGGCGACAGCGTGGTCGATCAGTACATCGCGGGGTTCCCGCCCGAGAAGCGCGAAGCGCTCGAGCGGGTGCGACGGGCCATCCACTCGGGGTGCGCCGGCGGCGTCGAGAGCCTCCGGTACGGCATGCCGGCCATCCGGTTCGACGACGGGCAGACGCTCTACTTCGCGGCCTGGACCCGCCACCTCGGCATCTACCCCGTCCCCCGGTTCGACGAAGCCCTCGAAGGCGACGTCTCCCCCCACCGCCGCGCCAAGGACACCGTCGCCTTCGGCTGGGGCCGACCCGTCCCCGACCAGCTCGTCGAACGGATCAGCCGCGCGATCGCGTGCGGCACGGCGACGACGGTGGACGCGCCTCCTCCTGCGTTCGCCGTCACCCGCTGACGGCTCCACCGGCACGACACGAGTGACCTGACCACACCCGTCACGACAGGCCCGCCGCGCCGGGCGGCCCCGCGGCCCTCTCCCCCAGAAAGTGGCTAGCTTCGACGAGTAATGCTCACCCAGATGTCGAGGAGACACCGATGACGAACCCCACCCCGTACACCGGCGCGAACGTGCCCGCCTCGACGACCAAGAAGACGATGGGCGTCCTGTCGCTCGTCTTCGGCATCGTCAGCATCGTCCTCTGCCTGTTCCTGCCCGTCCTGTGGATCTTGCTGGCCATCGCGGCCGTGGTCCTCGGCTTCCTCTCGCGCAAGAGCGAGCCCGCCGCCCGCACCATGGCGACGGTCGGCATCGTGCTCGGCTTCGTCGGCATCCTGGCCAACATCGGCTCGATGATCGCCGGCGCGCTCATCATGACCCAGGGCCTCTGACCCGGGTCACGCACCTCCTCGAGTGGTCCCGAACCGTCCTCCGCCCCCGAGCGGACGACGGTTCGGGACCACTCGTGCGTCGCGGGCCTCAGGCGCGCCCGCGGGGTACGCCCCGGAGTCCCCCGGCGTAGCGTCCAGGGCACCGCGAACCAGAGAGGACCCCGCATGACCCGCGACCAGTACACCTTCGCCGACCCGCGCACGCTCTACCCCACGATCAGCCCCGAGGTGCAGCACCAGGAGGAGCCCGGCCTGCAGTCGCAGATGACTCCCGTCCCTGACCTCGGCGAGGAGACCTACCGCGGCACGGGACGCCTGCAGGGTCGCAAGGCCCTCATCACGGGTGCCGACTCGGGCATCGGCGCCGCCGTCGCGATCGCCTACGCCCGCGAGGGTGCCGACGTCGCCCTGAACTACCTGCCGAGCGAGCAGTCCGACGCCGACCACGTCATCGCGCTGATCGAGGCCGCGGGACAGAAGGCCGTGGCTCTCCCCGGGGACCTGACCAGCGCCTCCTTCTGTCGTGAACTCGTGCAGAAGGCGGTCGACGGACTCGGCGGCCTCGACGCCGTCGTCAACGTCGCCGGCAAGCAGGTCTGGCAGCAGGACATCGAGGACATCACCGACGAGCAGTTCGACCTGACCTTCCGCACGAACGTCTACGCGCCGTTCTGGATCGTCAAGGCCGCCGTGCCGCACCTCGCCCCCGGCTCCACGATCATCAACACCGCGTCGGCCGAGGCCCACACGCCCGCCCCCGACCGCCTCGACTACGCGGCGACCAAGGGCGCGATCAACAACCTGTCGAAGGGCATGTCGCAGCAGCTCATCTCGAAGGGCATCCGCGTCAACGTCGTCGCGCCCGGCCCGACCTGGACCGTGCTGCAGGTGACCGACGGCGTCGACCCCGAGTCGCTGCCCGAGTTCGGCTCGAGCGAGGCCCCGCTCGGCCGCGCCGGCCAGCCCGCCGAGCAGGCACCCGCCTACGTGTTCCTCGCCTCGGCCGAGTCGAGCTTCGTCGCGGGCGAGACGCTCAACGTGAACGGCGGCATGGTCTCGCCGTAGCCCGACCGACGACGAAACCGAGGAGGCGCGGGTCGACTGCACCGCGCCTCCTCGGCTCGTCGAATCCCCGGCTTCCGGCGGGTCAGGCCGGCAGCGCCACCGCGAGGTACGGCGCGGTGCGGCTGCCGGTCGCCCCGACCACCTGCTCGGGCGTGCCGACGGCGAGCACGCGCCCGCCGGCGTCCCCTCCCCCGGGGCCCAGGTCGATCACGTGATCGGACGCCGCCACGACACCCATGTGGTGCTCGACCACGACGACGGTGTTGCCCGCGTCGACCAGCAACTGCAGCTGGGTGACGAGCAGCTCGACGTCGGCCGGGTGCAGGCCCGTGGTCGGCTCGTCGAGCAGGTAGAGCGTGTGCCCGGTGCGGGCACGCTGCAGCTCGGTCGCGAGCTTGATGCGCTGTGCCTCGCCGCCCGACAGCTCGGTCGCGGGCTGGCCGAGCCGCAGGTAGCCGAGCCCGACCTGCCGCAACGTCTCGAGAGCCCGGGAGGCGCTGGTCACCTCGGTCAGGAACGTCGCCGCCTCGTCGACCGTCATCGCGAGCACGTCCGCCACGGTGGCGCCGTGCCAGGTGACCTCGAGGGTCTCGGCGTTGTAGCGGGCGCCGTGGCACTCGGGGCAGGGCGAGTAGCTGCCGGGCAGGAAGAGCAGCTCGACCGAGACGAACCCCTCGCCCTGGCAGACCTCGCAGCGGCCTCCGGTGACGTTGAACGAGAAGCGTCCGGCGCCGTAGCCCCGGGACCGCGCCTCGTCGGTCGCGGCGAAGGCCTGGCGCACGGCGTCGAACAGGCCCGTATAGGTCGCGAGGTTCGAGCGTGGCGTCCGGCCGATCGGCTTCTGGTCGACCTGCACCACGCGGTCGACCCGCTCGTGGGCGGTCGCCGTCTCGGCCAGCACGCCGCCGACCAGCGTCGACTTGCCCGAACCGGACACCCCCGTGACCGCGGTGAGCACGCCGAGCGGCAGGTCCACGTCGACGCCGTCGAGGTTGTGCCGGGTGACGCCGCGCAGCTCGAGGGTGGCGGTCGGTTCGCGTCGGACGGGCGACCCGCCCTGGGCGTGATCGGAGACGGAGGGGTCGAGGAAGCGCCTCGTGACGGAGTCGGCGACCCCGGCGAGCCCGGCGACGGGCCCGCTGTAGAGCACCGCGCCTCCTTGGCTGCCTGCCCCCGGGCCGACGTCGACGACCCAGTCGGCGCGGCGCACGATGCTCATGTCGTGCTCGACGACGAACACCGAGTTGCCGCTCGCCCGCAGCCGTTCCAGCACCTCGACGAGGGACTCGGCGTCGGCGGGGTGCAGGCCGGCGCTCGGCTCGTCGAGCACGTAGACGACGCCGAACAGGCCCGAGCGCAGCTGCGTCGCGATGCGCAGCCGCTGCATCTCGCCCGGTGACAGGGTGGGCGTCGCGCGGCCGAGGCTGAGGTAGCCGAGCCCGAGGTCGTCGAGCACGGTCGTCCGCGCCAACAGGTCGGAGGCGATGCGGACGGCGACCTCGGTGACCTCTCCCGAGGACGCGTTCGACACCGCGGCCGACGCGCTCGTCAGGGTGGCCGTCGGCCGCAGGACGTCGCCCAGTTCGGCGATCGGCAGGGCGTTCAGCTCGGCGATTGTCCGCCCCGCGAAGGTCACCGCGAGCGCCGCCCGGGTCAGGCCGCTGCCGCCGCAGAGCGAGCAGGGCCCGCTCTCGACGTACTGCAGCACCTTGGTGCGCTGGGTCTCGCTCTGCGAGTCGGCGAGGGTGTGCATGACGAAGGCGCGAGCGCTCCAGAAGCGGCCCTTGTACGGCTTGGCGACGCGGTCGCGCTGGGGGGTCACCTCGACCACGGGCTGCTCGTCGGTGTAGAGCAACCAGTCGCGGTCGGCCTGCGGCAGGTCGCGCCAGGGGCGGTCGATGTCGTAGCCGAGCACGCTCGTGACGTCGCGGAGGTTCTTGCCCTGCCAGGCTCCCGGCCACGCGGTGATCGCACCGTCGCGGATGCTCAGGCCGGGGTCGTGGACGGCCGACGCCTCGGTCACCTCGTGCGCGATGCCGAGCCCGTGGCAGCGCGGGCAGGCTCCGGCGACCGTGTTCGGCGAGAACGAGTCGGACTCGAGGCGGTCGGCCCCGGCCGGGTAGCTGCCGGCCCGCGAGTAGAGCATCCGCATCGAGTTCGACAGGGTGGTCAGGGTGCCGACGGTCGAGCGCGAGCTCGGGGCGCCCCGGCGCTGCTGCAGGGCGACGGCCGGGGGCAGGCCGGTGATCTCGTCGACGTGCGGGGCGCCGCCCTGGGCGATCAGCCGTCGCGCGTAGGGCGCGACCGACTCGAAGAAGCGGCGCTGCGCCTCGGCGAAGATCGTGCCGAACGCCAGCGACGACTTGCCCGAGCCCGAGACGCCGGTGAAGGCGACGATGCTGTCGCGCGGGACGTCGACGTCGACCGCGCGCAGGTTGTTCTCGCGGGCGCCGCGGACTCGGACGAAGCCGCGGGCGTGGACGTCGGCGGGGACGGCGGTCGGGGCGGTGGTCGTGGCGTCGGTCGGGGCGTCGGGCACGTCAGGAGGGGCGGTGTCGGGCATTCGGTCGATGCTACGGGTGTCGGCGGCGGTCGGGCCGGGTCGGGTCGGGCCCCAGTGTCGGTGGCCCGTCGTAGCGTGTGCGCGTGCCCGAGCCGATCGCCGCCTGGTGGGCGCGACGCCGGACGTCGCGCGGCCTCGCCGTGCCCTATCCGGTGGGCAGCTACCGCGAGGCCTGGGCGTCGTACCCGGTGCTCGTGCGGCAGTACCGTCCCGAGCACAACGGCGGCATCGTGCTGAGCCAGATCCCGCCCGCGGCCGACGTGTGGCTGTGCTGGCTCTGCGACGCGGGCCACGTGTTCGTCGCCACCCCCGACGAGCAGCGGCACCGGCCGGGGCGTGAGCGCCGCCGGTCGTCGTGGTGCCCCGAGTGCAGCGAACTCGCCGCCCCGCGCGCTCTGCCGATGCGGCCGCCGATGGCGCCGGCGGCGGTCGTCCGCGCGCAGGCCGCGGGCGTGCCGGGGCAGGACTCGGGCGCACCCGTACAGGCCGCGGCTGGGCCAGGTCGGGCCGGGGCGGCCCGGAGCCCAGGAGGCGCGGTGCCGGTGGACCCGTCACCCCCGCCCCGGCGTCGTCGCGCCTCGAGCACGGGCCTCCCCTCGACGACGCCGCGGGCGGCACCTCCTGGTCCCCCGTTCCCGGCCGACCCCGCCCGTCGGCCCGAGCAGGCACCACCCCTCGCCTCCTGGTCCACCACGGCACGCCGGTCCGAGTCGGCACCGCCTCTGGGCTCGACGTCCGCCCCGCGGACGGACGCGACCCGCGCCTCCCGGCCGGACCCTGTCGGCCAGCCGACCCGCGCCTCCCGCACCGGCCGCGTCGCCCGGCCGACCCGCGCCGCCCGGCCGGTGTGCGACAAGACGCCGGCGCTGCCGACCGGCACCCCGTTCGTCAGCGCGTGTGCCCCGAAGCCGGCGTCGGCGGTCGAGGCCGAGCTGCGGGCCGAGCTGACGGCCCGGCTCGAGTTCGAGCCCGGTCTGAACGCCGTGCGCGTGGGGCGTCCGTTCTTCGACCACGTCGAGGTGTGGCCCGACATCGTGCTGAGCGAACTGCGGGTCGCGATCGAGTACGACTCGACCGGGCGGCACGGGCTCGAACACGTCGGGCACCGCGAGACCGCCGACCGACGCAAGGACGCCGCGCTACGGGCCGCGGGCTGGGAGGTCGTGCGACTCCGGACGGGCAAGCTGCCCCCGCTCGGACCGCACGACCTGCAGCTGTCGGGGCTGACCCGGCAGACGGTGCCCCTGCTGCTCGACGAGTTGCGCGCCATCCGCGGCCCGCTGCTCGTCGACGCCTACCTCCGCCGCTGACGCCGGCGCGCACCCGGAGGGCAGGGCGCAGCCACGACACCACACCGCGTTTCGTGCACGGCACCGCATCTAGTCGCGGTGCGATGCACGAAACACGGTGCGACGAGGCCTAGGGCCCGGCACGGACCGGGGTCAGCCGCGCAGGGCCAGTGCCTCGCTGCGCCAGCGGGCGTAGAGCTGCCACGGGTCGTCGACGCCCTGCGCGAGCGCCGTCACGTGAGCGTCGAGCTCGGTGCTGCGTGCGAACCACTCGGTGCGTCCGAACCGGGAGGCCGCGAACTGCCCGTGCCTCCGCCGTTCGACGAGGCGGTCGCCCCGCTCGAAGGCCAGCAGTTCGTCGTGCCAGAGCGTGCCGAGGCGCTGCCGGGGGTTCGACGACGTGCCGATCTTGATGCGGTCGTCGAACCGGATGTAGTAGACGACGTCCACCCGCACGACCCCGAGCTCGCCGTCGGGCACGTCTCCCTGGCGCCACTCGCAGACGGCGCAGAGCCACCCCGAGGGCCAGTGCACGCCGAGCCGTGACCCGCACGCGAGGCAGGGCGACGGCAGCAGGTCGGTGACGCCCTCGCCCGAGGCCTCGAGCGAGGCCACCCAGTCGGCGGCGAGCGCAAGATGCCGGTCGCAGAGCGGCACGGGCGACGACGGATCGACCGGACGACCGCAGGAGTCGTCGGCGAGCCGACCCGTGCCTCCTCGGCAGTCGTCGGGTCGGGGTGTCGGGCGGGTCATCCCCGCAGGCTAGGCGTGGCCACCGACACCAGGTCGGCGGGGCGAGATGTCATGACGTGCCGCTCATCTCTGAAGGTGAGCGGCACGTCGTGACCTCTCGCCACGACGGGAGCAGGGCCCGGCCGGTTCAGTCGTGCTCGTGGTCGATGCGGAGGCCGAGCGGGTGCGGCCCGAGCAGCAGCCACACGGCGCCGGCCCCGAGCGGGAAGAGGACGGCGGCGACCGTCCAGACCGTGCGCTCGAGCTGCGTCGTGTCGGCACGTCGCCGCACGGCGCGCACGATGCTGACGACGATCACGAGGTACACGACCGCCACGACGATCGCCACCACCGCCGGCCCCCAGTCGCCCCATGCACTCATCTGCCCAGCCTAGGGCGCTGCCGCCGGACCGGCCTCAGTGCGCGCTGAGCAGCGCCAGCACCGCGTCGTACCGCCCCTCGGCCTCGGCGTTGCGCAGGAACTTCACGCGCTCGACCAGGATCTCGTGGGCGTCGGGCTGCGCCTCGAGCAGCGCCATCGTCTCGTCGAGGTACTCGTCGAGCGGCATGGCCGACGGGTCGTCCTGCTGACCGAGCAGGGTGGTCTGCACGGCCGGCGGCACGAGCTCGACGACCTGCACGGACGTGTCGGCGAGCTGCACGCGGATGCCTTCGCTGAACGAGTGGATCGCGGCCTTGGTCGCGTTGTAGGTCGGCGTGATCGGCAGCGGCACGCTCGCGAGCCCCGACGACACGGTGACGATCGAGGCGGCGGGCTGCGTCTGGAGGAACGACGTCCACGCCGCGATCAGTCGGATCGGACCGAGCAGGTTGGTCGTGACGGTCGCCTCGGCGGTGGCGAGGAAGTCGCCGGTCGTGACGTCTTCGGTCTGCATGATGCCGGCCATCGCGACGACGACGTTGGTCTCGGGCCAGCGGCGCTGCACCTCGGCCGAGACGTCGACGACGGCCTGCGGGTCGGTGGTGTCGAGCTCGACGGCCTCGAGGCCCGGGTGGTCGCGGACGATCTCGTCGAGCAGCGCCCGGCGTCGGCCGGCCACGACGACGGTGTTGCCGGCGGCCTGCAGGCGCAGGGCGAGGCCCAGGCCGATGCCGGACGTGGCGCCGGGGATGAACACGGTGTTGCCGCTGATCTTCACGGTTGCTCCTTCGGGTGTGCCGCGCTCGGCGCGGCCGGTGGTGGTCGTCGCCCCGACGACGGTCGGGGTGACGACCACCACTCTGACCCGGGGAGGCGCGGTGCGGCAGAGAGCGCTCGTCCAGGGATCGGTGCTCCCTGGTTGGCGAGTGCCGCGGCTGACAGCATGGGGCCATGGACCGCGCCGACCTCGCCGACTTCCTCCGCCACCGCCGCGAGGCGCTGCGACCGTCCGACGTGGGGCTGCCCGAAGGCGTGCGTCGGCGTACCGCCGGACTGCGTCGCGAAGAGGTGGCGGGGCTCGTCGGCATGTCGACCGACTACTACGCGCGGCTCGAGCAGCAGCGCGGCCCGCAGCCGTCCGAGCAGATGCTCGTCGCTCTCACCCGGGGGCTGCGACTGAGCCTCGACGAGCGCGACCACCTCTACCGCCTGACCGGCCACCACCCGCCCCGCCGGACGCGAGGCGGCGACCACGTCAGTCCCGCGTTGCGGCGGGTGCTCGACCGGTTGGTCGACACCCCTGCGCTCGTCCTCAGCGACCTGGCCGAGACGCTCGCGCAGAACCGGCTCGCGGTCGCCCTGCTCGGTGACCAGATGCGGTACGAGGGGCTTGCCCGCAGTGCGTTCCACCGGTGGTTCACCGACCCGGCCGAGCGCGCCTCCTACCCGGTCGAGGACCACGCGCACCAGCTCGAGCTGCAGGCCTCCGGGCTGCGGGCGGCGCTCAGCATGGCGGGCGGCGGGGGCCGACCACGAGAACTCGTGGAGGCGCTGCTCGCGTCGAGCGAAGAGTTCGCGACGATCTGGGCTCGGCACGCCGTGCACCAGCGCTTCGACGACCGCAAGACGCTCCTGCATCCCGAGCTCGGCCGCGTCGAGGTGGACTGCCAAGCTCTCTTCACCGAGGACCAGTCGCAGACGCTGCTCGTGCTGACGGCGACGCCCGGGTCCGACGACGACGCCAAGCTGCGGTTGCTCGACGTGATCGGCGCGGAGCGGTTCGCCGAGCAGGGCTGACGGCTCTCGACGCCCCGGCCTGTTCCGCACCCGCGAAGATGGACGCACGCACGACGACGTGACACCGAGGAGACCGCATGTCCACGCAGACCCCGAGCACCCTGAGCTTCCCCGCCGCGACGGCCGTCCCGTTGCGCGGCGGTCCGACCCTGCGCTGGGGCGTGATCGGCCCGGGCGAGATCGCCGGCGACTTCACCGACGCCCTCCACGCGCACACCGACCAGCGCGTGGTCGCCGTGGCCTCCCGCAGCCTCGACCGGGCCGAGGCCTTCGCCCGCACCCACGGCGTCACCGCGGCGCACGGCGACCAGGAGGCGCTGGTCACCTCCCCCGACGTCGACGTCGTCTACGTCGCCACGCCCCACACCCGCCACCTGCCGGACGCCCTGACCGCGATCCGGGCCGGCAAGCACGTCCTGATCGAGAAGCCGATGGCGACCAGCACGGCCGAGGCCGACGAGATCTCCGCCGCGGCGAGCGCCGCCGGTGTCCTCGCGATGGAGGCGCTCTGGACGCGCTACCTGCCGCATACGACCGTCATCGCCGCGCTGCTCGCCGACGGCGCGATCGGCGACGTGCGGCTCGCGACCGCCGACGTCGCCTGGGCCAACGACCTCTCGGCCGGCGGACGCATGACCGATCCGGCGCTCGGCGGCGGCGCGCTGCTCGACATCGGCGTCTACGCGTTCTGGTTCACCCAGTTCGCGACCGGCCACCCCGTCGAGTGGCACGCCGCCGGTTCGACCCGGGCCGACGGCGTCGACCTCGACGCGGCCGTCGTCACCCGCACGGCCGACGGGGTGCTCGCCACGGCGGCGACGAGCCTGCTCACGACGTCGCCCGGGCTCGGCACGATCTCGGGCTCGACCGGGTCGATCCGCACCCTGCAGAACCTCGTCTTCCCCGCGACGTTCGAGCTGACGACCAATGCTGGGTCGGCCGTCTGGAGCGACCCGACCGTCCCGACCGGCCGCCAGGGGCTCGCCTACCAGGCGACCGCCCTCGCGTCCTACGTGGACGCCGGGCTGCGCGACTCGCCCCTGCACTCCCTGGCCGACTCGAGGTCGCTGCTCGCGACGATCGAGGCGACCCGCGCCTCCTTGACCGTCGTCTGAACCGGCCGAGATGTCACGACTCGCCACTCACGTCCCGAGGTGACCGGCACGTCGTGACATCTCGGCAGACGAGAGCCGGAGGCGCGGCTCAGCTCGGCGGGGAGGCGCGGCTCAGCTCGCGACCGGAGGCACCGACGCGACGGCGATGTCGTGCCCGTCCGCGGCGCGGATCTCGACCGACGCGACGTCGGACCGCAGCACGGCGGCGTTCAGCCGACAGTCGACGCGCACGTCCGACCCGAGGAACGCACCGGACTCGTACTCCCGCCCGTCGCCGCCGACCACCACGACCGTGAACGCCGAACCCGTCGGCAGGCCGTCGACGCTGAGGACGGTCTCGGTGCCCCAGGTGTGGGCGACGAGGTCTCCGTCGAGGTCGACCCCGTCGGGCTGACCGACGAAGTCCACGTGCTCGACGGCGCCGAGGGTGCCGGCAGGGCCAGCCACCACCGTGTCACGAGGCGTCGCGAGCAGGACTCCTCCCCCGGCCCCGATCGCCAGGCACGCGGCGGCGGCCACGGCGATCAGCAGCGGGCGACGGCCCCGTCCGGACCGGGCCGCGGCGACGTGGGGCCCGATGTGCGTGGCCGGCGCCTCGTCAGGCGCGGTGCCGGTGCCGGTGCCGGTGCCGGTGTCGAGAGCGACGTCGGCGTCGAGCGGGACGTCCGCGTCACGAGAGGCCGGGGCCTCGGCGACGTGTCCGAGGGCATCGATGCGCTCGCGCAGCCGGTCGCTCGGAACCACGTCGTCCCAGCGACCGAAGCCCGACAGTCCGTCGACCATCACCCCGAGCGACGCCAGCTCGGCATCGATCGACGGGTCGGCAGCCCGGAGCGCGTCGAACTCGACGCGTTCGCTCGGCGAGAGGTCGTCCGCGAGCGCAGCGGCCGTCAACTCGTCGCGACGGGCGTCGCCGTCACCGGCCCCCACCCCTGGCGTGCGGTCAGTCATCGGTCGTCTCCTGGTCGTCGAGGTGGGTGCGGAGGGCGCGCAGCGCGTGGAACACGCGGGTGCGGAGGGTCGCGACGGGGACGCCCGTGCGCTCGGACACCTCGCGGTAGCTCAGGCCCTCGAGGTGGACGGCCACGACGGCGGCCCGGTGGTCGTCGCTCAGCCGGGCGAGCCCCTCGGCCATGCCCAGCCGTTCGAGGGGGTCGGCCACGCTCGCGACGGGGTCGGGGGCGTGCTCGAGGGGCACCACCGACGGCGTGCGCGTCCGTGCCCGGTGCACGTCGAGCACGACGCGGCGCTCGATGGCGAACAGCCAGGTGCGGACGCTGCCGCGGTCGGCGTCGAACGAGTCGCGGGCACGCCAGGCGCGCACGAAGGTCTCTTGCACGCAGTCCTCGGCCAGCGTCCGGTCGCGGAGGGCGTTGACGGCGAAACCGAGCAGCGACGAGCCGTGCTCGACGAACGCGGCGCGGACGTCGAGACCGGACGACCCCTCGCTCATCGGGCTCCGATCTGCCGCGCGGCCCGGGACGGGGCCCGCGCGACCCATGACGGCGATCATCCGCCTGCCCTCCAGCCTATCCACGCCGATCGCGGATGCCGACGGGGTGTACGTCCGCCGCGCCTCCCGCGTTCATCGGACCGGCCACGAACTTTCTCGCGACCGACGTGAACGCATCGGCCCCGCCCGACGTAGGCCCTGTCGAGCGGCACCCGCCCGGGCGCCGCCCCGTCGAGAGGACCCGGAGCATGCCGAAGATGACGCGCACGACCAAGAAGACCGCCATCCGCACCCTGACGATCGGTGGTGCCGCCGCGACCGCCGTCACCCTGTTCGGCGTGACGCCCGCGTTCGCCGAGACCGAGGTGCCCGAACCGTCGACCTTCACGAGCGCCTACACGGTGATGGCGACGCCCGACCAGGTCATCAACAACGACGGGGTCGCCACCCCGGGCGAGCCCGGCGCGACGGGGACGTTCGACTTCCGCGTCAACAGCGACACCGAGGTCATCTGCTACGACATCACCCTGCGCGGCGTGACCGGCGACTACCAGAGCCCGGCGAAGACCGCGACGCACATCCACGAGGCGGCACAGGGTCAGGCCGGCCCGCCGCGCATCGCGTTCCCGAACCCGGTCGACCGCGGGGACGGCACGCGCACGAGCAGCGGCTGCCTGCAGGGGCCGTTCACGACTGGTGTCATGAGCGCCGCCGGGGCCGACACGGGCGCCGGCTTCAGCCTGAAGCAGCTCGAGGCGAACCCGGCCGGCTTCACGGGCGACTCGCACACGGCCACGTTCGCGGCCGGCGTCGTCCGCGGCCAGCTGACGCAGGTGCCCGTCGGAGGCGTCGACACCGGACTCGGAGGCGCGGCCACCGAGAGCGCGTCGGCCGGCGGTCTCGGCCTCGCGGCTGGCGGCGCCGGGGCCCTGGCCCTGCTCGGTGCGGGTGCGTACGTCCTGACCCGTCGTCAGCGCGCGGCCCGGGCCTGACATGGGTCGCTCCCTGCCCTCGGTGGTCGTCGTCGCCGCCGTCGTGCTGGCCCTGACCGGGTGCGCGGCGCCCGGGGCGGTCGCACCGACGGCGGCACCGACCCCGGGGGCGGGGGCGAGCGCCCCGGCGACCGCGGCTCCGTCGGCGACCGGCACCGCGCCTCCTGCGGTCGCCGAGGGCACCGGGGTCGTCGCCGAGGGCGTCGCGCCGGCCGCCGTCTCGGTGCCCGCCATCGGACTCGACGCCCCGTTGATCGACCTCGGCATCGCCGACGCCGGCGCCATGGAGGTGCCCGTCGACGCGGACGACGTCGGCTGGTTCACCGGCGGCGGCAAGCCGGGCGGGCGCGGTCCGACGGTGATCGCCGCCCACGTCGACTCCGCGTCGGGCCCGGCGGTCTTCGCGCGGCTCGACGAGCTCGTCGTCGGCGACCGAGTCGACGTGACCACGGTCGACGGGGGTGTCGTGAGCTACGCCGTCACCGAGGTGGTCGACGTGCCGAAGGCCAAGTTCCCGACCGCCCGAGTCTTCGGGGCGCAGCCGACCGACCAGCTGCGGCTGATCACCTGCGGCGGCGTGTTCGACCGTGGCTCGGGCCACTACGACCAGAACCGGATCGTCTTCGCCGAACCGGCAGCCTGATCGCCCGGCCCGGGCCTACAACACCCCGGGAGGCGCGGCGCGGGTCGGCCGCGCCAGGCTCGCCACGAGGTGCTCGACGAGCGGCACGGTCCAGGCCACGTTCGCCGCGATGCCCCGGTTCGGCTCGTCGTCGGGCTGGTGCAGGCGGTGCAGGTCGTTGAAGGTCAGGAAGGCGCTCGGCACGCCTGCCCGGTAGAACGACGCGTCGTCCGTGCCGGTCGTCGGCGGGAACCGGGTGACGAGTTCGAGGTCGGGCCGGGTGGCCGCGGCATGCTGCAGCAGTGCGCCGCGGAACGCCGTCGAGAACGCCTCGGGGGCCCCGAACGCCTCGACGAACGACCCACGACCGAGCCCGTCGACGTTGAGGACGTAGTCGATCGCGTCGAGCTCATCGGCCGAGGCGCTGTCGACGAAGTGCCGCGAGCCGCCCAGGTGCCACTCCTCGGCGGTGAAGAACACGAGACGGACCGATGCGACCGGCGCGGACGCCGCCCACCGTTCGGCGAGCTGCAGCAGGGCGATCGTGCCGCTGCCGTTGTCGTACGCGCCGACCGTGTTGAAGAACGAGTCGTAGTGCGCGCAGAGCAGCACCGACCCCTCGCCCGTGCCGGGTACGTCGACGATCAGGTTGTCGCTCGTCGCGGCCTCGACCGGACCGCTGTCGGCCTCGACCTCGAGCTCGACGGGCTTGCCGTCGGCGATCCACTCGGTCAGCTGCAGACCGTCGAGGCGGCCGAGGGCGAGGTGCGCCACGTCGTGGTCCGACCCGGACGGCAGCGGCTGCGGTGCCGCGGGTCCGTCGTCGCGCGCGTGCAGGTAGGCCAGCACGTCGCCGTCGTCACCCCGCACGACGAACTTCTGCCAGACCATCGAGTCGCCCCAGAGTCCCTGCGGGCCGACGGCCTCGACCGTGCCCCGGCGCGGCCCGTCGGTCGAGCCGCTCCAGAGCATCGGCCAGGCGGGCAGGTCGCGGGCGATGGGCTGCTGCACGGTGACCCGATGCACGCGACCGGGCTGCCAGCCGGGCAGCGTCACGAACTGCCGTGCCACCGGCCACCCGACGGCGGTCAGCCGCTGCTCGAGCCAGTCGGCGGCGGCCGCGATGCCGGGAGTGCCGTGGAACCGGGGGCCGTGCTGTACGAGGGCGACCAGGTCGTCGTAGGCGCGGTCGGCGGGATCGGTCGAGCCGGGTTCGGTGTCGTGGGTCATGTCGTTCCTCACGGGGACGGAGTCGGGTTCGGAAGCGGGGCAGGCGACGGTGCCGGCGCCGGCGCGACGGTCGGCGACGCGACCGACGGACCGAGGAGGCGCGGCGCGGCTCCCCGGGCGGCCTGCGCCACGGTCGGCGCGGGCACCCCGAGCAGGTGCTGGGCCACGCGGGCGACGTCGTCCGTCCGCCCGCGGAACCACCAGCTGCCGAACCGGTCGGTGACCGGCTCGGGACGTGGGCCGAGCACGGGCGTGCCCCGGGCCTCGATCTCGGCGAACCCGCCGAGCCCGCCGTCGTCGTCGTACAGGTGCAGGGAGTCGCCCCGGACGCCCGGCGACGGGTCGGGCTCCTCCGAGTACTCGGCCGACGGGTCGCTGTGGCTGCCGCGCACGAAGAGCACCGCCCGGTCGTCGGCCGGGTCGCCGACGGCGCGCACGTACCCGAGGCGTCCGGTGACGTGCGGTGCGGCGAAGCCGATCTTGAAGCGGTCGGCGCCGGTCAGCGACACGGCGACCCCGCCCGGCACCTCGGCGAGCAGATCCCCCACCGGCTCGTAGTAGTCGGTCACCTGGGCGTCGGGCACGGCCGCGACGAACGCCGTGCCGCCCGCCCGCACCTGGTCGAGCATCCACGACTCGGCCTCGTGCGCGCCGTCCGAGGTGATGCCGAGCCGCACCTCCGTCACGTAGCCGCCGTACTCGACGGCGTCGACGAGGGGTGTGCCGTCGGGGCCCGCGGCCGACGCGCCGCGCAGGTGCCGCAGCGGATGGGCCGCGGGCCGCACGACCAGCGTCAGGTCGGCGCGGACGTGCCCGGTCGGCGCGGTGAACGCCTCGAGCTCGGCGACCCGCGACAGGGTCACGCGGTCGCCCGTGCGGTCGAGGTCGTGACGGCCCGGGTCGAGCGACGGTGGCATCTCGTAGCTGCCCCAGTAGTCGTCCCGGTCACGGATCATGTAGGCGATCTCGGGGCCGATCCAGACCCGGTCGCCGCCGACGTTCCAGTCGCCGCTGCCCACCAGCCCACCGAAGGCGTCGTCGGAGGCGAAGGCGTCGGGCAGCCAGTTCTCGGCCTCGCCGGCGGCGAAGAACGGCCCGTAGACGCGGCCCCCGTACGACGAGACGACCACGACGGCGTCGGGTCCGACGGCCAGCCTCTCGAAGGCGATCCCGGCCGTGGCGAGGCGCGCCTCGACGGCGGCCAGGTCGACGACGGGGCCGGTCACGCGGCGACCTCGGCGAGGGCGCTCGCGTGGAAGGCGTCCTCGGCGCGCAGCATGGCGACGAACCAGCGGTCCAGCCGGTCGTCGGTCACGTCATCGGGCAGCTCGTCGACGAGCTGGTGCAGGAACGCGACCTGGGCACGGAAGCCGTCGGTGACGTGCAGCTCGATCCACCGCTGCACGTCGCCCGGTCGCGGCACCGACCGCTCGGCGGCCCGCGTGCACCACTGCAGGTAAAGGGTCTCGGCCGCCGCGAGGCTGGTGACGACCCCGGCGTAGCCGCCCTCGTCGAGCGCGGTCGTCACCGTGGCCTCGAGCACGGAGGCGCGGGCCAGCAGAGCGGGTAATCCCGCCTCGTCGACCGGTCGCGTCGCGCGCAGGTCGGCGAAGTAGGCACTCTGCGGTCCGACGAGGTCGACGACGGCCTCGGCGTGCCGCTCGGCCCGGGACCACTCCGGCTGCTGCCACAGGCAGTAGCCGGCGAGTCGGGCCGCCGTCCGGACGAACGCCTGCTCGATCGCGAGGTACCGGCCGAAGGCCGCGTCGTCGATCGTGCCGTCGGCCATCCGGGCCAGCAGCGGCACCGCCGCCGAGGCGTCGAGCTCGGCCGAGCAGCGGGCGACGAGCGCCGCCGCCCGGCCCGCGCCGGGGCCCTCGGGCCGGGTCGGGATCGCCACCGTCAGCGGCTGGTCAGCCACGACACGATGCCGTTGAACACCTTGGCGTAGCCGTCCCACTCCTCGCAGAACGCCGGCGGCGCCCAGTGCGGCGAGCAGTCGCTCGTGAAGACCGCCGTGCGCCCCACGCCGGCCTCGCCGACGACGACGAGCGGGTCGTCGCCCAGGCGGGCGAGTTCCACCGCCCCCGGCTTCACGACGGTGCGGTTGTAGCCGAGCAGCAACGGCCACTCGATGCCCGCGCCGCCGAGGGCGGGGTGGTCGGCGTCGAGCACGGTGGCGACGACGCCGGCCGGGCGCTCGACGCGGTCGTCGCCGATCAGCAGCTCGACCGGCAGCACGTCGGCGATCTCGGTGCGGGCGTAGCCCGCACGGCCCTGCCAGCCCGAGAACGACAGGTAGCCGCCGATCATCAGCAGCGCGCCTCCGGCCTCGACCCAGCGGGCCAGTTCCTGGACGCGGTCGCGACCGGGGATGCTCTTCTCGAAGACGGCGGGCGCGAGCTGCAGCGAGTTGACCCCGATGTCGGACAGCACCACGACGTCGTAGGCGTCCAGCGCCTCCTGGGTCTCGGGGAACTCGGTCGACACGAGATGGGCCGGCAGGTGGACGACCTCGTGGCCGCCGGCCTGCAGGGCCGTCCGGAGCTGCGCGACGCCCTCGGTGTACGAGTGGGCGGTGAACTCGTCGACGCCCTTGGTGTGGGTGGTCGCGGTGATCCAGCTCTCGCCGGCGATGAGGATGCGGGACATGGTGGGGCCTTCCGGTGGTGACGGGACGGTTCGGGACGAGGAGGCGCGCGCGGCTCGGTGCCGCGGCGTCGCCCCTCAGCGGGTCAGGGCCGCGCCCTCGAAGAGGTCGCGGACGTTGCGGGTGCCGACGCCGTGCACGACGTCGGCGTCGACGCCGAGGTCGGTCAGCCGGTCGAGGAACACCGCGGGGACGTACGAGAGGCCGTTGCCCCCGTGCTTGCGCAACATGCTCTTGAGGAAGAGGTCGTGGCTGAACAGCAGACGGCGGCCGAACCCGGCCGAGACCAGGCGGGCGATCGCCGTCGCCGTCTCGACCGGCGAGGGCGACTGCCCCTCGCCGGGCAGCGAGAAGCGGTACGGCATGCCGATCATGTCGAACTCGAGCCAGACCCCGCGCTCGGCGAGGCTGCGCTGGTAGTCGGGGTCGCTGCCCGACGGGTCCATGTGGCAGAGGACGACCGCCGTGGGGTCGACTCCCTCGTCGCGCAGCACGACGTCGAGCACGCGACCGCCGTGGCGGACGAAGCCGGGCAGGTGCACGAACATCGGCAGGCCGGTCTCGCGCTGCAGGCGGCAGGCCGCCCGGAGCGAGCGCTCCTCGCGCTCGGTGAAGCCCGGCGAGACGCCGATCTCGCCGATCACGCCCGAGCGGGGCACGCCGGTCTCGGCCGGATCGGACCGGTACTGCGCGACCAGGCGGGCGGCCAGGTCGTCGACGGTGTCGCGACCCGTGGCGTCGGGATGGAACCGTTCGAGGTACCAGCCGCCGCCGGTGACGACGTTCACCCCGCTGCGGCGCGAGATCTCGGCGAGGCGGCGCGGGTCACGGCCCTGACCGTCCGAGGTCAGCTCGACGACGGTGCTGCCGCCGAGCTCGCGGAACGCCACGAGTTCGTCGACCGCGTCGTCGTCGCCGTCGAGCACGCAGTTGTCGCGACAGGCGAGCGGGCGGTCGCGCAGCAGCCAGGCGATCTCGGGCGTGACCGGCGCGTCGAACAGCTCGGGGAAGTCGGGGTCGGGCTCGAGCCCGCCCTCCTCGATGCTGTTGATCAGGTGCTCGTGCGGCAGCGTGTAGCCGAGGCGGTCGCTCGGCACGGGGCCGGTGACCGTCTGCACGTCGACGACCGTAGTCGTCTCGACGCCGAAGCCACCGACGCGGCTCATCGGGTCACCCGCTTGCGCACCAGGTCGGTGAACGAGCCGCCGCGCAGGTTGATCCAGATGACGATGATCAGCAGGCTGCCCGTCACGATGGGCACGATGTAGGGGCTCAGGCCGAGCAGCGTGAGGCCGTTGGTGATGACGCCGGTCAGGATGGCCCCGATCGCCGTGCCGATCACGCTGCCCTTGCCGCCGAGCAGGTTCGTGCCGCCAATCACCACGGCCGTGATGACCGTCATGGCGAAGTCGACGCCCGAGTTGGCGTCGCCCGACCCCAGGCGGGCCGCGGTGATGATGCCGGCCGCGCCGGCCGCCGTGCCGCTGAGCACGAGGGCCATCATCTTGACGAAGCGGGTGTCCACGCCGGCCCGGCGGACCGACTCCTCGTTCGAGCCAATGCCGGTGATGTACTGTCCGAACCGCATGCGCTGCAGCCCCACGATGCCGACGCCGACGATGATCAGCGCGAGCCAGGCGGGGTAGCCGAGCCCGAACAGCCGGCCCTGGCCGACCTGGGCGAAGATCAGGCCCGAGCCGATGGCGATCGAATAGCCCTTGGTGATCAGCAGGGCCACGCCCCGCACGATCGACATCGTGGCCAGGGTGACGATGAAGGACGGGATGCCCTGGTAGCTCGAGAACCAGCCGTTGACCAACCCGCACAAGGCGCCGACGGCCAGGCAGATCACGATGACCAGCACCGATTCGAGACCCGCCCGCAGCAGCACCGCCCCGATCACCGACACCAGCGCGAGCGTCGACCCGACCGAGAGGTCGATCATGCCCGCCGTGATGACGAAGGTCATCGCGACGGCGACGATGGCCGCGGGTGCCACCTGCACGGCGACGTTCCGCAGGTTCGTGCCGGTGAGGAAGGTCGGGGTCGCCACCGAGAAGACGACGATGACGACGAGCGTCACGACGAGCATCAGCAGGGTGGACTTGTTGACGCGTTGCAGGGCTTCCCAGCGGCGCTCGCGCACGTCGGAGGTGCCGGGGCCGCGCCCGGGCTCGGGGCCGTCGGTGCGGGTGGGGTCAGAGGTCGTCGCGGTCATGCGGCAGCGCTCCCTTCACGGGTGATCATGTCGACGAGCGACTCGATGGTGAGGTCGTCGATGCGGGCGTCGTCGACGCTGCGCCCCTCGTACATGACGGTGATGCGGTCGCAGACCCGGAAGAGGTCCTGCAGCCGGTGGGTGATGAGGATGACGCCGACCCCTCGGGCCGCGACCTCCTTGATGAGGCGCAGCACCGACTCGACCTCGGTGACCGCGAGGGCGGCGGTCGGCTCGTCGAGGATCAGCACGTCGGGGTCGACCGACGCGGCGCGCGCGATGGCCACCGACTGACGCTGGCCACCCGAGAGCTGCGAGATCAGCTGGTGCGTGGAGGTCACGCGGACGCCGAACTCCCTCAGCACCGCCGTGGCCTCGGCGTGCATCGCCCCGACCTTGAGGAAGGGCCCGACCCGCGGCTCGCGGCCGAGGAACAGGTTGGCGGCGACGTTGAGGCTGTCGCAGAGGGCGAGGTCCTGGTAGACGATGCCGATGTCCTCGGCCTGGGCGTCGCTCGGGGACTGGAACCGCACCTCCTTGCCCTTGATGCTGATGCGGCCGCCGTCGTGCTGGACCGAACCGGCGAGCACCTTCATCAGGGTGGACTTGCCGGCGCCGTTGTCGCCGACCAGGCCGAGCACCTCGCCGCGTGCGAGGCGCAGGTCGACGCCGCGCAGGACGTCGACGGCGCCGTAGGACTTGCGGATGCCCTCGAGTTCGACGAGCAGGTCGCCGGTCGTGACGTCGGTCATCAGCCCTCCAGGTAGTACGAGAAGTCGGCCAGGTTGTCGGGTGTGACGATCGTGATCGGCACGTCGACGGTCGCCGGCACCTCGGCGGTGCCGCAGGCGAGGTTGATCGCGGCTTTGGCGGCCTCGTAGCCGAAGCCGAAGGTGTCCTGCTGGATGACGGCCTCGACGTAGCCGTCCTGCAACCCTTCGACGGCCGAGGGCGAGAGGTCCCAGCCGACGATCTTCACGCGGTCCTGGGCGCCCTGGCTCTTGACCGCGGCGATGGCACCGTTCAGGGCGGGCTCGCCGGTGGCGTAGATGTACTCGAGGTCGGGGTTGCCGGTGAGCAGGTTCTCGGCCGCGGCCTGGGCGTCCTCGTTGACGTTCTGGCCGTCGACGATCGTGCCGATGGTCATGCCACCGGCCTCGACGGCGTCGGTGAAGCCGTTCTGCCGCTGGATCTGGATCGCGCTGTTGAGCGCGCCGACGACGCCGACCTCGCCCTCGCCGCCGGTGATGTCGAGGAAGGCCTTCCCGAGCTGGGCGCCGCCGTCCTCGTTCGCCGTGCCGACGTACGAGTCGATGGCCGAGGCGTCGTCGACCGAGCCGTCGGCGGCGACGACCGGGATGCCCGCGGCCTTGGCCGCGGTGAGGGCGGGGACGAGCGCGGTCGCGTCGACCGGGTCGACGATCAGGGCGTCGACGCCCGAGGCGACGAGGTTCTCGACGCCCGAGACCTGGGTGGCGCTGTCGTTGTCACCGCTGACGATCTGCAGGTCGGCGCCGGCCTCGTCGGCGACGTCCTGGACGCCCTCGTTCATCTGGGTGAAGAAGGCGGTCTGCTCGTTGATGTCGACCATGCCGAGCTGGAGGGTGCCGCCGCCGTCGGGCGCGCAGGCCTGGGGGACGTCGGTGGGGGCCGGGCGGGTCGAGGTCGAGCCGCCGGATGCGGAGCCGGAGGCGGTGGTCGAGGACGAGTCGCAGCCGGCGAGGGTGCCGATGGCGATGGCGCCCACGGCGAATGCGGCGAGGACGGTACGGGTCGTGGGCATGAGGAGCCTTCCTGGTGAGGACGAGGTGGAGCATGCGGGACTGGCGAGAGGGCGATCTCGGTGGGGTCGAGATCGATGGGCAATCGATTTCCGTCGGGAACTGCGTCAAGAGTGACGCCTTCGTGTTTCGAGTGTCAACACCTTTGTGTTTCCGACGTGTAAAAGAGATCCGGGGTGGGCAATCGGTTTCCCGCGAGGGGACGATACGATGACGGCATCACCCGTCGCCCCCGGCGGCCACGCCCTGAGGAGCCCATGAACGCCGTCACCATCTCGGACGTCGCCCGCCGGGCGGGCGTCTCCCCCGCGACGGTCTCGCGCGTCATGTCGGCCTCCCGTCCCGTCGGCCGCGAGATCGAGGGCCGGGTCCGACAGGCGGCCGACGAGCTGGGCTACTCGGGCAACGGCATCGCCCGCGCCCTGCGCACCCGACGCACCGACACGGTCGGCATGGTCGTGCCGAGCATCCTCAACCCGTTCTTCACGACCCTGGTCGACAGCCTCGAGAGCGCGCTGCACGGCGAGGGGAAGCAGCTGTTCCTCTGCGACTCCCGGCAGGACCCCGCCGTCGAGGCCGAGCACCTGCGGTCGCTGATCGAACGACACGTCGACGGCATCGTGGTCAGCCCCGTGCACGACACCGAGAGCGCGGCCGCCGTCGCCGCGTCCGCCCGGGCCGCGCCGTTGGTGCAGCTCGACCGCCGGGTCGACGTCCCCGGCACGGACTGGATCGGCCTCGACGACGCCGAGGCGATGAAGCTCGTCCTGACGCACCTGGCCGAGACCGGTGCCCGCTCCGCCGCGTTCGTCACCTCCGAGCTGACGAACTCGTCGACGACCCTGCGCCTCCGGGGTTTCCGACACTGGTCGGCCGAACTCGGCATCCGCGAGGTGCGCGACGGGGTCGTGCTCGGCGACTACTCGGTCGACAGCGGCGACGCGGCGGCCCGCCGACTGCTCACCTCCGACGACCGCCCGGACGCCATCGTCTGCGCGGACGACCTGATCGCCATGGGCGTCCTGCGGGCGGCCCGCGAACTCGGGGTGTCGGTGCCCGACGAGCTGCAGGTCACGGGCTTCGACGACATCGTCTTCGCCTCGTACGTGACCCCGGCCCTGACGACCCTCGCCCAGCCCACCGACCGCATGGCCGGCGAGGCGCTGCGGCTGCTCTCGCTGCGCGGGTCCGACGACGGCGGACGAGGAGGCGCGCGCGTCTCGTTCGCGCCCCGACTGGTCCGACGACAGAGCACGCGATCGACGGCTTCCGTGCCCGCCTGACCCGTGTCGTCCTGACCCGTGCCCGCACCCGTCCGGGCCGCCGGGCCCGCCTGACCCGTCCGGGCCGCCGGGCCGCCTGCCGTCGGCTGCCGGTCAGTGCTCGGCAGCCCACCGTTCGCCGACGCGACCGAACTGCTCGACGGCCCTCAGCACCGCGTCGACCGACACCGACTCGTCCACCGAGTGCACGACGGTCGGGTCGCCCGGGCCCCAGACCACGACGGGCACCCCGTCGTCGAGCGAACGCACGAGCACCGAGGCGTCCGTGAAGTACGAGGCGGGCGCCTCCGAGACCGGGGCGTCGAGTCCGGCGAGCCAGGGATGGTCGCGCGGGGTCCACACGGCGGCGAGGTCGAGGTCGACGCGGACGTCGGTCACCTCGGGCTGGTCCCGCCACCAGGCGACGAGCTCGCCGACGTCGTCGCGCACGACCCGCAAGTCGATGCGCACCTCGCAGACGTCCGGCACGATGTTCGGCACGCTGCCGCCCGAGACGACGCCCACGTTGACCGTCTCGCGGCCGAGGTCGGCGTGCGCCGAGAGCGGCAGGTCGTCCAGGCGCCCGAGCACGGCCACGAGGTCGAGGATCGCGTTGTGGCCCCGCTCGGGCGTGCTGCCGTGCGCGGCGACGCCCGAGGTGCGCACGGTCAACCAGAGCGCGCCGCGGTGGCCGAGCACGACCCGCCCGTCGGTCGACTCGGGGATCACGACGGCTCCGACCCGGAGACCGTCGAGCAGGTCGACGACGGCGGGGGCACCGAGGCAGCCGACCTCCTCGCCCGTCGAGACGGCGAGCGCGACGGGCGCGCCGCGACGCAGGAGGTCTCGCACGGCGACGACCGAGGCGGCGAGGCCGGACTTCATGTCGGACGTGCCGCGGCCGTGCAGGCGGTCACCGACGACGGTCGAGGCGAACGGGTCGTGGGTCCAGGCCGAGGCGTCGGTCACCGGCACGACGTCGGCGTGGGACGCGAAGACGAGCAGCGGCCTGTCGGCGGCGACGACCGCCGGCGAGACCAGGAGCGCCGTGGGCTCACCGTCGGCCCCGGGGGCGAAGGCGACCCGCGCCTCCTCGACGCCCTCGAACTCGAGCGCGACGCGGCGGAGGACGGCCGCCTCGCCGGGTGTGCCGCTGGTCGAGTCGATGGCGACGAGGTCGCGCAGCAGGCTGAGCACGGGCACCTCGGACGGCTTCGGGGCGGTCATGCCGTCACGCTATCGTCACGGCAGCGCCGGCAGCGCCCGCTCGTCGAGCCAGGGTCGCAGCAGGGGTCCGACGGGGTGGCCCGAGACGCGCGTGGCCAGGGTGACGAAGTCGGCCGTGGTCGCCACGCGATGACGGTGCTCGGCCGTCCAGGCGCGCAGCACGTCGAAGAACGACTCGTCGCCGACCGCCGAGCGCAGCGCGTGCACCGCGAGCGCGCCGCGCTTGTAGACGCGATCGTCGAACATCAGGTCGGGGCCGGGGTCGCCGACGACGACGTCCTGCGGCGACTCGAGCAGTCGGGCGTGCGCCCGGGCGGCGAGCGACGAGGCCGACGGTCCGCCCGAGGCCTCGGACCAGATCCACTCGGCGTAGCAGGCGAAGCCCTCGTTCAGCCAGATGTCGCGCCAACTCGTGAGGCCCACGCTGTTGCCGAACCACTGGTGAGCCAGTTCGTGCGCGATCAGCCGACGCGACCCGCCCGCCCCGTCGGCATGGTTCGCGCCGAAGATGGCGAGGCCCTGGGCCTCGAGCGGGATCTCGAGGTCGTCGTCGGTGACGACCACCGAGTACGACGCGAACGGGTACGGGCCGAACCGCTCGACGAAACAGGCCATCATGTCGGCGACCTCGCCGAAGTCACGACCGATCCGCGACCGCATCGCCGGCACCCCGGCGAAGACGCCGGGCACCCCCGCGAGCACGACCGGGACCAACTCGTAGCGGCCGATCTGCACCGTCGCGAGATACGACGCCGTGGGCTCGGGCTGTTCGTAGACCCACGTCGTGCGGCCAGACCGCGTGTGCCGACCGATCAGCTCGCCGTGGGCGACGACGGCGTAGGGCTGCTCGGTCGTGACCTGCACCCGGTAGGTCGCCTTGTCGGCCGGGTCGTCGTTGCACGGGAACCAGGTCGGTGCCCCGTTCGGCTGCGACGCGACGAGCGCGCCGTCGGTGAGCTCCTCCCAGCCCAGGGTGCCCCAGCGGGTGCGACGTGGCGCGGGCGAGCCCGCGTACTCGACGACGACCTCGACGGGCTCGCCCGGCACGGTCGCGTCCGGCAGCGTCACCGTCAGCTTCGTCGTCGACTGGGCGTGCCGCGCCTTGTGCCCGTCGACCCGCACCTTCGCGGCACGCAGGCGGAGCAGGTCGAACACGAGCGTGCGCCGAGCCTCGGTCGGCACCACCGTGATCGTCGCGACGCCGTCCAACCGGTTCGTCGCGACGCGGTACCCGATCACGAGGTCGTACGAGCGCACGCCGTAGCCGTCGTTGCCGCTCTCGGGCGTGTAGCCGTCCGCGGTCGCTGCGGAACCGGTCACCGGCTGACGGCGTGGTAGTCCGCGAACGTGACGTCCCGCCACGGGCCGATCGGGTTGCCGCTCCACCGGCTGCCGACGGGGACGACCTCTCCCCGCATCACGAGCGAGGCGGGGCCGACGGTGGCGTGCTCGCCGAGGCGGGCCGCGGGCAGCACGACGCTGTGGGGGCCGAGGGTCGATCCGGCGGCCAGGGTGACGGTGTCCATGCTCATGATTCGATCATGGAACAGGTGCGTCTGCACGACGCATCCTCGATTCACGGTCGAGGCGTCGTCGAGTCGCACCAGGTCGGCCTCGGGCAACCAGTAGCTGTCCGTCCACACGCCTCGGCCGATCGAGGCCCCGAGCGAGCGCAGCCACCAGACGAGGGCCGGGGTGCCGGCGGCCGCATGGGCGAACCAGGGGGCCGCGCACATCTCGGTGAAGGTGTCGGACACCTCGCTGCGCCACACGAACGACGACCAGAGCGGGTGCTCGCCGGCCCGGATGCGCCCGACGAGCGCCCACTTGGCCAGCGTCGTGACACCGGCGGCCGCCGCCCCGACGGCGAGCATCACGACACCGCTGAGCGCGGCCGTCGCCCCGACCCCGATCGCGTCGACCAGCGCCCACAGCCCGACGACCAGGCCGAGGCCGATGCCGCAGGTGACGACGACGGGCACGATCCGGCTGAGCTCCCACGCGATCCGGGCCACCCGTAGGTGGGTGGCCGGGCGGAAGGTGCGGGTCTCGTCGGCGACGGCGACCGTGCGGCGCAGGCGCACCGCGGGCGAACCGAGCCACGACGACCCCGCCTTGGACTTGCGCGGAGCCGACGAGAGCACGGCCACCAGACCGTCCTTCGGCACCTTGTGGCCGGGGGCGGTCATTCCCGAGTTGCCCAGGAACGCCCGCCGACCGATCTCGGCCCGGGCCACGCGCAGCCAGCCGCCGCCGAGCTCGTACGACGCGACGAGCGTGTCGTCCGCCAGGAAGGCTCCGTCACGCACCGTGGTCATCGACGGCAGCAGCAGGACGGTCGACGCCTCGACGTCCCGCCCGATCTCGGCACCGAGCAGGCGCAGCCAGACCGGCGTGAACAGGCTCGAGTAGAGCGGGAACAACAGGGTGCGCGACAGGTCGAGCAGGCGTTCCGTGCTCCAGACCTGCCAGCCGACCCTCGACCGCACCGCGAAGGTGCCCTCGGTCACCCCCAGGGCCCACAGTCGGGTGAGCGCGACGACCAGCACGGCGGCCACCAGCCCGGCCACGAGCGTGCCCGGCACCAGGAGGGCGAGGGCGCGCCACCACGCGTCCGTCAGTGAACTCGCACCCCGCACACCGAGCGCGACGACCGCGCCTCCTGCACCGACCGAGACCACCGGCAGCAAGGCGATGACGATCGCCGACGCCCCGTAGGCGACGAACCAGCGGGTGGGCGAGGGCGGCCGACCCTCCGGCCACCAGGCGCGGGTGCGGCCGATGCGCTCGGCCGGCGAACCGGCCCAGTGCTGTCCCGCGGGCACGCGTCCGAAGACCGCCGACCCGGGCGCGATCGAGGCGTCCTTGCCGATGCGGGTGCCGGGGAGCAGGGTGCTGCGCATGCCGATCGTGCTGCCCGCACCGATGCGGATCGCCCCGATGCGCACGACGTCGCCGTCGATCCAGTGGCCGGCCAGGTCGACCTCGGGCTCGATCGACGCCCCGCGACCGATGCGCAGCATGCCGGTGACGGGCGGCAGGGCGTGCAGGTCGACGTCGGGCGCGATCCGGGCGCCGAGGGCACGCGCGTAGTAGCTGATCCACGGGGCGCCGGCGAGCCCGACCGCCCCGATCTGGTGGGCGACCTGCTCGGCCAGCCAGAGCCTGAGGTGCACGCTGCCGCCGCGCGGATGATCGCCCGCCTCCACCCCCCGCAGAAGGAGGCGCGAGGCCAGGACCGAGATCGCCATGCGTCCCGGCGGGGTCACGAACACGACGATCGCGACGACGAGCAGCCGGCCGTCGACCGCGGGCAGGGCGTCGAATCCGCTCCACCAGCGCAGCACGGTGCTCGCGGTCAGGGCGTAGGTCAGCCAGCGCGCGCCCGACAGCACGAGGAGGGGCACCCCGAGCAGGGTCTGCAGCCATTGCGTGCGTCGCGGGGTCGGCACCGACCGGTGGTACTCGGCGGGAGGGGCGTCGTGGTCGAGGTCCGCCACGGACAGGGCCTCGGCCAGGGCACCGAGGCGGGGGTGCGAGTAGATCTCGGCGACGGTGAACTCGGGGTCGAGCTCGCGCAGCCGGGCCACGAGCTGCGCGGCGGCCAACGATCCCCCGCCGAGGTCGAAGAAGTTCGCGTCGGCGTCGGGGACGGGCACGCCGAGCACCTCGCGCCAGCGTTCGGCGACGAGCTGCTCGACCGGGGTCATCGACCCGGCACCGTCGGGCCCGCCACCGTCACCGTCGCCACCGGTCGTCGCGTCGACCAACGGCCACGGGAGCGCGTCGCGGTCGATCTTGCCCGACGTCTTGGTCGGCAGGTCGCCGGTGACCAGCGCCAGCAGCGGCACCAGGGCGGCCGGGAGCTCGTCCCGGAGGCGGGCGAGGGCGGCGCCTCGGTCGAACGTCTCGGCCGACGCGACCGCGAGGTAACCGACGAGCACCTGGTTGCCGGCCGCCGTGGTCCGCACCGCCGCGGCGGCGCCGCCCACCCCGGGCAGGGCCTGCAGCGCGGTCTCGATCTCACCGAGCTCGATGCGGCGACCGCCGACCTTGACCTGGTCGTCGGCCCGCCCCTGGAACACGAGCCCGGCCCGGTCGAACCGCACCAGGTCTCCGCTGCGATAGGCGCGCTGCCAGCCGAGCTGCTCGTGCGGGGCGTACTTCTCGGCGTCCTTGGCGGGGTCGAGGTAGCGGGCCAGGCCGACGCCGCCGATGATCAGCTCGCCGATCTCGCCCTCGGCCACGGGCTCGCCGGCCGCGTCGACGACCGCGACGTCCCAGCCGTCGAGCGGCAACCCGATGCGCACGGTCTCGCCGGCCCGGACCAACGATCCCGTGGCGACGACCGTCGACTCCGTCGGCCCGTAGGTGTTCCACACCTCGCGGTCGTCGCCGACCACCCGGTCGACGATCTCGGGCGGCAGGGCTTCTCCGCCGAAGATCAGCAGCCGCACGCTCTCGAGGGCCTCGTCGGGCCAGAGGGCGGCGAGCGTCGGGACGGTCGACACGACGGTGATGCCGTGCGTGACGAGCCACGGACCGAGGTCGGCCCCGGACCGCACGAGGCTGCGCGGGGCCGGCACCAGGCAGGCGCCGCTGCGCCAGGCGAGCCACATCTCCTCGCACGAGGCGTCGAAGGCGACCGACAGCCCGGCCAGCACCCGGTCGCCCGGTCCGAGGGGTTCGACGCCCGGCGACGACAGGAACATCCGCGCCTCGGCATCGGCCAGGGCGGCCGCCGAACGGTGACTCGCGGCGACGCCCTTCGGCGTGCCGGTCGAGCCCGAGGTGAAGATGACCCAGGCGTCGTCGGCCGGGGTCGGCAGCCGGTCGGCGTCGGCGAGCGCCGCGCCCCGTCCGCTGACGTGGGCGGCCGGTGCGGCGAGCACGAGGCTCGCGGGTCGATCGGTGTCGCGCGGGGTGAAGCGGCCCCCTGCCGAGACGATGCCCACGATGCCGGCCTCGCCGAAGACCAGCGCGGCCCGCTCGTCCGGGTCGTCGGCGTCGACCGGCACGTAGGCGGCCCCGGCGGCCAGGACGGCGAGGATCGTCAGGTAGAGCGACGAGTCGCCCGACGGCATGCGCACGCCGACCCGGTCACCCCGTCGCACGCCGGCGTCGGCGAGCGCGCGCGCCGCGGCCTCGACGCGGACGACGAGTTCGGCGTAGCTCAGGGCGCCCCGTTCGTCCTCGAGCGCCGAGGCGTCGGGGTGGGCGAGCGCGGTCGCCCGCAGGACGTCGACGAGGGTGCGGGCCGCGGGGGCGTCGGGCGAGCCGGCGATCACGCCGGGCAGGGTCTGGCTCACGGCCGCACGCTAGGGACGTCAGGTGACGCGTCGGTGAACGCGGGGCGGGACAGCCCGACGCCGGCGACCGCGAGGACGACGTCGGCCACCGACTCCACGTCGTGGACCGTCCCGCGACGACCGTCCGTCGTCGTGCCGTCGGGCAGCCGGGACAACCGCATGGCCGACATCTCGGTGGTCAGGCCCTCCCCGGTCGACTTGAGCAGCGCCTCCTTCCGCACCCAGGCGCGCAACACGTCGACCTCGCCGTCCTCGGGGGTCACGTCGGATCGGAGGTGCTCCAGCGCACCGGACGGGCGGGCCCGTTCGACGTCGACGCCGACGGGTGCCCCGGCCCGCAGCGCCACGGCCGCCCAGCGACCGCTCCGGCTGAGGCTCACGTGCAGGTCGCCCGGCGACCGCAGCACCGGACGACCGTGCCGCCCGCCGCAGCGCCGGCACGGCTCCCGGTCGAAGACGAGGCTCGCGGCGTCGCGGCCGGTGCGTGACGAGACCAGGAGGCGCAGCGCACGATGGGCGGCCAGGTACCGACGAGCGTCGGTCGCGTCCGCGAAGGCCGCCGCCCGGGCCGACTCGTGCTCGTCGCAGACCTCGACCGCCGACGTCCCACCGGCGCGGGGACGGCGGTCGAGATCGAGATCCAGGTCGAGATCGAGCAACCACACCCGTGCGTCGGTCATGGCCAGCGAGCCTAGCCCGCGTCGATCCAGCGCTCAGGGTCCGTTCACCTGCAGTTCTCCTGGTGGAGCGACGATCGGGCCCGCGTCCACGACCGCCCCGACCGGTCCGCGGCGGCCCACCACCCGCTCCGCTCACCCGAGAGGCCCCGACCTTGGCCAAGAAGATCCCGACAGCCCTCGCCGAACTCGTCCACGCCCTCGAGCACCACGCCGAGGTCGTCACGGCGAAGTCCTCGTCGTCCAAGCGACTCGGTCGCGCCACCGCGAAGCTGCGACGCGCCTCCGCTGCGTACACCGAGGTCGTGGCCGCGCGGACGGGGCAGCCCAACCCGTTCGTGGACTTCCTCGACCCCGAGACGATCGAGTCGCTCCGCGCCGAGCGGGACCGCATGGCGAACGGCAAGACGACACACGTCGACTGACCGTGGTCCCAGGCGGCCGTGCCACGCTCGGACGCACGATTTCCGCACGTTCGAGAGAGGGGCCGATCCCGTGGCCGACCAGAAGAAGCTCAAGAAATCCGCCGCCAAGGCCTACGACAAGGCCGAGGACGCCGTCACCGACGCCCGAGCCGCCGTCGCCGAGGCCAAGCGCCGCGCGAAGAAGCTCGCGAAGAAGGCCCGCCCCTCGGTGAAGCCGCTCGAGAACGCGCTCGACGACGCCGCCGCCGGACTGAAGGACGCGAAGAAGACGGCGAAGGGCGCGGGCCAGGCCTCGAAGGGGGCGTCGTCGACGCCGTCGTCCGCCACCCCGGCCGAGCCGCGCTCGATCTACACGCCGCCCCTGCCCGAGGTCGACGAGACCACCGTGCAGCTGCCCGACGGCCACGACGCCCACGTCGACCTGCACGCGCAGACGCTCGTCGCGCTGCGCGCCCTCGCCCGGACCAAGGGCATCACGAACGTGTCGCGGTACCCCAAGGCGACCCTGATCGAGAAGATCGAGCAGGCCTGACCCGGGGGTCACCTCCAGTCGGCGGTGCCATCCGAGGCAGATGGGCGCAGGCAGGTCGGCGCCGGCAGGAGGGCCGTCGCGTGCACCGTGCTCACTAGGGTGAGGTAATGACGCGCGCTCAGCTCATGGTCCCGTACCGGTTCGTCTTCGGCGCGCTCGCACTCGTGGCCGTCGCCGCCCAGTTCGCGAACACGCTCGAGAACGACTACAGCGTCGTCAACTTCTTCTCGTTCTTCACGAACCTCAGCAATCTGTTGGCAGTCGTGGTCTTCGTCGTCGGTGGCGTCCGCACCCTGCGCCGTCGCCCCGGCAGCCGTGCGTGGGACACCGTGCGGCTCATCTCGGTCGTCGACATGGTGTTCGTCGGCCTCGTCTTCAACGTCCTGCTGACCGACGTGGCCGGGGGCGTGCTGCCGTGGGTCAACGTCGTCGTGCACATGGTGATGCCCGTCGCGGTGCTGGTCGACTGGCTCGTGCTGCCCGCCGGTCGCCGCCTGCCGTGGTCGGCCGCCGCCATCGGGCTCGTCGTGCCCGTGGCGTACAGCGTGTACTCGCTCGTCCGCGGCGCCGTGACGTCGTTCTACCCGTACCCCTTCTACGACCCGGAGGCGCTGGGCGGCTACGGCCCCGTGGCGGTCTACATGGTCGTGCTGCTGGTGGCCCTGGCCGTGCTGTCGCTCGCGCTGGTCGGCCTGGCGCGCCTGGCCGGCCGCTTCTGGAAGCAGCGCTCGCGCCGCTGACGCGACCCGCGCCTCCTGCGCTCCGCACGTCGCGCCGCCGCCGCTGCCGCACGTCCAACCATCCACCCCGCCACGAAGTGGACACCACGCCACGTCTTGTCATGGCGCGGTGTCCACTTCGTGGCGGCGTAGGCCCCCGGAGCACCCGGCCCGAGCCAGCGCGCGGCCCGGGCCCGCTCAGCGGTAGTGCTGCTCGGCGCGCGCCGCCGCCGCGACCACGTCGCGGATGCGCGCCGCGCGGGTCTCGGCCCGCTTCAGCGAGGCCAGCCGGAAGTACACCCGGAACCGCTCGGTCTTCGTCAGCGACGCGAAGTGGGCGGCCGCCGCCGGGTCGGCGTCGAGTGCGGCCTGCAGGTCGTCCGGAGGCGCGGCGTCCTTCTGCCGGTAGGCGGCGTCCCAGCGCCCGTCGGCCTTCGCCCGGTCGACCTCGGCCTGCCCCGCCGGGGTCATGCGCCCTTCGGCGGTCAGGCGGGCGACGTGCTCGCGGTTCACCTGGGACCACGGGCTGTTCTTCCGCCGCGGTTGGAACGCGGTGAGCGTGAAGTCGTCGTCGAGCCGACTGGTCTGGCCGTCGATCCAGCCGTGGCAGAGGGCGACGTCGAGCGCCTCGGACCAGGTCATGCCGGGCCTCGTCGACCGCACCTTGCGGAGCGTCAGTCGCACCCCGCCCACGTCGGGGTCGCCCTCGAGGTATTCGCGCCACTGCTCGACCGTCACGTCGAGCACGGGCTTGTCCGCGAAGCTGACCATGCGGCGACCCTACCGCCGCAGCGAGAGGTCACGACCTGCCGCTCACGTCCGGAGGTGGGCGGCACGTCAGGACATCTCGACCCGGCCCACCCGGCGCGACGTACCCCTCAGCACCCCTCCCCTAGCCTGGCGGGATGGACCTCATCGGGTGGATCACCGACATGGGCTCGTCTCTGCCGACCCCGCTCGTCTGGGCGTTGGGCGCCCTGTTCGCGTTCACCGAGTCGGGGCTCGGCCTCGGCGTCTTCGTGCCGGGCGAGACGATCGTGCTGTTGCTCGCCGCGACCTTCGACGACCCTTGGCCGGCGGTCGCGTTCTTCGTGTCCGTGGCGATCGGCGGCTCCCTCGGCGACCACGTCGGCTACCTGCTCGGCCGTCGCTTCGGCAGGGGGTTCCGGGACACGCGCATCATCCGCCGGATCGGCGTCGACAGCTGGGACCGTGCCGTGGCCGTCCTCGAGCGGCGAGGGGCGGCCGCGGTGTTCCTCACCCGCCTCGTGCCCGTGGTCCGCACCCTCACGCCGGCGGCGGCCGGGGTCGCGAAGGTGCCCTACCGGTCGTTCCTGCCCGCGTCGTTCGGCGGGGCACTGACCTGGGCCGCCGTCTACGTCGGCATCGGGTTCCTGCTGCGGTCGTCGCTCGAGGCGGCGCAGGAGTACCTCGGGCAGTTCTCGTCGTGGGCGCTGATCGGAGCCGCGGTGGTCGTCGCGATCGTGTTCGTCGTGCGGCTCGTGCGCCGGCGTCGCGCGGCCGCAGTCGACACGGCGGACGGCACGGTCGACGAGACGGTCGCGGCCGACGACGCGCAGGCTCGCGACGACGCAGCGGACGCCTCCACGTCGGACGAGGAGGCGCGGGTCGACGACCGCGGACCCGTCGCGTCCGCCGTCCACGCGGCCGGGCACGCCGTGGCCGATCCCGTCGTCGCGGGTGCGGCCGCGTCCGGCGAGTTCGTCGCGGAGCACCTGTCGTCCCGTCGGCTCGGAGCCCTGCGCCACCGCCTCTTCGAGGTGGACGACTGGCGGACCGTGCCCAACGCGATCACGGCTGCGCGCCTCCTGCTGTTGCCGGTCTTCGCCGGCCTGCTGATCGCCGAGCTCTGGTGGCCGGCCCTCGTGGTGATCGCGGTCGTGTTCGCGACCGACTGGCTCGACGGGTTCGTGGCCCGGCGCACCGACTCCGTCTCGGTGCTCGGGTCGTGGCTGGACCCCGTGGCCGACCGATTGACGGTGGTCGTGGTGGCCGTGGCGTTCGCGACGGCCGACGTCTTCGGCTGGCAGGAGGCCGTGCTGCTGATGGTGCCCGACGTGCTGCTCGCGATCGGAGCGGTGCTGGCCTTCCGCGGCGACCCGGCGCTGCCGGTCTGGTGGGCCGGGCGGCTGCGCACGGGCCTGTGCTTCGTCGGCCTGGCGGTGCTGCTGCTCGGGGTGGCGCTCGACGGCCCCGAGTGGACGGCCGTCATCGGCGTCGGGTACCTGGTGTTCCTGGTCGGACTGGCGTTCCACTACGTGTCGGCGGTGCACTACGCGCGGGTCATGCTCGTCCGTTGGCAGCGAGCCGTCGCCGAGCGTCCGGCCTGACGTCGAGCCGGCTCGACATCGAACCGGGCCGACCGACCTGGCACCGTCAGAGCCCGAACAGCAGCCGCAGCCCGAGCGCGACCATGACGACGGCGATCACCGCGTCGAGCACCCGCCAGGCGACCGGCTTCGCGAACAGGGGACGCAGGAGGCGCGCGCCGAACCCCAGCGCCGAGAACCACACGAGACTCCCCGCGATCGCCCCGGCCGCGAACCACCAACGCAGCTCGGGCGGCTGGTGGTTCGCGACGGAGCCGAGGAAGACGATCGTGTCGAGGTAGGTGTGGGGGTTGAGCCAGGTGAAGGCGAGGGCGCCGAGGACGGCCGGGACGACCCGGGCGGGCGTGACGACGCGCGCGGCCGGTGGGCGGGGACCCTGCGCGACGGGCGGGGTGCCGTCGGCCGGCACCGCGCCTCCTGCGGTGACGCCGACGCGAGCCGACTCCGGCGCGACGTCGACCGTCAGCGCTCCGACCGGGCGGATCGCCCGCTTCGCCGCGAAGGCGCCGTAGACCAGCAGGAACCCGGCCCCGACGAGCTGGACGACGACCACCGCCTGCGGAGCGGCCTCGACGAGCGCTCCGACCCCCGCCACCCCGGCGCTGATCAGCACGGCGTCGCTCACGGCGCAGACCACGACGACGGGCACGACGACCCGGGTCACGGCCTGGAGTCCGACACGCAGCACATAGGCGTTCTGGGCACCGATCGCGACGATGAGGGCGAGGCTCGTGCCGAAGCCGAACAGGACGGCGGGCAGCACGGTCGCGAAGGTCATGACGCCACGCTAGAGCCGCCCCGACGTATCGCGCCAACTCATGTTCGCGATGCTGCATAACCTCTGCTCATGGCCCGTTTCGCACTCGACCAGCTGGACACCCTGCGCACGATCGTCGACGAGGGCACCTTCGAGGCGGCCGCGCGACGCCTGCACGTGACGCAGTCCGCCGTGTCGCAGCGCATCAAGCAGCTCGAACGTGCGGCCGGGCAGGTGTTGTTGCGTCGGACGACGCCGGTCACCACGACCGACGCCGGCGACGTGCTGCTCCGCCACGCCCGCCAGGTCGACCTGCTCACCTCGGACGCCCTCGCCCGGCTCGGCGGTGGTCGGCCCGACGGAGGCGACGGCGCCGACGACGCATCCGACGATCCCGTCCCCACGACCCTGCCGATCGCCGTCAACGCCGACTCGACGGCGACCTGGTTCCTCGACGCGGCGGCCGCCGTCCCGCCGACCGTGCCGGTGGTGTTCGACCTGCGCCGAGCCGATCAGCAGCACACGGCCGAGCTGCTGCGGTCGGGAGACGTGCTCGCCGCGGTCACCGCGACCCGCGAGCCCGTGCAGGGCTGCAGCTCGGAGCCGCTCGGCGTCATGCGGTACCGCGCCGTCGCGAGCCCCGGTTTCGTCGAGCGGTGGCTGGGCGGCGAGCCGGACGACCCCCAGACGGCGGCCCGCGGGCCGCTCGGCCACGAGAGGCTCGACCGTGGGCCGCTCGACCACGGAAGGCTCGACCGTGCCCCGATGGTGGTCTTCGACCGTACGGACGACCTGCAGCACGACTTCGTGCGACGCCTCACGGGCCGTGAACCGCTCGCGCCCCGGCACCACGTGCCCGCGTCGGCCGACTTCGCCCGGGCCGTCGTGCTCGGCCTCGGCTGGGGCATGCTCCCCGAGGCCCAGGCCGGCCCCGAACTCGACGGCGGCCGCCTGGTCGAGCTGGCGCCCGCCGACCCGGTCGACGTGCCCCTCTTCTGGCAGCGCTGGACCCTCGCCTCGCCCCTCCTCGACGCCGTCACCGACGCCGTCCGCGCCACCGCCCGCCACGCCCTGCACCCCTGACGCCTGCCCGCTCCACCCCGCCCGCACAGGGGGCCGAGTGGGCAGAAGATGCTTCTCGGCGCCCCACGAAGAGCATCTCCTGCCCACTCACCAGATGAGGTCGGGTGAGGCGGGGTCGGGGTCGGGGTCAGGGTCGGGGTCGGGGTCGGGGTCAGGGCCGGGGTCGGGGTCGGGGCCGGGGTCAGGGCCGGGGTCGGGGTCGGGGTCGGGGCCGAGTGGACAGAAGATGCTGCTCGGCGGCCCACGAAGAGCATCTCCTGCCCACTCGATCCGGACGGTGGCAGCCGGGCCCGCCACCTTCCCGAACCCGACGGGCGACCGACCCGACGGACGACCGACCCGACGGGCGAGCGACCCGACGGACGGCAGGAGGCGCGGTGCCGACCGGCACCGCGCCTCCTGTTCTCGAGAGCTTCGCGACCTACAGCGTCGCGAGCGCCTCGTTCAGCGTGTGCGACGGGCGCATCACGGCCTCGGTCTTGGCGGCGTCGGGGTGGTAGTAGCCCCCGATGTCGACGGCCGTGCCCTGGGGTGCGATCAGCTCGGCGACGATCGCCTCTTCGGCCCCGCCGAGGGTGGCGGCCAGCCCGGCGAACGCGGCGGCCAGTTCGGCGTCGCCGGTCTGGGCGGCGAGCTCGTCGGCCCAGTACTTCGCCAGGTAGAAGTGGCTGCCGCGGTTGTCGATCGAGCCGAGCTTGCGGCCGGGCGACTTGTTCTCGTCGAGGAAGGTGCCGGTGGCACGGTCGAGCGTGTCGGCGAGGATCTGCGCCCGCGCGTTGTCGGTCGACGTGGCCAGGTGCTCGAAGCTGACGGCGAGGGCCAGGAACTCGCCCAGGCTGTCCCAGCGCAGGTAGTCCTGCTCGACGAGCTGCGAGACGTGCTTCGGGGCGGAACCGCCGGCACCCGTCTCGAACAGGCCGCCGCCGTTGATGAGCGGCACGACCGAGAGCATCTTGGCCGAGGTGCCGAGCTCCATGATGGGGAACAGGTCGGTCAGGTAGTCGCGCAGCACGTTGCCCGTGACCGAGATGGTGTCCTCGCCGCGGCGGATGCGCTCGAGTGAGAACGCCATCGCGTCGACGGGCGAGAGGATCTCGATCTGCAACCCCTCGGTGTCGTGCTCGGCGAGGTAGGTGCGCACGAGCCCGATCAGGGTGGCGTCGTGGGCACGGGTCTCGTCGAGCCAGAACACGGCGGGCGTCTGGCTGGCGCGCGCACGGGTGACCGCGAGCTTGACCCAGTCGCGGATCGGGACGTCCTTCGTCTGGCAGGCGCGCCAGATGTCGCCCGTGGCGACTTCGTGCTCGATCAGCGTCTCGCCGGCCTGGTTCACGACGCGGACGGTGCCGTCGCCGGGCACCTCGAAGGTCTTGTCGTGCGAGCCGTACTCTTCGGCGGCCTGGGCCATGAGGCCGACGTTCGGCACCGAGCCCATGGTGGCGGGGTCGAAGGCGCCGTTTGCGCGGCAGTCGTCGAGCACGGCCTGGTAGATGCCGGCGTAGCTCGAGTCAGGGATGACCGCTAGGGTGTCGTGCTCGCCGCCGTCGGGGCCCCACATGTGACCCGAGGTGCGGATCATCGCAGGCATCGACGCGTCGACGATGACGTCGCTCGGCACGTGGAGGTTGGTGACGCCCTTGTCGGAGTCGACCATGGCGAGGTCGGGCCCGTCGGCGAGCCCAGCGTCGAACGCGGCCTTGATCTCGTCGCCGTTCGGCAGCGCCGCGAGGCCCTGCAGGATGCCGTTGAGGCCGTTCGCCGGGTCGAGCCCGGCGGCCTTCAGGTCGGCTCCGTACTGCTCGAACACCCGCGGGAAGAACGCACGGATCACGTGACCGAAGAGGATCGGGTCGCTGATCTTCATCATCGTGGCCTTGAGGTGCACCGAGAACAGGACGCCCTCGGCCTCGGCCCGGGCGATCTGTGCGGCGAGGAACTCGTGCAGCGCGGCGACGTGCAGCACGGTGCCGTCGACGACCTCGCCGGCCAGCACGGGGATCGACTCGCGCAGCACGCGGGTCTCGCCGTCGGTGCCGACGAACTCGATGCGCAGGGTGTCGTCGGCCGGGATGACGACGGTCTTCTCGTTCGAGCGGAAGTCGTCGACGCCCATGGTCGCGACGTTCGTCTTCGAGTCGGCCGTCCAGGCGCCCATGCGGTGCGGGTGCTTGCGGGCGTAGTTCTTGACCGACAGGGGGGCGCGGCGGTCGCTGTTGCCCTCGCGCAGCACGGGGTTGACCGCGCTGCCCTTGACCTTGTCGTAGCGGGCCTTGACGTCGCGCTCGGCGTCGGTCGACGGCGAGTCGGGGTACTCGGGGAGGTCGTAGCCCTGCGACCGGAGTTCTGCCACCGCGGCCTTGAGCTGCGGCATCGAGGCCGAGATGTTCGGCAGCTTGATGATGTTGGCCTCGGGCGTCTTCGCCAGGGCTCCGAGCTCGGCCAGGGCGTCGCCCTGGCGCTGCTCGTCGGTGAGGCGCTCGGGGAACTGGCTGATGATGCGGGCCGCCAGCGAGATGTCGCGGGTCTCGACGTCGACCCCCGCGGTCTTGGCGTAGGCCTGGATGATGGGCAGGAACGAGTAGGTCGCCAGCATCGGCGCCTCGTCGGTCAGCGTGTAGATGATCTTCGCCATGCGGCAGGTGCTCCCTCGTGGTCGGGCATGCGTGTGCTCGGTGGTGCTGCCCCTACGCTACCGCGCAGAAGTCTCTCGACATGAAGATACATGCCGCGTCTGGACGGCCCGTCCGCGCGGCTCAGGTCGTCCGCGTCGCCGGGCGCCACATCGCGGCGGGCGTCGCACCCGGCAGCCCCCGGATCGGCCCCAGCTCGACGAAGCCCATCCGCCGGTAGAGCGCCCGGTTCCGCTCGGTCGACGACTCGAGGTAGGCGGCCTCACTGCGCGCGTCGACGGTCGCGAGGCGGTGCTCGATCAACGAGGTGCCGACGCCGAGCCCCCGGGCCGCGTCGCCGACCGCGATCTCGCCGAGGTACCAGTGCGGCAGCCGCGGGCGGGGTGCCGCCAGCGTCGACTGGTGGCGGACCGCCGGCACGAGCCCGCCGAGCCCGAGCGCGCGCAGGTACCGCGGCAGCTGCCCGAGCTCCGCCCACGACACCGGCAGGCGCAGCGCCGACGACGCTCGGGTGCGCGGCGCCTCCCAGACGGCCGCGCCCACGACGTCCCCGTCGCCGTCGACGACGGCCACGTCGACCGCACGAAGGCCCGTCGGGATCGAGCGCATCATCGCCGCGAAGAGGTCGACCAGGCGCGCATGGCGACGTGGCCCCCGCGGGACGAACCCGAGCATGACGGGATCGTCGCGGAACCCCTCGGCGAGCACGGCGGCGGCGGAGTCGAGCTGGTCCGGGCGGGCGGCGCTGATGGTCACGTCGGGCACGGTGCCTCCTGAGATGGAATCGTCAGAACTGACGAATTCGTCAGTCATGACAGAATGTAGCCAGACACCCCGCCAGACACGTGAGAGGCCCCTGTGAAACCGGACGACGAGGAGGCGCGGGTCGACCCCTCGAGGACGTCCCGCCGCGCCCGCGAGACGCGTCGCAAGCTGGTGGAGGCCGGCGTCGCCCTGCTCCGACGGGCCGACTACGCCGCCGTCCCCGTCGCCGAGATCACGCAGCTGGCGGACGTCGGCCTCGGCACGTTCTACAACCACTTCGCCGGCAAGGACGAGCTGTTCGACGAAGCCGTGCAGAGCGTGCTGAACGCGCAGACCGAGCGGATGGCGGCACTCGGGCACGCGGACGACTCCCCCGTGACGACGGCGGCGATCGCGATGCACGTGGTGCTCGGGCTGGCGCAGAGCGACCCGGCCGTGGCTGTGGTCGTCGCACGCAACGGACTGCGCCTGCTCGACGCCGAGGCGGCACTGGTGCCGCAGGCGCGGGCGCTCGTCCGGGCCGGGCAGGCCGCGGGGTCGTTCGCCGAGCTGGACGTCGACCTGGCACTGTCCCTGGTCGGCGGCAGCCTCCTCGGCGGGCTGCACACCTGGTGGTCGACCCCCGAGCTCGTCACCCCCGAGTGGACGGTCGAGCTGGTCGCCCGCGTGCTCCTCGCCCTCGGGTGCGACCTCGGGGACGCGCGCCGCGCCTCCTCGTCCGGTCTCGACTGGGTGACCGGGCGCGACGCGGGCTGACGCACCGGGGCGAACCGACCCGAGCCGGGCCGAGCCCACCCGGGTCGCACCGGGCCGAGCCCGACCTCCGACGATCGGCGAAGATGGTCCGGTGACCACTCCGGCGCCCGCGACGAGCATCGAACCCCGCCCCTACGACCACCCCGACGTGCAGCTGCTCGTCGAGGGACTGCAAGAGCTGTACGTCGAGATCTACGGCGGGCGCGACGACAGCCCGATCGACCGCTCCGAGTTCGAGCTGCCGAGGGGCACGTTCGCCGTGGCCTACGAGACCGGCGAGCCCGTGGCCCTGGGAGCCTGGCGCCTGCTGCCCGACGGCCGCGCCGAGCTGAAGCGGATGTACGTGCGGCCCGACCGACGCGGGCAGGGGCTGTCCCGGCTCGTGTTGCACTGGCTCGAACGGTCGGCCGCGGACGCCGGCGTCACCGAGATGGTGATCGAGACCAACGTGGCCCACGACACCGCGATCCGCCTCTACGAGTCGGCGGGCTACCGACCGATCGCGGCCTACGGCCACTACGCGGACGACGCGGGCACGGTGTCGCTCGGGCGTAGCCTGATGGGCGACACCGCAAGGGGCACGGCGTGACGAGCGCCCCCGCCCGGACGCGAAAGAGGCGCGGTGCCGGGATCACCGACACCGCGCCTCCTCGAATCACCGCTACTCGACGGTGATCGACTGGGCCTTCATCGCGGCGATGGTCTTGTCCTGACCCGACTTCAGAGCGTCGAGCAGGGTCCCGTCACCCGAGGCGGCAGCCCCGAAGCCGTCCGAGATGTCGCTGTAGGTCTGCGTCATCGTCGGGCCCCACGTGAAGGGCTGGATGTTCTCGGCGGCCTTCGCGAAGTCCTCGTAGATGGCCTGGTCGCCGTAGAACTCGACGCCCGAGGTCAGGGCCGGCAGGTCGGCGCCGGTCGTGGAGGCCGGGTAGAGGTTGGCCTCCTTGTTCAGCGCCTCGAGCGACTCGGTCGAGGTGTTCAACCACACGAGGAACTTCGACGCCTCGGCGGGGTGCTCGCTGCCCTTGAAGACGACGTTCGACGACCCGCCCCAGGCCGCCGAGGCGTTCTCGCCCTCGGTCCACTGCGGCATGGGCGCGACGGCCCACTTGCCGCTCGTGTCGGGAGCACCGCTCGAAATGGTGTTGGCACCCCAGACGGCCGAGACCCAGGTCCAGTCCTGGTCGGTGTTGTAGGCGTTGTTCCACTCGTCGGTGAAGCTCGGCAGGGTCGTGACGAGGTCCTTCGAGATGAGGTCCTGCCAGTAGTCGGCGACCTTCGTCGAGGCCTCGTCACCCATGTCGACCTTCCAGGTGCCGTCCGCGGTGTCGAACCACTGGCCGCCGGCCTGCGAGACCAGACCGGCGAACTGGTTCACGTCACCCTTGGCGAAGTTCGTGATGCTGCCGCCCAGCTCCTTGATCTTCACCGCGTCCTCGGCGTACTGCTCCCACGTGGTGGGGACGTCGAGGCCGGCCTGCTCGAAGAGGTCCTTGCGGTAGTACAGCGCCATGGGGCCCGAGTCCTGCGGGATCGCGTAGACCGAGTCGGCTTCGCCGAAGGTGACCTGGTTCCAGAGGCCGTCGGCGTAGTCGGCCTTCGCGTCCGAGACGCCGTCGCACGAGGCGATGTTCGCCAGACCGTCCTGCACGCGGAACGCGGGCAGCGTGTCGTACTCGACCTGCCCGATGTCGGGGGCGTTGCCGGCCTGCAGCTGGTTGAAGAAGTTCTGGTACGTGCCGCTGTTGCCGTTCGGCACGATCGAGACCTTGACCTGGATGTCGGGGTTCTCGTCGTTCCAGAGCGCGACGACCTTGTCCATGTTCGGCACCCAGGTCGTGAAGTTGAGGGTGACCTTGCCGTCGGAGGGCTCGCACGAGGCGGCCTCGGCGGAGCCGGAACCCCCGTCACTGCCGGAGCTGCAACCGGCGAGGGCGATGGTCGAGACCACGGCGGCTGCCGCGATCGTGAGGACTCGTGATTTCTTCATCTGGATTCCAATCGGGGTGCGGAGCCGGGAAGAGCCGGCCACGGGAGGGAACGACGTCGTTGCCTTGCGGAGTGGAGGTCGAGGAGGGGCGGGTCGGTGGATCAGGACGGGTCGCTTACTTGAGGCCGCCGGACCCGAGGCCGCTGCGCCAGAAGCGCTGCAGACTGAGGAAGGCGACGAGCAGGGGGACGATCGACACCAGTGCGCCGACGAGCACCAGGGTGCGCAGCTCGGGGTACTGGCTCACGTTGGAGTTCCAGGTGTAGAGGCCGAGGGTCACCGGGAAGAGCTCTTGCGAGCGCAGCATCACGAGCGGCAGGAAGAAGTTGTTCCAGATCGCCACGAACTGGAACAGGAACACCGTCACGAGGGCGGGCGACATCAGCCGGATCGCCACGGTGAAGAACGTGCGCAGTTCGCTCGAGCCGTCGATGCGCGCGGCTTCGACGATCTCGTCGGGGACGCTCGACGCCGCGTAGATGCGGCTGAGGTACACGCCGAACGGGCTCACGATGCTGGGCAGGAACACCGCCCAGAAGGTGTCGGTCAGTTCGACCTTGCTGAAGATCAGGAACAGCGGCAGCGCCAGGGCCGTCGCCGGCACGAGCACGCCGCCCAGGAAGATGTTGAACAGCGCCTCGCGACCCCAGAAGCGGTACTTGGCCAGGGCGTAGCCGCACATCGCCGAGAGGATCGTGCCGAGCGCGCCGGCGACCGTCGCGTAGACGATGCTGTTGAGCATCCACCGCGGGAAGATGCCGTCGTTGTACGTGAACAGCCGGCCGACGTTGCCGACGAAGTCCTGCGCCGACGTCGGCGAGAACCAGAGGGCGGCGCTCGAGTTGAAGTTGTCGAGCGTCTTGGTCGACGACACCAGCAGCCAGAAGATCGGCACGAGGAAGTACAGCGTGAAGGCGCCCATGATGACCATGGCGGCCGTTCGCGACATCACGCTCTCACGGGGCCCCCCGCCCCGTCGACGTGCAGGGGTCGTCGCGTCGTCGAACGACTGGGCGGGACGGATGGGAGCGTCGACGGTCACTGGTCGGCCTTCCGCTGGGTCAACCGGAGGAACCCGATCGAGAGGATGAACGTGGCGACCGCGAGGACGACGCTGAACGCCGCCGCGAGGTTGAAGTTGGGCACCGAGGACGTCGAGTACACGAGCATGTTCGGCGTGAAGGTCGACGAGATGGTCGACGTGAACTGGCGGAAGACCAGGGGTTCGGTCAGCAGCTGCAGGGTGCCGATGACCGAGAAGACGGCGGTCAGCACGATCGCCGGGACGACCAGCGGGATCTTGATCGCCACGGCGATGCGCCACTGCGAGGCCCCGTCGAGGCGGGCCGCCTCGTAGATCTCGGTGGGGATCGCGAGGAGCGACGAGTAGATGATCAGCATGTTGTAGCCGACGAACACCCAGGTGACGACGTTGGCCACGGCCCAGAGCACCGTGCCGCCGTCGAGGAGGCCGGCCCGCGACGTGACGGCCGAGAACGGCGAGAGGCTCGGCGAGTAAAGGTAGCCCCACATGATCGCGGCGATGACGCCCGGCACGGCGTAGGGCGCGAAGAACGCGAGGCGGAAGAACCGCTTGCCGCGCAGCAAGGGCGAGTCGAGCAGCAGCGCGAAGAGCAGCGCGAGCAGCAGCATCACCGGGACCTGGACGACGCCGAAGAGCAGCACCCGGCCGATGGACGACCAGAACTCGGTGTTCTGGAAGACCAACGCGTACTGCGAGAGGCCGCCGAAGACCTGGGTCGGGGCGCCGAACGTGCCCTCGCGTTCGACCTTCTGCAGCGACTGGAAGACGGCGTAGAGGATCGGCGTCAGGTAGAACGCCGCGAAGAGCGCCGCGAAGGGGACGATGAAGATCGCGATCGCCTTGCGGTACCGGAACGGCTTCCGCGGTCTGGCCGAACGCGGGGACGGCGGGGCGACGACGGCGGGCTCGGCAGCAGTCTGGGTCACACGGGGCCTCGGCTTCTTCGGCGGGTGTCCTTCACGAACGGCCGGAGGCCCTTCGACGGCGAAGGTTCACAGGGTTTCTGTGATCGTTCCCAGAACGGGGCCCGAAGGATCGGGCAGCACTTTCTGGGAACGTTCACAGAGCTAAGCCCACGGCCGCCGGTTTGTCAAAGCGGAGGGGCCGACCGTGATCGTACGGTTACCCAACCGGCCGTCCGTCCTTCGTCCTCCGGGGAACGATCCCGAGCGTCCCGGGCTCCGCTAGGGTGACCGACATGCCCGGTCCGAGATCTCCGCGTCGGCGTGCCACGATCCACGACGTGGCCGCCGAGGCCGGCATCTCCCGGGGCACCGTGTCGCGCGTGCTGAACAACGAACCGTACGTCTCGCACCAGGCGCGCGAGGCCGTCGAGGCCGCTGTGGCCAAGGTGGGCTACGTCCGCAACGCGGCGGCGCGCAACCTCGTCACCCAGCGGTCACGAGCGATCGCGCTGATCGTCCACGAGCCTCATTCGGTCGTGCTCGACGACCCGAACATCGGCAACATCCTGATCGGCACCAACTCCGTTCTGTCCCAGGCCGACCACCAACTCGTCACGCTGATGATCGACTCCCAGCGCGACAGCGACCGCGTGGTCGAGTACCTGCGCGGCGGCTTCGTCGACGGGGCGATCATCCTGTCCGCCCGGACGGGCGACCCCATCTCTCAGGCCGTCGCCGAGCTCGGACTGGCGGCCTCGTTCGTCGGCCACCCGAGCGACGCTCCCGACATCCCGTTCATCGGCATCGACAACCAGGCCGCCGCCGAGGCGATCGTGCGCCGACTCGTCTCGACGGGACGCACCCGGGTCGGCATGCTCGCCTCCGGGCTCGACCGTGACTCGGGCGAGGACCGCCTCGCAGGTTTCCGTGCCGCGCTCGGCGACCTCTTCGACCCGGACCTCGTGGTGCGCAACCCGTTCTACAGCTACGCGGCCGGCGTCGACGGCATGACCGAGTTGCTCGCGCGGGACCCCCGGGTCGACGGGGTCTTCGCGGCGTCGGACGCCGTTGCCGCCGGGGCCCTCGACGTCCTCCACCGGCGCGGGATCTCGGTGCCCGGCGACCTCGGGATCGTCGGCTTCGACGACAGCTCCTGGGCACTGCGCTGCACGCCGCCCCTCTCGACCGTGCGCCAGCCCGCCGAAGAGCTGGGCCGACGGGCCGCCCGCCAGGTACTCGACCAACTCGGCGGGGCCGACGGGACGCGCACCGGGGTCCTGCTGCCGACCGAGATCATGTGGCGCGAGAGCGCCTGACCCGCACCCGGCGCGACACCGGCGGCGCGACGCGACGAGCCCGGATCACGTCGGTCGGCGCAGCGCCGTGGCGAACCCCCGCAGCGCCTCGGCCACCTGTCGACGCGCGGCCGGCGTGAGCCCCGCCGTCATCTTGTCCTCGACTCCGCGGACGGCCGCGCTGGCGACCGTCAGCTGACGTCGCCCCTCCGCCGTCAGCTCGGTCGGCAACGCCCGCCCCGACGGCGCGCGGTCGGCTCGCCGCACGAACCCGTCATGCTCGAGCGCCTGCAGCAGGACGTTCATCGACTGACGGGTGACGAAGGCCCCGCGGGCGAGCTCGGAGTTCGACAGCCCGGGCCGCTGCGCGAGCAGCTCGAGGCACGAGTAGTGCGTGATGGTCATGCCGAGCGGACGCAGCTCGGCCTCCATGGCGGCGCGCAGAGCGCTCGACGCCTCTTTCAGCAGGTAGCCCACCGAGGTCTCGAGGTCGATCGCCGATCCGACTTGACTCATGTCAGTAGTCTGACATAGGTTCCTAGATGTCAGCTAACTGACACTCACCTCCGACGCGAGAGCAGGCGCACCATGACCGCCACCGGTCCCGACTTCATCTCCCTCCAGGTCCGCGACGTCGAGCGCTCGGCCGCGTTCTACGAAGCACACCTCGGTCTCACCCGGCAGGACGGCCCGCCGCACGCGGTCGTCTTCGCCACGACGCCGATCGCCTTCGCCGTGCGCGGCCCGCTGCCCGGCGTCGACCTCGACGCGGCGCCGCTCGGTCGCGGGGTCGGCCTCTGGCTGCTCGCCTCCGACGCGCAGGCCATCCACGACGCCCTGGTCGCCGCCGACGTCGAGATCGCCACCGCACCGGTCGACGGCCCCTTCGGCCGCACCTTCACCTTCGTCGACCCCGACGGCTACCAGGTCACGCTGCACGACCGCGCGTGACGCCCGGCGGCTCCGACCCAGGCGGAGGCCCAGGACGAGGAGGCGCGGCGCACGGCCGCCTCGAGGGTCACGTCGGCCGCACGGCCGTCACTCGTGGACGTCGTCGTCGTCCTGGGTGCTGAGGTAGAGGCGGTGGCTCGTGACGATCAGCGAGAGCCAGCCGATGCCGCTGACCCAGCCGACGGCCACGTCGGTGAACCAGTGGGCCCCGAGCAGCACGCGGGACAACCCCACGACGCCGGCCGTCCCGGCCGCAGCCCCCACGAGGGCGACCTGCGGCGCCTGCTTCTCCTGCCGCAGGGCGAGGAGGTAGGCGAGCACGCCGAGGATCGTGGTCGTGTTCAGCGTGTGGCCCGAGGGGAACGACGGGGACTTCTCGTACGGCGGGATGGCCTCGTGCCGGTCGGGCCGGTTGCGCTTGATGAGCTTCTTGCCGACGACGGTCATCGCGAGCGACCCCGCTCCGGCCGCCACGACGAGGGCGACGGGGCTCGGATGGCGGTCCCGGAAGCCGAAGGCCGCGGCGGCTCCGACGGTGACGGCGGGCAGGACGACGGGTCCGAAGACGTGGGCGATGGCGGCGGCCGCGCCGTTCGTCGCCGGCGAGCGGAGCGTCTTCGCACGCTCGAGCGCAGGCCGGTCGAGGCTCTCGATGCCGTCGCGGCCCGTGACGCCGTCGTAGATGTAGGCGGCCCCGGCGGTCGCCGCGATCGCGATGCCGCCCCCGACGGCGAGCGTCGCGACGAGGGCCCGGCGCGCGCCGACCTTCTGCGCGACGGTCTTGTGCCGCGACGCGAGCCGCTGGCCCGCGGCGGACCGCCATTCGGTGAGGTCGCGGCGCCCGATCTGCCGGTCGTAGCGGGTCGTGCGGGCGGTCTCTGCGGCGGTCGGCATGACCCCACTCTGGCCCTTCGGTGATCAGGACCTCCAGGTAGCGTTGCTCCCGGTCGTCTGAGTTCGGACGGACGCTCACGGTGGCGTGTGCGTCAAGCGCTTCCCCGAAGCAGGCTCGCCGATGTCGGCACCGTTCCCACCAACCGAAAGGCTCCTCATGGTGTTCTCGATCACCCTCCTCGCCCTGGGGCTCGTCGGCATCGTCGGCGGAGTCCTGATCGTCCGGCAGCGGGACGGCGGCAGCGCCTTGCCGGGCGTGGCGATCACCGCGTTGGGAGCAGTGGCGGCTGCGCTCGGCATCGCACTCCTGGCCCTCCCCGAGCTTCCGGCGTAGCCGGCCAGGCCGACCGAGGCAGGGTCAGCAGCTAGCGACGGCGCCCGCGCGGGCCTCGTCTGCCGCAGGAGTACCTGGAGCCGATCGTCGAGCACCTCGAGCACGTCACCGACATGACCGTCCACACGTCTCAGGCTTACAACGACCACCGACACACCAGGAGGATCGTGCCGAGAAGCCGACCGCGCGACACCGCTCCGCCTGGCGAGACACGACGAAGTGAGCGGCGGCTGAGCCTGGAGCTTGAGCGACTGACCGGAGTCGTGCTGCCCCAGTACGAGCCGCGCATCGTCACGCCTCGCAAGCGGATGCTGAGGCGCGTCACGGGGATCGTGACCCTCGTCACCCTGTCGGTCTGTGGCGTCCCCTTTTTCGCCCTTACCTTCACCACGTGGGCCTACGACGAGATGCACGTCCTCACCCTTACCTGCACCGTGGAGAGCGCCCGCGGAACCATCTCGGACAGCCAACTCCGCCGGGGCGAGTCCTCCCGAGCCGTCGTCATCGAGACGAAGGGCTGCGGGAAACTCGTTCTGACCGGCGTGGGCCGTGACGACTACGTCGAGGTGGCCCCCAAGCATCAGTACACATCCGGGCCGGTACGACTTCATCGTCGGCGAGAGCGACTGGGCTTTGCGCGACCACTGGACGCCTCTCGGGAGCACCCCGAGGGTGAAGAAGCACGAGCGGGTCGAGTGAAGTCGACGACACGGACATAGGTCCGAGTGGCGAGCCCCTTCCTGTGCTTCGATGCCCATGGACCGTGGGGCAATGGCCCTGACGAGTTGTCGCAGGGCAGCCGACGAAGCGACGCCGGACTCCCTTGTCCGGGTGCCCCGGGACGGGCGAGCGGAGCGCGGGGCCACAGGGGGTTCGAGTCCCTCCAGGGGCATCGTCGCGAAGCGTCGTTAGGCGCGCTAAAGCGAGGCTCTTACAAACTTATGTAGTCCCGTGAAACCTCTATCTCGGGTGCTTCGAAGCGGTGAGATGAGGAGCGTGCTGCGGAAGCCTGCCCGCGAGTCCGGCCACGTGCCAGGGCAGGTTCGGAGGATTTCGGCGGACGAGTTCGACGCGCTCGTCGCCAGCTATCGCGAAGGCAGGACCGTGCGGCAGCTCGCCGCCGAGTTCCGCGTTTCGCGCGGTGTCGCGGTGGAGCACCTGCAGGGTCCCGGCGTGATCATGCGGCCGACAATCCTCGACGCCGACGCGAGGCGAGCATTGGAATTGCACGCCGATGGGCTTTCGGCGAACCGGATCGGGCGGCTCATCGAACGGGACCCAAAGCCGGTCGGCTCCATGATCCAACGCAACGGCCCGGCGGACCTGCGGCCTTGTCGCCAGACTCGTTCACGGCTTCCTCGCGGCGGATCTGCTAAGCCAGTTCGCAAAGCGCGTGCGCGAGCTTGCGAAGATCCGGTTCCGGGCGCACGACCGGGTGGACGTGGACGTGGACGCGTTTGCCGTGGCGCTCGACGTCCAGGCGTGACACGGCGGCCAGCCCGCGGGCGAGAAGGATGCGGATCGAGGGCGAATTCTCCTCCCCCACCGCTGCCACGTAGTCGGAGTACAAGCGCGAGACATGCGACCAGTACTTGCCGATCCTGTTCGCCAGGGACGATTCGCGCCTCGACGACTCAGCGTTTCGGGCGAGGAGCTCGTCGTCGTTCAGGTCGAGGAACGGGACGAAGAGGCGGTGGACCTCCTACTGGGCGGCCGGCGGGAGAAGGGCGAAGAACTGGGGCGCCTCAAGCCAGAGCAACGCGAGCAGGGACTTGCGGACCAGGTGCGATTCCGGACCGATTTGTGGCACGACGTCCGCTCATCTGTCTTCAGGATGAGCCGGTGATCTTCCTTTCGCAAGCATGAGCGGTGCCGCTCTAAGGCCCCGTGCTAATCCCTCCTGGGACGCCACCCCTCTAGATATTTGTCCGCCAGGTCTAGCAAAGGTGTCTCGCCATCGGCTTCTCGCAGCGTCGCAATTGCCGCGCGGAGACTCTGCTCGTCACCCAGAATGCGAATGAGGCCGTCCCACCAGAGATGGGGCTGTTCTCGCACGGTATAGGCACCCATCGATTGAGACCGGGCGATCGAGCGCGCGGAGGTCAAAAGGGAGCGGATCTCTTCCGGTTCAGTCAGGACCGGCGGTACGTAAGAGTCGCCTTCCGCCTCCGCGACCCTATACATCACACGCGCGAGATCGTACTCCTCGCCCGGAACTGGGGAGTGGTTTCCCGAGACACGCTCGACGAATTGCAATTCGAATTGCCGCGCCATTTCCTCATTTACCAACTTGTGGCCAGCGCCTTCCCTGTAGCCAATCATGGTTAGCAGTTCGAGCTGGGTTGAGAACGACGTGAGCGAAGGCATAATCTCAGCGATCGCCGATTCCCGGTCCGCCTCCGAATCAATGCGGCGTAGCATCCTGAGAACGACTCGAGCCACGACAACTTCTGGTTCCATGAAGTCGAACATTCCGCGGCTCGGTCGTTCCGGAATGACGTGAATAAGGTTCAGCAGGACAATCGAGGCGGCGGGCACCCCCTCGATCGGAAACTCCCGCTCGTATGCTTCGAGTCCCGTGATGGCATCTTCAAGGTCCTCCGGGCTCACGTCTTCCCAGAAAGTCGCGAATTCTTCCGGCTCGGACATCTTGGCGAAGGCCTGCTCCGAGCGCCGAAAAGCGACGAGCCCGCTTGGGGCGGTTCGCTCGAGATAGTGGTTCAAGTAGTCGATGTGCGCGACGCGATGGTCTCGCTTGGCTCTGACCGAGAAGTCATGACCGTAGTTCATGCCCCCGATATAGCGACTTGCAGTCGGAAACACATGGTTGATCAGGTTTTTGACGACGTCAGCTTCGTCGCCTGCCGTTTCAATCATCTCCTCAATGGCGGCCTGTTGGCGCGTCGATTCGGTGTTGGAGAACGTATCCCGAGATTCGGTCAATACGATCCTGTGCTTCTGAATCTGAGCGAATAGCTCTGGTCGGAATACGCGAATTGCCTCCAAGGCCATGAGGTCCACGGTCTCGGTCTCATCGCCGAGAGCGCGGAGCGTGACGTGCGCCGACATGGCCAGACGTGTGACGTCCCGCAGATTGCCGATCAGAGGCTCGATCACTTCGAAGTAGACCGCAGGCCAGGCCTCTTCCGTGAAACGGACGCGCTCAATCCCGTCGAGGATGGAGTTGAGCCGCTCGAAGACTTGGCTGCGCAGCACCTCACGCGGGATCCCTGGAAGATCGAAACTCAACTGCACGATCTTCTCGAGATAGGCGCGGCCGGAAACGCCACTTTCGGTCAGAGCCTCTTCGACTCGCCTGCGGTCAAACGCAAGCACGTAGATGACGTTCGGGAAGCTCGCGGTCAGACGCACGAGCTTAAAGATGTCCCGGATCTCGTGCGTGGTGAGCCTGTCGATGTCGTCAATCACGATCACGACGGGCTGATCGAGTGACTTTAGTCCTTCCGTGACCTGGTCCCTGACCGTCCGACTCCCCTTTTTCCGTTCCGCCCACCAATTAGTCGCAAGCCGCCCGGCCTTGAACGCACGGTCGAACCAGCCGCCAAAGCCCGGAATGATGGCTAATGGACTCAGTACGTCCCCGTAGGTGTTGAGGCCGTCCGCGATCTTGGAAAATTTGGACTCGTCCTCAATTCGTAGTTCCGCTGCGACCTCCCTGAAAAACACGTCCGTGATCTGCATTGAGCCGGAAAATAGCCAGGGATTGAACTCGATTACCGGGAGCTCCGGAGCGGCCGCGAACTCTTCTTTCATCATGTTGATGAATGAGGTCTTGCCATGACCCCACGCGCCGAGAACGCCGATAACGAGACCGCCAGACGCGTCAAGCTCCCTCAGAGTCGCTGCGAACTCGCGCGCAACATCAGCACGTTCAAGAGCATCCTTGGCCGAGGATTCAATCGGGCTGTCGACTGGTGGGATGGATTCGTTGGGCATGCAGTTTTCCTCTGATTATATTTTCCCACCACTGTCAGAGCCGACAATGTCGAACCAACGTTGTCTCGTTGCGTAATGCACAACATCACCGGTAGGCGCTCCAGGGGTGACGCTATCGCCGAAATGCCCGAAAACCACGTACCGGAGCAAAAAGACCTGCGGGACTCGAACCTCTAGACAGGCCGCACACCCTCAGAGACTCGGAGAGCGCACTCGCGAAGCCGTCCGCGAGCAGGTCCGCGCCACGGCCATCGACCTCTTCGTCGAACGCGGTTTTCACTCAACGACGACTAACGACATAGCCAAGGCGGTTGGCGTTTCTCCCCGCAGCTTCTTCCACCACTTCCCCACGAAGGAGGACGTCCTAAACAGCGGGTCCATTGCGCGGCCCTGGCGTCACATCCGCTCGATGAACCGATTTGGTTGTCGCTTCGGCGATCGCTCGACCCGGTGGCCGCCACCGATAGGGACGAGCGCCACCTGGGAACCGTGCGCGTGATCATGAGCACTGCCTCGCTGCGTGCGCACAACTACGAGAAGCATCTCGCGTGGGAGAGGCAAGCTCCTGCCGCTCGTTGCCGATCAGCTCAACAACTCCGCCGACCACTCGGAAGAACGCGCCGAACGCTTGCGCATGCGGCGATGGCATGCCTGGATGTCGCGATGGCACAGAGGGTCCGCGACGAAGGCAGGACCACCATGGCAGATCTACTTGACCGTATTTTCTCGTCGCTGGGATCGCTTGGCCAAGCGGGTTGCCGCCCTAGCCTCCGTCGACATCCGGAATGTACGGTCGGCGGCCCATCATGCTTCGGGAATGATGCCGACGACCGTGAGCTGATCTCCGCGGATTCTGCATTCCGCGTTGAGTCGAGAGTGGTGAGCGACAACGAAGTACTGTCTGTTGGGCTAAGGACTGCATACCGTCACTTGTCGTACGAATATGCGAGCCGTCTGAGCGGAACGGTCGTGTCATGGTCGGGTCGGTTCCAGGAGGCTGCCCTTCCTCGCTCAGCAATCAAGTGAAGGTTGCGTCGAGCCCGAGACGCGATGACGTACATGAGCTTCTTGGCTCCATCTACCTGGTCTGCGTCGCTGAAGTGGGGGACCATGCCCTCAAGGAGCGCGAACGCAATGACCGTGTCGAATTCCGCCCCTTTGACCCCGTGGATCGTCGAGACGGTAATGCCGGCACGAGGCCGAAAGACTCGACGAAAGAGCGCCACGTCGCTCAGGTAGGGAGCGCCGTCCGACGACAAACGGTCTATGCGCTCACGCGAACTGGCAAAGAACGCAGCGTGCTGGTCCTGGAGAGACCGGTAAAGCGAGTACCTGATCCCGAGCCTCGCGAATAGGGCGTCGTAATAGGAGGCAAGGTAAGCGAGTCCGTCCGATTCTTCCACTACGACGGAGTTGGACTCGCGGAGGAAGGATCGGCTCGAGATACGTGACGTATCGACCCCAGCAAGCCCGAGGTCGTTCAAAATGTCAGCCGCCCAACGCAGGCGCGTTAGAAACATGCGAGGAGAAGCCTCCGTCAAGGAGATTCTGGCCATTTTGAACCAGAAGTTATCTACGTCGCGCGAGAACGGCACCAGACCAGGGCCGTCGAACTCGTACTCGGGCATCAACGCGACCAGACGTCTTGTGAGATGGGCGAGGTGAATCCACCAGGGGGCCACCACGCATATCTCACTTGGCGCAATGCCCAAATCGACAACGCTGTGCCGAATCAACCTGGCAATTTCTGTCTCCAAGTCTTCCTTCGACGTCCGATTGTCGAACGTGAGTTCGCTGGGGTGGGACACGTCCGGGGAAGCCGCAACGATCGTCGTGCCTTGCACGTTGTAATTACCGAAGTACCCGACGATTCGACCCGATGATCTGTAGTTCCTGGAAAGTGACATCTCTCTTAGCGGGACGCTAATCAAGGCCTGAAAATCCTTTGCGGGCATGGCGAAGCCGCCAAGGGAAGTGAATATCGACTGGTTGGGGTCGCCGACGATCATCGTCCGTGTCTCGCCTGCTCCCGCGCGGATGATCGACGCCAGGATCGCGTACTGGATCTGTTTCGTGTCCTGATACTCGTCAATGGCGATGAAACTGAAGATGTTGGCCAGGACGCGGCTGATGACTCGGTTGTCCCTAATCAGTTCATACGCATATTTGAGAATGTGCTCGAAGTCAACCTGCCGCTGGGCCCGCGTTTCCGCAAAATAGTCGCTGAGGACGGCGCGGACGTTCGGGAGCTTGCTTGGTGCGCGGCAACCGAGTTCCATGGCTGAGTCGGTAAAGAAATAACCGCAATCGAATGTCGTCACACGAGGACTCGACCGCGTTCCGCAAAGCCGCTTCAGGATTGCCTCGGACTCGTGCGAGTTGATGACCTGGAAGCCGTTCTTCAGTTCCGGGTGATAAACGCCATAGGGTTTGAGTATCCACTCCAGGCAGAAGGCGTGGATCGTGCCGATCCACAACTGCTCGGTGCCGACGCCGAGGCCAGTTACGCGCTCCTCGATCTCGTCCGCCGCTCGGTGGGTATATGTGATAGCTGCGACGAACCGACGGTGCGAGTCAAGCTTGGCTAGCTCAGAAGCCACCTTGTACGTCAGCGTTCGCGTCTTACCGCTGCCGGGACAGGCGACAAGAAATACGCTTTCTTCCTCGGCGATCGCGTGCTCTTGGTCGTCGTTCAGAACTCCTTCGGCCCAGAGTCCCATCTAGTACTTACCCAGCACGTCGTTGAGACGATCATGAGGAAAGTCGGACGCGAATCGAGCTTTGACAGCAGGGAAGGACACTTGGCCGGCCCGGTAGTTGCTCAACTCTGCGCGGAACGCTACGTGGACCGGCTCGGGCGTGGTCCCGTCCGCTAGGTCCAGATGGAGCCGGTAGCTCATGATGTTGAACCACGTCTCGACGCTGATGACCGGATGAGCGAATCGCAAGGCCTCAAGGACGTAACCCGGGATGAAGACCCGGTGATCCAGATTGCCCGCCAGGAGTATCGCGAACCAGCCTTTGCCGGAGCTCCTCGCCATCGTCAGGATTCGTTTCCCGTAGCGGTAGCTGTCGCCTGACTCAAGATCCGCCTTCGCAGCGAGTCTCGTAGCGGCATCCGAGTAGACGTCGTCGACGATCCCGACAGCCGTTGAAGTGTTGCCCGCCTCGAGGAAATCCACCTCGAACGTGTGGTCCGCATAGAACGTTGATACCCATGGGTTACCGGCAGCAAAGTCGTCCAAACGGACCTTTCGCGCCGCTCCCGTCCGGTCGGATCGGACAGCACGTCGCTTGAACGTCGTCAGCGCGGGACTGTCACCGGGCTGCGGGCTCGCATCGAAGAAAGTCGCGTCAAGGTCCGTAACGACGCTGCACTTTTTGCGGATGCGTTCGTCGTCGAACAGCAAGGCCACGTTCTCGAAGCCGGTGCTTCGGATATTAACGAGGCTGATCCCAAGCTCGTCGATGCCTACGCCAAGCACGTTCTTGAGCATTACGGGGAAGAGGATTTCCTCGGCGTCTCCCTCGACAAGGATGACACTTCGGGCGAAGAGGAGGTTGCTCCTCACAGCGTCGAGATAGCGCTGGACATGGCCGATCTGTGCGTTGTCCAGGCCTCTCGCAGGCCGGAATGCCTCGCACTTCCCCTCACTGCGCCCCACGATGTTCATGCTCTCGACTTGGCTGACTTCAGAAATTTGGGTCGAGTGCGTGGAGTAGATGACCTGCGTGTCCGGGTAGTTCAGCCGATCGAACAGCGTCTTTTGAATGTGGGTGTGGATATGAGCCTCAGGCTCTTCGATGAGAAGGAAGTTAGCGATCGCCCGCGTCGAGCTCTGGTACTTAAACTCGAGGAGCTTGAGGGTCAGGTAGATGAGATTCGCACCGCCCAGGGAAAGCTCATCTATGCCCCCCTCGTAGGTCTCGCCGTCCTCCCCGACGAACAAGTTGAGCGATTGAAAGAGGTGATCAGCGTCGTCCGGGAGGCCGGACTTGATGCTGAGAGACGAAGGCGAATACGCCTCCCCGACGGCATCCTTGATCGTCTGTCGGATGTCCTTCCTAATTTCTTGGACGTCGGGCCATGCCTCGATCGAGCCATTGAGCTCTATCACCTTGTCGGTGATGACCTTGAAGCCGGCCTCGTCGACTTCCCCGCTCTTGCTCCGCAGCAAGTTGCGGAGGGGGTTAGACCTGTTGTTTCGAAAATCCTGGATCACGTCTCGCAGAGCCTGAATGTACGAGAAAGACACCTCCTTGGATACGGCGAGCTGCCGGGGCAACGTTGCGCCCAGCTCGGGAGGTTCGGTCTCGCTGCCAAAAACCGCGCTATCGAAGTCTCCGACAACGGACGCGTACCAGTCGGGGTCGCTGAAGTCCGCCGTGCTTCTCCCAGTGAAAACGGTCTCGTAATCGTCCACGGTGAGCGGATCAAGAATCGATCGCATGGCACCCACGTCACCGTCGGCGACCTGTGAAAGCTCCATCCTTATTTCCTTCCGTGGACGGAAAATCAGGTTGATAGTCGCAGTGTCCACGGGCTCGTCATCTGTGACGCCGGCTCCGTGCACGAAGAGGGCTTGCACGGATTCGTCGGCAGTTATGTCCTCAAACTGGGCACTGATGACTATCCAATGCCCTCTCCAATCACCGAGGCCCCGATGAAAGTCGCCGTCATCTAGGCGATAGGCGGCCCCGATCATGTTCTCATCAAGGAGAAGCCTGATCGCCCGAAAGAGGTTGGTCTTTCCCGTCCCGTTCTCGCCGATAACGGTATTGACGCCCGCGTTGAATTCAAAGGTCGCGCGTTCGAAGTTGCGGTAGTTGGTAAGACTCACTTTCGACATATGCACTGGTTGAAGCTCCCCTTTTGGGGACGTGCAGGGGTATCTTGGCCCCGCCCGCCCACAGTTTGATCAAATTTAGGTTCTGCCGGACTCCCGCCGAACTCGTTTTCGCAATGAACAACTGGTCCCCCGTACAACTGTAGTCATCGCATTGAGGCACAACGTCAAAATTTCCTCTGGCCTGCTTCGGCGTACCGCCGGGCGTCGGACTCACTCCGCAGGAGCTTCAACCAGGCCTTCTTCTCGCACGTCTATGTCGAGCAGGACGCCGAGGTGCACGGCGACCTCGCCCAGCCGTTCGAGACCATCTACTGGCGCACCCGACACATGTCAGGGCCAGATTCGGAAGAAGCAGACAAACCCCCAACCGCCGTGGATTTAGTCGAGGTTCTAGTCAGATATATTTGGTGCCCCTGGAGGGACTCGAACCCCCAACCCTTTCCTTAGGACGGAACTGCTCTTCCATTGAGCTACAGAGGCTGACCGTCCGAGTCTACCGAAGCCGCGCCTCCTGCCGTCCGGCCGACGAGACCATTGCACCGCGCTTCGTGCAGTACACCCCGACTAGTCGCGGTGTGATGCACGAGACGCGGTGCGAAGCAGTCCGACCGCCGGCCCGCACGAGGCAGGCCGAGCCTCACGCGGCCGCGAGGTACTCGTCCCAGTCCGCCTGCGTCCGCTCCATGCCGCGCACGACCCAGCCGACCCCGTGCGGCGGCTTCGGCGTGAAGAGCAGCTCCCAGCCCATCTCGTGCGGGGTGCGGTCGCTCTTGAGGTTGTTGCACTTGAGGCAGCACGCGACGAGGTTCTCCCAGCTGTCCGCTCCACCCCGTGACCTCGGCTGCACGTGGTCGATCGTCGTCGCCGACCGTCCGCAGTAGGCGCAGCGGTGCGAGTCACGCCGCATGACACCGCGCCGCGAGACGGGGATCTGCCGCGTGTGCGGGATGCGCACGTACCGCGTCAGCACGATCACCGACGGGCGATCCCACGACGTCACCGCTCCGAGCACGGGGTGCTCCGCATCGGCGGCGACGACGGTCGCCTTCTGGCTCATGACGAGGACGAGGGCCCGCCGGTCGGAGACCACGGCGAGGGGCTCGTAACCGGCGTTGAGGACGAGAGTGCGCATGCTTTCCCTTTCGAAGCACCCTGGACGGCTTCCAGGGATTCGATCTCTCGGGGTGGCACAGGCCCAACAGGCCCGCCGATACGAAAAAAGCACCGTCACGGGGACGGTGCTCTGTCACATGGCGGGGTGTCGTATGTGCTCGTGCGACAGCGCACCCATGGTGCGGGTGGCGGTCGAACGAGGCATCTGACGCTCCTGGTCTCAGCGGAACTCCGAGATCGCCAGGCTAAGCCCCGAAGAGCCGCTCTGCCAAGGGGCAGGGCGGCTCTTCACAGGGTGTTCAGGCGCAGGAGGCGCGGGTCGCCTACGCCCCGTAGCGCACGTAGTGCACCGCGGAGGTCCACAGCGGGCGCACGCTGACCGACCCACCGGGCTTGGGTGCGTCCAGGATCATGCCGTTGCCGGCGTAGAACCCGTCGTGCGACCCGTCGTCGAAGATGATGACGTCTCCGGGCTGCGCCTCGGCCGCCGAGATCGGCGTGCCCATCGCGCCCTGACGCGTGACCGAGTGCGGCAGCGAGATGCCGTACTGCGAGTACACGTACATGACGAAACCCGAGCAGTCGAAGCCGGCCGGGGTCGCTCCGCCGAAGACGTAGGGGGTGCCCACGTACTGCAGGGCCGTGTTGTACACCGCACTGAGGCTGAACGCGCCGGGCGTCGCCACGGTGCCGCTCGCCGAGGCGGCCACGTTCTCGGCAGCCGTCGGTCCGGTGTAGCTGGCGTAGCTCGCGGCCAGGGCGGCACGCTCGGCCTCGCGCTGGGTGGCCAGGGCCGCCGCGTTGAGGTCGGCCTGCGACGTCGCCGTGTAACCGTCGCGGGTGGCGTCGGCCAGGGCGACGTCGTCGGCGACCGCGACGCTCTGGGCGTGGCTGGTCGAGACGCTCGTCGACGCCGCGCCGACGCTCGGGTCGTTCGCGGCGGCGGGGTTCGACGCGAAGGCCGGCAGGGCCATCGTGCCGATCAGGCCGGCGGTCAGGGTCATCACGGTCACCGAGACCACGCTGCGCTTGACCGACGGGCGGCCCGAGCGGGCGGCGGGTGCGGCAGCGGCCTGGGCGCGGCGCAGCGACGAGCGGGTCGGCAGGTCGGCGGGGGTGCGGGTGGCGACGGTGCGGTTCGGGCGCACGTCGGGGGTGTGGTCTGAGCCGGGGAGGGTCAAGAGGAAGGGTCTCCTGCATCTCGACAGCTTTCGGGAAGCTGTCCCGTCCGTTCGTTCGTATCGCGACGACACACGGCAGGAGACGGGCGTGAGAGACGTCCTGCCACGGGTCCGGCGGCCGGTTCAGTGGCCTGGGGACTCAGCGACTGTAGCCGAGCGAACCCTGGGGAATCATCCTCGAGAGGGACATTTGTAACGAATCGGTAAACGAGTGCGTGATCCGGCGCAGATCGCAGGAGGCGCGGGGCACGAACGCAAGAATCCCGCGCGACCCGTCGGGCCGGTCAGAACTCGATGGGTGGGTCAGAGCCCCACGTAGATGTGCTGCGCGACCTCGGTCGGCAGTTCGAGACCCTCGTCGTGACCTTCGACCTTGACGAACACGTACGACCCCGCCGAGCGGAGGGTCGCGATGCCGCCGGGCAGCACGCCTGCGCCCTGCAGCTGCTGCAGCAGCTCGGGTTCGAACTGGACGGGCTCGGCCAGGCGACGGATCGGACGCGTGACGCCCTCGGGGTGCTCCGCGAGCACGGCCACGAGGTTGACCACGCCGTCGAGGAAGCGCCCCGCGGGTGAGTCGCCGAGTTCGTCGAGCCCCGGGATCGGGTTGCCGTAGGGCGACTCGGTCGGGTGGTCGAGCATGTCGAGCAGGCGACGTTCGACCTGTTCGCTCATGACGTGCTCCCACCGGCAGGCCTCGTCGTGGACGTAGGCCCAGTCGAGGCCGATCACGTCGGCGAGCAGGCGCTCGGCGAGGCGGTGCTTGCGCATGACGTGCGTCGCCTTGGCTCGCCCGTCGTGCGTGAGCTCGAGGTGACGGTCGCCGGACACGACGACGAGACCGTCGCGTTCCATGCGGGCGATGGTCTGCGACACGGTCGGACCGGAGTGGCCGAGACGCTCGGAGATGCGCGCACGAAGCGGCACGATGTTCTCTTCTTCGAGGTCGAGGATCGTGCGCAGGTACATCTCTGTGGTGTCGACGAGATCGGTCAACAGGGGCCTCCCGGTGGAACACGTGGACTACCCCGTCAGCCTACCGGCTGCACGCTGGGCCCCGCGCCGCGTCAGTAGGATCGAGCGCATGGCGGACATCCGGATTCCCACTGACCTCTTGCCCACCGACGGCCGCTTCGGCTGCGGCCCCTCGAAGGTGCGGGCCGCCCAGCTCGAGCACCTCGTCACCGCCGGGGCGACGATCCTCGGCACCTCGCACCGCCAGGCGCCCGTGAAGGACCTGGTCGGCCGCGTCCGCGCCGAACTCGGCGAGCTCTTCCGCCTGCCCGACGGCTACGAGGTCGTGCTGGGCAACGGCGGCTCGACCGCCTTCTGGGACGCCGCGGCGTTCGGCCTCGTCGAGAAGCGCGCCGAGAACCTCTCGTTCGGCGAGTTCGGGTCGAAGTTCGCCAAGGCCAATGCGGCCCCCTGGCTCGAGGCCCCCCACGTGATCACGGCCGAGGGCGGGTCATTGGCCGAGGTCGAGGTGCTCGAGGGCGTCGACGTCTACGCCTGGCCGCACAACGAGACCTCGACCGGCGTCATGGCGCCGGTCACCCGGGTCGCCGGCGACCCCGGTGCCCTCACCGTCGTCGACGCGACGAGCGCGGCGGGCGGCATCGACTTCGACGCCTCGCAGGCCGACGTCTACTACTTCGCCCCGCAGAAGAACTTCGCGAGCGACGGCGGCCTCTGGTTCGCGCTCTTCTCCCCCGCGGCGATCGAGCGCGTCGAGCGCATCGCCGCCAGCGGCCGGTACGTCCCCGAGTTCCTCAGCCTGAAGAACGCCGTCGACAATTCGCGGCTCGACCAGACCCTCAACACGCCCGCCCTGACTACCCTGCTGCTGCTCGAGGACCAGACCCGCTGGATGCTCGAGAACGGCGGCCTCGCCTGGGCCGACGCCCGCACGCGCGAGTCGTCGTCGGCGCTGTACGACTGGGCCACCGCCTCCGAGTACGCGACCCCGTTCGTCGTCGACCCGTCGCACCGCTCGCAGGTCGTCGCGACCATCGACTTCGCCGAGTCGATCGACGCGGCCGCCATCGCGAAGGTGCTCCGCGCCAACGGCATCGTCGACACCGAGCCCTACCGCAAGCTCGGCCGCAACCAGCTGCGCGTCGCGACCTTCACGGCCATCGAGCCCGACGACGTCCGCCAGCTGATCCGGTCGATCGAGTTCGTCGTCGACGCCCTCTGACCGATCGCCCGCACGACGAAGGCCCCGACACGATCGTGTCGGGGCCTTCGTCGTGATCCGACCCGGACGCAGGAGGCGCGGGTCGCGTTCGTGGGACTACTTCCGTCGCCTGCTCAACGGGTCCTCGTCCTCGCCGTCCCAGTCGTCGTCGTGCGACTCGTCGTCGAGGTCGGCCTCGGGGTGCGCGGCGGGGACGACGGGTGCGTCCGCCGGAACGGAGTCGTCGGAGTCGTCGTCGGAGTTGCCGGAATCCTCGACGAGGTCGTCGATGTCGACGCCGTCCACGTCACCGCCGTGCACGATCGACCCACGCTCGTCGTCGGAGTCGTCCTCGTCCTCGTCGTCCGAGTCGTCCTCGGAGTCCTCGTCGTCGTCTTCGGACTCGTCGTCGTCCTCGTCGCCGTCGTGCGCCTCCTGGGCCTTCATCTCGGCGAGACGGTCGGCCCACGGCACCCAGTCCGGGGCGAGCAGGGCGCCGTCGCCGGGCATCAGCTCGGCCTCGAGCACCGAAGGCTCTTCACCGTCGAGGTGGGCGACGCTGACCGTCCAGTGCCACCCCGGGTACCCGGGGAGGAGGGTGGCGAAGCGCACCGACGTGACACCGGGCTCGTCGTCGACCGGGTCGGCCTCGGCGCCGATGGTCTCGTCGGGCGTGATCTCGGTCAGGGCGCGGCGGGCGAGCTCGGACCAGGGCGTGCGCGTAGCGGCCTCAGGCATCGAACGAGTCCGCGACGGTGCGCAGCAGCACGGCGATGCGGGCGCCGTTCTGCGGGTAGCGGCCGTGGCGCAGGTCGCCGCCGGCCTTGTCGAGCACCTTGACCAGGTCCTCGACGATGACGGCCATGTCGTCGGCGGAGCGACGGTTCATCTTGGCGAGGCTCGGGGCGGCTTCGAGCACCCGGACCGACAGGGCCTGCGCGCCGCGCTTGCCGTCGGCGATGCCGTACTCGAGGCGGGTTCCCGCCTTGACACCCACGGTGCCGGCGGGCAGGGCCGACGCGTGGAGGAAGACCTCTTGGCCGTCATCGCTGCTGATGAAGCCGAAGCCCTTCTCGTCGTCGTAGAACTTGACCTTGCCGGTGGGCATGACTGGACCTCTCGTGAAGACGGGTGACCCTGGGGGTGGGTCGCCCCAGCTTAGATCGCCGGGTAGGGCCGCACCGCACTATCGTTGACCCGTGGCCAAGAAGATCGAACCGAGTGCGCCCTCTGACGTCAATCGTACAGAGCGCGTCCTCCTCTTCATGATCCTCGCCATCGTCGTCGTCTCGGTCCTCGCGTTCTTCACGAGGTTCGTGGGCGTGGCGACGGGTGTCACCGACTTCACCGCGGGCGTCTGGCCCGCTCTCACGATCCTGCCCCTCATCGGGCTCCCGATCGCCTTCGCGATGCTCCTGGCATTCGTGGTGGCGAGCGCCGTGCGTCGCAGCCGCGACTCACGGGGCACCAGACGGTAACCGCAGACCCGGGCTGCACGACGGCTGGAGGCCTCGACCATGGCTAGTGCACTCGACCTCGCGGGCGTCCTGCGCTCCATCGGCGACGACGACCTGCTGCGCCGACTCGCGCGGCGACAGGTCCGGGCGTCGGGCGTCCACGACGCCTTCGACCTGGCGGACGTCCTGCTCGAGCCGGCCAGCGTGCGGGACGCTCTGGCCCACCTCGACCGCGTCGCCCTGATCGTGCTGCAGGTCCTCCGGGTGCCGGGCGACGTCGACGCGGTCCACGATCGCATCGACGCCGCCTTCGAGGTCGACCGCGAGACGGTGCCCGCCGCGCTCGACCGCGTCGACGAGGCGTTCCTCGTCGTCCGCCGCGGCGACTCCGTCGCGACCCTCGACGCCGTGGCCGAGCGCCTCGACGACGACCCCGCCCTGACCCTCGACGTCCTGACCTCCGCCCGACCGCCGGTGGTGCTCGAGGCCGTCCTCGACCAGGCCCGCGACGACGCCGACGCCCGCTCGGCCGAGCGGCTCTACGCCGTGGTCATCGAGGTGGCCGAGATCCTCCGCGCCCTCGAGCAGTCGCCGGCCCGAGAGCTCGCCAAGGGTGGCCTGGCGCTGCCCGAGACGAGGCGGCTCGCCGAAGCCGCCCGGATCGACGTCGACGACGTGGCGACCGTGCTCGCCATCGCCGTGCGGGCCGGCTTGGCCGCTCCGAGCCCGGACGGCTGGGTCGTGGCCGCCGACGCGACCGACTGGCTCCGCGCCTCCTGGCCCGACCGGTGGCAGACGCTGACACGGGCCTGGCTGGGCTCGCTGCCGGCCGAGATCCTCACGGTGCTCGAGCAACGCGTCGACACCTCGTGGGGGCTGCCGCTGCGCGAGTTCTCCGACTGGTCCTACCCGGCCGGGGGCAGCTGGATCACCGATCGCATCGCCGCCTTCTCGCGCAGCGCCGAGGTGCTGGGTCTGACCTCGGACGACACGCCCACCTCGGCGGCCGTGGCCCTGTTCCGCGAGGGTCCCGCCGCCGCCCGCTCCCGCGTCGCCGCCCTGCTGCCGGACGCGGTCGAGCAGGTCTACCTGCAGCACGACCTCAGCGTCGTGTCGCCCGGGCCCCTGTCGCCGGCCATCGACGCCAGGCTCCGCGTCATCGCGGTGGTCGAGAGCGCGGGCCTGGCAGCCACCTACCGCATCACCGAGGGCGGACTCCAGCGCGCCCTGAGCGAGGGCGAGACGGCCGAGACGCTGCGCGAGTTCCTCGCCGGCATCTCGTCGACGGGCATCCCCCAGCCCCTCGACTACCTGATCCAGCAGAGCGCCGAACGACACGGGCGCTACCGCGTCCGCGCGATCGCGCCTGAAAGCGCGCCCGCGGGCGTGCCGGGCGACGCGCTGTCGCTCGTGGTCGCCGACGACCGCGCGAGCCTCGACACGCTCGAGGTCGACCAGTCGCTCTCACCCCTCGCCCTCACCCGCGTCGACGCGACGACCGTGGCGAGCCGGTTCGAGCGGGACACCGTCTTCTGGTCGCTGAGCGACGAGCGGTACCCCGTCGTCGTGGTCGACGAGGGCGGCGCCGAGGTCGTCCCGCCGTCCCGTCGCCGACCCCGACGACCGGCCCTGGTCGAGACGCGCGACCCGCTGCGCGAACTCGTCCAGCGCCTGCACACCGACGCCGGCTCCGGTGACGAGTCGACCGACCGTGCCTGGATCGCCCGCCAGCTCGACGCCGCCGTCAAGGGGCGGCTGACGGTCACGGTGACCGTCGCTATGCCCGACGGCAGCACCACCACGCTCGACATGGAGCCCACCGGCATCGGCGGCGGACGCGTCCGTGGGCGCGACAAGAAGTCGGACGTCGAGCGCACGCTGCCGCTCAAGAACGTGGTGGCGGTCGCGAGTCGCGACTGAGGCGGGCGGCCCTCAGCGGCCGACCCGCGCCTCCTCGTCCACGGGCGGCCCCCGCCCGGCTGTGAGAGGCGGCAGGAGGCGCGCCTAGACTCGTCCCTCATGACCGGACCCCTGATCGTGCAGAGCGATCGCACCGTCCTGCTCGAGGTCGCCCACGAGCAGGCGGAGGACGCGCGGCACGACCTCAGCGTCTTCGCCGAGCTCGAGCGCGCCCCCGAGCACGTGCACACCTACCGCATCACCCGACTCGGGTTGTGGAACGCACGGGCGGCCGGGCACAGCGCAGAAGACATGCTCGGCACGCTCGAGAAGTACAGCAAGTTCCCGGTGCCGCAGAGCGTCAGCGTCGACATCGCCGAGACCGTCGCGCGCTACGGCCGCATCGTCATCGAGCGCGACGGCGACCAGTTGCTGCTGCGCGGCACCGACAGCTCCGTGCTGAGCGAGGTGACCCGGGCCAAGAAGGTCGGCGAGTTGCTCGGCGTCAAGCGGGCCGACGACCTGTGGGAGCTCCTGCCCTGGGCCCGCGGTGAGGTCAAGCAGCAACTCGTCAAGCTCGGCTGGCCCGCCGAGGACCACGCCGGCTACACGCCCGGCACCCCCCACGCGATCGACCTCGACGAGAGCGACTGGCACCTGCGCGACTACCAGCAGAAGGCGATCGACAACTTCTTCGAGGGCGGCTCGGGCGTCGTCGTGCTGCCCTGCGGCGCCGGCAAGACCCTCGTGGGTGCGGGGGCCATGGCGGCCGCCGGGACGACCACGCTGATCCTCGTCACCAACACCGTCTCGGCACGGCAGTGGCGTGACGAGCTGCTCAAGCGCACGTCGCTGACCGAGGACGAGATCGGCGAGTACTCCGGCTCGGTGAAAGAGGTCAAGCCGGTCACCATCGCGACCTACCAGATCCTCACGGCCCGCCGCGGGGGCAAGTACACGCACCTCTCGCTCCTCGACGCTCTCGACTGGGGTCTCGTGGTCTACGACGAGGTGCACCTGCTGCCCGCGCCGGTCTTCAAGCTGACCGCCGAGTTGCAGGCCCGCCGCCGCCTCGGCCTCACCGCCACGCTCGTACGCGAGGACGGTCGCGAGAGCGACGTCTTCAGCCTGATCGGCCCCAAGCGCTTCGACGCCCCCTGGAAAGAGATCGAGGCCCAGGGCTTCATCTCGCCGGCCTCGTGCTACGAGGTGCGGGTCGACCTGCCCCAGGAGGCGCGGCTCGAGTACGCGGCGTCCCCCGACGACGAGCGCTACCGGCTGGCGGCCACAGCTCCGGCCAAGCTCGACGTGGTCAAGCACCTCGTGGAACGGCACGACGGCGAGCAGATCCTCGTCATCGGCCAGTACCTCGACCAGCTCGACGAGCTCGCGGCGGTGCTCGACGCCCCCACGCTGACCGGCAGCACGCCCGTCGACGAGCGCGAGCGCCTCTACCAGCGCTTCCGCGACGGCGAGCTCAAGGTGCTCGTCGTCTCGAAGGTGGCCAACTTCTCGGTCGACCTGCCCGAGGCGACCGTGGCGATCCAGGTCAGCGGCTCGTACGGGTCCAGGCAAGAAGAGGCGCAGCGACTCGGTCGTCTGCTGCGCCCGAAGAAGTCGGGCCTGCCGGCCTCGTTCTACACGCTCGTCAGCCGCGACACGGTCGACCAGGACTTCGCGCAGAACCGCCAGCGCTTCCTGGCCGAGCAGGGCTACAGCTACACGATCCTCGACTCGCCCGTGGTCGCCGCGTGACCGACGAGCAGGGTGCCGACCTGCCCCTGGGCGACGACGAGCTCTGGCGCGACAGCCTGCGCCGGGTGTTCGCGGCCGACCAGGCCCCGTTCGCGACCTTCGGGCCCCTGGTCGCCTCCCTCGACCACGACGCCATGGAGTTCCGCGGCCAGGTCGCCCGGTTCGCCGAGTGGGACCCGTCGGTCGTCGTGTCGGTCGCCCGGACCTACGAGGTACAGGGCGGGCTCCACGCGGGGGCGACCCTCAGCATCGTGACCTGGAGCCCCGATCCCGAGGTGATCGAACGCAGCGACCTGCTCGCCGGGTCGCCCGTCAAGGACCACCTGTTCGCCGGCCTCACCGCGATCGGTGCGACGGACGACGCCTCCGAGGCCCAGGTCGTCGCCGCCTCCGTCGAGGAGTTCCCGGGGTGGCAGATCACCCGGGCCTCGGGCTACACGGCGGTGCTCGAGCGGCGCGAGGGCGTCGACTTCACCCTGGCCGTGCCCGACGAGCTGCTCGAGCTCACCACGCGCGTCGCCCTGGTGCCCAACGTCGAGTGGTCCGACCCCGGCGCCTGAGCGTCCTGCCGTCTCGGCCGCCTGAGGGCTGCCGCTCCGCCCACGTGCGGGTGACGCTCCTCCTGCTCACAGGAAACACCGAGGAGGCGCGCAGATACTTGGGCGCATGAGTGACGGCCCCAAGATCCTGATCGTCGACGACGAACCGAACATCCGCGACCTGTTGACCACCAGCCTGCGTTTCGCGGGCTTCGCCGTCCGCGCGGTCGGCAACGGTGCGCAGGCGATCTCGGCGGTCCTCGAAGAAGAACCCGACCTGATCATCCTCGACGTGATGCTGCCCGACATGAACGGGTTCGGCGTGACCAAGCGCCTCCGCTCGTCGGGCTACACGTCGCCCATCCTCTTCCTCACGGCGAAGGACGACACCGAGGACAAGATCACGGGCCTCACCGTCGGCGGCGACGACTACGTCACCAAGCCCTTCAGCCTCGACGAGATCGTCGCGCGCATCAAGGCGATCCTCCGGCGCACCATGAACGAGGACGAGGACGCGATCATTCGCGCCGGCGAGCTCACGATGGACCAGGACACCCACGAGGTCACCATCGGCGAGACGGCCATCGAGCTCAGCCCCACCGAGTTCAAGCTGCTGCGCTACCTCATGCTCAACCCGAACCGCGTGCTGTCGAAGGCCCAGATCCTCGACCACGTGTGGGAGTACGACTTCAACGGCGACGCCGGCATCGTCGAGAGCTACATCTCGTACCTGCGTCGCAAGCTCGACCAGTTCTCGACCGAGCCGATCATCCAGACCAAGCGCGGCTTCGGCTACATGCTGAAGGCCTCCAAGGCCTGACGGACCGCCTCCGGCCCGTCCAGCCGTCGAAGCCCGACCGCCCCGAGCGGTCGGGCTTCTTCGCGCGTGCGGTGGCGAGCGGGGTGTGCCCAGCCGGCTCCGATAACGTCTGACCTCATGCACGCTCGCCTCTCGCAGTGGTGGAACGAGATCTCCATCCGCACCAAGATCACCGGCATCACGGTGACCCTGGTCACCCTCGGCCTCGTCGTCGCCGGCCTCGGCACGATGACCGTCCTCAGCACCTACCTGATGGGGCAGGTCGACACGTCCCTGCGGAACTCGGCGACCAACTTCACCAGCGCCTCCTTCGACCAGGCGGACTCCCGATCGTGCACCGTGAACTTCGCCGGCCTGACCAGCAGCTACGTGGCGATCCTCGACGACGAGGGCGACCTCATCTGCGACACCCGCTCACAGCTGTCGAGTGCCACCGACGCCCCCGACCTCTCCGGCGTCGGCGTCGCCGGCGCTCCCCTCGACGAGGCCTTCAACCGGTACAACGCGACTCGTGACAACGAGTGGCGCCTCTTCGCGCACGCGGCCAACCTGCGCTCGACCGACGCCCAGGGCGGCGTGACGACCGTGCCGGCCGTCATCGTGGCCGGCACGAACCTGGCGGGCACGAACGCGACCATCGGGCGCTTCGGCGGCATCTTCCTGGGGTTCGGTCTCTCGGTCGTCGTGCTCGGCGCCGCCCTCACCCGCCTGCTCGTCACGTCGACCTTCGCGCCGCTGCGCGACGTCGAGGCCACCGCGGCCCGCTTCGCCGACGGCGACTTCACCCAACGACTCGACTCGACCACCCCGAACACCGAGGTGGGACGACTGAACCGGTCCCTGAACACGATGCTCAACCGCATCGACAGCGCCTTCGACGACCGCGCCAGGACGATCGACCAGATGCGCCGTTTCGTCGGCGACGCGAGCCACGAACTCCGGACGCCGCTCGTCTCGCTCCGCGGCTACGCCGAGCTGTACCGCATGGGTGCGCTGACCAAGCCCGAGGACGTCGCCCAGGCCATGGACCGCATCGAAAAGGAGGCCATCCGCATGGGCGTGCTGGTGCAGGACCTCCTCGCCCTCGCCCGTCTCGACGAGTCCAAGCCGCTCGAGCTCGGTCCCGTCGACCTCGTGCAGCTGGCCCGCGACTCGGCCCTCGACACCATGGCGTCGAACCCCGATCGAGACATCGACGTGATCGTGCTCGAGCCCGTCCTCGCCTCGGCGCAGGCTCCGACCGACGGCGACGAGACACCGGCCGACGGACGCTCCCCCGAGACCGCGCCACCGGCCGCGAGCACCCCGGCCACAGGCACCTCGCCCACGGATGCCTCGCCCGGCGCGACGGGTGCGATCTCGTTCGCGGGTGCGACCCTCGCCCGCCTCCGCAGCCTGAGGGCGAGGGCCGTCCGCAACGGTGACACGGCCACCGCCGCCCAGCTCCAGGACGAGGTGCAGAAGTTCGAGGCCCCGGCCATCGTGCACGGCGAAGAGAACAAGATCCGCCAGGTCATCACCAACCTCATGGGCAACGCCATGCGGTTCACCGAGCCGGACAGCCCGATCGAGCTCGTGGTGCAGTCCGACCCCGGGCGCGGAGTGGCCACCGTCGCCATCGTCGACCACGGCGAGGGCATCCCGCCGCAGATCCGCGAGAAGATCTTCCAGCGCTTCTGGCGTGCCGACTCGTCGCGCACCCGCGACACGGGCGGCAGCGGCCTCGGCCTCGCTATCGTGTCGGGCATCGTCGCGGCCCACGGCGGCTCGGTGGACGTCGACGACACCCCCGGGGGTGGAGCCACGTTCCGCGTCGCCCTGCCGCTGATGCCCGCCGACGCGGTCACCGCGGCCGAGCCCGCCGCCGCGACCGCCTAGCCGGGCCTACCCCGGCCCGCGGCCCGCGCCCGCCGCCGCGCGCCCTGCGCCCCGCGCCCCGCGCACCCCGCACCGCGCCCCGCACCTCGCGCCGCACCACGCACCACGCACCACGCACCACGACGCCAGGAAGTGGACACCGCACCACGTTTTCTCGTGGCGTCGTGACCAGGTCCTGGCGTCGTGCGCATTTCGTGGCGTCGTCCGGAGCCGGCCGGACTGCGGGACACGTCCCTCCCCCGGCAACGCCGAAGGGCGGCTCCCCCGGAGGGGAACCGCCCTTGAGCGTGTGCGCGGTGTGAGCCGCGCGGCTGCGGACTAGAAGTCCATGCCACCCGAGGGGTCGCCGGCCGGGGCCGGGTTCTTCTCGGGCTTGTCGGCGACGACGGCCTCGGTCGTGAGGAACAGACCGGCGATCGACGCGGCGTTCTGCAGAGCCGAACGCGTGACCTTGGCGGGGTCGATGATGCCGGCGGCCAGCATGTCGACGTACTCGCCGGTCGCGGCGTTGAGGCCCCAACCGATGTCGAGCCCGCGGACCTTGTCGGCCACGACGCCGGGCTCCATGCCGGCGTTGAAGGCGATCTGCTTCAGGGGAGCGTCGATCGCGACGCGGACGATGTTCGCACCCGTCGCCTCGTCGCCCTCGAGCTGCAGGTTCGCCAGAGCGGTCTTGCCGGCCTGGATGAGGGCGACGCCACCACCGGCGACGATGCCCTCTTCGACGGCGGCCTTCGCGTTGCGCACGGCGTCCTCGATGCGGTGCTTGCGCTCTTTCAGCTCGACCTCGGTCGCGGCACCCGCCTTGATGACGGCGACGCCACCGGCGAGCTTCGCGAGACGCTCCTGGAGCTTCTCGCGGTCGTAGTCGCTGTCGGTCGCCTCGATCTCGCTGCGGATCTGACGGACGCGGCCGGCGATCTGCTCGTCGTCACCGGCACCCTCGACGATGGTCGTCTCGTCCTTGGTGATGATGACCTTGCGGGCACGACCGAGCAGGTCGAGCGTCGCGTTCTCGAGCTTGAGACCGACCTCTTCGGCGATGACCTGACCACCGGTGAGGATCGCGATGTCCTGCAGCTGCGCCTTGCGACGGTCGCCGAAGCCGGGGGCCTTGACGGCGACCGACTTGAAGATGCCGCGGATCTTGTTCACGACGAGCGTGGCCAGGGCCTCGCCGTCGACGTCCTCCGCGATGATGAGCAGCTGCTTGCCCGACTGGATGACCTTGTCGACGATCGGCAGCAGGTCTTTGATGTTCGAGATCTTCGAGTTGACGATGAGCACGTAGGCGTCTTCGAAGACGGCCTCCTGGCGCTCGGGGTCGGTGACGAAGTACTGCGACAGGTAGCCCTTGTCGAAGCGCATGCCCTCGGTGAGCTCGAGCTCGGTGCCGAAGGTGTTGCTCTCTTCGACGGTGACGACGCCCTCTTTGCCGACCTTGTCGATCGCTTCGGCGATGAGTGCACCGATGGTGGGGTCGGCGGCCGAGATCGAGGCCGTGGCAGCGATCTGCTCTTTGGTCTCGATGTCCTTCGCGTCGGCGAGCAGCTGGTCGGAGACGGCCTGGGCGGCCTTCTCGATGCCGCGCTTCAGCGAGATGGGGTCGGCACCGGCCGCGACGTTGCGCAGACCTTCGCGGACGAGGGCCTGGGCCAGCACCGTCGCGGTGGTCGTGCCGTCACCGGCGACGTCGTCGGTCTTCTTCGCGACCTCTTTGACGAGCTCGGCACCGATCTTCTCGAAGGGGTCGTCGAGCTCGATCTCTTTGGCGATGGAGACGCCGTCGTTCGTGATGGTGGGGGCGCCCCACTTCTTCTCGAGCACGACGTTGCGACCACGCGGGCCGAGCGTGACCTTCACCGCGTCGGCCAGGATGTTCAGGCCACGCTCGAGGCCACGACGGGCCTCTTCGTCAAAAGCAATGATCTTAGCCATGTGTGTTTTTCGTCCCTCCCGGACGTCATGAAGCAGAAGCATTGGCACTCACGTGTCGCGAGTGCCAGCAACGATTCTGGCACTCGCCCGATGAGAGTGCAAGTGACGTGGCAGGGCCCGGACGCACGAGCACGCCGCCACGGCGGACCGTGACGGCGTGCGACGAGGGAGTGGGAACGTCGAGGCGCTCCGACGGACCTCAGGCGAGCCGGACGGACTCCGCCTGCGGCCCCTTGTCGCCCGTGCCGACCTCGAACACGACGGCCTGGCCCTCTTCGAGGACCTTGTACCCGCTCATGTCGATCGCCGAGTAGTGCACGAAGACGTCCTGGCCGTCTCCCTCGACGGTGATGAAGCCGAAGCCCTTCTCCGCGTTGAACCATTTCACGGTCCCGTTTGCCATGGTGTCGCTCCCCTTGCTGTGGTGGTACGGCGCGTGCGGTGCTGCAGAGCCGGGTCGTCGACGCAGTCATCTGCGAGCCCGGACGGGACAGCCTCACTCGTGCAGAACACCAGGTCGGCGAGCCGTGGGGGGCGACCAATTCCAGATGCTAGCCACGGGAAAAGCGGAAGAACACACCTCGAACGAGAAACACCCGCTGAAAACGAGGATTTCACCGGTAATTAAACGCGGGCGTAACACGGGAGGCGCGGTGAGGGCCCGACGGGACCCGCGCCTCCTCGGATCGGGCCGGCGGGGAGGGCCTTGTCAGGCGCTGTAGTCGGCCCCGAGGACGATCGTGACGGCGGCACCCGGGAAGGCGTCGCTCGCCTCGACGTCGGTGATGCCGAGCTGCTGGGCGAGCCCGAGCGCCGCGGCCTCGTCGTCGGCCGCCGAGTAGTAGACGGTGGACGTCGCGACGCGCTCGCTGGCGTTGCCCTGGGTGCCGACGACCCAGCCGGCGGTCTCGAGCCGCTCGGAGGCCGAACCGGCGAGCCCGGCGGTGGCCGTGCCGTTCAGGACGGTGATGGTGGTGACCGAGGGGTCGACCTGCGAGGGGTCCGTCAGCGGGGCCACCGTCGGCGTGGCCGTCGGGGTCGCCGTCTCGGTGTCGGGCGCCTGGGCCTCGGCGGTGCTCGACGACGACGGGTTGACGAACTGGAAGCTGTTGTTCGCGACCCCGAGGTAGACGACGCCGGCACCGACGAGCACGCCGACGGCGAGCGCCGCCCAGGCGAAGCCGATCCAGCCGCTGCCGGGGCGCTTCTCGGCCCGGTGGGCCCCGACACGGTCGAGGTCGGCGGGGACGTCGTCGAACCGGTCTCGGTCGAATTTCGGCATGCGTGGTCTCTCGTGGGTCAGCGGGTCGGACCGAACGAACGAGTCGATCGGGCGTCGCGGCGGGCGACTCGCAGGCGCTGCAGGCGGCCGACGAGCATGGGTGCGTACGCCAGTGCAGCGGGTCGGTCTATGAGCGAGTTGAGCAACTGCTGGTAACGGACGACCCCGAGGCCGAACTCGCGACGGATCGCGGCCTCCCGGGCGCCGGCCGAGGCGGGGGCACGCTGCTCGAAGTCGAGGACGGCGCGGTCGCGTTCGGACAGCACGCTCGAGCGCACGTCGTCACCTGTCGCGTTCTCGTCCATCGTGGCGGCCCTCCCCTGGGTTCCGGGTCATCCTATGGGCGGCGCCCCGACCGATCGCGGAGGCCGAGGGCGTGGTCCGACAACGCGCCCACCCGCCCGGGGCACCGCCGGTCGCCCGGTGCGGGGAGCCGACTCGCGGTCAGGCCGTGAGGTGCAGCCGCGTGCCGTGGGCGTCCCCCACGCCCAGCACCCGGCCGTCGAGGGCGAGGGCCGCGAACGCGTCGTCGGGAGACACCCCGGGTGGCACCTCGGCGACCACGTCCGTCAGCAGGTCGCGCCGCTCGTACGAAATCCACCGCGCACCCAGCCGGCCGACCTCGTCGACGAAGGCCTGGCGCCGCCGACCCGGCAGGTAGACGAGCGTGCCCGTCGAGACGACGACCGGCGTGGCGCCCGTCGGGGCCTCGTCCACGACGGCGGCGAGACCGTCGACGGCGTCCGCCGCGACGAGCCGAGGAGGCGCGGTGCGGGCGAGCGCGACGGCCCGCCCCAGCAGGTCCCGCCGGTCACCGCGCTCGGGCGGCAGCAGGGTCTCGAGCCAGGCCACCTGCTCGGGGTCGCGGACGTCGACGGGGTCGAGGTCGAGGCCCGCCCGCCAGACGACCTCGGGCAGCCGTCCCGTCGGCAGCTCGGCCCGAGACCGGGTCACCCCCTCGACGACGACGTCGATCCCGAGCTGCACCGTGCTCGACGTGTCACCCCAGGTCCGGTCGCCCGATCGGTAGCCGTAGCGGTCGACACCGAGGCAGAGGCCGGCCGAGGCGCCGACCTCGATGAGGGCGATCGGGCCCAGCACGCGGTCCAGCGCGATCGACAGCGGGGCGCAGCGGCGCACGTCGTTGGTCTGGGTGAGTCGCCGACCGAGCTCGGCCACGACGTCGTCGGAGCGGGCGAGCAGCCAGGGCCTCAGCACCGACCAGGACCCGTGCGGCGCACCCAGCCACCGGCAGACCGCGAGGACGAGGACGGGCTGGCGCCGCGCCTCCTCGGCCCGGTCGACGACGGCGAGCGCCGCCGGGTCGCCCGCGATGCCCCGCGCGAGCTCGGCCTGCGACGGCGCCCCCTCGCGGTCGAAGGCGAGGGCCGCGGCCAGGAAGCGGTCGGAGGTGCTCACGACCAGGAGTCTGGCAGCCCGGTGGGGGCCGGGGAATCGTCCACCGGTCGACCGTGTTGAATGAGGAGTCCCGACAAGCAAGGAGATCATCGTGGCGTACAAGATCGAGAAGACCGACGAGCAGTGGCGCGAAGAGCTCGACGCCGAGCAGTACTCCGTCCTGCGGGAGGCCGCCACCGAGCGCCCCTGGACCGGTGAGCTGCTCGACGAGAGCCGTGCCGGCGTCTACGCGTGTGCGGCGTGCAGCGCCGAACTGTTCAAGAGCGGCACCAAGTTCGACAGCGGTTGCGGCTGGCCGAGCTTCTACGAGTCGGTGAACCCGGACGCGGTGCAGCTGATCGAGGACAACTCGCTCGGCATGACCCGCACCGAGGTCCGGTGCGCGAACTGCGGCTCGCACCTGGGCCACGTGTTCCCCGACGGCTTCGGCACGCCGACCGGCGACCGGTACTGCATGAACAGCATCTCGCTCGACTTCAAGGCCGCCGAGTAGTGAGCGCCGTCGCCGACGCCGCCCGGCGTCGACGGTCACGGTCGAAGGTCACCGACGTCGCCCCGACGCACGAGCAGCTGCTCGACGCCGTGCGATCGGCGGCGACGGTGGCGGACCATTCCGAGCTGCGCCCCTGGCGGCTGATCGAGTTCCGAGGCGACGACCGGCTCGTCGTGGGCCGCTCGCTGGCCGACGCGGGCGGGGCCGAGGGCCACGCCCGCGACAAGCTGACGCAGAAGGCGCTGCGTGCTCCCCTGATCGTCGCGGTGGTCGTCTCGCCGCGCGAGAGCCGCAAGGTGCCCTACTGGGAGCAAGAATCGGTCGCCTCGGGTGTGGCGCACCTGCTGTCGCTCGTGCTCGACGACGAGGGCTGGGGCGTGTTCTGGCGTACCGGCGCCCTGACCCGGGCGCCCGAGGTGGCGACGGCGCACGGCCTGCGCGACGGAGAACAGCTGCTGGGCTGGCTCTACGTCGGCGGTCGTGACGGCGACGACGCCAAGCCACGGAAGCTGCTCGACCCCGAGCAGTTCGTCAGCACGCCGTAGTTCGTCGGTGCCCCTGCGGGCACCGACCCGGTCACCAGGTCTTGTGGCTGTTGCCGATCACCGTGATGGGCAGCCAGAACGAGCCGGTCATCAGGACGATGCCCCCGAAGAAGACGAAGGCGTTGGGTTCGCCGGAGCCGAACGAGTAGGCGAACAGGGCGAAGCTGACGAAGAGCAGGGCGAGCGAACCGATCGCGGTCAAGATCGTGGACAAGGGGGCTCCTCAGGTCGGTGCGTCCGGCGGGCGCGGTGCGCTCCGTCTACTTCACCACTTCTCGGCCTCGGAGCGCCAATCCTGCACGGACCGCATGTCGGGACGGTTCGTGTGATCGCCCGCCGCGCGTCGATGCCCGGCCCGGACGTCGACCATTCCGACGGGCGATCGGCATCCTGTACATTGGTCCGACGAAAAGAAATGCCGCCTTGGCGCAGTGGTAGCGCAGTGCTCTTGTAAAGCTCAGGTCGTCGGTTCGAATCCGACAGGCGGCTCCGACGAAGCGCTTCCTCTGACGAGGGCGGCTCAGCCGCCGAGGGCGACGAGCAGGTGACGCAGGCCGTCCGCGACGGCCGCGCGCGCCTCCTCCGGCAGGGCGGCGAGCATCGCCCGCTCGTCGGCGAGCTGCACCTCGAGCACGCGGTCGATCAGGCGTCGCCCGGAGGCGGTGGGCGCGACGAAGTAGCCACGGTGGTCGGCAGGGTTCGCCGAGCGATCGACGAGGCCTGCCGCGAGCAATCCCTTGACGCGCTTCGTGACGGCCGGCGGCGACAGGAGCGTCTCGTCGGCCAGTTGTGTCGGACTCCTCGGGGCGTCTCGTCGGGTCAGGGCCGCCAGCAGGTCGAAGTCCGCCCGCCCCAGGCCGAACTCGGCGAGCAGGTCGTCGCTGCGCCGCTGCACGATGCGGGCGAGCCGGTTCACCCTGCCGATGACCGGGATGGCCGAGACGTCGAGGTCGGGCCGCAACTCGCGCCACCGGTCGTGGACGTCGTCCATCACGTCGCGGGGCCCGGGATCGGTCATGCTCTTGAGCCTACCGATGGTTCACGAGTAAAGTAGTCGAGAGATCATTCACCCGTGAAGCAGTTCGACGACGAGCGCCCACGCCGCGTCGACCAGAGGACCGCTCCATCACGACCACGACCCCCACCCACCGCCTGCTGCCGCACCCGCGCGACCTGGTCCGCTTCGGCCCTCACGACGGGGCACACCGCCCCGCAGCCCGCGTCGCCGTCGCGGTGCTCGTGCCGATGGTCGTGCTCGCCATGATCGGGCACGTGGAGTGGACGCCCTACGCCGTCTTCGGGGCCTTCGCCTCGGCGTTCGGCCGAGGGCTGCCCCGCTTCCAGCGGCTCGAGATGCAGCTCGAGGCCGGGCTCGTCCTCGTCGCCTGCGTGGTGCTGGGCACCGCGCTGACCGCCTCGTCGGCCCCGGTCTGGGTGCTCGTCGTCACGATCGGTCTCGTCGCCGGCGTCACGTCCGCCGTCTCCGACCTACGCCGCTGGAGCCCGCCCGGCCCGCTCTTCTTCGTCTTCGGCCTCGGCGTCTCGGCGTTCGTCCCCGCGACCGCGTCGACCGTCGCGGTGGCCGCGGTCGTCGCCCCGGCGAGCCTCGCGCTCGCCCTGCTCGCGTCGGTCGCGGGCGTGCTGCTGCCCGCCGGCCGCCGCGCGCTCGCCACCGTCGACGGACGCCGATGGAGGCGCGGCCCCCGCCCCCTGGACGGCCGACGGACGGTCGTCCACGCCGCCGTCTGCCTGGTGGCCTCGATCGCGGCCGGGCTGATCAGCCTCGGTCTCGGCGTGCAGAGTCCGTACTGGGCGATGGTGTCGGCCGTGGTGCCCGTGGTGGGGACCGCGACGGCGGGCCAGCTCGTGCGGGCCGGCCACCGCCTCCTCGGCACCCTCGTCGGGGTCGGCCTCGCCGCCCTGCTGCTGGCCTGGCAGCCCGGGGTCGCGGCCCTGATCGTCGCCTTCGGCGTGCTGCAGTTCGCGACCGAGCTGCTGATCGTCCGCAACTACGGGTTGGCGCTCGTGTTCATCACGCCCATGGCGCTCGGCATGCGGGCACTCGGCGGCGCACCCGTCGACGTGGCCGCCCTCGTGGCGGCCCGCACGGCCGACACCGCCATCGGGGTGGGCGTGGTGGTCGTCGTGCTGCTCGCGACGCACCGACTGCGGCGGCCCCGCCCGGAGGCGACCGTCTGAACGGGTGGCCGGGACGGCACCCGCGCCGCGGTCAGACCTGGCGCGCCCTCGCCCGACGGCCGTCCTTGCTCCACCAGACCAGGTCGGCGACGCCCTGCGCGACCAGCAGCACGGCCACGATCAGGATGATCACGGTCAGCGCCTGGACCGGCACCCCCGAAGCGATGTTGAGCACCTGCACGACGAGGCCGAACAGGCCGATCAGCACCTCGAACACGGCGGGCACCACGGCGCCCGTCTTCGTCAGGGTGAACCAGGGTCGCCGCAGGTCGCTCATGCACCCGAGGGTACAAGGTGCGCGGGCTACGATCGCCGGGACCCCAATCCGCCGAGGAGGCACCGTGCGACGACGCGACGTCCACGTCGACCCCGACGTGCCGAACTGGCTGCTCACCAAGCGCGGCGGCATCGCCCTGCCCCTCGTCACGACGTTCTGCGCGCTCGTCGTGATCGCGAGCATCGTCGCCGCCCTGACGGTCGGCGGGGGCCACGTCACCGTCGTCACCGTGATCGTCGTGGCCGCCGGCCTGGGTGCCGTCACCTGGGCCGTGGCCGACCTCGTCTGGTGGACGCGTGACGACCGGCGCCGCATCGTCCGGCTGCCGCGCGACCCCGAGGCCTGACGCCGGAACCCCCGGTCACATGCCGTTCAGGGCATGGACGTGCCCCGTCAACCTGGCAACCACCCAGCGTCCGTCGCCGTAAGCTGGCGGATGCACCGAACCGGTGCCCACGACGTTCGGCTCCGCTCGCGACCCCGCGCGCGCGTGCAGCCCCACCCCGCCACAACTCGACAGGGAGTTCCGTTGAACGGAAACGCTACGACCCGGCACAGCAACGTCGCGTTGCTGTCGGTCACCAGCACCATGGCCGACCGGGTCACCACCTCCGAGAGCATCGACGAGAAGCTCGCCCCCGTGCTCAAGCGCCTCAAGCTGCCGACGGGTCTGCTGCAGCGCGTCGCCGGCGTGTACGAGCGCCGCAACTGGAGCACCGGGCAGAGCTTCGACTCGGCGGCGATCGACGCGGGTAAACGCGCGATGGCAGAGGCCGGCATCCGCCCCGACCAGGTCGGCCTGCTGATCAACACGTCGGTCACGCGCCCCCACCTCGAGCCCTCGGTCGCGGTCCGCCTGCACCACGGCCTCGGCCTGCCCTCGTCGGCGACCAACTTCGACATCGCCAACGCCTGCCTCGGCTTCGTCAACGGCATGACCCTCGCCGCGCAGCTGATCGACGCCGGCCAGATCGACTACGCCGTCATCATCGACGGCGAGGACGCCGACGACGTCCAGGTCAACACGATCGACCGTCTGCTCACCAAGGGCTACGGCCGCGACGACTTCATGAGCGAGTTCGCCAGCCTCACCCTCGGCTCGGGGGCCGCCGCCGCCGTGATCGGCCGTGCAGACCTGCACCCCGAGGGCCACCGCATCGTCGGCGGCGTCACCCGTGCCGCCACCGAGAACTACGACCTGTGCGTCGGCAGCGTCGACGGCATGTTCACCGATGCCAAGGCCCTGCTCAAGCGCGGCATGGAACTCGTCGTCTCGGCCTGGAAAGAAGCCAAGCGCGACTGGAACTGGCAGCGCATGGACCGCTACATCATGCACCAGGTCAGCGACGTGCACACCGGCGCCTTCGTCAAGGCCGCCGGCATCGACAAGAAGCTCGTCCCGCTCACCTACCCGACCCTCGGCAACGTCGGCCCGGCGTCGATCCCGATCACCCTGGTCGAAGAGAGCAAGACCCTCAGCAAGGGCGACCGCGTGCTGCTGATGGGCGTCGGCTCGGGCATCAACACCGCGATGATGGAACTCGCCTGGTGAGTCGGCTCCCGCGGTCCGCCTCCGCCACGGCGCCGGCGTCACGTCCCCCCGCGGGTCTCGACGGGCTCGACCCGTCGTGGTCGCGTCTCGTCGACGTGCCGTACGGGCTCGGCGCACACCGCGCCTCCCGCACCTGGCACGTCCTCGACAACGCCGAGGCGCTGGCCGCCGTCGGTGCCGAGCCGGTCGGCACCATCCTCTGCGTGCACGGCAACCCGACCTGGTCGTACCTCTGGCGCCGCCTCGTCGCCCGCACGGTCGAGACGGCCGCCGCCGGGGGGCCCGCCTGGCGCGTCGTCGCGGTCGACCAGCTCGACATGGGCTTCTCCGAGCGCACGGGCTCGCCACAGACGCTGGCCCGCCGCGTCGCCGACCTGGGCGACCTGACCGACGCCCTCGAGGTCACCGGGCCCGTCGTCACCCTCGGCCACGACTGGGGCGGCGTCGTCTCGATGGGCTGGGCCGTCGACCACCCCGACCAGCTCGCCGGGCTCATGCTGCTCAACACCGCGATCCACCAGCCCGAGGGCGAGAAGATCCCCGCTCCCCTGCGCCTCACCCTGGCCCGCGGCGTGCTGGGCCGGGCGACCGTCGGCACGACCGGCTTCCTCGACGTGACCCTCGGCCTCGCGCACCCGCCACTGTCGGCCGAGGTGAAGGCCGGCTTCCGGGCTCCGTACCGCCAGGCCGACCGCCGCGGTGGCATCGGCGGCTTCGTGGCCGACATCCCGGTCGACGCCGAGCACGTCAGCAGCCCCGAGCTCGACCGCATCGCCGAGGGCCTGCGTGAGCTCACCGTGCCGGCCCTGATGCTCTGGGGCCCGCGCGACCCGATCTTCTCCGACCGGTACCTCGACGACCTGGTCGACCGCCTGCCGCACGCCGACGTGCACCGCTTCGAGGGCGCCGGCCACCTCGTCGCCGAGGACGTCGACTACGCCGGGGCCGTGCTCACCTGGCTGGGCGACCGGCTGCCCGACGGCGCGGCCGCCGTCGACACCCCGGCCGGAGCAGCCGCCGTCGCCGCCGAGGAGGCGCGGGTCGCCTCCCCGCAGGACCGCCCGCTCTGGTCGTACCTCGACTCCCTGGCCGACAGCGAGGCCACCGCGCTCGTCGAGATGGCCCCCGCGGGTGCCGACGGCCCTCGTTCGGTCAGCTGGAGCCTGCTCGCCCGTCGCGTCCACGAGATCGCCCTCGGTCTGCGCCGGCACGGCGTGCGTCCCGGCGACCGCGTCTCGCTGCTCGTGCAGCCCGGTGCCGACCTGACCGCCGTGCTCTACGCCTGCGTCCGTCTCGGTGCCGTCGTCGTCGTGGCCGACGCCGGGCTCGGCGTGCGCGGCCTGACCCGCGCCGTCCGGGGCGCCTGGCCCGACCACGTGATCGGCCAGCTGCCGGGGCTCACGGCGGCGACCGCCCTCGGCTGGCCGGGCCGCAAGATCTCGACGACGACGTTGTCGCCCGTGGTTGCTCGGATGCTCGGCGTCGAGGCCTCGCTGCCCGAGATCGCCGCCCTCGGCCGCCGCGCCCACGGCGCCCTCGCCGAACTGCCCGACGCCCCCGCGGCCGACGCCGAGGCCGCGATCCTGTTCACCTCGGGCTCGACCGGCCCCGCGAAGGGCGTCGTCTACCGGCACGGCCAGCTGACGGCCCTGCGCGACGCCCTGGCCGCGCAGTACGGCGTCGGTCCGGGCACCGGCCTGGTGGCCGGCTTCGCCCCGTTCGCCCTGCTCGGCCCCGCCCTCGGGGCGACGAGCGTCACGCCCGACATGGACGTCACGAAGCCGCGCACCCTCACCGCCCGTGCCGTCGCGGCCGCCACGTCGGCGGTGGACGCCACCGTGGTGTTCCTCTCCCCCGCCGCGCTCACCAACGTCGTCGCGACGTCGGACGAGCTCGACGCCGCCGACCACCGCGCCCTGGCCGGCGTCGAGACGTTCCTGTCGGCGGGCGCGCCCGTCTCCGAGACGCTGTTGGCCGCGGCCGGCGACCTCATGCCGAACGCGACGCCCCACACGCCCTACGGCATGACCGAGGGCCTGCTGATGACCGACGTCACGCTCGAGGGCGTGCGCTCCGCGGCGGCCGACCGCACGGCCGCCGTCGCCGCGGGCGCGCCCGACGCCGGCGGTGTCTGCGTCGGGCTGCCCGGCGCGACCACGACGGTGCGGATCGCTCCGCTCGACGACGCGGGCCGCGCCTCCTCGGCGTTCACCGACGACGCGGGCGTGACCGGCGAGATCGTCGTCTCGGCGCCCCACGTCGAGGACCACTACGACCGTCTCTGGCTGACGCACCGCCTCAGCCGCCTGGGCTCGACCGCCGAGACCCGCTGGCACCGCACCGGTGACGTCGGGCACCTCGACGCGCAGGGTCGACTCTGGGTCGAGGGCCGTCTGCCCCACGTGATCACGACGGCGACGGGCGTGCTGACGCCGGTGGCGTCCGAACAGGCCGTGGAGGCGCGGGCCGGCATCGCCCGCGCCGCCGTCGTCGGCGTCGGCCCGGCCGGCACGCAGCAGGTCGTCGTCGTGGCCGAGACCGTCCCCCCGGCTCGTCACCCGGGGCTGGCGTCCGCGGCCCTGGCGGCCTCGGTCCGCTCGGCCGTGAAGTCGGCGTCGGGTCGGCCCGTGGCCGCGGTGCTCGTCGTGCCGCAGCTGCCGACCGACGTGCGACACAACAGCAAGATCGACCGCACCGGCCTCGCCGCGTGGGCGACGTCGGTGCTCTCCGGCGGTCGGATGCGCCGCCCGTGAGGGTGCTGGTCACCGGGGCGAGCGGCCTGCTCGGCGGCGCCGTCGCCCGGGCCGTCGCCGACGCCGGGCACGAGGTCACCACCTTCCAACGCCGGGCCTCGGGCGTGCCCGGCGCCCGCGACGTGCTCGGGTCGATGACGAACCCGCGGGCCGTCGCCGCCGCCGTCCGCGACCAGGACGCCGTCGTCCACCTCGCCGCCAAGGTGTCGCTCACGGGTGACGCCGCCGAGTTCGAGGCCGTCAACGTCGGGGGCACGCGCTCCCTCGTCGAGGCGATGCGCGCCTCCTCGGTGTCGCGGCTGGTCTTCGTCTCGTCGCCGTCCGTGGCGCACGCCGGATCGTCGATCGTCGGCGACGACGCCCTGCCCGCCTCGCCCGGCCATGCCCGCGGGGACTACGCCCGCACCAAGGCCGCGGCCGAGCGCGTCGCCCTCGGGGCGGCCGACGCCGACCTGCGCGTCGTGGCCGTCCGCCCGCACCTCGTCTGGGGCCCGGGCGACACCCAACTCGTCGAGCGCATCGTCGACCGTGCCCGCTCCGGGCGCCTGCCGCTGCTCGACCACGGCGCCGCCCTGATCGACTCCACCTACGTGGACAACGCGGCGTCCGGCATCGCCGCGGCCCTCGAGCGCGTGGACGAGGTCAGCGGCGAGTCGTACGTCATCACCAACGGCGAGCCCCGCACCGTCGCCGACCTCATGGCCGGGATCTGCGCGGCCGCCGGGGTGCCCGCCCCTCGCCTGCGGGTGCCGGCCGGGGTCGCCCGTGCGGCGGGCTCACTCGTCGAGCGCGTCTGGGCCGTGCGACCGGGCACCGACGAACCGCCCATGACGAGGTTCCTCGCCGAACAGCTGTCCACCGCGCACTGGTTCGACCAGCGGCGCACCCAGCACGACCTCCGGTGGACGCCCGCGGTGAGCGTCGACGAGGGCCTGCGCCGGCTCGCCGCCTGGTACGCGAACGGGCAGCCCGCGGTCTGAGCCGCGGTCTGAGCGGCGGCCACCCCGGACCACACTCGAATCGACGGGTCCCGTCGTGCCCGGCAGGTCGACGATCACCCGCCACGAATGACGCGAACCCGCCGACTCCCGGGGGGTCGGCGGGTTCGGACGTCTGCGTGCGCCGGCAGGGTCAGATGACGGAGGCGCTCCAGGCGTCGGGGTTGCCGAAGCGGTGCGCCGTGATCGCGACGGCCTGCTCGCGCAGGAACGGCAGCAGCTCGAGGCGCCCGGTCGGTGTGACGGCAGCCGCGAACACGGCCACCGACGGGTCGCCGACCAGGGCGTCCGCCAGAGCCGAGGAGGCGCCGGTCACGTCACCCGCGTCCGTCACCAACCGCACGCGCTCGGTCGACAGGCGCCCCGCACGCACCCGCGCGTGCCAGGCGGCGTCGTCCTCGTGCACGACGTCGGAGGCCGCGAGGCCGAGTGCCCGGACGAGCGCGCCGGGCAGCTCGACCGACGACGACACCGTGAGCGGCGCACCCGAGCGCAGGCCGGCGAGCAACACGCGGACCACGTCGGCCGGGGCCGCCCCGTCGGCGGCGCGGATGGTGACGGGCAACGGGCGGTAGCGCAGCAGGTCGCGCTCGAGGCCGAGGTCGCTGACGTCACGGGCGACGCCGAACTCGGTCGTCCAGAAGTGCTCGTCGCTGGCGGCGGCGGCCCGCAGGTCGTCGGAGGCCGACGCAGCCGACGCCCCGAGCAACGGCGACGCGGCCTCGAGGGCGGCCAGGGCCTCGCGACCCGGGCGCGCCTCCTGCGGTTCGGTCAGCGTCGTCGGCTGCCACGAGCCGAGGTGCACGAGGTAGTTCGGCCCACCCGCTTTGGCGCCGGCGCCGACCGAGGACTTCTTCCAGCCGCCGAACGGCTGTCGCCGCACGATCGCCCCGGTGATGCCGCGGTTGACGTAGAGGTTGCCCGCCTCGACGCGGTCGAGCCAGGTGGACAGCTCGGCGGGGTCGAGGGTGTGCAGGCCCGCGGTCAGGCCGTAGTCGGTCGCGTTCTGCAGCTCGATCGCCTCGTCGAGGGTCTTCGCCGTCATGATGCCGAGCACCGGGCCGAAGTACTCGGTGAGGTGGAACTCGCTGCCCGCGGCGACGCCGGCGCGCACGCCGGGCGACCAGAGGCGTCCGGTGTCGTCGAGTCGCTTCGGCTCGACCAGCCAGCTCTCGCCCGTGCCGAGGGTGGTGAGGGCCCGCTCGAGCTTGCCGTGGGCCGGCTCGACGATCGGGCCCATCTGCGTCGTGGGGTCGGAGGGCAGGCCGACGCGCAGGGTCGACGCGGCGTCGACGAGCTGGCGGCGGAAGCGCTCGGAGGTGGCGACCGAGCCGACGAGGATCACCAGGCTCGCCGCCGAGCACTTCTGGCCCGCGTGGCCGAACGCCGACTTGATGACGTCGGACGCGGCCAGGTCGAGGTCGGCGCTCGGGGTGACGATGATGGCGTTCTTGCCGCTGGTCTCGGCGAGCAGGGGCAGGTCGGTGCGCCAGCTGGTGAACAGCGCGGCCGTCTCGAAGGCGCCGGTGAGGATGACGCGGTCGACCGACGGGTGCGACACGAGGTGACGACCGAGGTCGCCCTCGTCCACGTCGACCAGCTTGAGCACCTCGCGGGGCACGCCGGCGTCCCAGAGGGCCTGGACCATCACGGCACCGCTGCGCTTGGCCTGACCGGCCGGCTTGATCACGACGCTGCTGCCCGCGGCGAGCGCGGCGAGGGTCGAGCCGGCCGGGATAGCCAGCGGGAAGTTCCAGGGCGGCGTGATCAGGGTGAGTCGCTCGGGCACGAACGTCGCGCCGTCCACCTGGTCGAGTTCTTCGGCGAGGTGGGCGTACCAGTTGGCGAAGTCGATGGCCTCGCTGACCTCGACGTCGCCCTCGGCGACGGTCTTGCCGGTCTCGCTCGCGGCGACCTCCATCAGGTCGGCACGGCGCGCCGACAGCGTGGCCGCGGCCTCGCGCAGGACCGCGGCCCGACCCGCGCCTCCGCGAGCCGCCCAGTCGGCGGACGCCGCGACGGCCTCGGCGACGATCGCGTCGAGGGTGGCCTCGTCGGTCACCCGGGCGGACTCGATCAGCTCGACGCCCAGGCGCGAGTCGGCCGAGCGGGCGGCGATCTCGCGACCCCAGGCGCGGTTGTCGGCCAGGGCGGGGTCGGTGTCGGGCTCGTTGTCGAAGCCGCTGCCGGCCTCCCGGGGCTGCAGCGCCTGGGCCGCGTCGAGGCGGCTCTGCACGCGGTGCGGCGTCGGGGTGTCTCCGTCGACCTCGGCGAGCGAGGCGAGGAACCGGCCCTTCTCGCGCTCGAACATGGCCTCGTTCGAGGCGAGCTCGAAGACGGCGGACATGAAGTTCTCGCTCGAGGCGTTCTCCTCGAGGCGGCGGATCAGGTAGCTGATGGCGACGTCGAACTCACGGGGGTGCACGACGGGCGTGTAGAGCAGCAGACCCCCGACGTCGGCCTTGACCAGCTCGGCCTGCCCCTCGGCCATGCCGAGCAGCATCTCGAACTCGACCCGGTCGCTCACGCCACGGGCCTCGGCCAGCAGGTGGGCGAAGGCGATGTCGAACAGGTTGTGGCCGGCCACGCCGACCCGGACGGCACGGGTGCGCTCGGGCGTGAAGGCCCAGGTGAGCACGCGCTTGTAGTTCGTGTCGCTGTCCTGCTTGGTGCCGTAGGTCGCGAGCGGCCACTCGTGCACGGTCGCGTCGACGGTCTCCATCGCGAGGTTCGCACCCTTGACGATGCGCACCTTGATCGCGGCCCCGCCGGCGTCGACCCGCTCGGTCGCCCACGTGGTGAGGTGCTGCAGGGCGCCCAGGGCGTCGGGCAGGTAGGTCTGCAGGACGATGCCGGCCTCGAGGCCCTTCAGCTGCGGCTGGTCGAGGAGGCGCGTGAAGACGGCGATCGTCAGGTCGAGGTCGCGGTACTCCTCCATGTCGAGGTTGATGAACTTCGGCTTCGGCGACCGGGCGGCGAGCTCGTACAGCGGGGTGAGCTTCTCGACGACGCGCTCGACGGTCTCGTCGAAGGCCCACATCGAGAGCTGGCTGACGATGGACGAGACCTTGATCGAGACGTAGTCGACGTCGTCGCGGGCGAGCAGCGCCCGGGTGCCGGCGAGGCGGTGCTCGGCCTCGGCGTCGCCGAGTACGGCCTCGCCGAGCAGGTTGAGGTTCAGCCGCGTCCTGTCTTTCTTGATGTTCGCGATCGCGGCACCGAGCTTGGCGGGGCGGGCGTCGGCGACGAGGTGGCCGACCATGCCGCGCAGGACGCGACGGGCGATCGGCACGACCACGCCCGGCAGCACGGGCGCCATGACGCCGCCGAGGCGCACGGCGGAGCGCATGTGCCACGGCAGGAAGGCCGGTGCCTGCTTCGCCAGGGTCGAGAGGTTGCGGGCGGCGACGCCGAGGTCTTCGGGGCGGACGACCCGGTCGACGAAGCCGATCGTGAAGGCGAGTCCCGACTCGTCCTTGAGGACCTGCGCCAGCAGATGGGCCGAGCCGGTGCTCGGGGCGCCGGACGCCTCGTGCGCCCAGCGACGGGCCAGGGCGACGGCGTCGTCGCCGATGCCGACGGGCAGGAGCTGTTCAGCGGTGGACGGCCCCGCCGTCTCGTCGATGGTGGTCATGGGATGAATGTAGGGCGGAACTTGCCACCTGGCAAGGTTTGACACGAGACCGTAACGTGCGCCGCGCCTCCTTCTCCACAGGGGGCCGATCGGCACTGGCGGCGGAGGCCGGACAGCGCTACCTTGGGCGTGTTCAGGCGGCGCACAGCGGCCGCCAAGACCGACCCGTCTGCGGATGGACGGGCCCCACGCACCGGGAGCACCCATGGCGATGATCGAGGCACGCGGCCTCACGAAGACCTACCGGTCGAAGTCCGGCCCGGTCCACGCCCTGACCGGGCTCGACCTGATCGTGCCCGAGGGCACCGTCAAGGCGCTGCTCGGGCCGAACGGCGCGGGCAAGACGACGGGCGTCAAGATGCTCACCACGCTCGAACGGCCGGACTCCGGCACGGCCACGATCGCCGGGCTCGACGTCGTCGCCGACGCCCAGGCCGTGCGCCGCTCGATCGGCGTCTCTGGGCAGTACGCCGCGGTCGACGAGAACCTCACCGGCTTCGAGAACCTCGACATGATCGGGCGGCTGTACCACCTGGGCAGCCGTGTCAGTCGAGACCGCGCCCGCGAGCTCATCGACGTCTTCGACCTGGCCGCCGCGGGCGACCGCCCGGTCAAGGGCTTCTCGGGCGGCATGCGACGACGGATCGACCTCGCCGGGGCCCTCGTGACGAACCCGCGCGTGCTGTTCCTCGACGAGCCGACGACGGGCCTCGACCCGCGCAGCCGCCTCGCCCTGTGGGACATCATCACCGGGCTCGTCGACGGTGGCACGACGGTGCTGCTGACCACCCAGTACCTCGAGGAGGCCGACCGGCTGGCCGACGACATCTCGGTCATCGACGGCGGGGCCGTCATCGCCGAGGGCACGGCCGACCAGCTCAAGGCCCAGGTCGGTGGGCACCGGCTCGTCGTCGCCCTCGTCGACGAGGCGCGGGCCGACCAGGCGGTCGAGGTGCTCCGGCGCCACGGCGACTCCGAGCCGGCCGTCGGGGCCGACGGTCGCCAGCTCGAGGTCGCGGTCACCGACGGCCCGACCGCCCTGCAACGGACGCTCGCCGACCTCGGTGCGGCCGGCATCGAGCTGCACGACGCCGGCATGCGGCGCCCCACCCTCGACGACGTCTTCCTGCAGCTCACCGGCCACCGCGCGGCCGACGACGACGCGGCAGACGACCACGGCTCCGCCGACGACGACCCGGCCGGCGGTCGGGGTCGCGGTCGGCGCGGTGCCAAGAAGAGAGAGGCACGGGCATGACCACCACCGGAACCCCCTCCGCCCTCGCGCAGACGCTCGTCCCGTCGACCGACACGGGCGTCGGCACCTGGACCTCGGACGGCTGGACCGTCACCAAGCGCAACCTGATCAAGGTCAAGCGCTCGCCCGACATGCTGATCTTCGCCGTGCTGCAGCCGATCATGTTCGTGCTGCTCTTCAGCCAGGTCTACGGCGGCGCCATCGCCGTCCAGGGCACCGACTACACGCAGTTCCTGATGGCGGGCATCTTCGCGCAGACCGTGGTCTTCGGCTCGACCTTCTCGGGTGCCGCGATGGCCCAAGACCTGAAAGAAGGGATCATCGACCGGTTCCGCACCCTGCCGATGAGCCCGTCGGCCGTGCTGATCGGTCGCACGAACAGCGACCTGGCGCTCAACACGATCTCGATGGTGATCATGATGCTCACCGGCCTCGCCGTCGGCTGGCGGGTGAACGCGTCACCGGCCTCGTTCGTCGGCGGGGTCGCCCTGCTGCTGCTGTTCAGCTACTCGTTCAGCTGGGTGATGGCCCTGCTCGGCATGAGCGTCAAGACGCCCGAGACGATCAACAACGCGTCCTTCATGATCCTGTTCCCGTTGACGTTCGTCTCGAACGCGTTCGTGCCGAGCGACACCCTGCCGACCGTGCTGCGGGTCTTCGCCGAGTGGAACCCGGTGTCGTCGCTCGTCCAGGCGGCCCGCACCTCGTTCGGCAACCTGGGCGCCACCCCGGTGCCCGACATCTGGACGATGCAGCACCCCTACGCCACCGTCCTGCTCGGCATCGCCGTGATGCTCGTGGTCTTCGTGCCGCTGTGCATCCGCAAGTTCCAGCGCATCAGCGCGAAGTAGCGGGCGTCGGCCGTCGGCCGTCCCGCGTCCACCGAGGAGGCGCGGGTCAGCCCGCGTGCCCGGCCGCCTCGCGCACGGCGGCGTCGAGTTCGCTCGTCGGCACCGTGAGGACGCTCCCGATCACGAGGCGCATCAGGGCGGGGACGTCCACGGCGTCGCGCTCGTACAGCCACTGCAGCTGCAGCCCGTCCTGGACGGCGAGCACGACGCGGGCGGCCGACTCGGCGGTGTAGCCGTCGCGCAACCAGCCGCGAGCCTGCGCGAGCCCGAGGTAGGCCGAGGTCGACGAGACGATGCGCTCGTAGTAGTCGGCGTAGTACTGGTGCGCTGGGTGGTCGGGTGAGGTGGCCTCGGCCGACGCCGTGATGAACAGCGAGATGACGACGGGCACGTCGACGTTGTACTCGGCGAGCGCGACGAGCTCGTCGACCCTCATGCCCCCGTCGTCGTCGAAGTGGCGTCGCAGTCGTTCGTCGCGCCGGCGGAGCACGGCCATCAGCAGCTCGTCCTTCGTCGGGAAGTAGTGCATCAGCGACTGGTGCGAGACGCCGCACCGCCGCGCGATCTCGCGCAGGGTGGCGCCGTGGAATCCGACCTTGCCGAACACCGGCAGGGCGGCGTCGAGGATCGCCTCGCGCTTGGCGATGCCCTTGCGGTACCGACCGGGTTCGCGCACCACGCCCACCGGCGGGACGTCGGTGACGTCGGCGCGGGTCGTGTCGGGCTCGGAGGCGGGGGCGTCCATCGGGGCCAGCCTAGGTCGTCCCCCGCGCAGATGACGACGCCTGAGGACGACGCGTCCGCACACGGTGCGTCGGCATAGAGTTCAGCGGTGCCGTGGTCGCTGCTGAGAACGCCTGCCTTCCGGGCCCTCTGGGTCGGGCGCCTGTTCTCGTGGGTGGGCAGCGGCTTCGCGCCCCTCGCCATCGTCTTCGCGGCCATCGACCTGGGGGCCGACGCCGTCGACCTCGGGCTCGTGGTCGTCGCGCGGTCGGTGCCCAACATCGCCCTGGTGCTGGTCGGCGGGGCCCTCGCGGACCGATTTTCTAAGCGCACCGTCGCGATGGCCTCGTCGTGGCTGTCGGCGGCGTCGCTCGTCGTGGCGGCCACCCTCATGCTGACGCAGACCGAGACGTTGCCCACCCTCGCGGCGGTCGGCGCGGTGAACGGCGCCGCGGCCGCCTTCTTCGGCCCCGCGACGAGCGCCCTGCTGCGCGAGACCGTGCCCGACGACCGCCTCCGGGACGCGACGGTGCTCAGCCGCGTCGGCATGAACGTCGGATTGGTGATCGGCACGGCGGTGGGCGGCGCCGTGGTCGCGACCGCCGGGTCGGGCGTGGCCCTGGCCGTCGGGGCGGTCGTCTTCGCGGTCGCGGCAGTCGTGTTCGTGGGGCTGCCTCGGGACGGCGCCCGCGCCTCCGGAGGGACGTCGGTGCTCGAGGACCTCGGCAGCGGGCTCGGCTTCGTCTGGCGCACGCGCTGGCTGGTCGCCACCGCGGCACTGGCCTTCACGTTCCAGTTCGCCTTCGCCGGCGGGGTGCAGGTGGTGGGCCCGCTCGTGGCCGACCAGTCGTTCGGACGGCTGCTGTGGGGGTTCGCGGGTGCCCTGCAGACCCTCGGCCTGATCGTCGGGGCGTACTGGGCCGGTGCCCTGCGCGGACGGCTCCGGCTCTGGGCGGCCTGCCTCGGAGCCGCGGCGCTCGCCCTGCCGCTCGTGCTGTTGTCGTTTGCCTACGGCACCGACCCGGTCGTGTTCGACCCGCTGCACTGGTTCTTCTGGATCAGCCTCGGCCTCTTCGCCGCCAGCGTCGGGCTCGAGGTCTTCACGGTGCCGCTCGACGTGGTCGTCCAACGGCAGGTGCCGGGGGCCTACCTGGGTCGCGTCTTCTCGTGCCTGACGTTGGCGTCGTTGGCCGGCGTGCCGGTCGGCGAGGTCGTCGTCGGACCGCTCACCGAACTCATCGGCACCCCGGCGACGCTCGCCGCCCTGGCCGGCCTCGTGGTCGCCGTCGCGGTGGCCGTGGCGCTCAGCTCACGGGTGCGACGGGTCGACGCCGGCCAGGAGGCGCGGGTCAGCTGAAGTCGCCGCGCTCGATGGCCTCGGCGTACTTGCGGACGTCCGGGCCGGGCTCGTAGTCGATGAAGCGGTCCTTGACGGCGTCGTTGATCGCCTTGAAGGACTCCTCCCACGACTCGCCCGAGTGGGCGGCGGCGGCGTCGCGGACGGCGTCGCGCAGCACGTTGTCGGCGTCGGTCAGGATCTTGTCGCGGGCTTCGTCGTTCCAGCGAACGTCGTTCAGGTCGGCCATGGTGTTCTCCTCGTGGGGTGGGGCGGTGGTGGGTGGGGGCGGCTGGTGCTACTTCTTCTTCGGGCTCAACGACGAGCCCTTGTGGGCGGCCTTCGCCCCGCTCTTGTCGCTCTCGACGACGAAGTAGGGCTCGTCGTCCGAGGCCTTGAACTTCTGCCCGTCGAGCTGGAACTCCTTCACGCGCTTCTCCACGACCGTGCCGTGGGTCTCGCCCTGGGGGGTGTTCCAGGTGACGTGGTCTCCCTTGCTGAACGACATCGCGCCTCCTTGGTGTGTCGATCCGTCCGTCGGCGTCCGGTGCCGCGCGGTGGTGGCGTGGACGGTACCCCGCCCGCGCCGACGCGCCACCCAGCGTGGCGGGGTACAGGTCGGGCGCCGCGACCCGTCGGGCTCAGCCGGTGAGGACGGCGAGCGCCGCGGCGAGCCGACGAGCCCGGGTCTCGGAGGTCTTCGCCGCTCCGATCGGTTCGACCAGGGCGCGCTGCCGGCTGAAGGACAGGGACTCGTAGGAGGCGCGGGCCGCGTCGTCCGCGTCGAGTGCCTCGCGCAGATCCGCCGGCACCTCGACGACCCGCGGCTCGGTGTCGAGGGCCAGTGTGACCTCGACGTCCTGCCCGCCCACGACGCCCGACCCCGCCCGGTGCTCGGCACTGACGGGGATCAGGAACCGCCCGCCCATGCTCGCGACCGTGCTGCGGTAGGTGTACCCCTCGACCGTGACGACGACCGCCGGCTTCTTCCCCGAGGCGAGGGACTCGACGGCCTCGGGCGGCACGACGATGCCCGTCGCGTTCGTCCGAGCTTCGGCGATCGTGGTGCGGAACGTCACGGGTTCGGTCATGCCCGGATGCTAGCGAGCCGCCACCGCCGGCACCACCACCGGCGTCGCTCAGACCGAGAAGCCGCCGTCGGCCTTGAGCAGTTGGCCCGAGATCCAGCGCCCCTCAAGCGACAGCAGGAAGCGCACGACCCGTCCGATGTCGGCGGGCGTCCCGAGACGACCGGTCGGCTGACGCTCGATGCCGCTGGCGCGGATGGCGTCGTCCATCCACCCCGTGTCGATCGGGCCGGGGTTCAGCACGTTCGACGAGACGCCCAGGTGCCCGAGCTCACGCGCTGCCGCGACGACGAGCCGGTCGAGGGCGCCCTTGCTCGACCCGTAGGGCAGGTTGTGGACGACGTGGTCGCTGGTGAGGGCGACGATGCGCGCCCCGTCGTCGAGCCGGTCGTCCGGGGGCAACTGCTCGGCGAACGCCTTGATCGCGAGCCACGCCGCCCGCACGTTGACCGCGTAGTGCGCGTCCCAGCTCTCGAGCGTCGTGTCGAGGATCGACGAGTCGACGCTGTGCGAGTGCGACAGCACGAGTGCCGTCACAGGGCCCAGGTCGTCGTTCACCGCCCCGAGGAGGCGCGCGGGAGTCCCCGGGTCCGCCAGATCCGCCGGGTACACGGCCACGCGCGCACCCGTGGCCTCGAGCTCGGTGACGAGCGAGCCCACGTCGACGGCCTTGAGGCCCCAGGGCATGGCGGCGTCGTAACCGTCCCAGGTGGTCAGTGCGAGGTCCCAGCCGTCGCCGGCGAGCTCATGGGCGATGCCGTTCGCGATCGAGTTCGTGCGGCCGGCACCGGTGAGCAGACAGATCTTCTTCGACATGCGGGTCTCCTTCGACATCCGCTCAGTTTGTCAGACCCGTCGGAGGCGGAGGGGTCGGCGCGAGAGGGGTCAGCGCCCTCGGCGGGGTCGGCTGCGGCCCGTGCCGCGCTGCGGCCCACGGCCCTTCGGCGGGGTGCGCTTCGGCTTCGCCCCGCGCGGGTCGGGAGCCGACCCCTTGCGGGCCGCGGCCTCCTGCTCGGGTTCGTCGCGCCTCCTCGATCGCGAGCTGCGGGCCGTGCGGCCCCGCACGACCCCGATGAAGTCGTCGAGGTCGTCGGTGAGCTCGCCCTCGGGCCAGACCAACGCGATCGTGGTGGGCGACAGGTCGGCGACGTAGCGGTAGGTCACCTCTCTGCGAGCGTGCAGCCGGGCGAGCGACTGCGGCATGACGGCGACGCCGGCCCCGGTCGCGACGACGGCGACGGCATCGGCGAGCGAGAGGGACGGGTCGAGGTCGTGCCGGCGCTCGTCGGCGAACGCGGCGGCCTCGACCTCGTCCTCGACGCCGGCCGCGGCGACGGCGTGGTCCTTCGGCACGACGACGACGGCCCGTTCGTCGTAGAGGCGGATGACCGACAACCCCTCGACCTCGATCGGCAGGCGGGCCAGGACCATGTCGACCCGGTCGTCACCCCGGGCGTCGTCGAGGGCGGGCACCGCGTCGGCGTCGGCGAGCGGCACGAAGGTCAGCGGAGTCTCGGGGCGGCGTTCCTCCCACAGCCTCGACCACTTCGACAGGGTCACGCCGGGGACGACCCCGATGCGGAACGGGGCGCGGGTCGGCTCGGTCGTCATGGGTCGAGGGTATCGGCCCGGTACCCTGGGCAGATGACCTCCGACGCGCCGTCCGGCAAGCAGCCGCAGACCCTCAAGCCCTTCACGGCCGCCAAGAAGCTCGGGGTGTACCTGCCGGCCACGCCCGCCGAGTTCCAGGCCGCCCCCGTCACGCGCGAGGCCTTCGCCGAGCTCAGCACGAACCCGCCCGAGTGGCTGTCCGAGCTGCGCCGCACCGGCCCCCACCCGCGGCCCGTCGTCGCCCAGAAGCTCGGCATCTCGACCTCGGGCCTCGCCCGGGCCGGCGTCGACGACGTCATGACGACCGACGAGATCCACGCCCTGCTCGACGAGATGCCCGACTGGCTGCGCACCGAACGCGGCATCCACGCCGACGTGCGCGAAGAAGAACTGCGCGTCAAAGAACGCAACGCCGGCCGCGAGGTCCTCCGCAAAGAGCGCGAGGCGAAAGAAGCCGCCGAAGGGCACTGACCCCCGCCCTGCGCTACCGTCGGCGACATGTCCTTCAACGACGACGCGCGCCTCGACGGCAGCAAGGTCAAGCGGCGCGGTCGCGGTCGCACGGTGGGTGTCGCCGGCGGCGGCATCGGCATCGTCGGCCTGATCGCCGTCTTCCTCATCAGCCAGGCCACCGGCGTCGATGTGTCGGGGCTGCTCGGCGGCGGCATGGCCGGCGGCGGCGCCCAGCCGGTCAGCGAAGGCGACCTGTCGTCCGAGTGCACCACCGGCGCGCAGGCCAACGACAGCGTCGACTGCCGCATGGTCGGCGCGGCCGACTCGCTCGACGCGTACTGGGCCGCCGAAGCCCCGGCCCTCGGCGTCACCGACTACCGCACACCCGACTTCTTTCTCTTCAGCGGTTCGACCGACACCGGCTGCGGCGGGGCGACGAGTGCCACGGGCCCGTTCTACTGCCCTCCCGACGAGGCCCTGTTCGTCGACACCGACTTCTTCGAGCAGCTGCGGTCGCAGTTCGGCGCCAGCGGCGGCCCCCTCGCCCAGATGTACGTCGTCGGCCACGAGTGGGGTCACCACGTCCAGCAGCTGACCGGGGCCTTCGACCGTGCCGACCGCAGTGGCACGGGGCCGGGCTCCGACACCATCCGTCTCGAGGTGCAGGCCGACTGCTACGCCGGGGCCTGGGTCGGCGCGGCCTCCACCGTGCAGGACACGAACGGCACCACGTTCCTCGAGCCCGTGACCGACCAGCAGGTCGCCGACGCGCTCGACGCGGCGGCCGCGGTGGGCGACGACCGCATCCAGTCCGCCAGCGGCGGCCAGGTCGATCCCGACACCTGGACGCACGGCTCGGCCGAGCAGCGCCAGAGGTGGTTCGAGACCGGCCGGAGCCAGGGCGCGACGGCCTGCGACACGTTCTCGGTGCCGACCGACCAGCTCTGACGGCGAGGCCGATCCGCGCCTCCTGACCGGCGACACCGCCGCCGCCGGCACGGCGCATCCAGGCAACTCGAAGCGAGCCCGCCGGACGACGAGGACCTCGAGGGCGCACAATTCACTCACCCTCGCGACGGCACAGGCGCCGCCGCGACGACAGCAGTGGAGGCGCGTCATGGCACGACCGGGCAAGGCCATCGAGTTCGACGGGTACGGAGACGTCGCCCAGCTGCACTTCGTCGAGCAGCCGCTGCCGACACCGGCCGACGACGAGGTCGTCGTCGAGGTGATCTGCGCGGGCCTCAACCACATCGAGAACTTCATCCGTCAGGGAGACTTCGTCGACCGGCTGCCCCTCGACTTCCCGGCCCGTGAGGGCTCGTGCTTCGCCGGCATCGTGAAGAAGCGCGGCGCGGCGGTGCGCAACTTCTCGGTCGGTGCCGAGGTGATCGGCCACGCGGTCGGCGGCGGCGCGCACGCCACCTACATCGCGGTGCCGGCGAGCGCCGTCGTGCCCAAGCCGCAGCACGTCCCGTGGGAGGTCGCCGGAGGGCTCTACCTGGCGGGAGCCACGGCGTACGACACCGTCCGCAGCCTGCACCTCGGGCCGGACGACGTCGTCGTGATCACGGCCGCGGCGGGTGGCGTGGGCCACATCGAGTGCCAGCTCGCGCTGCAGCTCGGCGCCAAGGTGATCGGCACCTGCAGCCCGGGCAACCACGACTACCTGCGCTCGATCGGCGTCGTGCCGGTCGACTACGGCGAGGGCCTGCGCGAGCGCATCGACAAGGCCGCGGGCACCGACCGCCACGTGACGGCGTTCATCGACAACTTCGGCGGGGACAACCCGGCGCTCAGTGCCGACCTCGGCGTGCTGCCGGCGCGGTTCAGCTCGAGCGAGGACCGCCTCGAGCGCGAGATCCGCTTCATCGGCGCCGAGCGCGACGACACCGAGCCCGCGATGATCCTGTCGGCCCTGGCGAAGCTCATCGCCGAGAACAAGCTGCGCGTGCTCGTCTCGGGCTTCTACCCGTTCGACTACATCGCCCAGGCGTTCGAGGACCTCGCCGAGCAGCACTCGCGCGGCAAGGTCGTCGTGGGCATGCAGCCGGTCGAGACCGGAGCACGGTCGCACTGGTACCTGTCGGGCAAGGCGCGGGCGGTCGCCGAGTCGCTCGGCTGAGCCTCCGCCGGCAGAGCGCAGGAGGCGCGGGTCGGCAGAGCCCGCGGGCGTCAGCGGGGCAGCCGCAGCAACGCCCCCGGAGCCCTGACCGTCGCCGCCGCCACGTCCATGGCCCGCTCGAGGGCGGCCGACCAGTCGACCGAGCCCGGTTCGCGCCGCTCGGCGAGCAGCGAGGCGACGATCGACGCGAAGGTCGCGTCGCCCGCACCCATCGTGTCGACGACCTCGCCCTCGGCAGACGAGATGCCCCGCGTGAGGGCGGTGCCGTCCGTCCCGTCCGCCGACGCCGCCAGCACCAGGCTCGCCCCGGCCGAGCCGCGGGTCGCGAGCACTCCCCCGGTGCCCGCCGCGATCAGCGCCTCCTGCCAGTCGTCGAGGGAGCGCCCGGCGACGAGTTCGGCGTCGTCGTCGCCGATCTTGACGAGCAGGGTCGAGGCCGCGACCCGCTCGAAGCCGGCGGCGAAGTCGGCGATCTGGGCCGGCCCACCGGGCAGGAACCCCGGCCGCGGGTTCGGGTCGACGACGAGCCGCGCGGGGTCGGTGCCGACCACCCGCAGCAGCCGCTCGGTGAGCGGGGCGTCGTCGAACGGGTACGAGCTGACGGCGACCACGGGGGCGGCGTCGAGCACGGCGAGCTGCTCGGGCGAGAAGTCGAGACCGCGGGCGACGGCGGCGTCGGTGAAGACGTAGGTCGGCTCGCCGTCGACCCGCAGCGAGACCGCCCGGCCGGTGCCGAGGGGGTTGATCGTCGCGACGAGTTCGACACCGTGCTCGGCGAGGAAGGCGCGGATCGACTCGCCGTCGGCGTCGTCGCCGATCGAGGCGAGCAGAGTCGTGGGGACGCCGAGGCGGCTGAGCCCCACGGCGACGTTGAGGCCGGCTCCGCCGACGTGGTCGGTCGAACCGTCGTCGGTGCGGAGTTCGTCGATGAGGGCGTCGCCGAGAACGGCGACCCGACCGTCGGTGGTGTCCATGGGGGTGCCTTTCGTCAGCGTGCCGGCAGCCACCCTATTCCGGCACGCGGTCGGGTCGCACTCCCCCGCTACGCTGGCCGACGTGACCGATTACGCACTGGCCGTCGACGTGGGCGGAACGAAGGTCGAGGCGGCGCTGGTCGCCTCCGACGGAACCCTCCTCGACGGCAGTCGCGACCGACGCCCCACCGGCGCCGGGTCGACGTCCGACGAACTCGCCGAGGCGGTCCGCGCGGTCGTCGCGCACGCCCTCGACGCCCTGCCCGACGGTGACGTGCTGGTCGGGGCGGGCATCGGCAGCGCCGGGCCGGTCGACCTCGTGCACGGCACGGTGTCGCCGATCAACCTGCACGCCTGGCGCGGTTACCCACTGCGCGAGCAGGTCGCGGCCCTCGCGGCTTCGACCCTGCCCGACGCCGCCCCCGTGACCCTGCGGCTCGACGGCGTCAGCCTCGCCCTCGCCGAGCACTGGGTCGGCGCCACGCAGGGCGCCGACAACGCCCTGGCCATCACCGTCTCGACCGGCGTCGGCGGCGGCCTCATCGTCAACGGCCGCCTGCTCTCGGGTGGCACGGGCAACGCCGGTCACATCGGCCAGATCCAGATCGCCGACCGCCCCGCGGGCGAGAACGCCTGGGCGGCCACCCTCGAGGTCATCGCCTCGGGCCCGAACGTCGTCGCCTGGGCCCGTGAGCAGGGCTGGCAGGGCGAGCGCGGCGAAGACCTCGCCGCCGGCTACGTCGCAGGCGACGAGATCGCCGTCGCGGCCGTCCGCCGATCGGCCAACGCCGTCGGCGAGGCCGTCTCGTCGGTCACCACGCTGCTCGACCTCGACGTCGTCGCGATCGGCGGCGGGTTCTCGCGCGTCAGCGACGACTACCTGGACCTGGTCCGGGCCACCGTGCACGAGGCGCCGGTGAACGAGTACGCCCGTCGCGTCCGCGTCGTCCGTTCGGGCCTGAGCGACGAGAGCCCCTTGGTCGGGGCCGCCGCGCTCGTGTGGCGGGCCGAGCTGCTCGGCTGAGCCGCGCCTCCTGCGGTCGGTGACATGCGCCTCCCGGGGTCGGTCGCTTCTCTGGGAACGGTCGTCGGCGGCCCGGCCTAGGCTGGGTTGCATCCCACAACGTCGTCGGAATCCGTCGCGCCCTCGAGGCGCGCACCACCACCGCACCACCACTCGCAGAGAGGTCATCTCATGCCCACCACCGTCCCCGTCCTGCTCACGCCGTCCGCCGGCGCCCCCTTCGAGCACTCCACCGTCGAACTGCGCGACGTCGGCCCGAACGACGTCCAGATCGACATCGCGTTCGCCGGCATCTGCCACAGCGACATCCACCAGGCCCGCGAAGAGTGGGGCAAGGCCATCTTCCCGATGGTGCCCGGCCACGAGATCGCCGGCATCGTCACCGAGGTCGGCTCCGACGTCACCAAGCACAAGGTCGGCGACCGCGTCGGCATCGGCTGCTTCGTCGACAGCTGCCGCGAGTGCGAGAACTGCCTCGCGGGCGAGCAGCAGTTCTGCGTCAAGGGCAACGTCGCGACCTACAACGGCCGCCAGTACTCGGGCGAGCCCACCTACGGCGGCTACGCCAAGCAGATCGTCGCCGACGAGAACTACGTGCTGTCGATCCCCGAGGGCATCGCGCTCGACGAGGCCGCGCCGCTGCTCTGCGCCGGCATCACCACCTACTCGCCGCTGAAGCACTGGGGCACGGGCCCCGGCACGAAGGTCGCGGTCGTCGGAATGGGCGGTCTCGGTCACATGGCCGTCAAGATCGCGCACGCCATGGGCGCCGAGGTCACCGTCATCAGCCAGACGCTGTCCAAGCAGGACGACGGCCTCAAGCTCGGCGCCGACCACTACTACGCCTCGAGCGACCCCGAGACCTTCGGAAAGCTCAAGAACTCGTTCGACCTGATCATCAACACGATCTCGGCCGACATGGACATCGACGCCTACGCCCGCACCCTGCGCCTCAACGGCACGATGGTGTTCGTCGGCCTGCCCGAGAACCCCCAGTCGTTCCGCGCCGGGTCGCTGATCGGCGGCCGTCGCAGCCTCGCCGGCTCGAACATCGGCGGCATCCCCGAGACGCAAGAGATGCTGGACTTCTGCGCCGAGCACCACATCGGCGCCGAGATCGAGACGATCGGCGCCGACGAGGTCGACGAGGCCTACGAGCGCGTCGTCGCCAGCAAGGTCCGCTACCGCTTCGTGATCGACACCGCGACGATCTAGCACCTGCCTGCACGCACGAAGGCCCCCTCCCGCCACGGGAGGGGGCCTTCGTCGGTGCGGGTCGCGGCCGGCGTCGGACGGGTCCGGGCCTACCCGGCGGGGGTGTTGAACCGGCGCAGCCACCCGGCGAACTCGGCGAGCTCGTCGTCGGACCAGCCCTCGACGTGGTTGCGGAACACGGCACGGTTCTCGTGCCGCACCTCGAGCATGCGGCTCTCGGCGCGCTCGGTGCTGCGCAGGGTCATGACGCGTCCGTCGGCCGCATCGGGCACCACGTCGACGAACCCGGCCTCGCGCAGCAGGGTGACCTGCCGGCTGACCGCGCTCTTGTCCATCGCCATCGCCTTGACGATGTCGCCGGCGCTGCACGGCTGGTGCTTCATCACGTACCGCAGCACGTAGAAGGCCGTGGGGGGCACGTCCGGGTCGAAGCGCGACGCCGCTGCCGCGATCGTGCGCTTGGCCTCGACCATCATCGAGCCGATCTCGTCGACCACCCCGGCCATGAGGCCCTCACGCCCGTCGTCGTCAGGACTCGGGAGGCGCGATGCGGCCTGGTCGGCCCCCGCGGCCCCGAGGAGGCGCGGTGCGGCCTGGTCGGCAGCGTCGCCCCCCGAGGGGCGCGGCGCGTCGAGCACCGCGCCCTCGGGCTGGCCGTCAACGGTCGGCTGCGACATCTTTCTCCTCGACCAGGGACGAGAACACCGGGCTCTCGGCCAGTTCGTCGGCGGGCACCGGGTGACCCGCCACCTCGGCGGCGCCCGTCGCGATGATCGTGTCGATGGTACCGGTGGCGGTCGTCGTGTGGCTGTGGTGACGGCGCTGCGCCTCGGCGACGCCGTCCCCTCCGTCGACGGGCGAGACCGGTGCGGGCGAACCGGAGAGGCCCGAGGTCGGGGCGGACGCCGTGGCGGTCGGGGCGGACGCCGTGGCGGGCGTGGAGGCCGTCGCCGGGGCGCTCGACACGGCGGGGGCCAGGCCGGCCGTGGCCGCGACTCCCTTGGCGGCCGGGGACGCGGCGTTCGCGTCGACCGGAGCCGCGCCTCCGTCGTTTTTCTCGGAGGCGGCAGCCGACGTCGGACCGTCGGTCGGGCCGTCCGTCTTCGCCGCCGCGCGCTGGAGGCCGGTCTTGGTGCCGAGCTCGACGTTCGGCAAGAGGCAGACGAACACGATGGTGATGATCGCCAGAGGGGCCGCGATGAGGAAGACGTCGGCGACGCCCTGCCCGTAGGCCGATTCGATGATCGTGCGGATCGGGCCGGGCACGGTGCTGAGGTCGGGGATGCTCGTCGAGCCGCCGCTCCCGAGCGCGCTCGGGTCGACCCCGGCGTCGGCCAGGCCGTCGCCGATGTAGCCCGAGACCTTGGTGCCGAGCACGGCGCCCATGACCGAGACGCCGATGGTGCCGCCCAGGCTGCGGAAGAACGCGACGCTCGACGAGGCCGCACCCACGACGCTGACGTCGACCGAGTTCTGCACGACGAGCACGAGGTTCTGCATCACCATGCCGATGCCGAGCCCCATCATCGCCATGAAGACGGAGACGATCGCGAAGTTCGTGTCGTACTCGATGGTCGACATGAGGAACAGGCCGGCGGCGAGCAGCACCGAGCCGACGATCATGTAGGGCTTCCACTTGCCGTACTTCGAGATGAGCGCACCGGCGACCATCGACGAGATGAGCAGGCCGAGCACCATCGGCAGGGTCAGGATGCCCGCCATGGTCGGCGACTGACCGCGGGCCAGCTGCATGTACTGCCCGAGGAAGACGCTGGTGCCGAACATCGCGACGCCGACGCTGAGCGAGGCGACGACCGCGAAGGTGAAGGTGCGGTTCGTGAAGAGCGTGAGCGGGATGATCGGCTCTTTCGAGCGGAACTCCACGACGACGGCGAGGGCGAGCAGCACGGCCGCACCGACGCCCATCAGCCAGCTGGTGGTCGAGGCCCACTCGAACTGCTTGCCGCCGAGCGACACCCAGACGAGCAGCAGCGAGACGCCGCCGGCGATCAGGCCGGCGCCCCAGTAGTCGACGACGACGGCCTTCTTGGGCTTCGGGGGCAGGTGCAGGGTGCGCTGGATGACGATGAGCGCCGCGACGCCGACGGGCACGCCGACGAAGAAGTTCCAGCGCCAGCCGATGCTGTCGGTGAGCACGCCGCCGAGCAGCGGGCCGCCGATGGTGCCGACGCTCATGACGGCGCCGAGGTAGCCCATGTACCGGCCGCGCTCACGCGGGCTGATGATGTCGCTCATGACGACCTGCACCAGGGCGGTGAGGCCGCCGGCGCCGAGACCCTGGAACACGCGGAACGTGATCAACGTCGCGGTGTTCTGCGAGAAGCCGGCCGCGACCGAGGCGAGCACGAACAGGACGAGCGCGACCTGCAGCAGCACCTTGCGGTTCGTCAGGTCGCTGAACTTGCCCCACAGCGGCGTGCTGACGGTGGTCGCCAGCAGGGTCGCGGTGATGACCCAGGTGTACGAGGTCTGGCTGCCGTTCAGGTCGCTGACGATGCGCGGCAGCGAGGTCGACACGACGGTCGACGAGAGGATCGCCACGAGCATGCCCATCAGCAGGCCCGAGAGGGCCGTGAGGACTTCGCGGTGGCTCATGCCGGGCGCTTCGCCCGGTTCGTGGGGTGCCGCGGGCTTGGTACCCGCGGCGGTCGTGGTCTGCGACAAGGTGCGCTCCGGTGGTTCGAGATGGTGAGGGACTGACCGCCGTTGGTCGGGTCCTTTGGTTGCAGAATGTCAACCATACGCTTTCGTTGACGATCCGCAACCATTTCGCTGCAGTTGCTGCAGAAATCTTTCTCGAACCTCGCGACGCGGTCGCGGGGGGAACGCAGGAGGCGCGGTGCGAGAACTCCTCGCACCGCGCCTCCGTCAGGGTCTTCCGGGTCAGCGGACCTCTTCGGGCCGCTTCTGCCGGAACATCTCGGCCGGCTGGTGCTCGCCGTTCCAGACCTGGGTGATGCCCCAGACGACGGCCATGAGCGGCACGGCGATGACGGCACCGACGACGCCGCCGAGGATCGTGCCGGCGGTCAGGGCGACGAGGATGACCAGGCCGTGCAGCTGCAGCGTGCGGCCCATGAGCACCGGCTGCAGGAAGTTGCCCTCGAGCTGGTTGACGACGACCACGATGCCGACGACGATCAGCGCCTGGACCGGGCCGAGCGCGACGAGGGCGACGAGGGCCGCGAGGATGCCCGCGGCCGTGGCTCCGACCAGGGGGATGAACGCCGTCAGGAACACGATGACCGCGAGCGGCAGGGCCAGGGGCACCCCGACGATCCAGAGGCCGACGCCGATGCCGATCGCGTCGACCGCGGCGACCGTCGCCGTACCGCGGACGTAGCCACCGAGCGTCGTGACCGTCTTGTCGCCGATGCGACGGGCCCGGGCGTAGTTCTCGCCCTTGAACGGGCGGAGCAGGAACTCCCAGATGGCCGGGCCGTCCTTGAGGAAGAAGAACAGGACGACGATCATCAGGACGAGGCCCGTCGCGAAGCTGCCGACGGCCGAGGCCCCGGCGAGCGCCCCCGAGCCGAACTGCGAGCTCGTGACGAAGTCGACGGCCGCGTTGCGGACGTCGTCGATCTGCTGGTCGCTGATCGAGAAGGGCAGCGTCGTGATCCAGTCCTGCAGCTTGTTGAAGCCCGAGGTGGCGGAGTCGGCGAGCGAGCTGGCCTGGCTCTCGACGGCCCAGACGATCAGCCAGGCGACGAGCCCGAGGATGATCAGCACGGCGAACAGGCAGATCAGGGTCGCGAGCACCGAGGGCACCTTGTGCCGCCGCAGGAAGGCGACGACCGGCAGCATGGCCGACGCGAAGATCAGCGCGAGCAGCACCGGAAGGGTGACCAGGCTCAGGCTGAGGAAGACGTAGATGACTCCGATCGCGACGATCAGGACGGCGATGATCTGCACGGCGCGCGTGGCGAGCGTGCCGAACGCGTCGGCCCAGAGGGAGTGCCGGACGGCGGCGTCCTCACGGGCCACCTCGGCTTCTTGGCTGCGGAAGAGTCCCACGGTGTCGTCCTCGTTTCTGGTGGTGCGGGGGGTCGAGAGGGGTGCCGGGCGGGGCGCGGTCGCATGCGTCCGGTGCCGGTGGGCCGGAGGAATCGTCGGGGGTGATCGGCCCGACTAGGACAGCCAACCCCGTCACGAGAATATCGGGCCGGATCGGTGCCCTCGCGACTCGGCGCGCGCCTAGCGTGGAGGGCATGCCGACCTCCGTCCTCGTCGTGTCCGACACCCACGTCCCGCAGAAGGCCAAGGCCGTGCCGGGGGTCGTCTGGACCGCGGTCGAGCGGGCCGACGTCGTCGTGCACGCGGGCGACTGGACCGGCGAACCGCTGCTCGACGAGTTCGAGGCTCGAGCGCGCCTCCTGATCGGGGTCTGGGGCAACAACGACGGTGACGGGCTGCGCGCCCGCCTGCCCGAGGTCGCCCGCACGACGATCGAGGGCGTGCGCCTCGCCGTGGTGCACGAGACGGGAGCCAAGGAGGCGCGCGAGCGACGCATGGACCGCCTCTTCCCCGAGACCGACCTGCTGCTGTTCGGGCACAGCCACATCCCGTGGGACACGACGACGCCCGCGGGCCTGCGCCTGGTGAACCCGGGGTCGCCCACGGACCGCCGGCGCCAGCCGCACGCCACCTACCTCACCTTGACCCTCGACGCAGGCGAGGTGCGCGACGTGGTGCTGCACGAACTGCCCGTGGCCGCACGCGACCGTACGGGGGTGCTTCCGCACCCCCGCATGACGACCTAGCCGGCGGGCGTCTCGGCAGGGGCCGCCGACTCGGCCGGGGTCGGCGACGGGCTGGCCGTGCCCGACTCGGTGTAGCTGTTGCCGGCGGCCGTGACGACGAAGCTGCGGAACTCCTGCACCGTGAACGGTCGGCTGCCGTCGTACTTCTGACCGTTGACGAGGACCGTCGGGGTGCCCGTCAGGGCGTCGAGGTCGCTGTTGGGCAGGGGCCCGTCGATGGCCCGCTGTGTCGACGCCGTCACCCACGAGCCGAACTCGTCGTCGTCGATGCACCTCGTGATGTCGCTCGCCTTCGTCACCCCGTCGACGCCGGTCGCGATGTCGGCGAGCTGCGAGTCGTCGAGACCACGGGTGCCCTCTTCGGGTTGCTGCTCGAACATCGCGGTGTTGAAGTCGAAGAACGAGTTCGGCGAGTAGTTCGCCACGCAGGCCGCCGCGTTGGCCGCCCGGTTGCTGTACTTCGTGCCGAGGGACTGGTTCGTGAGGATGGCGACCGGGTGGTACTCGACCGTCGCCGCCCCCGACTCGACGAGCCCGCTGATGTAGTCGTTGTTGGCCTGCTCGAACTCGCCGCAGATGGGGCAGAGGTAGTCGAGGTAGACGACGATGTCGACCGTGTCGCTCGACGCCGTGGTGGCCGACGCCGTGGGTTCGTCGTCGGGGCCCAGGGCCCCGGTCTGCACGGCCTCGAAGCCCTGACCGATCTTGATTCCGTCGCTCGCCATGTTGGCGGGGCCGGGGCCGGCCGGACGGATGCTGTTCGTGATCACCAGCACGACGCCCACGACGATGGCGATCACCACGAGGGCGAGGCCGCCCTGCAGCGCCCACTTGCCGGCGCGTTGGCGACGCTTCTGCTTCTGACGGGCGAGCTGGGCCTTCTGGCGGGCCGCCGCGCGCCGCTGGTTCTTGGTCAACGACGAGTCGTCGGGATTCAGGTCAGTCATGGGGCTCCGGTGCGCGACGGCCTCGCATGGTCGCGTCGAGCGGGTGGTGGGGACGGTCGCCACGAGTCGTGGCCACGAAACATGGTACGAGGCGAGCCTGGCAGAAGTCCGCCAGGCGCGGGCGAGAGAGGGTGGAGAAGAGGCGCTCCCGTGGCGATCCGAGAGATTTTCATGGCATGCTGATCGGTGGTGGTCACCGCAGACCTCTGAGGTTGATCACCGTCCATTCACAACGGATCGTCCGGCACGTACCTGCCGGTGAAGGAGAAGATCATGGCGTCAGTCACGTTCAGCAAGGCAACTCGTCTCTACCCCGGCTCCACGCGAGCCGCGGTCGACGGCATCGACCTCGAGGTCGCCGACGGCGAGTTCCTCGTGCTCGTCGGCCCCTCCGGCTGCGGCAAGTCGACCACCCTGCGCATGCTCGCGGGCCTCGAAGAGGTCAACTCGGGTGACATCTACATCGGCGACCGCAACGTCACCGACGTCCCCCCGAAGGACCGCGACATCGCGATGGTGTTCCAGAACTACGCGCTGTACCCGCACATGACGGTCGCCGAGAACATGGGCTTCGCCCTGAAGATCGCCGGCGTCGGCAAAGAAGAGCGCGCCACCCGCGTCCTCGAGGCCGCCAAGCTGCTCGACCTCGAGCCCTACCTCTCGCGCAAGCCCAAGGCCCTCTCCGGTGGTCAGCGTCAGCGCGTCGCCATGGGCCGCGCGATCGTGCGTCAGCCCCAGGTGTTCCTCATGGACGAGCCGCTGTCGAACCTCGACGCCAAGCTCCGTGTGCAGACCCGCACCCAGATCGCCTCGCTGCAGCGTCGCCTGGGCGTCACCACGGTCTACGTCACGCACGACCAGACCGAGGCCCTCACCATGGGTGACCGCATCGCCGTGCTGAAGGACGGCGTCCTGCAGCAGGTCGGCACGCCGCGCGATCTGTACGAGAAGCCGCAGAACGTCTTCGTCGCCGGCTTCATCGGTTCGCCCGCCATGAACCTGCTGCCCGCCGACGTCGTCGACGGCGGCATCCAGTTCGGCACCGCCGTCACCGCGGTCGACCGCGACACCGTCGGCCAGGCCAACGGCAAGAGCGTCACCGTGGGCGTCCGCCCCGAGGACGTCGTGGTCAACACGACCGGCGAAGGCCTCGCGGTCACCGTCGACGTCGTCGAAGAGCTCGGCGCCGACGGCTACCTCTACGGTCACACCGAGGTCGACGGCAACCGCGTCGACGTCGTCGTCCGCGTCGACGGTCGCAACCACCCCAAGCTGGGCGAGACGATCTACGTCACCCCGCAGGCGCACCACGTGCACGTCTTCGACACCGAGAGCGGCGAGCGCCTCGGCGACAAGGCCGTCGTCAGCGCGTAGCACCCCGTCGGGTCGGCCCGTCGAGTCCGCTCGGAGCACTCCTCCGATCGACCCGGCGGGCCGTCCCGCGTTCCGGCCCCGCGCCTCCTGACCTCCCCCCGCCGCCTCGCCTCAGGCGACGATCCCCCGCACGAGAGGCCCTCATGCCCGACTCCCTCAACATCACCTCGGCCACCGCCGACCCGGCGCTGCTCGACCTGCCCTGGTCCCTGCCGCTCGACGAATGGCCCGACGAGGCCATCGCGACCCTGCCCAAGGGCATCTCGCGGCACCTCGTGCGCTTCGCGCACCTCAGCGGTTTCGTCATCGCGATCAAGGAGACGTCGGGCGAGATGGCCCGCGGCGAGTACGAGATGCTGCGCACGCTGCAGCGCATGGACATCCCGTGCGTCGATCCCCTCGCCGTCATCACCAACCGCCAGGACGCCGACGGGTCGCCGCTCAACCCGGTGCTCGTCACCCGGCACCTGAAGTTCTCGCTGCCGTACCGGGCGCTGTACTCGCAGACGCTGCGCCCCGACACGGCCCGTCGCCTCGTCGACGCGCTGGCCCTCCTGCTCGTCCGGCTGCACATCATCGGCTTCTACTGGGGCGACGTGTCGCTTTCCAACACGCTGTTCCGCCGTGACGCCGGGGCGTTCGCCGCGTACCTCGTCGACGCCGAGACCGGCAAGCTCTACCCGGGCGGCCTCTCGAACGGTCAGCGCGAGAACGACCTCGAGGTCGCCCGCGTCAACATCGCCGGCGAGCTGCTCGACCTCGAGGCCGGCGGTCGCCTCGACGACAATCTCGACCCGGTCGACGTGAGCAACGGCATCGTCGCCGCGTACCGCAGCCTCTGGACCGAGCTGACCGGTGCCGAGACTTTCGACAGCTCGGAACGCTGGCGCATCAACGACCGCGTCGAGCGCCTGAACGACCTGGGCTTCGACATCGAAGAACTCGCGATCAAGACGGCCGAGGGCGGCAGCCAGGTCAAGATCCAGCCGAAGGTCGTCGACGCGGGGCACCACTCGCGCCGCCTGCTGCGGCTCACCGGCCTCGACGTGGAGGAGAACCAGGCCCGTCGCCTGCTGAACGATCTCGACGCCTACCGCATGCGCACCGACCAGTCGGACTCGGACGAAGAGATGATCGCCCACGAGTGGGCCTCGCGCGTCTTCGAGCCCGTCGTGCGGTCGATCCCCCGCGACCTCCGCGGGCGACTCGAACCGGCCGAGGTGTTCCACCAGCTGCTCGAGCACCGCTGGTACCAGTCGCAGGCCGAGAACCGCGACGTGCCGATCGCCGAGGCCCTCACCTCGTACATCAACGACGTGCTGCGGCACCGTCGCGACGAGCAGATGGTGATCGAGCCGGCGACCGAGTCGATCACGCTGCCGGAGGCCGCCCGGCTCGAGGCCGACGAGGCCGACGCCGACGAGGACTGGCGCAGCAAGGTCTGAGGACGCAGGAGGCGCGGGCCGGCGACAGCCGACCCGCGCCTCCTCGAGGCCCCGCGTCTCGCGGGTGCCCGTGCCTACTTCTTCTTGCGCTCGGCGCGCAGCTTCGAGATCTCGTACAGGGTGACCGAGGCCGCGATGCCGGCGTTCAGCGACTCGACGGCACCGGAGATCGGCACCGACACGATCGCGTCGCAGGTCTCGGCCACGATGCGCGACAGGCCCTTGCCCTCGCTGCCGACGACGACCACGATCGGGCGGTCGGCGAGCTCGAGGCCGGGCAGCATGACGTCGCCGTCACCGTCGAGGCCCACGACGAACACGCCCTGCTCTTTGAACGACTTGAGGGTCTGCGTCAGGTTCGACGCCATCGCGACGGGGATGCGCGCGGCCGCACCGGCCGAGGTCTTCCAGGCCGACGCCGTCAGGCCCACCGAACGACGCTGCGGGACGATGACGCCCTGCCCGCCGAACGCGGCCACCGATCGGATGATCGCCCCGAGGTTGCGCGGGTCGGTGATGCCGTCGAGCGCGACGAAGAGCGGCTTCTGCTGACGCTTGACCGCGGCCTCGAGCATGTCGACGGGGTGCGCGTACTCGTACGGCGGAACCTTGAGCGCGACGCCCTGGTGCACGGAGTCGTGCCCGGTGATGCGGTCGAGCTCGGGGCGCATGACCTCGAGGATCGGCAGGCCGCGACGGGTGGCGAGCTGCAGGATCTCTTTGGTGCGCTCGTCCATCTCTATGCGGGCGGCGATGTAGAGGGTCGTCGCCGGGATGCGCGTCCGGAGGGCCTCGACGACCGAGTTGCGACCGGTGACCATCTCGTGGTCGTCGGCCGACTTCGGACGGCGTCGGGGTGCGTCGGGTCCGCCGCGACCGGCGATCGGCGACCCGGCGCGGGGGCCGGCTCCGCCACGACCGCGCGCCGCCTCGAGCCGGTCGCGCGCCGCCTTGGCCTTGCCCGCGGGGTGGTAGGGGCGGTCCTCGGCCGCGGGAGTGGGCTTCTTGCCCTCGAGCGCCTGGCGCCCCTGCCCGCCGCTGCCGACCTGCTTGCCCTTGCTGCCCTGCCGCACGGCACTGCTGCCGGGACGGCCCTTGCGTGCTCCGCTGGTGTTCTTCACTGTTCGAGGCTCCAATGCGACCCGCTGGGGGTGTCTTCGATGGTGATGCCGGCGCCCGTCAGGACGCCTCTGATCTCGTCGGCCCGCGAGAAGTCGCGATCGGCCCGGGCTTGCTGGCGTTCGGCCAAGAGTACGTCGACGAGCGTGCCGAGCGCGCGGTGCGCGTCGCCCTCGTCTCCGGCGCGCCACTCGGGCGCCGTCGGGTCGATGCCGAGCACGGCCACCATGGCGGCCACGTGCTGCCAGGCGCGCGCGGCGGTGTCGAGGTCGCCGTCGTCGAGGGCCACGTTGCCGGCGCGCACCGTGTCGTGCAGCACGGCCACGGCCTGGGGGACGTTGAGGTCGTCGTCCATCGCCTCGCCGAACTCGTCGGGCACGACGCGGGCACCGACCCCGGCGAAGCGCGTGTCGGCGAGGCGGCGCTGTGCCCGCTCGAGGAACGTCTCGACGCGGTCGAGCGCGGCCTCGGCCTCGAGCAACGCGCCCTCGTGGTAGTCGATGGTCGACCGGTAGTGCGCGGCGCTGAAGAAGTAGCGCACGACCACGGGCCGGGCCTGCGCCAGGAAGTCGGCGGCGAAGATCGAGTTGCCGAGGGACTTCGACATCTTCTGGCCCTCGACGGCGACGAGGCCGTTGTGCATCCAGTGCGAGGCGAAGCCCATGCCGGCCGCGGTCGACTGCGCGAGCTCGTTCTCGTGGTGCGGGAACCGCAGGTCGAGCCCACCGCCGTGGATGTCGAACGCCTCGCCGAGGTACCGGGCCGACATCGCCGAGCACTCGATGTGCCAGCCGGGTCGCCCTTCGCCCCAGGGCGAGGCCCACGAGGCGGACTCGGGCTCGTCGGCCTTGTGGCCCTTCCACAGCGCGAAGTCGCGGGGCTCGCGCTTGCCCCGGGGGTCGGCGTCGGTGGCGGGCGCCATGTCGTCGATCGACTGGTTGGTCAGGGCGCCGTAGGTCGGCCAGCTGGCGGTGTCGAAGTAGACGTCGCCCGAACCGTCGGGGGCGACGTAGGCGTGCCCCTTCTCGAGCAGCGTCGTGATGATCTGCTGCATCTCGCTGACGCTGGCGGTCGCCCGGGGCTCGTAGGTCGGCGGCAGGATGCCGAGCGCCTGGTAGCCCGCGGTGAACTCGAGCTCGTAGCGGTAGGCGCGAGCCCACCACTCTTCAGTCGTGTCGGCGGCCAGCGCGAGGATCTTGTCGTCGATGTCGGTGACGTTGCGCACGAGGGTGACGTCGAGGCCACGGTAGGTGAACCAGCGGCGCCAGAGGTCGTAGACCAGGGCCGAGCGCAGGTGCCCGATGTGGGGCGACGACTGCACGGTGGGTCCGCAGACGTAGAGCCCGACCTGGCCGGGCACGAGCGGGACGAAGTCGACGAGCGTCTGCTGACGGGAGTCGTAGAGCCTGATGGTCACGTGATCAGCCTATTTGACGCAGCTTCTGCCGTGTCGCCCGCGGACGACCCGTCGCGCGCGACGAGCGCCGTCGCGATCACGGCCACGCCTTCGCCCCGACCGGTGAAGCCGAGCCCGTCGGTCGTCGTGGCCGACACGCTGACCGGCGCCCCGACCACGCGGGTCAGCTGGTCCTGCATCTCGACGCGGCGGGAGGACAGCCGGGGGCGGTTGCCGATCACCTGGACGGCGACGTTGACCGGTGCGGCCCCCGCCGCCGCGAGCAGCTCGAGGGTCGCCGTGAGGAAGACGTCGCCCGACGCCCCGGCGAAGCGGGGGTCGTCGGTGCCGAAACTCGACCCGATGTCGCCGAGACCCGCGGCCGAGAGCAGGGCGTCGACGATCGCGTGGGCGACCGCGTCGCCGTCGCTGTGGCCCGCGAGGCCCGCTTCGCCCGGGAAGTGCAACAGCCCGAGGTGCATCGGCTGCGCCGCGTCGAACGCGTGGACGTCGGTGCCGACCCCGGTCAGGAGGCGCGGGGCCGGTCGACCGGTCGCCTCGCGCCCCGGCCCGGTCGCCTCGCTCTCGGCGACGATCGTCTCGGCCCGTCGCAAGTCCCACGGGGTGGTGATCTTGAAGGCCACGGGGTCGCCCGCCACGATGCGGACGCGCCGGCCCGCGGCGGCGAAGAGCGCCGCGTCGTCCGTGTGCTCGACGGATGCCGTCGCGTACGCGTGGTCGAGGGCGGCGCGGGGGAAGCCCTGAGGCGTCTGCATGGCGACGAGTTCGCTGCGGTCGACGGTGTCGACGACGAAGGCCGCGTCACCGTCGACGCGTTTGATCGTGTCGGTCACCGGCAGGCCCGGGACGACGCCGTCGCCGGTCGCCTCGACGGCGGCGGCGACCAGGTCGAACTGGGCGGTGGGGGTGAACGGTCGGGCACAGTCGTGGACGAGCACGGTCTCGACGTCGGGCCCCAGGGCCGTCAGGCCGGCCGCGACGGACTGCTGGCGCGTGGCACCGCCCACGACGACGGAGGCGTAGCCGCGGGCCGGGCCGGCGACGGCGTCGACGAGGGTGCGGGACTCGTCGACGAGTGCCGCGGGCACGACGACGACGACCTGTGTCGGCACGACCGACGCGAAGACCGCGTCGAGCGAACGTTCGAGGATGCTGCGCCCGGCCACCTCGACGAAGGCCTTCGGCCTTCCGAGGGCGAGGCGCGTGCCGCTGCCGGCCGCAACGACGACGACCGCCCGACCGACGCCGGACGGGGTGTGGACCCCACCGTCGTCGACCGAGCGGTCGTCGGGAGTGCTAGGACGCAAGGACCTCGTCGAGAACGCTCGACGCCTTCTCTTCGTCGGTCTTCTCGGCGAGCGCGAGCTCGCTGATCAGGATCTGACGAGCCTTGGCGAGCATGCGCTTCTCGCCGGCCGAGAGGCCACGGTCCTGATCGCGACGCCAGAGGTCGCGGACGACCTCGGACACCTTGATGACGTCACCGCTGGCGAGCTTCTCGAGGTTCGCCTTGTAGCGGCGCGACCAGTTGGTCGGCTCTTCGGTGAATGGGGCGCGGAGCACGTCGAAGACGCGGTCCAGCCCTTCTTTGCCGATGACGTCTCGCACGCCGACCAGGTCGACGTTGTCTGCGGGTACTTCGATGGTCAGATCACCCTGGGTGACGCGAAGCTTGAGGTACAGCTTCTCTTCGCCCTTGATGATCCGCTTCTTGACTTCTGAGATTGTCGCTGCCCCGTGATGCGGGTATACAACGGTCTCGCCGACCTCGAACTGCATGAATCAGGCTCCATTCTGCGACACCCAGGATACCATAAGCCAGCGTTGGTAAGGCTGCCCTAAGGAACCGACTCCCGTGGGCGCGGATAAGCTGGACGACGTACGTTTGTCGTGACGCTGATCCTGGAGGACACCTGTGCGAGCCCCAACCCTGAAGTCGCGCGGCTTGACGACGCGGTTCGTCTCGGCCGCCGCCGTCGGTGCCGCGGTCGTCCTGACCGCCGCCGGGTGCAACTTCATCAGCCCGCAGGCCACCACCAAGCAGTACGACGCGAGCGACGGCACGAGCGTGAACGTCGGCGACATCCAGGTGCGCAACGCGATCGCCCTCACCGCCAGCGAGGGTGACGGCGGCACCGCCAGCCTCAGCATGGTCGTGCTCAACACGAGCGACGAGGCCGCCGAGGTCTCGTTCGAGTACCCCACGACCTCGGGCAAGAAGACCCAGACCGTCGAGGTCGACGGCTCGTCGCAGGTCTCGCTGGGCACCGAGCCCGGTCAGGACCAGTTCCTCATGGAGTCCCTCGACTCCGACCCGGGTGCCCTCGTCACGATCTTCGTCCAGTACGGCACCGAGACCGGCAAGTCGTTCGTCGTGCCCGTGCTCACCGGCGCACTGGGCGAATACGCCACCCTGCTGCCCTCGCCCACGCCGTCCGCCGAGGCCACGCCCTCGTCGACGCCGTTGCCCGAGGCGACCGAGCAGGCGCCGTCCTCGTCGCCGACGCCGTAGCATCCCTCCCCCGTCAGCCGAGAGGCCCGGCCCGCCGTGTGCGGTGCCGGGCCTCTCGCGTCCGACGCGCACCGCGCCTCCTGGGCCCTCGACGCGGTCCGAGCGGGCCGTCGGCCCGTGCCCCTGGTCAGGCCTCGATGCGGTACCCGAGGCCGCGCACGGTGACGAGCGCCTTCGGCTCGGACGGCACGGCCTCGATCTTCGAGCGGATGCGCTTGATGTGCACGTCGAGGGTCTTGGTGTCGCCGAAGTAGTCCGACCCCCAGACCCGGTCGATCAGCTGACCACGCGTGAGCACCCGACCGGCGTTCCGCATGAGCAGTTCGAGCAGCTCGAACTCCTTGAGGGGCATGGCGACGTCGTCACCGCGGACCGTCACCACGTGCCGCTCGACGTCCATGCGGATGTCGCCTGCCTCGAGCATCGAGTCGGACAGGTCGTCGGGGTCGACGCGGCGGCGCAGCACGGCTCGGATGCGGGCGAGCAGCTCTCGGGTCGAGTACGGCTTGGTGACGTAGTCGTCGGCACCGAGCTCGAGACCGACCACGATGTCGACCTCGCTGTCCTTCGCGGTGAGCATGACGATCGGCACCTGGGACTTGGTGCGGATCACGCGGCAGACCTCGGTGCCCGGGATGCCCGGGAGCATGAGGTCGAGCAGCACGAGGTCGGCACCGGTCTTGTCAAAGGCGGTGACGGCGGCCGGGCCGTCCTCGGCCACGCTCACCTGGTAGCCCTCGCGCTGCAGGATGTAGGCGAGCGGCTCGCTGAGGGACTCTTCGTCCTCGACGATCAAGATGTGGGTCATCGGGTCTCCATGGTCATCGTGTCTCCTGGTGCTCTGGTGCCGAGGCGGCCGTGGTCGGGATCGATCGGGTGTCGGGGTCGACGTCCGCGGCCGGCAGGCGCAGGGTGAAGGTCGACCCCTTGCCGACCTGCGACCAGACGCGCACGTCGCCGCCGTGGTTCTGCACCACGTGCTTGACGATGGCGAGCCCGAGGCCCGTGCCGCCGGTCCGTCGCGACCGGGCCGGGTCGACCCGGTAGAACCGCTCGAAGACCCGGTCGAGCTCGTCGTCGGGGATGCCGTAGCCCTGGTCGGTCACGGAGATCTCGACCACCCCGCCCGTGTCGAGGGTGGCCCCGATGCCGACCCGCGACCCGTCGGGCGAGTAGTTGATGGCGTTCGCGACGAGGTTGTCGACGGCCGTGACGAGCATCGCCTGGTCGCCGTTCACGTGCGCGTGCTTGCCACCCCGGACCACGAGGTCGATGCCCCGCGCCTCGGCACCCACGCGGTTGCGGTCGACGGCGGTGTCGACCACGGTGCGGACGTCGACCGAGTCGCTGGTCTCGAGCGCGTCGGTCGCCTGCAGACGCGACAACTCGATGATGTCCTGGGTGAGGCGACCGAGCCGGCCGGCCTCACGGGTCAGGCGGGCGGCGAAGTGGCGCACCTGCTCGGGGTCGGCCGACGCGGACTCGAGCGCCTCGGCGAGCAGGCCGACGGCGCCGATGGGCGTCTTGAGTTCGTGGCTGATGTTGGCGACGAAGTCACGGCGCATGTCGTCGAGCCGGCGCCCCTCGGTGCGGTCCTCGGCGAGCACCAGCACGAATCGTCCGCCGAGTGCCGCGGCCCGCACGTGCACGGCGATGGTGGCCTCGCTGCCGGGCAGGCGCGGCAGGGTGAGTTCTTCGACCACGGGGTCGCCGTGCCGACGCACCGCGTCGACGATCGTCTCGACCTCGGGGTGCACGAGGTGCTGCTGGGCCGAGACCAGTCCGAGCTGGCGCGCCGCGGCCGAGGCCTTGAGCACGTTCCCCGAGGGGTCGACCACGAGGCCGGCCGACTCGAGGGCGTCGAGCACGGCGTCGATGCCGTCGGGCAGGGCGACGTCGACGAGCGCCGCGGCACGCACGGCTCGTCGGTGGGCCGAGACGACGACCACCACGATCGCGGCGCCGACGACGACCCCGAAGGCCAGCGACAACGGCACCAGCCAGGCGGATTCCATGTCGTTCACAGTAGTGACCCCCCGGCGGGTGGACGAACGGGGGTCGCCCCATCCGCTGTACTTTGGTCAGAGTTCAGGCGGTGATCACCGGTCGTTAACCTTCACCGGAGAGCATCGTCGGGACTGTGCGGGCGACTCTGCCCCCACGTCACGAGCCGAGCGTGCGTCCCGCACGTCGCTCACAGCCACCGTGCTCCCAGGGCCACCGAGCCCCCACGACGAGAGGGTCGAACACGACATGCGCGAGGTATTCCAGCAGGAACTCCTGGAGGTGCAGGAGCGTCTCGTCGAGATCGCCGGCCTCGTCGCCGTCTCGATCGCGAACGCGACCACGGCCTTCAACGAGTCGAACGTCTCGTTGGCCGAGCAGGTCATCGCCGACGACGACAAGATCGACGAGCGCGCCATCGCCCTCGACGAGCTGGCCATCGACATCCTGGCCCGCCAGAACCCGGTCGCCCGCGACCTGCGCATCGTGGTCAGTGCGCTGCGCATCAGCGCCTCGCTCGAGCGCATGGGCGACATGGCCGAGCACATCGCCCAGCTCGCCCGCTACCGGTTCCCCGAGAAGGTCGTGCCGAAGTCGCTCCGCCCGACCTTCAAAGAGCTGGGCGAGCTCGACGTCGCCATCGCGAACAAGCTCACCGAGCTGCTCACGACCGAGGACGTCCGCCTCGCCGAAGAGATCCGCAACGACGACGACCGCATCGACGAACTGCACCTCAGCGTCTTCGACAAGGTCCTCGGCGAGACCTGGAAGGGCGCGGCCGTCGACACGGTCGACTCCACCCTCGCGTCGCGCTATCACGAGCGCTTCGCCGACCACGCGGTGTCGATCGCCAAGAAGGTCCAGTACCTCGCCACCGGCGACTGGGTCGCACCCGAGGTCTGATCGACTGCTGACCTGCAGGAGGCGCGGTGTCCGTTCGACGGGCACCGCGCCTCCTGCATTCGGTCGGGGCCTCCGCCGTCCGCGAGGATGGGGGCATGGCTTCAGTCGCGATCCTCGTCAACGGTCTGCCCGGATCGGGCAAGACCACCCTCTCGGCCACGCTGGCCGGCGTGCTCGGCTGCCCGCTGCTCGCGAAGGACCCCGTCAAGGAGGCGCTGGTCGACCTGGCCGGGCCGATGATCGCCCCCGAGGCCCTCGGCGGCATCGCGATGGACACCGTCTGGGCGATGGCGGGCGAGGTCGAGGCGGGCGTGGTCGTCGACGCGTCCTGGCACCGGGACCGCGACCTCGAGGTCGCGCGGGCCGGCGTCGAGCGTGCCGGGTCGCCCCGCACCGTCGAGGTGTGGTGCGACGTCGACCCCGAGGTGGCCCTGCAGCGCGTGGTCGACCGGCTCGCGGCCGGCGGCCGTCACCCGGCGCACGGCACCGCCGAGTCGGCCCGTGCCGCCTGGCCGACGTGGGTGGCCGGTGCCGAGCCCCTCGGGCTGTGGCCGGTCATCCGCGTCGACACGAGCGCGCCCGTCGACATGGACGACCTCGTGATGCAGATCAGCGCCCGATTCGTCTGAACGCCGAAGCGCCCCGCGACCCCGAGAACGGGGCGCGGGGACGTCAGGAGGTGCTACTTCTTGCCCTGGTTCGCGACCGCGGCGGCACCGGCGGCGGCGGCCTCGGGGTCGAGGTAGCGGGCCGGGCCGGTCGGCACGAAGTCGTCGTCGAGCTCGTAGACGAGCGGGATGCCCGTGGGGATGTTCAGCTCGGCGATCTCGTCGTCGCTGATGCCGTCGAGGTGCTTCACCAGCGCACGCAGCGAGTTGCCGTGTGCGACGACGAGGGTGACGTCGCCGGCGGCCAGGCTCTCGGTGATGTCGCTGTGCCAGTAGGGCAGCATGCGCTCGATGACGAGGGCGAGCGACTCGGTGCGCGGGGCGTCGATGCCGAGTTCGGCGTAGCGCTTGTCGTGGGCCTGCGAGAACTCGCTGTCGTCGTCGAGCGGGGGCGGCGGCACGTCGAACGAGCGACGCCAGGTCTGGAACTGCTCGGGGCCGTACTGCTCGAGCGTCTGCGCCTTGTCTTTGCCCTGGAGCGCACCGTAGTGGCGCTCGTTGAGACGCCACGAGCGCTTGACGTCGATCCAGAGGCGGTCGGCCTCTTCGAGGGCGATGTCGGCGGTCTGGATCGCCCGGGTCAGGCGCGACGTGTAGAGGATGTCGGGCAGCAGGTCGGCTTCGCGCAGCAGCTCGCCGGCACGCTTGGCCTCGCGGCGGCCCTGCTCGGTGAGCCGCACGTCGACCCATCCGGTGAAGAGGTTCTTCGCGTTCCATTCGCTGTTGCCGTGACGCAGGAGGATGAGGGTCGAAGTCATGCCGCCAGCGTATCGCGACGGCCCGATGGCAGACTTGGCGCATGCCCATCGGTTCCGTCACGCGCGGCACGACCGGCACCAACCGCCTGCGGCGCGTCGATCGCTGGATCGCCGCGCACCCGTCGTTCCGGCGGGCGGACGACCCGCTCGTCGTCGACCTGGGGTACGGGGCGAGCGCGACGACTCCCCTCGAACTGCACCAGCGCCTCCTGAAGGTGCGCGACGACGTCGAGGTCGTGGGCATCGAGATCGAGCCCGAGCGCGTCCGACTGGCGAGCCTGTCGGCTCGGCCCGGTGTGAGCTTCCGGCGGGGTGGCTTCGAGGTGCCGCTCGACGGCGACCGACGACCGGCGGTGATCCGGGCGTTCAACGTGCTGCGACAGTACGACGAGTCGCAGGTCGCCGACGCCTGGGCGCTCATGACGGCACGGCTGCAGCCCGGTGGCGTCCTCGTCGAGGGCACCTGCAACGAGGTGGGGCGCGTGGCGAGCTGGGTCGACGTGACGCCCGTGGGGCCGACGACCTTCACGATCTCGCTGCGGCTCGCCGGGCTCGAGCTGCCCTCGATCGTGGCCGAACGGCTGCCCAAGGCGTTGATCCACCGCAACGTCCCGGGCGAGCGGGTGCACGACCTGCTCGTCGACCTCGACCGGCAGTGGGCGGTGGCGGCCCCGCTCTCGGTCTACGGACCGGTCCAGCGGTGGCTCGCGACGGTGCAGGGGCTGCGCGACGCGGGCTGGCCGGTGCAGGGCGGGCGGTCACGGTGGCGGCTCGGCGAGCTCTCGCTGCCCTGGGCCGCGGTCGCCCCACGCGACTGACCCTGGGCGGGACTCCTCAGACGCGGGCGAGCCGCGCTCGGGCCTCGTCGTGGTCCAGTCCGGTGGCCATCAGGAGGTCGACGAGCAGCGGGCGCAGCATCAGCACGACCATCGCCTCGGTCACGGGCGCGCCGGGCAGCACGACCGTCGGGTCGAGTCGACGGGCGACGGCCGACAGGGCCTCGCGGGCGACGGGCCGCTGCTCGACGTCGTGCACCGAGCGGCCGAGCACGGCGACCGCGCGCGAGGTCGACTCGAGCAGGTCGGCCAGAGCCGACCGGTCGACGCCGTCGCCGAGCTGCGTGTCGAGCCGCCGCGCGACCACCCGCAGGTTGCGCACGGCGAGGTCGACGTAGCGCCGGACGGTCGCCTGCTGCCGCAGATCCGGCAGCCGAGAGCGCAGGAACGGCGACAGTCGGGCGATGGACTCGGCCGACTCGAGGGTGGACGACCAGTCGTCGAGCACCGGCTGCGTCGACCGCAGCCGCTCGAGGGCGTCGTCGGCCCGCGGGGCGTCGTCGGTGCGGAGGGCGCCGACCAGCGCCGCGAAGGCCCGGTCGACCTCGTCGAACAGGCGCCGGGCGTCGTGGCGGGCCAGGCCGACCGGGTCACGGGGCACGATCGCCGTGACGAGCAACGCCACGGCTCCCCCGACGGCGCCGTCGATGCTGCGGACGAACGCCCCGCCGTCGGGGTCGGGCAGCAGCATGACGAGCATGGACTGGGTCGCGGCCGCCGCGGCGAAGGCGCTGCTCGACGAGAAGAACCGCGCGACCAGCAGCGTCACGAACAGCACGAGGGCGATCTGCCACAGCCCCTTGCCCACCACCAGGAGCAGGACCTCGCTGAGCGCGATGCCGATCAGCACGCCGACGGCGTTCTCGAGCACCCGTCGCGGGCGGGCGTCGCGGGCCAGGCCGAGGGACGAGATCGTGATGGTGACGGCCAGCAGGGGGATCGCGTGCCCGAGGCCGTAATGCGTGATGGCGTAGGCCCCGGCCACCGCGAGCACGATCTGGACGATCGCCGGACCGGACGCGATCGTGCGCGCCGTCGCGTCGCGCACGTCGAAGGACGAGGAGGCGCGGTGCCAACCGCGTCGCAGCCCGCCGCCGCGCGTCGGCCCGGTCACGACCGGGCCCGGGTGCACTGCCTCACCGGGCCGTCAGCGGCGGACGGCGCCGAGGCGCGGCAGCCGGGGAACACCCGCGGCGGCACCGGCCGAGGCGGGCACGACGATCTCTTGCGCGGCCGCGATCATCAGGTCGTCGACGACGACGGCCAGCGGGGCGGACTCGTCGGTGCCGCGCTTGACGAGCGCGAGGGCGACGGGACCGAGCTCGTGGTGGAGGGCGACGCTCGTGATGTGACCGACCGACCTGGGTGCGGTCGCCTCGGGGACGGGCACCGCGCCTCCTGCGGTGTCGGCCTCGTCGGGGGCGCTGCCCGCGACCGGGGCCAGCACGACCTCGGCACCCCGCTCGGGCAGCACGCCGTCGCTGCCGTCCAGGTGGAGCATGACGAGCCGCCGCGGCGGGTGGCCGATGTTGTGCACCTTGGCGACGGTCTCTTGACCGCGGTAGCACCCCTTGGTGAGGTGCACGGCGCTGCGCATCCAGTCGAGCTCGTGCGGGATGGAGCGCTCGTCGACCTCGGTCGAGAGTCGGGGACGCCAGGCTTCGATGCGCAGGGCCTCGAGCGCGAGGGTGCCCGCCACGGCGAGCCGCTCGGCCGGGAGGGCCGCGAGTGCGTCGAGGTCGGATCGTCGGACGAGGCTCTCGCGGTAGGTCCAGTCGTGGCCCGGGTGACGGTCGGAGTCGGCGTAGCTGTGACCGCCGGCGGTCACCTCGTGCCAGGGGTCGACCCAGACGAGCGCCGTGTCGTGCGACGTCATGACCGGGACGAGCGGTTCGGCGCCGTGGCCACCGCCGAGCAGGTCGTGCATCGAGCCGATCGTCGCGACGTCGCCCGTGCGGTCGGCGACCTCGACGCGCAGCATGAAGCGCATCCGGTCGAGCCAGGTGCCGAGGGGGTCGACCTCGGAGCGGTCGACGAGCAGCCAGGTGGTCTCACCGTCGTCGAGGACGCGGGCTGCGTGCTCGAGACGTCCGTTGGCGTCGAGCAATAGGGTCTCGGTCGAGACTCCCGGCGCGAGGGCGACGAGGGCTTGGCTCGTCAGCGAGTTGAGCCAGCTGAGCCGGTCGGGCCCCGTCACGGTCAGCACGCCGCGGTCGGACAGGTCGACGACCGCCGCCCCCCGGGCGAGCAGGCGCTGTTCGCCGAGTGGGTTGCCGTAGTGCGCCGCCACGCCCGAACCGTCGTCGACGAAGCCGTCGCGCGACGAGAACGGCGAGACCACGGGGCCCGTGGTCTCGAGGGTCGGGTCGCCGACGTCAGTCAACGCGCGCCAGCTGCCCGGATGCGTGAGAACGCAGCTCTTGGCCGAGGGCCGCGATGTCCCACGCCCAGAAGAGCTTGCCCTCGACGAGGCCGTACATGCGGGTGGCGGCCGAGTACTCTTTCGCGTTGCTCGACCGGACGACGGCGTCGGTGGCGAGGTCGATGCGCGGACCCTTGACCCGACCGAGGTAGAGCTCGTTGACGCCGGTCGGGTGGGCGATCTGCACCTCGAGGCCGAAGCCGTCGTCGGGCGTGCGCAGGATCTCGACCGCGCGGGCCGAGGTGAACGGCTGGACGCCGACGCCGGGCAGCATGCCCGGGCCGCGGTCACCCGGCTCGGCCGGGCGTTCGAGGCGCCAGTAACCGGTCTCGCTCGTCAGAGGCGTGTGCTCGTCGTCGAGCAGCCAGGTGAACGAGCTGTAGTTGAGGAACGGCAGGCCGTCGTGGCTGAAGCTGATGCGCTGGCCGAACTCGTGGGTGCGACGTTCGGTGCCCGGTTCGGCGTCGGGGTCGCCCTCGCCGATCTTGTAGTCGACGACGCCGGTGCCCTGCCAGACGCCGATCAACCACGAGAGGGGGACGAGCTCGGACGGCAGGTCGGTGGGGATGTCGATCATGGAGCGGTCAGCGCTGACCCTTGAACAACTTGAGCAGGACGACGACCGAGACGAAGCCGATGGCGAGGGTGGCGAGGCCGAGGAGCCCGATGTAGAACACCTCGAGTGCGAGCAGGGAATCCATGTCGTCGAGCCTACCCGGCGACCACCGACGTGCCCAGTCCTTCGGGGCGACCGTTCAGACGAGCCGTGGGGCCGGTGGTCACACGAGCGCGAAGACGCCCGTCACGACGGCTAGGATGACCAGGCTGCCGCAGGTGCTGAGCATCGTGCGCGACACCAGGCCGTCCTTCTGGCTCGTGGCCAGCTGCAGCACGAAGGTGAGCACGATGGCCCCGCCGAGGGCGAGGACGACGTGGTCCCAGTACTCGGAGGCGGGCGACCGCAGGCCGATCAGCACGGCCACGACGAGCGTGGCGGCCCAGACCGGGACGACCGTGATCGGCTTGAGCCGTGCCGTCGTCGCGTCGACGTCTCGTTCGCCTGCCTGCACCGTTCGTCCCTCGTTCGTGTCCGCCGTTCTGCCGACCTGCCCTAGCATCGGATGGTCGGAGTGGCGGGGTCTCATGTTTTAGACTGCTCGACAGTACATTCACTGGAGGTCGTGTGGCGCAGCTCTTGGTACTGACCTCAGCGGGCGGCCCCGACGTCCTGCCGTCGCTCGCTCTTCTCAGCCACCGTACCCGGCAGATCCCGGCCGAACCCGCGCAACTGGTGAACGCGCCCTCGAGCGACCTGATCTTCGTCGACGCCCGCGCCGACCTCGCCAGCGCCAAGTCGCTGTGCAAGATCCTGCGCACCACCGGCGTCACGGTGCCGCTCGTCCTGGTGCTCACCGAGGGCGGGCTGACCGCCGTCAACAGCGAGTGGGGCGTCGACGACGTCATCCTCGAGACCGCCGGTCCCGCCGAGATCGACGCCCGCATCCGCCTGGTCACGGGTCGTCTCGCGCAGTCGCAGAACGGCTCGAAGATCCACGCCTCGGGTGTCGTCATCGACGAGGCCAGCTACTCGGCCAAGGTGCACGGCCGACCCCTCGACCTCACCTTCAAAGAGTTCGAGCTGCTGCGCTTCTTCGCCACGCATCCGTCCCGCGTCTTCACGCGCGAGCAACTGCTCAGCGAGGTCTGGGGCTACGACTACTTCGGCGGCACGCGCACGGTCGACGTGCACGTCCGGCGCCTCCGGGCCAAGCTCGGCGACCTCGAGTCGCTGATCGGCACCGTGCGCAACGTGGGCTACCGGTTCAACGTCTACGACGACGACGCCCAGGCGGTCGTCTCGTGAGCACGGTGGCGTGGTGACGGGCGCGGCCGACGCGACCCGCGCCTCCTTCGTGCCCACGCTCGCTCGCGCGGCCACCGAGGCCGACGGCAGCCCGCCGTTCTCCGACCAGACGCTGGTCGACGTCCGGTCGGGCGTGGCGACCGTGGTCGGCGATCCGCACGCCGCAGCGGTTCTGCGCGACGGCGAGGCCGAACTGGTCGTGCACCCCGACGACCGCCGGCAAGGGCGCGGTGCCGAGCTGCTGCAGCGACTCGTCGACGAGACCGAGGGTCCGCTGCTGCTCTGGGCCCATGGCGACCACCCGGGCTCGCGCGTGCTCGCCGCGCGCTTCGGCCTCGCCGAGACGCGGCGCCTGTTGCAACAGCGTGCCGACGTCCCCACCGAGCCCCGCACACCCCGCCTGCGTGACGGCGACCGGGTCGCCTCGTTCCGACCGGGCGTCGACGATCGGGCCTGGCTCGACCTCAACGCCCGGGCGTTCGCCGACCACCCCGAGCAGGGCTCGCTCGTCCAGTCCGACCTCGACGCCCGGCAGGCCGAGCCGTGGTTCGACGCCGGCGACTTCGTCCTGCTCTGGCGCGGTGACGAACTGCTCGCCTTCTGCTGGCTGAAGCTCGACGAGGGTCAGCCCGGTGAGTTCTACGCGGTCGGCGTCTCGCCCGACCACCAGGGCGAAGGACTCGGAGGCGCGGTGGTCGACGCCGGGTTCGCCCGCCTCCGCGAGCGCGGGGCCGACACCGCGGCGCTGTACGTCGAAGGCGACAACACCGCTGCCCTCCGGCTCTACGCGGCTCGCGGGTTCACGGACCACGCGGTCGACGTGCAGTACACGCTCACGCGCTGAGCGCTGCCCACGGAGGCCCGTTCTCGATCGGGGGGTGCGCGCCGATCCGGTCCACCGATATGCTGCGGGTCGGATGACAGCGATCGAGGGGGCATCATGACCGATCAGACCAGACCGAGCGGCGACCACCAGGGGCACGACGGGCCGCCGCCCGAGGAACAGCAGCACCAGGGGCAGCAGCACGAGGGGCAGCAGCACGAGGGGCAGCAGACTCAGGGGCAGGGGCACGAGCCGGCGGCAGCGCCTGCCGCGTTCCCGTACCAGGGCCTGCCGTACGGGCAGCAGCCCGAGGGGCAGGGGCAGCAGCCGTCCGGCTACGGACACCAGCTCTACGGTTCGGCGCCGCAACCGGGCGACCACGGACAACCGCAGGGTGCGTACGAGCAACAGCACGGCGCGTACGGACAGCCGCAGGGTGCGTACGAGCAACCCCACGGCGCGTACGGACAGCCGCAGGAGGCGCCCGGGCAGGATGCCCATGGCCAGCCGACCCAGCAGTTCGCGTACGCGCAGGCTCCGACTCCCCCGGCACCGAGGACGCCCGAGCAGGCCGCGCGACGTCGGCGACTGCTGATCGGCCTCATCGGCGGAGCGGCTCTGCTTCTCGTGCTGGTCGTGGCGGGTGCCGTGACGTTCGCCACGATGAGCGCCTCCCACCGGCCCGAGGCGACCGTCCGCGACTACCTCGGCGCGGTCCAGGCCGGAGAGGTCGAACGTGCCCTGGCCCTCGACGGCACCGAGGTCGCCGACGGCGACGTCCTGCTGACCGACGACGCCTACGCCGCGGCCGACGATCAGGTCGACGGGTTCCAGGTGGGCGCCGTCTCGACCGACGGAGACGACGCGCAGGTCGAGGCCGTCGTGCACCGCGCCGACGGGTCGACCCACGCGCAGGACTTCACCCTCGTGCGCGACGGGCGCGATCTGCTGTTCTTCGACCGTTGGGCGCTCCAGCCGGTCGACCTCGGCACGGTCTCGGTGCAGGTCGCCGGCCCGGCGTCGGCCGAGATCGCCGTCGACGACACGCCCGTCACACGGGGGTCCGACGGCTCGGTGAGCCTCAAGGCCTTCCCCGGCAGCTACGAGGTCGCCCTCGCCGGCGAGAACGAGTCGTACTCCGCCACCGCCGCCACGGCCGTGGTCGAGGGTGCCGACGTCGCCGCCCAGCCGACCCTGCTCACCACCACCCTCACGCCGGCGGGCACCACGGCGGCGACCGCCGCCGTCGACGCCTGGGTCGCGGGCTGCATCGCCTCGACCGACCTGCGTCCGGAGGGCTGCAGCTTCGGCCTCTACGACACGGAGTCGGGCCGGTACACGCTGTCCGGACAGAAATGGACCCTCGAGTCCGCGCCGCAGTTCACCGTCGGTGACTGGCAGGACGGCGGCTGGACGGTCAGCACGACGACACCGGGCTCGGCCTCCTTCACCGCCCAGGGGGTCGACGCCGCGGGCAACAGCGGCGTCTACGGCTCGCTCGCACCGGTGCCGGTGCGGGTGGGCGGCCTGATCAGCGACGTGACCGCCGACGGCGCCACCTTCACGTCGAGCGTCGCCACTCCGCTCACCTGAACCGAGGGGTACAACCGGGGTACATGAACGGCTCGGCGGGGCTTACTCCAGGGGGCCGAGCGGATCTGCCATCGCGCTCACAGCACCGTGGAGTGGATTGAGGCACCGCGCACGGCACGCATCCCATCGTCAGGAGAACACCATGAACCCCGTCAAGTTCCTTTCCGATCTCGGCCTCCAGAGCAAGCACGCCTACTGGGGAGGCTTCGCCTCCATCGTCATCGCCCTCGTGGCCTGGATCGCCTCGCAGGGCAAGGACTCGTCCGACAAGGCGCAGTCCGACCGCTGGGGCATCTTCATCGGCCACTGGGCGCCGACCTTCTTCGCCCTGGGCCTCGCCCTGAAGAACGAAGAGAAGTAGGCACGACACCACCCGCACGACGACGCCCCCGCCGACCCGGCGGGGGCGTCGTCGTTCGCCCGACCGCTCCTCCCCCGGCCGCCGGGTATCCACACGTCATCTCGCGTTTACCCGGGACGACGCTGAGAGGCGGTCGGGGGTGGCACGATGGTGCGATGGACAGCAGCGAACCCCGCGTCGACGGCGCCGGCGTCACCCCAGACTTCCTCGACGACTTCGACGAGATCGTCAGTTTCGAGGACGGCACCCTGCCCGCCGAGCGCTACCTCGACCGCGAGCTGAGCTGGCTGGCGTTCAACCAGCGCGTGCTCGAACTCGCAGAGGACCCGACCACGCCGCTGCTCGAACGAGCCAACTTCCTGGCGATCTTCGCGAGCAACCTCGACGAGTTCTTCATGGTGCGCGTCGCCGGCCTGAAGCGCCGCATCGCGACGGGCCTCGCCGTGCCGACCAACGTGGGGCGCGGGCCGAACGAGGTGTTGGCCGACATCAACAAGAAGGCCCACGAGCTGCAAGAACGTCACGCCCGGGCGTTCCTCGACCTGGTCAAGCCCGACCTCGACGACGCGGGCATCCACATCGAGAACTGGTCCGACCTCGAAGAGGCCGACCGGGTGCGCATGCGCGAGATCTTCGCCGAGCAGATCTTCCCGGTGCTCATGCCGCTCGCGGTCGATCCGGCCCACCCCTTCCCCTACATCTCGGGGCTGTCGCTGAACCTGTCCATCCGCGTCCGCAACCCCAAGACGATGCGACAGGAGTTCGCGCGCCTCAAGGTGCCGCAGATGCTGCCGCGCTTCGTGCAGCTGCCCGACAACGACAGCGGGCGCGTGCGGTTCATCCCCCTCGAGGACCTGATCGCCAACCACCTGCAAGACCTCTTCCCCGGCATGGAGGTCGTCGAGCACCACGTGTTCCGCGTCACCCGCAACGAGGACGTCGAGGTCGACGAGGACGAATCCGAGAACCTCATCCAGGCCCTCGAGCGCGAGCTGCTGCGCCGTCGGTTCGGTCCGCCGATCCGCCTCGAGATCACCGACGACATGGACCCGGTGACCCTCGAGCTGCTCGTGCGCGAACTCGACGTGACCGACCAAGAGGTCTACAAGCTGCCGGCCCCCCTCGACCTGGCCGGCCTGTTCGAGATCACCAAGATGGCGCGGGCCGACCTCAAGTACCCCAAGCACCTGCCGACCACGGCCGTCCAGCTGCAGCAGACCGAGCCGAACATGAAGCCCGACATGTTCGCCAGCATCGCGCGGCAGGACATCCTCGTGCACCACCCGTACGAGTCGTTCGCGACCAGCGTGCAGGCGTTCCTCGAACAGGCCGCCGCCGACCCCAACGTGCTGGCCATCAAGCAGACGCTGTATCGCACGAGCGGTGACAGCCCGATCATCGAGGCCCTCATCGACGCCGCCGAGGCGGGCAAGCAGGTCCTCGCGCTCGTCGAGGTCAAGGCGCGGTTCGACGAACAGAACAACATCACCTGGGCGCGCAAGCTCGAGAAGGCCGGCGTGCACGTCGTCTACGGCCTCGTCGGGCTCAAGACCCACTGCAAGCTCGCCCTGGTCATCCGCCAGGAGAAGGGCACGCTGAAGCACTACACGCACATCGGCACGGGCAACTACAACCCGAAGACCAGCCGCATCTACGAAGACATGGGCCTGTTCACCGCCGACGACCAGGTCGGCAAAGACCTGACCCGCCTCTTCAACGAGCTCTCGGGCTACGCGATCGAGAAGAAGTTCAAGCGACTGCTCGTGGCTCCCCGCTACCTCCGTCGCGGTCTGCTCAAGCAGATCCAGAACGAGATCGAGAACGCGCAGGCCGGGCGCCCCTCGGGCATCCGCATCAAGATCAACTCGATCGTCGACGAGCAGATCATCGACGCGCTCTACAAGGCGAGCCAGGCCGGCGTCCCCGTCGACGTCTGGGTGCGCGGCATCTGCACGATCAAGCCGGGCGAGCCGGGGCTCAGCGACAACATCCGTGTGCGGTCGATCCTCGGGCGCTACCTCGAGCACAGCCGTCTGTTCTGGTTCGCCAACGACGGCGACCCGCAGGTCTTCATCGGAAGCGCCGACATGATGCACCGCAACCTCGACCGTCGCGTCGAGGCCCTGGTGCGCCTGACGCAGGCCGACCACCTCACCGAGGTCGCCGACCTGTTCGAGCAGGCCATGTCGGAAGAGACCGCCTCCTGGTGGCTCGAGTCCGACGGCACCTGGACCCGCCACGCCCGTGACGCCGAGGGCCGATCGCTGACCGATCTGCAGAACGCCCAGATGAAGGCCATCACGCAGCGGAAGCGCTCCAAGCGATGACCGTCACCTCGACGACCGTCGTCGCCGCGGGCGCCGTCTGCTGGCGGCTGGTCGAGGGCAAGGTCCGGGTGCTGCTGATCCACCGCGACCACCACGGCGACGTCTCACTGCCCAAGGGCAAGGTCGACCCGGGTGAGGCGACGCCCCAGACGGCCGTTCGAGAGATCCACGAAGAGACCGGCTACCGCGTCACGCTGGGCGCCCCGCTCGGCACGGCCGAGTACCTGCTGCCCGGCGGTCGCGACAAGGTCGTGCACTACTGGTCCGCCGAGGTGACCGACGAGTCCGTCGCCCAGGCCGGGGCGTTCACGCCCAACCACGAGGTCGCCGCCATCGAGTGGGTCGGCATCGACAAGGCGAAGGCGATGCTGACCTACGCCCGCGACGCCGACGTGCTCCAGCGCTTCGCCGACCGGGTGAGGACGGGCAGGGCTCGCACCTTCCCGATCGTGGCCCTCCGTCACGCCAAGACGACGTCGCCGTCCGACTGGCACGGCTCGGACGCCACGCGCCCTCTGCTGCCCCAGGGCCGCCGCCAGGCGAAGTCGGTCGCACCGGTCATCGCGGCCTGGGCCCCGACGCGCATCGTCAGCAGCACGGCGGCGCGGTGCCTGGCCACGCTCGAGCCCTTGTCCGAGCTGACCCGGGTCGGCGTCCGACAGACCGACGCGATCAGCCAGGACGCCTTCGAACAAGGCACGGACGACGTCGCCGGGGTCGTCAAGAAGCGACTCAAGAAGAAGGTCGCGGCCGTCATCTGCAGCCACGGCCCCGTGCTGCCCGAGGTCATCCGGCAGATCTCGCTGGGCACCAAGGGGGGCGACCGCATCGACCTGCGCCGTGCCTCGTCGCTCGGCACGGCCGAGTTCACGGTGCTGCACGTCTCGGTCGACGACACGGCGCTCGTCGCGATCGAGACCCACGGCCCGGCCGCCTGACCCGCGCCTCCTCGGCTCCCCTTCGTCGTCGAGACGGTCGGCCCCCGTCTGCGACGGGCGGGGGCCGACCTCTGTCGGGACGCGCTTGTCCCGGCCGATGTTCCCCCCTCGTTCACCTTCCGTTCACCGGGGCAGGCGACCGTGGTTAACCCGTCGCCGTAGCGTCTCGCACGGGTCGGCACCTGGCCCACAGCACCCAGCCATCACATCCCGAAAAGGACCCCCTGTGAACTTCAAGCGCACCGGCAGCATCGTCGCGATCGCCGCGGTCGGAACCATGCTCCTCGCGTCCTGCGCCAGCAACGAAGGCGGCGCCTCGCCCTCGGGCGACGCATCGGCCAGCGACCTCTCCGGCTCCATCTCGGGCATCGGCGCCTCGTCGCAGCAGGCTGCGCAAGAAGCCTGGGTCGCGGGCTTCCAGACCGCCAACCCCGACGTCACCATCAACTACGACCCGCAGGGTTCGGGTGGCGGCCGCGAGAGCTTCATCTCGGGCGCCGCGGACTTCGCCGGTTCCGACCGCGCGTTCAAGACCGACGAGATCTCGTCGAGCACCTTCGCCGGCTGCACGCCCGACACCGGCATCGTCGAGCTGCCCGCCTACGTCTCGCCCATCGCGGTCGTCTTCAACCTCGACGGCGTCGACGAGCTCAACCTGACGCCCGCCACCATCGCCGGCATCTTCAGCGGCAAGATCACCACCTGGGACGCCGCCGAGATCAAGGCCGACAACCCCGACGCCGACCTGCCCAGCACGGGCATCACCGCCGTCCACCGCTCGGACGACTCGGGCACCACCGAGAACTTCACCGACTACCTCCACGCCACGGCGGCCGACACCTGGACCGAAGAGGCCGACGGCACCTGGCCGACCGCGTTCGGCGGCGAGGGTGCCTCGGGCACCACCGGCGTGATCGACGCCGTCACCAACGGCACCGGCACCATCGGCTACGCCGACGCCTCGCGCGCCGGTGACCTCGGTGTCGCCAAGGTCAAGGTCGGCGACGACTTCGTCGGCTACTCGGCCGAGGCCGCTGCCGCCATCGTCGACGAGTCGCCCGAAGAAGAGGGTCGCACCGACGGTGACATCGCCATCGAGCTCGACCGCACCTCGACCGCCGCGGGCGTCTACCCGATCGTCCTGGTCAGCTACCTGATCGCGTGCGAGTCGTACGAGGACGCCGCCAAGGGCGAGCTCGTGAAGGCGTACCTCTCGTACGTCACCAGCGAAGACGGCCAGAAGGTCGCGGCCGACGCCGCCGGCTCGGCCCCGATCTCGAGCACGCTCTCGGGTCAGGTCGCCGACGCCATCGCACTGATCAAGTAACACGGCACCACCCCGGGGGCCCGGGAACGCACCGCGTGCGTTCCCGGGCCATCGGCCTGACAGGCACCACGCACCACCCCCAGCACCACGCACCACCCCCCGAACCCCACCCGAGCCTCCGGAGGACCCCGTCCGATGACCGCCCCCGCCACGACCTCGGCCCCCGCCGTCGTCCCGAAGCCCAAGCGACGTCCTGCCGACCGGATCTTCTCGGGCAGCACGGTCGTCGCCGGTGGTCTCATCCTCGCGATCCTCGCGGCCGTCGCGCTCTTCCTCATCGTGCAGAGCATCCCGGCCCTCACCGCGGCTCCCGAGGACGTCTCGCTCTCGGGCTACCCCGGATCGTTCTGGCAGTACGTCGGACCGCTGGCGTTCGGCACGGTCTACGCCGCCGCCCTCGCCCTCCTGATGGCCCTCCCCGTCGCCATCGGCATCGCGCTCTTCATCTCGCACTACGCGCCCCGCAAGCTCGCCCAGGGACTCGGCTACGTGATCGACCTCCTGGCCGCCGTGCCGTCGGTCGTCTTCGGCCTCTGGGGCAGCATCGTGCTCGCCCCCGCGATCCAGCCCTTCTACGACTGGCTGGTCAGCACGTTCGGCTGGTTCCCGCTCTTCGCCGGCCCCGTCTCGGGCACGGGTCGCACCCTCCTGACCGCCTCGATCGTGCTCGCCGTGATGATCCTGCCGATCATCACGGCCCTGAGCCGCGAGGTCTTCCTCCAGACGCCGGTGCTGCACGAAGAGGCCGCCCTGGCCCTCGGCGCCACCCGCTGGGAGATGATCCAGATCGCCGTTCTGCCGTTCGGCCGCCCCGGTGTCATCTCGTCCGCGATGCTGGGCCTCGGTCGCGCTCTCGGCGAGACCATGGCGGTGGCCCTCGTGCTCTCGCCGGCGCTCGTCATCAACCCCGCGATCCTGACCTCGACGAACTCCTCGACGATCGCGGCGAACATCGCCCTGCGGTTCCCCGAGGCGCACGACATCGGCATCAACACCCTGATCGCGACCGGCCTCGTGCTGTTCGTCATCACCCTGATCGTCAACTCGATCGCCCGCTACGTCATCAACCGCCGCAAGGCCTTCTCGGGAGCGAACTGATGGCCACCACCACCGCCGGCGTGCGCCGGTCCAGCCCCTCGGTCAACGCCCTCACGACGGGCCGTCTGCCCAAGGCCGCCCCGTTGGTCATCCTGCTCGGCAGCTGGGTCGTCATGGGAGTCGTCTTCGCGCTGCTGAACGCGGCCGGCGTCACCGAGTCCTTCAACTGGGTCGGGGCGATCATCCTCGGCACCGTGCTCTACGCCGTGCTCGTCTTCGTCGTCGCGATGCAGATCGAGGGCATCCGCCGCGCGAAGGACCGCGTCGTCACGACCGCCGTCAGTGCCGCGTTCATCATCGCGCTGGTCCCGCTGGTCTCCCTGCTCTTCACGGTCGTGACGTCGGGCTCCAACCGGTTCGACGCCGACTTCTTCGCGATGTCGATGCGCAACGTCGTCGGAGCCGGCGGCGGTGGCCTGCACGCCATCACCGGGACCCTGCTGATCACGGCCCTGGCCGCGGTCATCTCGGTGCCGATCGGCCTGCTGACCGCCATCTACCTCGTCGAGTACGGCCAGGGTCGTCTGGCCCGCGCGATCACGTTCTTCGTCGACGTCATGACGGGCATCCCGTCGATCGTCGCCGGCCTGTTCGCCTACGCCCTCTTCGTGATCTTCTTCGGCGAAGGCGTGCGCATGGGCGCCGCAGGCTCCGTGGCACTCGCCGTCCTGATGATCCCGGTCGTCGTACGCAGCACGGAAGAGATGCTGAAGCTCGTGCCGAACGAGTTGCGCGAGGCCGCCTACGCCCTCGGCGTGCCGAAGTGGCTGACCATCGTCAAGGTGGTCATCCCCACCTCGGTCGCGGGCATCACGACCGGCGTCATGCTGGCCATCGCGCGCATCATCGGTGAGACCGCTCCGCTGCTGATCACGGCCGGCTTCACCGCCAGCATGAACTACAACCTCTTCGACGGTCGCATGCAGTCGCTGCCGGTGTTCGCCTACAGCTCGTACGTGAGCCAGGGCACCGACGCGGCGGCCTTCATCGACCGGGCCTGGACCTCCGCCCTCACCCTGATCCTGATGGTCATGGCGCTGAACCTGCTGGCCCGCCTGATCGCCCGCGTGTTCGCCCCCAAGCTCGGCCGCTGACCCGGCCGCCCCGACCCGTACTCGACCCCGGCCCCCGTCCGGCTCCCACCCCGAAGGAATCACCGTGTCCAAGCGCATCGAGGTCAACGACCTCAACGTCTACTACGGCAAGTTCAAGGCCGTCGAAGACGTCAACATCACCATCGAGCCCCGCACGGTCACCGCGTTCATCGGCCCGTCGGGCTGTGGCAAGTCGACCTTCCTCCGCACGCTCAACCGCATGCACGAGGTCATCCCCGGCGCCTACGTCGAGGGCGAGGTGCTGATCGACGGCAACGACCTGTACAGCCCCGGCGTCGACCCCGTGCTCGTCCGCCGTCAGGTCGGCATGGTGTTCCAGCGCCCCAACCCGTTCCCGACGATGAGCATCCGCGACAACGTGCTCGCGGGCGTCAAGCTCAACAACCGCCGCATGTCCAAGAGCGACCAGGACGGCCTCGTCGAGTCGTCGCTGCAGGGCGCGAACCTCTGGAACGAGGTCAAGGACCGCCTCGACAAGCCCGGCTCGGGCCTCTCGGGCGGTCAGCAGCAGCGGCTCTGCATCGCACGGGCCATCGCGGTCTCCCCCGACGTCGTGCTGATGGACGAGCCCTGCTCGGCCCTCGACCCGATCTCGACGCTCGCCATCGAGGACCTCATCGAGGAGCTCAAGCAGCAGTACACGATCGTCATCGTGACCCACAACATGCAGCAGGCCAGCCGCGTCAGCGACAAGACGGCGTTCTTCAACATCGCCGGCACCGGCAAGCCCGGCAAGCTGATCGAGTACGACGACACCGCCAAGATGTTCTCGAACCCGAGCGTGCAGGCCACGGAAGACTACGTGTCGGGTCGCTTCGGCTGATCCGGCACCGCGCCTCCTCGGGGTGAGGCGCACCCGCACGTCGCGCGCAGGCGGGGCGGGCACGAGAAGAGGCGGTCCACCGGGTGGTGGACCGCCTCTCGCGTGTGGTGGCAGGTCAGGCGGGTCGGGTCAGGCGTGCCGGGTCAGGCGCTGGGGATCGCGACGACCGGGTCGCTGGTCGGCGACGACGATCCACCCGCGGGCTCGACCGTGATGCCGACCGTGTCGCCTGCGTTCATCTCGCCCTTGAGCACGTGCGTGGCCGGGGCGTTCGACGAGGCGTCGAAGGTGCCCGCGGGCACGGCGCCGTCGTCGTTGATGTACCAGAGCTCGTAGGTCTGGTCGCCGGGCAGCGAGGTCATCCCGTCGACGACGACGGCCGAGCGACCGAGTTCGTTCGACCAGATGAGCGTCGCCTTGCCACCGGTGCTGACGTCGGCCACCGAGCGCTGGAAGTCGCTCGCGGCGTAGATCTCGTCGATGCCGGAGGCCTGCTGCTCTTGCTGCTGGCCGGACTGACCGAGGCCCTCGACGAGGGCTCCACCGCCGAAGAAGAGCGCGGCAGCCGCGGCGGCCGCACCGAGGACGGCGACGGGACGCGTGAACCAGCGACGGTGCGCGGCCCCGGTCGGTGTGAGCACGCGGGCACCCTCGGACTCGCTGGGCTCCATCTCGGGGGCGGGAGTGCGCTCGACGCGACGTTCGTGGTCGTCGTCACCCGCGCCTCCTGCGGTCGTCGCGATGTCGTGGTCTGCCGTCGTGGCCGTCGCCGTGAGCGGCGCCCGCTGCGGCGTCGACGCGATGAGGTCGAGCACGCTGGCGCGGAGCTCGGCCGACGGGGTGACGGGCCGGGCCGCGTGGGCGAGCAACAATGCGGTCTCTCTCAATTCGGCCACCTCCGTCCTGGTGTCGTCGTGCTGGTCTGATGTGTCGTCGAGGAGGGCCTCGAACGCGTGTCGTTCGTCGTCGCTCAATGCGTTGAGCACGTAGGCACCGGACAGGTTGTCGGTGTCGACGTTCGTGGTGCCCGCGTCGTCCGCGTGGCGGTTTCGCGTGGGCTCGTCGTGGTCGGTCACGAAGCCACCCCCATCTCGTCGCGCAGACGGATCATGCCGTCGCGCAGTCTGGTCTTGACCGTGCCGATCGGCACGTCCAACAGTTTCGCGACCTCGCTGTGGCTGAGGCCGCCGTAGTAGGCGAGCTTCACCGCCTGCCGTTGCAGTTCGGTGAGGCGTCCGAGGGCCCGTTCGACACGCTCGTGCTCGATGCGGATCTCGACGGACTCGGTGACCGAGTCGTAGTCGGTCTCGAGGTCGCGCACGCCGATCTTCAGGTCGCGGTCACGACCGGCCTGGGAGGCGCGGATGCGGTCGACGGCCCGGCGGTGCGCCATCGTGAGCATCCAGCTGGCGGCGCTGCCCCGGGTGGAGTCGAAGCGCGTGGCGTTCTGCCAGATCTCGAGGAAGACCTCTTGGGTCACCTCTTCGGACTGGGCATGGTCTTTGAGGAGCCGCTTCACCAGGCCGAGCACGCGGGGCGCCGTCTGGTCGTACAGCGCGGCGAAGGCGGTCTGATCGCCCTGTGCGACTCGCGGCAACAACTCGTCGGGAGTCGACGGGGTGGGCCCGGTCTCGGGCGTCTCTGTCTCTCGGGTCACGAGTTCGAGCATGTCAGGGTTCACCTCCGGTCGCACTGTTCGTCGGTTCGTGGCTCGCGATCCGGGGCGGATCGTGATGTGGGGCGGGTGGTGCTTCGTGGTGCTTGGTGGTGCGGTGTTCGTGGTGCTTCGTGGTGCGGTGTCCGTGGTGCGGGCGGGACCCCCTGCGATGCGGCCGTCTGGGATGGCGTTCAGGCCCGGTGCATCGCAGGGAGACCAGCCCGCCGACGCCCGAAGCTTAGGGAGGACGGGTGTCGGCGGGGGATCGTGGATCCCTCACGTGAATGGTTCGGCACCGGGGGCCGGGCGGATTGGGCGAACATTCGTGTGGGGTCGTGTCGCCCGGTCGGTGTGCTGGGCCGAACCCGACCGGCGGCGGACGGGAGTGCGTGCCGAACCCGACATCCGGACCCGGACTCGCCGCTCGCTTTCCCTTTGTAGTCGTCGGACGCTGCCGAGTTGTCGCGATTTGCACACGTGGGCGAGGGCGCTGTGCGGGGACCCGGACGGGACGAGGAGGCGCGGGTCGCGCCACGAGGAGGGCGACGGTCGGTCGTCACGCCGGGTCTCGACCGAGAGCTCGTCTCGGGAGGAAGAGGTGCCGGACCGCAGAAACGCCTCTCGGCGCGAGGCCGCTCGAAGCGGCTAAATTTGGAGCCCGGGGTTACTGCGGCCCGACCAGAGAGACTTTACCCGCCCCGGGCCGAGCGGTCCGACGAGTTCGCGTCGTGCGAACGCCGCACGGGTCCGCGCGTGTCGAGCCCGCCCGATCGCATGCAGCCCGGCTCCGGATCAGGCCACGCGCGGGGCGTCGCTCAGTCGAGACTGTCGTCGCGCCACAGGTGGGCGCAGGCGACGAGGTCGACGCCGAGCTCGCTGAAGCGCAGGGCGCGGCGCGTGAGTTCACCGGCGCGGTCGGACCCGACGGCGTCCTGGTCGTCGGCGACCGAGGTGGCTCCGGCGGCGGCGAGGCGGCAGAACGCGGCACCTCGCTCGAGCGCGATGGCGAAGTCCCCGACGAAGACACCGCGGAGGATCAGGTCGGCGAGCTCGAGGATCTCTTCCGGGCTGGCCGGCGCCGGGGCCCCGGCGACGACCGGGTCGATCGTGGTGGCGACCTCGACCCCACGCTCGAAGAGCTGGGTGACCTCGACCGGGTTCTGCCGGATGACGGCCCGCACGAGGTAGATGCGCCACAGGGCGCCGGGCAGGCTGTGCGGGCTGGCCCGTGCCCACAACTCGGCGACCGCGTCGATGCCGTGCTGGTCGGTGAAGGTGACGAGCCGGTCGAGGATCTCGGGGCTCGGGTCGTGCTTGACGCGGGCGACGAGGGCCGAGGCCGACTCGTGGGCGACGCGGTTCATCGTCGCGGGGTCGTCTCCGCCCTGGAAGGCTTCGAACTCGGACCCCGAGAACTGGGTCGGGCGGTGGAAAGGTCTCGGCACCGGACCCACGATAGGCGCGACCACCGACACCGAGCCGAGCGTTCGCCCACGGCACCACCGCCGGCACCCGGCGACACCGGCTCCCCCGAGGAGGCGCGGGGCGGCCTGGCGACCGGGAGGCGCGGCATCCCGTAAACTGGACACGCACGGGCCTCTAGCTCAGTTGGTAGAGCATCGGACTTTTAATCCGCGGGTCGTGGGTTCGAGCCCCACGGGGCCCACCTGTATCCGTCGCAGTCCCTGCGATGTTCGACGTCGTCCGGCTTTCGAGCCCGCGTTCCCGCGACTCCAGAGGCCGCTCTCCGCCACCCGGGAAGGCGGGGCCGACGTCGCACCCGAATGCGGCGGCCCCACCACGAGAGACTGAACCCGAATCCTGTCCCCCGATTTCAGGTGGGTCCCACCCACCTGGTACGCGCAGAACATACGCCCTCAAGACGTCAGGTGTCGGCTTTTCTGTCGAGGACGAGAGAAAGCGCCCCTCCGGTTCGGGCCGGGAGGGGCGCTCTGCCTCCCCGCGACAGGTGTCGGGCAAGCCGTCTGGGTCGCTACGGGGTACGTCAGGGTCAGGGGGGCCCTGGGGAGACAGCAGTGAACGGTACGCGGACGCACGCCGACCGGTCCCAGCTTCGCGCAATCCGGACAATGCGCTCGCCGGTCCACCACGGAAAGGGCCGCTAGACGCCGGTCGCCCGGTACCGCACACCCCAGCTGCCCGTCCAGGTCTCGCCCGGGTCGAGCCAGCGCAGACCCTCCCCCGAGGCCAGCGCGTTGGCCGGTGCCGTCATCGGCTCGGCGGCGACGGCCAGCCCCTTCACGCCATCACGGGGGAAGTTGCGGGGCGTGAACACCTGCACGTACTCGAACGAGGCGTCCTGCCAGAGCTCGGTCGCCGAACCGTCGGGGGCCGTGAACGTCGTCGTGCGCACGCCGTCGGCGTCGGGCTCGACGTCGCGGTAGCCCGTGTCGAGGTCGAGGTCGCCCAGGCGCGGCCCCTGCGACAGGTCGAACTCGGTACCCGCCACGGGTGACGTGCCGACCGGGATGCTCGCCTCGTCCGTCTCGTACCGCGTCGCCGCCGCCAGCGTGACGGTCAGCGCCGCCGGGTCGTGGTCGCCCACCCGGAAGAACGGGTGCGACCCGACGGCGAACGGGGCCCGGTCGGAGCCGACGTTCGTGATCGTGTGCGTGACGACCATGCCGTCCGCGACGAGCTCGTGCCGCACGGTCGTGTCGAGCTGGAAGGGATAGCCGTGCTGCGGGAACACCGTCGCCCCGAGCGTCACGGCGTGGGGCTCGCGCTCGACCACCCGGTAGGCCGTGTACCGCAGCAGCCCGTGGCTGGCGTTGCCCTTGGCCGGCTCGGTGAGGTCGAGCTGCTGCTCGCGCCCGTCGAGCGACCACCGGCCGCCGGCGACGCGGTTCGGCCAGGGCACGAGCGTGATGCCGCAGGCCGAGGGCGGCGCCTCGTCGGCGCCGAACGTCTCGGTCAGGGCGACGCCGTCGACGGCCAGCGCGCGGATGCCCGCCGCCACCTGCGTGACGACACCCGTGACGTGGTGCCCGTCGTGCTCGAGGGTGAGGTCGTACTGCTCTCCGGTCGGGTTGCTCGTCGTCATCGTTCCAGTCTCGCTCTCGGCTGTCGGTGGCGTCCGGGATCTCGTGCGGCCCCGTGGTGAGGACCCCTGGGCTCAGGGACGCGAGGGGGCCGGGTCGCGAGGAGGCGCGTCGACCTCGCCCGCGCCTCCTGCGGTCACGACGGCGAGGCCGGCTCGACGCAGCTCGGCGACGGCACCGTCGTCGGCACCCGCCGTGACGAGCCCCTCGAAGGTCTCGAGCGGCCCGATGACGCCCAGGTGGGCCTCACCGAGCTTGCTGCCGTCGGCCACGATGTAGGACCGGCGGGCCGTCTGGGTCATGAGGCGTTTGAGGTCGGTCTCGGGCAGGTTGACGTTCGTCACGCCGTGGGTCGCGTGGACGCCGGTGCAGCCGATGAACGCCAGGTCGGCCGTCACGCTCGCGAACACGCTCGTCGCCAGTGGATTGACCAGCGAGTGCTGCAGCGGTCGCAAGGTGCCGCCCGACACGATCACGGTGAACCGTGGCACCGCCTGCTCGAGCGCCAGCGCGATGGTGAGGCCGTTCGTCACGACCACGACCCCCTCGAGGTCGTGCCGTTCGAGCAGGGCCAACGCGATCTGCGTGGTGGTCGTGCCGACGTCGAGCACGACGCAGTCGCCCGAGCGCACGAGCGACGCGGCCTCGACCCCGATCGCCCTCTTTGCCTCGGTCGAGACCGAGCTCTCTTCTTCGAACGGTCGCTCGGCGGGCCGGTCGACGGACAGCGCCCCGCCGTGCACTCGCGAGAGCAGACCGTCGGCCGCGAGGCTCTCGAGGTCGGTGCGGATCGTCACCTCGGACAGCCGGAACTCGCGCGCCAGCTCGGCCGTGCGGACGAACCCGCGACGCCCGACGAGGTCGGCGATGCGGTCGCGACGCCGCTCGCCCGGCAGCGGCGCGGACTGCGGCACCGGGGGCGGGGTCGAGTTGCCGTTCACCCGGCTAGTTTCGTATGCTTTCACGTACTTTCGCAACTGCAAATCGTGGTCGCGAGTGCCCCGAACAGAAGGAGGCGCGATGTCGTCCATCACGAAACGTGCGACGGTCCTGTCCGACGGTCGCGAACTCATCTACTTCGACGACGCCGACACCACGCTCACGGCCGAGCGACGCGTCGACGCCCGTACGCTCGACCCGCGTCCCGGCACGGCGACCATGCGACAGGACGTCCTCACCGGCGAGTGGGTCTCGATCGCCGCGTCGCGGCAGAACCGCGTGTTCCTGCCCCCGGCCGAGCTCGACCCGCTGGCGCCGGCCAGCGAGACGAACCCGTCCGAGATCCCCGACGTCTACGACGTCGCCGTCTTCGAGAACCGTTCGCCGTCGTTCGGGCCGCTGCTCGAGAGCGACGACGCTCCCGAGGGTCTCGACGACCTGACCCGCATCGGCCTCGAACGCACCCTCCGCAGCGTCGGCCGGTGCGAGGTCGTCTGCTTCAGCCCCGAGACCCACGGGTCGTTCGCCGACCTGAGCGAGTCGCGCGCCCGCACGGTGGTCGAGGCCTGGGCCGACCGCACGGCCGCCCTGTCGGCCCTGCCCGGCATCCAGCAGGTGTTCCCGTTCGAGAACCGCGGCCAGGCCATCGGCGTCACCCTGCACCACCCGCACGGCCAGATCTACGCCTACCCCTACGTCACACCGCGCACGACCCGACTGCTCGACAGCATCGAGACGTACGGCCCGACCCTGTTCGCCGACCTGCTCGACCGCGAACGCTCCGGCCCGCGCGTCGTCCTCGCGGGCGAGCACTTCACGGCCTTCGTGCCGTTCGCCGCGCGCTGGCCTATCGAGATCCACCTGCTGCCGCACCGCCACGCCCCCGACTTCGCGGCGCTGACCGACGACGAACGCGACGAGCTCGCGGTCATGTACCGGCGCCTCCTGCGCGGTGTCGACGGCCTGTACGACGACCCGACGCCCTACATCGCCGCCTGGCACCAGGCCCCCGTCGGCGTCGGCCGCGACACCGTCCGCCTGATGCTGCAGATCACCTCGCCTCGTCGGGCCGAGAGCAAGTTGAAGTTCCTGGCAGGCTCCGAGGCGGCGATGGGAGCCTGGGTGGGCGACCTCGTCCCCGAGGTGCAGGCCGACCGAATCCGAGAGGCGATCGAGCGCTCATGACCGACACCACCACTCCCCAGGGCTTCCGCGAGGTCTTCGACACCGAGGTCGCCGGACGCTGGTCCGCCCCTGGCCGCGTGAACCTCATCGGCGAGCACACCGACTACAACGACGGCTTCGTGCTGCCTTTCGCCATCGACCGTCGCACCACCGTCACGGTCGGCCGCCGTGACGACCGCCTGCTGCGCGTGGCCTCGTCGTTCGAGGGCGGCGTGCACGAGGTGTCGCTCGACGACCTCGACCCGGCCTCGATGTCGGGCTGGTCGGCCTACGCCCTCGGCATCGCCTGGGCGTTGTCGGTCGCGCCCGACCGGGCCGACTCCCCCGCGTTCGCCGCGGCCGGGGGCGACCTCTCGACCATCGACCTGTCGGGCGTCCCGGGCCTCGACCTGTTCGTCGAGTCCGAGGTGCCCGTCGGTGCCGGACTCTCGTCGTCCGCCGCACTCGAGTGCTCGGTGGCCGTGGCCTTCGCCGAGCTCTGGTCGCTCGACGTCAACCGCTCGGCCCTGGCCGCGGTCGGACAACTCGCCGAGAACGAGGTCGTCGGCGCCCCGACGGGCATCATGGACCAGTCCGCGTCACTGCTCGGCAAGGCCGACTCAGGGGTGTTCCTCGACTGCCGCAGCCTCGACGCCGACGTCGTCGACCTCGGCTTCGCCGCCGCCGGCCTCGAGGTGCTCGTCGTCGACACCCACGTCGAACACGCGCACGCCACCGGCGGCTACGTCGAGCGCCGCACGTCGTGCGAGAAGGGCGCCGCCACCCTCGGCGTCGACTCCCTGCGCGACCTCGACGCCGACGACCTCGGTCGGGCCGAAGAGCTGCTCGACGACGAGACCTTCCGTCGCGTCCGCCACGTCGTCACCGAGAACCAGCGCGTGCTCGATACCGTCCGCACGTTGCGCACCGACGGCCCGCGCTCGATCGGCCACCTGCTCGACGCCTCGCACGTCTCGATGCGCGACGACTTCGAGATCTCGGTGCCCGAGCTCGACCTGGCCGTCGCCACCGCCCAGGCCACCGGTGCCGTCGGCGCCCGCATGACGGGTGGCGGTTTCGGCGGGTCGGCCATCGCGCTCGTCCCCACCGAAGCCCGTGCCGACGTCGAGGCCGCGATCGTCGCCGCCTTCGCCGAGGCCGGCTACACGGCTCCGACCGTGTTCACCGTGCACGCCGCCGAGGGCGCCCGCCGCGACGCCTGACGCGACGCTGCCCCCGAGACGGGCACCGCACCACGAGACGGCCACCGCACCACGAGATGGGCACAGCACCACGGGAAAACTTGGCGCTGTGCCCATCTTCTGGCGTGGTGGGGCAGCGGCGGCGTTCCCCGCCACGAGGTAAACACCCCGCCACGACATCAAGTGGCGGCATGTTCAGTTCGTGGCGGGATGAGGGCACGGCCTCGACGCAGCACTACGCGGACTCCAACCGCACCACGGGATGAACACCGCACCACGCGACGAGCCCAGCACCACGAGACGGCCACAACACCATGCGATGGGCACAGCAACAGGGGAAAACCTGGCGCTGTGCCCATCTTCTGGCGTGGTGGGGCAGCGGCGGCGTTCCCCGCCACGAGGTAAACACCCCGCCACGACATCAGGTGGCGGCGTGTTTAGTTCGTGGCGGGATGAGGGCACGACCTCGACGCAGCACTACGCGGACTGCAACCGCACCACGGGATGAACACCGCACCACGAGATGGGCACAGCACCAGGGGAAAACCTGGTGCTGTGCCCATCTTCAGGCGTGGTGGGTGAAGCGGGGGCGTCAGGGGCGCTCGGCGGCCTCGACCACGTTCTTCAGCAGCATTGCCCGGGTCATCGGTCCGACCCCACCCGGCACGGGCGACTGGAAGCCCGCCACCGCGGCGACCGCGGGGTCGACGTCTCCGCGGAGCTTGTACTTGCCGGTCTCTTCGTTCAGCACACGGGTGATGCCGACGTCGATCACGGCGGCCCCGGGCTTCACCCAGTCCGGCTTGACGAGCCCGGCGACACCCGCGGCGGCCACGACGATGTCGGCCCGGCGCACCTCGGCGGCCACGTCGACCGTCCGCGAGTGCGTCAGCGTCGCCGTCGCCTCGAGGCGGGTCAGCAAAAGTCCGAGCGGGCGCCCGACGGTCAGCCCTTGCCCGATGATCGTGACGTGCGTCCCGGCGATCGGGATGTCGTAGGCGCTCAACATCTCGACGATTCCGCGCGGCGTGCACGGCAGGGGCGTGTCGATCGAGCCCTTGCCACCCGGCACCGCCAGCACGAGCTCGCCGAGGTTGACCGGGTGCAGACCGTCGGCGTCCTTGGCCGGGTCCATCAACTCGAGCATCGCCGTGGGATCGATCCCGGCGGGCAGCGGCAGCTGGATGATGAACGCGGTGACCGCGGGGTCGGCGTTCATCGTCTCGACGGCCTGACGGATCTCGGCCTCCGTCGCCGTGTCGGGCAGGTCGATGCGGATCGACTCGATGCCGACCTCGGCGCAGTCACGGTGCTTGCCCGCGACGTAGGACAACGAGCCGGGGTTCGCCCCGACCAGGATCGTGCCGAGCCCCGGCGCGATGCCGCGGGCCTTCAGGGCGTCCACCCGGAGGCGCAGGTCGTCCTTGACGGCGGCCGCCAGAGCCGTGCCGTCGATCTTCACCGCGGACGAGTCGTCGCCGGCGACGAAACGGGTGCGCTCGACGCCCACCGCACCCCGTGACGAGGCCTCGACCCCGACGCCCGCCTCGACCTCGACGCCCATCGGAGTCCCGGCCGTGACGTCAGCGCTCACGCGTAGAGCGGGAACGCGTCGGTCAGCGCCTTGACACGGGCCGCGAGGGCCTCGATGTCGGGCGACGGCATCAGCGTGAGCGCGATGATGTCGGCGACCTCGGCGAACTCGTCGTCCGAGAAGCCGCGGGTGGCGAGCGCCGACGTGCCGATGCGCACGCCCGAGGTGACCATCGGCGGGCGAGGGTCCCACGGCACCGAGTTGCGGTTCACCGTGATGCCGACGTCGTGCAGCAGGTTCTCGGCCTGCTTGCCGTCGACCTCGCTGGCGCGCAGGTCGACGAGCACCAGGTGCACGTCCGTGCCACCGGTGAGCACGTCGACCCCGGCGGCCTTGGCGTCGGCGGCCGTCAGACGGGCGGCCAGAGCCTGGGCGCCGCGGATGGTGCGCTCTTGACGGTCCTTGAACTCGGGCTCGGCGGCGAGCTTGAACGCCGTCGCCTTGGCCGCGATGACGTGCATCAGCGGGCCGCCCTGCTGACCGGGGAACACGGCCGAGTTGAGCTTCTTGAACAGCGGCTCGTGGTTCGAGAGGATCACGCCCGAGCGAGGACCCGCGAGGGTCTTGTGCACCGTCGACGAGACGACGTGCGCGTGCGGCAGGGGCGACGGGTGCAGTCCCGCGGCGACGAGGCCGGCGAAGTGCGCCATGTCGACCCAGAGGTAGGCGCCCACCTCGTCGGCGATGGCGCGGAAGGCCGCGAAGTCGAGCTGACGGGGGTAGGCCGACCAGCCGGCGATGATGACCTTGGGCTGGTGCTCGATCGCCTGGCGACGGACCACGTCCATGTCGATCAGGTAGGTCTCGGGGTCGACCTCGTAGGCCACGGCCTTGTACATCTTGCCCGAGAAGTTGAGCTTCATGCCGTGGGTCAGGTGACCGCCGTGCGACAGCTCGAGGCCGAGGATCGTGTCGCCGATGTCGGCGATCGCGGCGAGCACGGCGGCGTTCGCCTGGGCGCCCGAGTGGGGCTGCACGTTGGCGAAGTCGGCGCCGAACAGCGACTTGGCGCGCTCGATGGCGAGGTTCTCGGCGACGTCGACGAACTCGCAGCCGCCGTAGTAGCGGCGACCCGGGTAGCCCTCGGCGTATTTGTTGGTCAGCACCGAGCCCTGCGACTCGAGGACGGCTCGCGGCACGAAGTTCTCGGACGCGATCATCTCGAGGTAGTCGCGCTGGCGCCCGAGCTCTTGCTCGAGGACGGCGGCGATCTCGGGGTCGACGACCGAGAGCGGCTGGTTGAAGGTCGACGGCTGGCGGTCGGTCGACTCGGCGGACGAAGCGGCGGTCTGGTCGGAGATGGTCACGGAGGACTCCTTGGCACACGGGACGGACGGGGGTCGGATGTCGTGGCCCAGGCGTACGGCCACGCTCGTGTGTCAGTCGCTCCCCGATGGTGACCATCTGAACGCCAGTCGCGACCCGCCCAGCATAACAAGACGACCTCCGAGCGGGAACCCGCTCGGCGACCGTGTGACACCCTGGACGGGTGAGCCTCACCCTCGACGACACCCGCACGGGAACGGAGGCCGACCCGCGCCTCCTGACCTCGCCCGACACCCCCTGGGTGACGCTCGTCTGGGACGACCCGGTCAACCTGATGACCTACGTCACCCACGTCTTCGAGACCTACTTCGGCTTCGGCCGGGCCGAGGCGAAGCGCCTGATGATGCGCGTGCACACCGAGGGCCGTGCGGTCGTCGCCACGGGCAACCGCGAAGAGATGGAACGCCACGTCGAGGCGATGCACGACTACGGCCTCTGGGCGACCCTGAGCAAAGAGGACGAGGCGTGACGCTCGTGCCGTTCGTCCGCCCGCGGGGCGGCGACGAGATCCGCGTGCGGCTCGACGCCGACGAGCGGGCGCTGCTCACCGACCTGGTCGGCCAACTGGTGTCGCTGCTCGAGAACGGTGACGAGCGCGATCCGGCCCTGGCGCGCCTCCTGCCGGCGGCGTACCGCGACGACGCCGAGGCGGCCGCCGAGTTCCGACGGTTCACGGCCGACGACCTGACACGGCGCAAGCTCGAGAACGGCCGCGCGGTGCTGGCGGTGCTCGGCGAACCGGGCTCGACGCTCGACCGTGTCGCGCAACAGTCGTGGCTGCGCACCCTGAACGATCTGCGCCTGACCCTCGGCGAGCGCCTCGGGGTCACGGGTGACGGCGTCCCCGCGAGCGACGACCAGCAGGTGCAGGCGATGGGCCACGTCTTCGACTGGCTGGGCTACCTGCAGGAGGCGCTGCTGCGGTCCCTGCCCAAGGGCTGACCCGGCGCCCTGCCGTCGGACGCGCGACGCGACACCGCGAGTCGCGAGGGGCTAGCGGTTCTCCTTCGGGAACACGACCCAGAGCACGAGGTACACGAGCACCTGCGGCCCGGGCAGGATGATCGACAGCACGAAGATCAGCCGCACCAGGAAGGCGCTGATGCCGAAGCGGTTCGCGAGGGCGGCGCAGACTCCGGCGATGATCTTGCCGCGGCGGGGACGAGTGAGGGAGGCCATGCCCCCGAGCATGCCAGCCACGCCTGCCCGACGCCCGGGAGCCGCGGCCGGACGGCTCGCGGCCGCCGCCCTAGGATGATGCCGGGGGCAGACAGGTCGGCCCCGTCGTCGTGTCGAGACAAGGGGAAGCAGTGGCGCAGTCGCGGTCCGGTGACGCCCTCGGCGCGTCGTACCGTCTGGTCGAGCTGATCGGGTCGGGCGCCGCCGGCGAGGTCTGGCGCGCGACGGTCGCCCCCGACGACGACGAGGTCGCCGCCAAGCTGCTCAAGCCCGAGCACGCGGCCGATCCCGGCCTGGTCGAACGCTTCGTGCGGGAACGCTCCGTGCTCGTCTCGCTGCGCCATCCCGGCATCGTGCGCGTCCGCGACCTCGTGGTCGAAGGCGAGCGCCTGGCCATCGTCATGGACCTCGTGCCCGGCGGCTCGGTCGGCGACGTGGTCGCGGCCGACGGCCCCCTCGCCGCCGCCGACGCCCTCACCGTCGCCGCCGAGGTGCTCGACGCCCTCGCCGCGGCCCACGCCCTCGACGTCTCGCACCGCGACGTCAAGCCCGACAACGTGCTGCTCGCCGAGACCTGGCGCCCCGGGCTGACCGGTGCGGTGCGCGTGACCGACTTCGGCATCGCCTCGGTGGTCGGCGAGCGCGACCGCCAGACGACGGGGCTGCTCGGCACCCCGCAGTACATGGCCCCCGAGCTGATCAGCACCGGTCGATCCGGGCCCGCGGGCGACGTGTACGCGACCGGGGTGATGCTCTACGAGCTGCTCGCCGGCCGCACGCCCTTCGCCGGCCCCGGCACCGACTTCTCGATCGCCTACCGGCACGTGACCTCGAGCCCGCCCCGCATCGACGTGCCCGACGACGTCTGGGCCGCGGTCGAGGCGATGCTCGCGAAGGACCCGTCCGCCCGACCGGCCGCCCCGGTCGCCGCCGCGCGCCTCCGTCGGCTGACGAAGGCCCATGCGGGTCTGGCCGCCCTCCCCCGGGCGACCGCCCCGGACGGCTTCGACGAGATCGAGCGACCGGCCACGATCGTGCGTGGTGCCGCGGCCGGCTCCGTCGCCGGAACCGGCCCGGACTCCCCCGACGGAGGCGCGGGTCGAGACGACCACGCACCCCGCGACGGCGAAGCCGCGGACCAGGAGGCGCGCCCCGACCTGGGCACGGACGGCTCGGCGACCGTCGTGCGGCCCCTCCGCCGCCCGGTCGTCGCCCCCGCTCCGGTCACGGAGGCTCCCCCGACGACCCGGGTCGAGGCCCTGCTGCGGCACCGCCCGGAGTGGCTGACCAACCGCGTCGCGGCGTGGGGTGCCGGTGGCATCGTGGTGGCCGCCGCCCTCGTCGTCGCGCTCGTCGTGCTGGTGCCCGGCTCGTCGGCCCCGAAGCCGGACGGTGGGCCCGGCGCCGAGGCGGCCCGGTCGAACCAACAGGACCCCGCCCTGCCGAGCGGTCTCGGGGTCAGCCGGACGGCGACCTCCGATCCCGACGCCGGGACGGTGACGCTCACCGTGACCTACTCGGCGCAGGCCGCGCCGCTGAGCGGACCGCTGCTCGAGGTCGTGCCGGGGGCGACCGAGGGCGACAGCTGTCCGCCGGTCGACTGGCGCGCGCCCTCGGGCACGGTGTCGGGCGCGCGCAACCAACCGTCGCTGACGGGGTTGACGGTGGCCTGCGGCTGGACGTTGTCCGACGTCGAGGTGCCCGCGGGCGGTCGGGTCGAGGTCGAGGCGACGGTGCCGCTCGAGCTCACCGACGCCGCCGCGCTCGACGAGTGGCTGCAGACGGCCTCGACGGCCACGGCCGACGCCGTCTCCGACCCGGCCGTGACCGGGACGGCCTACCCGGTGCAGCGCCTGGTCGACGTGCAGGTGTCGACCCCGTCGCGCACGGTCAGCCAGACGACGTTGCCCGTCACCCTGCTGCCGGTGTGGCCGAGCGGCCCCGACCAGCTCAACCCGCTCTACGCGAGCCCGAGCACGGGGTCGCCGTCCACGATGCTGACCGACGTGGCCGGCGGCGAGAGCGGCGTCCGGTTCTCGGACGGCTGCTCGGGAGCCCTGGCCGTCTCGTCCGACGGCCTGGTCGTCACCGCGTTGTCGGTCGCCCCGCAATGCGTGCTGCGCGCGACGGTCGGCAACTTCACGAACCTCGAGAGCCCGACGTTCGGCATCACGACCCGCGAGTGATCCGCGGGGCCCACCCGACGAACGACGGCGCGGCGAACCTCCGAGCCACGGGCGCCGGCGCCCGTCAGACGCTGGGGCTGATGGTCTGCACGAGCCGCACCGCGCCTCCGACGCAGGCGTAGCCGCGTCCCGTCGTGAGGGCGACGGGCGCGCGCCGCGGCAGCGTCACGCCGAGCAGCTCGCCGTCGTAGTCGACGTCGGGCTGCAGCAGCACACCGCAGCGAGCCTTGCGGACGGTCTTCGTCCAGTGGCTGTAGAGGGTGCGCAGGTCGGCCGAGCGCCCGGCGGCGATCACCGTGAGCTTCGACCGGTTCGACGACAGCAGCGACGCGATCGCCTGATCGGTGTCGTCGAAGCGCTCGGCGTCGTCGATCAACAGCACGACGGGGCCGCGTTCGAGGCGCAGCGAGGCGAGGAGGGCCGGCACCTCGTCGGCTCCGACGGCGACCCGATCGAGGTCTGCCGAGGCCAGCGGCGAGCGTCGGTCGACGATGGCCCAGAGTGCGGGCCGGCCACCCGGCGAACCTGCGGCCGAGCCCCCCGGCAGCGACCGGATCGACTCGGCGAGGGCGCACAACACGGTCGACTTGCCCGACCGCGCGGGCCCGGCGACGAGGACGTGCTCGCCCTCGTAGACCTCGAGCGTCGCGGGCGTGAGGTCGTCCTCGCCGAGGCCGATCGGCAGCAGCCACGGCTCGCCCGAGAAGTCGGGGGCGACGTCGAGCTCGTCGACGCGCACGTCGTCGGGCAGCTGTCCGATGGCGTTGGCCTTCTGCGGCGTGCCGGCCCAGCGCTCGCGCACCCGGGCCACGGCCTGCTCGAGCGTGCCCGGGGGCGTCGCCACGTGCATCTGCAGACCGGTCAGCGCGCTCACGCAGCGCCCCGGCACGGCCGCGGGGACGCTGCCGCCGCGGATGCCGTACGTCGCGTAGTCGTACTGGTCGGCCAGGCGGAACAGCCACTTCTGCGTGGTCACCTCGTCCATGGCCGACGGCACGGCCTTGGCGCGCGTCGTCGAGACCGCGAACGAGAGCCCCAGCCCCGGACCGTCCGCGTAGACGCGGTACAGCACGTCGAGCAGCTGCTGGCCCTCGTAGTCCTGGTACTCGTCGCGCAGGGCGGCGAGGCCGTCGAGCAGGACGATCGCGCGCCTCCTCGTCCCCGGTGCGGCACGGCGCAGCTCGAGCTCGGTGCGCAGGTGCCGGAGGAACCGCGCCTGCTGCTCCTTCGCACCGGCACCCGTGCCGACGTAGGCGACGGTGTGCGGCAGGTCGGCCAGCGGGGCGAGCCCGCGCGAGCCGAGGTCGAGCACGTAGAGGTCGAGCTCGTCGGGCGGGCTCTCGAGCGCCGTGGTCAGGGCGAGCGTGGCGAGCGTGGTCGTGGTGCCGCTGCCGGCGATGCCCATCAGCATGAGGTTGCCCTCGTCGAGGCGCCAACCGGCCGGACTCTGGCGTTGCAGATCGGGCTCGTCGACGAGGGCCGCGGCGACCAGGGGGCCGCGGACTCCCCCGACGACGGGGACCGGGGCCGGGGCCAGGACCGGCGCCGAGGCCGGGGCCGTCTCCGACACGGGCTCGTCGGATGCGCCCGCGCCGTCCTGCGCCGTCTCGAAGCCGGCCAGCGCGACTCGCTCGCCCAGCGCCTCCGGCCAGACCTTGCGCGGCGGCGCGAAGCCCGCCTCGGCGTCGGCCTTCACGATCGCGTCGATCAGGAGGTCGAGGTCGTTCGCGTCGGACGCCCGGGCCTTCGGAGGCGCGGGCGGCCGGTCGGGGACGCCGAACGTCCCGATCGGACGCACCTCGACCGGCTCGGCCGCGACCGTCTGGGCGCGACCGGTGACGAGGGCGGTCTGCACCGGCGTGATGTCGTCCTGGCCGAGCTTCACGTAGGCGCGGCCGGTCTGGGCCCGGCCGATGCCCGCGGCCGCGGGGACGCCGATCACGTTGCTCGAGTCCTCGCGGCTCTGCACCCGCAGCGCCACGCGGAGGTTCGTGTTGGCCAGGATGTCGTCGTTGACCACGCCGGCGGGCCGCTGCGTGGCGAGGATCATGTGCACGCCGAGCGTGCGCCCGACGGCCGCGACGCTGACCAACGAGGTCAGCACGTCGGGGAAGTCCTTGGCGAGCATCGCGAACTCGTCGACCACCAGCAGGAGGCGCGGCATCGGTTCCGCAGGACGCGTCGCCAGGTACGCGTCCAGGTTGTCGACGTCGTCGCCCGCCTGGGCGAAGACGCGCTGGCGGCGCTCCATCTCGGCCTCGAGCGAACGCAGGGCGCGGTCGGCGAGCTGCTCGTCGAGGTTGCTGATCGTGCCGATGGTGTGCGGCAGGCGTTCGCAGGCCTTGAACGCGGCCCCGCCCTTGAAGTCGATCAGGACGAAGTTGAGGCGGGTCGGGTCGTTGCGCGCCGCGAGGCCGGCGACGAGCGACCGGAGGAACTCGCTCTTGCCCGAACCGGTCGTACCGCCGACGAGGCCGTGCGGGCCGTCCTTCACGAGGTCGAGGGTGAGCACGCCGGTCTCGGCCGAGCCGATCGGCGTCGAGACGCCGGACGGCTCGGACCAGAGCGTGCGGATGGTCGCGGCGTCGGCCGCCTCGGTGCCGAGCAGCTCGGGCAGGCGCACGAGGGAGGGCAGCGAGGCACCGGGCACGATCAGCTCGGGGTCGTCGAGGTGGGCCAGGTGGCGAGCGCAGTCCTCGGCGTCGGCGAGGGCGACGCCGGCCAGGACGACGTCGTCCACGCGCGAGCGGTCCTCGGGGCGGTGGACCGTCGCGGCGGCGTCCTCGCCGACGACGATGACCGAGGTGCAGGCGGCCGGCAGCTGCTCCTCGGTGGTGGCGATCACGATCCCGCTGACCCGGTGGGGGCGCTCGTGCGGACGCAGCGTGAGGCCGGGCACCGAGCGGCCGTGGCCGAGCAGCGACCGGGCGGGGGCGTCGCGCCCCTCGGTCAGCACCTCGCTGTCGAGGACGACGAGCAGGGCCGGGGTCGGCAGCTCGTCGACCGACTCGCGCAGGCCGCGGAGGATCGACGCGCTCGCCTCGCGCTGGTTCGACATCCACCGTTCGCCCGTGCTGCTGCCGGCGCGGCGGGTGTGCGGCAGCCAGGACGCCCACTCCCAGTCGGCCTCACGACCGCGGTCGCAGAACACGCCGACGGTGAGGTCGGCGGGGCCGCCGTGCACGGTCGCCTGGGCGAGCAGGCTGCGCGCCAGGGCGAGGGCGCCTGCGCGGTCGCCGACGATGCCGACCACGCCCGCGTCGGTCAGGTCCACGACGACCGGGGCGGCCGGCAGACGGCCCGCGGCCAGCGCCTCCTTGACGGCCTCGTCCTGCCTAGAGACGCCGCGGTCGTCGACCTGCGGGCGCCAGGGCACGTCGCCGATGCCGGCGTGCAGGGCGAGGAAGTCGTCGTCGGCCGCCCGCCGCTGCCAGAGCTGCGTCGTGGGCAGGGCGGCGCGACGCAAGACGGTCGCGGGGTCGGGCGCGAGCTCCTGTCGACGCCGCACCTCGTGGGCGGCGGCCGTCGCGATCTCGCCGCGGAAGTCGTCGACGGCCGCGTCGAAGCGCTCCTCTTCTTCCTTGAGGTTCTTCTTGCGGCGCTGCTTCTGCTCGAACCACATGCCGATCGCCATGACCGGGCTGAGCAACGCGAAGAGCGCGAACCGGGCGTCGCCGAGCAGCAGGACCATCGCCCCGGCCAGCACCAGCGGTGCGGCGACCGTGATGATGCTGAACTTCGAGGCGGGCGGGACGTCCTTGCGCGTCGGCGGGAGCACCGGCTCGGTGTCGTCCACGCGACCGGGGCGGGGCGGACGGTTGAACGGTGCGGTCGCGGCGGGGGTCAGGTTGCGCAGGGCGCCGGGTGCCGGGGCGGGCGTCTCGGCGAGCTCGGGCCGCACGATCAGCACGGCACCGCCGACGAGGACGGTGGTGGCCTCGTCGACGTGCACGCCGTCGGCGTCGACGCGTTCGCCGGCGACCACGGTGCCGTTGGTCGAGCCCGCGTCGCGGATGCGGACGCCGTCGGTCGCGGCACGGTCGCCCGCCCCGGCGTCGTCGCCCGCGTCGGGGTCGCCCTGGTCGAGCTCGATCGTGCAGTGCTCCCACGACGCGCTGGCGGTGGGCAGTACGAGGTCGGCCTGGGGCGCGCGGCCGACGACGAGCGGCCGACCCCGGGGCACCTCGACGACCGGGCCGACGGTCAGGCCTCCGGCGAGGGTGACGCTCCAGCCGGTGACTCGGGCCGGCCGACGGCTGGGCGTGCGGGCGACGCGGGACCCTTCGAGCAGAGTGAGCTCGCGCAGCGGCGTCGCCACCGGGACGGCCGAGCCGTCGACGTAGAGGTCACCGTCGGCGGCGACCGTGGCCCCGGTCGACTCGACCAGCTCGGCCAGGGTGGCGGCACCGCGCCACCGGTCGACCTCGACGCTCTGCCGCTGGTCGTCCAGCTCGATCACCAGGCGCATGCGGGTCGTCCTCTCGTGCGGTCGGGGCGGCGTCGGGGCGACGCGCTGCGGGTCGGCCGACCGGCCCGCGGGGGTGTCAGTTCGTGGCCGGGTCGGCGAACCAGACGATGCGCGACTCGCCGTCGGCGGTCGGTCGCAGTCCGAGCGGCTGCGACGAGGCGTGCAGCACCTCGAGCTCGCCGCCGCCGGCGGCCGTGCCCGCGGTGAAGTCGAGCGCGGGGCCCGCGACGCCGTCGGCCGCTCCGAGCGAGAGCGACGACAAGGCGGAGGACACCTCGGCGGGGTCGACGCTGTCAGCGGTCGCGACGGCACGGACCAGGGCCACGACGGCGTCGTGGCTGCGCGAGTCGGCCTGGGCGGCGACCGCCGAGAAGGGTTGGTCGTCGGTCAGGTTGGTCGCCGCGTCGTCGGAGGCGAGCACCCGGACGGCGCCGAGGTAGGCCGACATCGACCGCCCCGCGGCGTCGGAGCGCAGCGCGACGGCGTCGTCCGAGTCGACCCCGACCGTGACGAAGCCGCTCGACAGGCTGCCGCCGCCTGCGCTCAGCGCCGTCGAGAAGGCGGGGCTCGTGGCGTCGGGGGTCAGCAGCACGGGCACCCGGAGGTCGGTGGCCTGCAGCGCCGAGACGAGGCCTGCCTGACGCGCGGCCGAGCCGCTGAGCACCACGGCGTCGGACGGGTCGGTGACGGGCTCGGGAGCCTCGGTCGTGGCGTCGGGGTCGTCGAGCGGCGCCGCGGAACCCGTCAGTCGGGCGACCTCGTCGGCGACGGCGTTGTCGTCCCCGATCGTCGACGCCGTGAGCACGCGGGCGACCTCGACGCCGACCGGTGAGCCGCCCCCGAGGTCGACGACGAGCGTGCTCCGGGCGTCGCCCAGGGCCGCGGCGAGGGCCGCCCCGGTGGTGGCCTGCGACGGAGAGGTCGACCAGGCGCCCGAGACGCCGTCGGCTTCGTCGGACGCGCCGTAGGGCAGCACGACGGGCACGCCGGCATCGCTCGCCGCGTCGAGGGCACCCGAGACGTGCGGCCCCGCGGAGGCGACGACGATGCCGGCGACCCCCTGGTCGACGAGCGACTCGACGGCCGCTCGGGCGCCGTCGACCGTGCCGCCGTCGTCGACGGTCACGAGCGAGACGTCGGTGCCGCCCAGCTCGAAGCGGCGCTCGGCGACCCGGGCCCCCTGGGCGGCACCGTTCCACTCGGACCCCTCGCCCTGACCGAGGGTCAGGACGACGCCGAGCCGGGTGTCGTCGGGCAGGCCGGAAGCGGTCAGCGCGACGGGCACCGATGCCGGCACGGGGGCCGCCTCGGGTTCGCGGTCGGCGCGGACGGCGACCCCGGCGGCCACCGAGGCGGCGGCAACCACGGCGACCCCGGCCGCGATGGCGACGAGGGTGCGGCGCGGGGTGCGCCGACGGCCCGTCGCCGTGTCGCCGACCTCGTCGGTGGTCGTCTCGGAGGTCACGTCGTCGGCCGCGTGGCTCATCGGGTGGCTCCGATCGTGAAGGCATAGAGCGTGGTCGACGTGGCGCCCGAGGGGACATCGAGGTGGAAGGCGGGCAGGCTCGCGGCCGCCTCGACCGACGCCGTGAACTGCGCATGGCGCAGCATGATGCCGGCGATGTCGTCGGCGCGGACGTTGGCATAGCCCGAGGCGTTCTTCGAGGCGAGGGCCAGCTGGTAGTCGGCGGTGTCGGCCTTCGCGGCGCTCGTCGCCATCGCCCCGAGGATGCCCGAGCCGTCGACCTCGCGGTCGCCCAGGTCGAGCAACACGGCGGCGAGGTCGGCGGCCAGCAACGTGCGGGCGCCCTCGACGTCGCGGGTGGACGACGCCGTGCTCTGGCCGATGCGTTCGAGCGACGCGGCGGTCTGCTGGTCGAGGGCCGCGGTGAGACCCGCGGTCTGCTCGCCGAGGGCCCCGCGCTGCTGCTCGATCGTCGCCTTGGAGTCACCCACGACGACGTCGGACGTCGACGAGAGACCGGCGATCGAGCGGTCGAACGCGTCGACCACCGACTGACGGCTGATCGCGCCCTGCTCGGAGACGACGCGCACCTGCTGACCGACGACGGCCTTCACCTGCGCGTCGGCCTCGCCGCCGGCGCTCTCGAACGCGTCCTCGACCTGCTGGGCGAGGGCGTCCTGCTGGGTCTTGACGTCGTTCAGGCGGTCGAGGAGGCGCGCTCCGTCGGTCAGGGCGGCATCGGTCTCGGCGCGCAGTCGGTCGACCGAGCCGCCGACCGAGCCGTCGTTGCCCTCCACCGCGTCGTCGACGTCGTCCACCGCGTCGCGCAGCGTCTGGACGCGCTCGTCGAGGGCCGCCAGCGAGGCGCCGAGCCCCTGCGTGGTGTCGCGGGTGTCCGTCGCGGTGACCACGGCGTCCCACGCCGCGGCCTGGTCCGTCAGGCGGGCGTCCATCGGTTGCGAGTACGGGAAAGGCGGCCGGAGGGTGGCGGGCTCGGGAGCGGGTTCGCCCGACCCGTCGTCGGCGACCGGGCAGCCCTGATCGGTCAGGTACGACCGCAGGCGCTCGACCTGGTCGAGCGAGAGACCGGTCTCGTCACCGTCGGCGCGCACGACCTCGCAGAGCTCGTCAGCGATCCCGGCGTTCTGTGCCTGCATCGAGCCGAGCGTGTCGGCGTCGCCGATCTGCTGACGGGCCCGCGAGGCACGGTCGTGCAGGTCGCTCACCTGGCCGCGGACCGTGCCCGCACCGGTCGCGACCGACTCGACGGCCGTGTCGAGGGCGGCCAACGACGTCGCCACGTCCGCCCGCGAGGGGTCGGTGGCGAGGCCGGAGAGCTCGGTCTGGATCGCCGTCAGGTTCGCCTCGAGGTCGGTGTAGCGGTCGATGGCGTTCTGGGCGAGCTCGGGCTGCAGCGAGTCGGCGAGGTCGGTCCCCTGGTCGACGAGGCCGATGAGGGAGTCCGTGACGAGGTACGACGACGCGAACAGCGAGCAGGTCAACGACTGCTGGTCGACACACGACTCGAGGTCGGGCTCGGCCGGGCCCACCGTACGGTCGAGGGCCGCGGCGACCTCGTCGCGGCAGGCCTCGTTCGACTGGGCGTATCCGTCGAGCTGCGCCGACACCTGCAGCAGGCTGCCGTAGACGCTGGAGGCCTGGGCGGGCGGGGCGACGACCGTCGCGCACCCCTCGCCGTCGAGCGTCACGGTCGGGGCCGTCGCCGTCGTGTCGCCCAGCAGCGAGTCGACGCTGGCGACCGTCGTCTGCAGCTGCGACCGGACGGTCGACTGGGTCGACGTGACCGTCGAGCCGAGGTCGGCCTCGAGCGACGTCAGCTGCCCGGTGAGCCCCTGCATGGTGCTCGCCAGCGACGAGCTGCTGTCGCGCAGTTGCTCGGCCGTCCGGACGCCGAGGGTGTCGGACGTGCTGACCAGGTTGGTGCGCACCTCGGTGATGGTCTCGCCGGCGCGGCTGAGCACGAGGTTGACGTCGGACACCAGGTCGATGGTGCGCTGCTGCAGGGCCAGGTCGGAGGTCGGGCTCGAGTCGAACGCCGACGCGAGCACGCCGTCGACCGAGAGATCGGTCGACAGACCCGCCTGCGCGGCGAGGTCGAAGGTCGGAGCCGCGAGGTCGTCGGCGTCCACGACGAGGTGCAGCGTCGTGCTCGCTCCCGAGCGGGGCGGGGCCAGCAGGGCGCCCCACTGGACCACGGCGTCGCCCGAGGCGTCGGCGCTGACGATGCCGTCGGTCGTGGCACCGCCGGCCGAGGAGTCGGTCACGACGGCACTCGGCGAGACCCCGGTCAGCACGGTCGAGGCCGCGATGCTGAGCGGTGCGCCGACCAGGGCCGGATCGGTGCGCGAAGTGCCCGCCGCGTCGTAGGTCAGCTGCTGCGGGGCGACGGTGAGGTTCTCGACGGTGAGGTCGATCTCGACCCGGCCGTCGTGCCCCTCGAGGTCGGCCAGGTCGGAGCCGGAGCCGTCAGCGGTGCGGTACGACGTGGTGACGCGGATCGGCAGGTCGTCGGCGACGTCGGACGGCGTGTACACGGTGGTCGCGGACGAAGACGTGCCGGTGCTGTCGTCGACCGAGATCGCGGTGCTGTCGACGGCGGTGATCGATCCGTCGCTCGACAGCGACGTCTCGACGGTCTGCAGGAGGCGGGTCGGGGTGGCGACCGCGGGCGTGGCCGAGGTGCAGCCCGTCGCCACGACGGCGACGACCCCCACGACGCCGACCAGGGCGAACGCCCGGCCGTGCTTCCGTGGCGCGACGACGCCGTGCGTCGCTCGGTTCGAGCGCGCGACGGCGCCCTTGTGTGGTGCTCCCCAGGTCATGACGACCAGTCCCCTCGTGATGACAATCCTTCCGCCACCCTACTGGAGACCCTCCACAGACTGATCGGTCGAGCACCCCCAAGATGAGGTACTGTCGGACGCGTTCGAGCCCCCGGGGGAGGTCTCACGCGGGGGCGTCATCAACCACAGGGGAGTCCCACATGTCACGCGTTCTTTCGACCGAGCAGGCCAAGACGGCCATCAACCAGGTGCAGGGCATCATCAACGGCGGTTTCACCGACCAGATCAGCCAACTCGACGCGCAGGGCCGCATCCTGTCCGACCCCAACGTCTGGGACGGCCCCCTCGCTGCGACCTTCCGCGGTTCGACCTGGCCCGAGACCAAAGCCGCCCTCGACAAGGCCAAGACCGAACTCGAGCAGCTCCGCACCCAGCTCGACAAGATCTCGCAGGACATCTTCTCCGCCGGCGGCGGCGCCTGACCGGAGAGCACCACCCGGCGCGCAACACCGCCAGCACCACGCACCACCAGCATCACCGGACGTCCCCGCCACCCGACGCAACACGCTCGGGAGGCGGGGACGTTCGACCACGGCACGGTATCGAGGGGGAGAACACCGTGGCTGATCCGGACGGCAACGAGCCGGTCCCGTTCGACGACGCGACCGCCGACGCGCTGACGGAGGCCTTCGACGCCGCCGCCGACGACCTCGTGGCCCATCCGATGAACATGACGAAACACCTCCAGCTGGCCGCCCTGCTCGATCGCTTCGCTGAACTCGTAGACGCCATCGGCGAACGCGAATTCGCTGCTCTTTATCGCGATCACGCTCAGGCCCTCCGGGTCCTGTCCGACCAGGCGGAGGTGAAAAGCATCGGCACCGACATCGTCGCCAGCCTCCGCGTCGGCTCAGGCACCCTGGCCGACCGGTACCTGATCCACGCAGACGGCACACCGGACGTCGAACGCTCGCGCGAGTACGTCGTTCTGGTCGATGACATCCGGAGGCGCGCGAAACACATCCCCTGACGAGCGAACGTCTACGCGAGGGTGGGCAGCGAGATCCTGGTCCAGGATCGCGTGCTCATCATCGGCGCTGTCGTCCTGCGCGTTAGGGCTTTGCCCCGGGCAGGGAACCTCAGAGGACAAGGCTGGAAGGAGGACGTGTTCGCGAAGTGTGAAGACACCCAGCCCAGATCGTCGGCTGCGAGCCGCGATGTATTGGGAGTCCCGATGGAATCGAATGAAACCGCTCGTCCGCACACCGGTGACGCGTTCACCATCCCTCTTGGTGGCGGCAAGTACTACCTCGCTCACGTCATGGCAGACCACGGCCTGAACCAGAACTACGTCGTCGTTTTCGACGTCGTGGTCGACGACCGTGATCGAGCCATCGATGGTTTGCAGGGAGCCACCCCACTCTTCTCCGCTCTCGTCCTCGACACGCTTTTCACCGAGGGCCGGTGGGATGTCATCGGCAGGTCCGACGGCGATCCGAACCGGTACCTGCCTGCTTACCGAGTGAGCACGGCTCCCGACGAGTGGTACGAAGAGAGCTTCGACGCGAGGCGACGGCGGCTCGCCTCGGTCGTCGAGATCGAGGCCCTGCCCCTGCGCACGACCTGTTCCCCGACTGAGCGATCTGCCACGGGATTCAGGCAGAAGCAATCCACACGATGCGGAAGGACGCGCGCTGTGAACTTGACCCAGGGTGACTTGTTCACCATCCCGGTGGGTGACGGCACGGCGTACGTGGCGCATGTCGTCGGCGTCCTCAGGAAGAAGAACTTCTACTTCGTCGTCTACGACTTCCGAACTGACGAGACCTCGGCCGAACGCGACGCTGAGGAAGCGCTTCAGCACGACGTGGTTCTCGCTGGTCAGACGATGAGCACGTTGTTCGTCGACATGGGTTGGCAGGTCGTTGGAACAGCCCCCGTCGATGCAGACAGATGGCTTCCCGCGTACAAGGTGACCATCGGCGATGCAGACTCGTGGTTCGTGGTGGATTTTTCCGAAGAACGTCGCCGGCCTGCGACAGCCGAAGAAGTCGAAGATCTGCAGTTCCGGACGACGAGAGCCCCGGCGGGAATCGCTGCAGCTGTCCGCGCTCTGGCAGGCAAGGCACCCTGGGAGGATCGCTTCGACGAGCTGCTCCCCGCCGACGCCCGGCGCGCAGCCACCGTCTTCCGAGATTGAGTCCACCTGCCGAAGTCGCCGTCCACGAAGATGGCACACCAGACGTCGAGCGCTCCCGCGAGTACGTCGCCTTGGTGGACGACATCCCAAGGCGCGCCAAGCGGATGTCTTGACGAGCATCGAAAGACCTCTTCACCGCCGGCGAGTGACCCGCCCCCGACGTCGCGTGGAGTTCTGGAGTAGAGGTCAGGATGGACGACAGGCGAGAGTGCGCACCCACGAGGCAACTGATCGGACCGGATGATGAACGACGACGAGACGCTGCGTGCCTTGCACTCGTTGCTCATCACGAAGGAGAGGCCATGGAGCTGACCAGCGGCGCGGGGGCTTCGTCCCGTGACGACGACCGCAGGGCTTACGCCGAGCGGACGATGGAGAAGGCTCGGCGGCTGACCGCCGAGGGCCACCCCGACCTGGCTCTCTCACACCTCGAGAGCCTGGCGCATCAGGTAGTCGACGAGTGGCCGTTCGACTCGGCACTCGGCGTCGAGATCCTCGCGGCGACGCAGGCGGCACGACAGAGGACGTCGAGCCCATGACGCGAGCGTCAGAATGATCGGGATGCGCAGTTGACCGAAGAAGACCACGCTGAACGCCGCCGTCCTGCGACGCCGGAGGCCGACTCGTTCCGCTGAGCAGGGGTGGAACACCTGCCGCGGGGATGCCGACAGCGACCCGCGCCGGGACAGGACGGAAAGGCACCCCGACAGACCTGTTCGTGCCAAGATCGTCTCCGGGGGCGGCCCGACATGGGCGAGGTCCTGACGAGTACGGACGCCTCGGCCCACGGCCGGGCACCCAGGGGGACCATGAGCACCGACCGCACCTCGGCACCGACCGAGACGAGACCCCGGCGGCTGACCCCGACGACGGCGGTCGCGATGCCGTCGTCCACGCGCCTCCTTCTCTCGGCCCTGGGATTCGTCGCCGGCGTCGCCATCGCCCTTGTGGGCGGTGCCACGCCGGGGCTCGTGATCACCCTCGGGCTCGTGCTCCTCGCCGCGTCGTTCCTGCTGGGCCGGCTGCGCGACCGGACCCGGGCCACCACGATGCCGATCGTCCTGGCCAGCACCGCGAGCATCCCGATGGTCTCGTCGGGACCACCGAACATCCTCATGGTGCTGACCTTCGCTGGCGCCGCCCTGTTCGGTCACGCCCTCGGCACGGCCAGCCGCGCCCGACACGAAGCTCGCGAATCCGCAGCCCTGCCGTCCGACCCCGCCACCGTGCCCGGCCGCACCGTGTTGCTGTGGCGCATGGGACGCGAGCAGTTCGAGGTGATCGACCCGTCCGAGAAGCGGCTGCGCACCGTGATCCGGGGGCCGAAGGGCAACGTCCCGAGCAGCATCGAGCTGCGCCGCGACACCGCCGGGCTGGACGTCCTGCGGCCGGCCGACGTCCCCGTCGCCGTGCTGCACACGATGGACGTCCGCACGGGTCCCTGGTACGAGATCGTCGACGCCGTCGCGGCCCCGGGCCCCGGCCAGCCGGTGCCAGCCAACCCCTCCCCCGCGGCGTACCGCGACCGGGCCGTCGCGGCGGCCGTCCATTTCAGCCGTACCGGCGGCCCGTTGCCCTCGGCCCCGTGGGCCCCGACCGCCCGCGGCTGAAAGACCAACAGACTGTTCTGCACCCTCGGCACGATTTCAGGCTAAAGTCGAGCCGTTCGAGCCTCGGGGGCGCGTCTCGCTCACCGGCCAATCCATCAGGGGGTAACCATGTCACGCGTTCTTTCGACCGAGCAGGCCAAGACGGCCATCAACCAGGTCCAGGGCATCATCAACGGCGGTTTCACCGACCAGATCAGCCAGCTCGACGCCCAGGGCCGCATCCTGTCCGACCCCAACATCTGGGACGGCCCGCTCGCCGCCACCTTCCGCGGCTCGACCTGGCCCGAGACCAAGGCCGCCCTCGACAAGGCCAAGACCGAACTCGAGCAGCTCCGCACCCAGCTCGACAAGATCTCGCAGAACATCTTCTCCGCCGGCGGCGGCGCCTAGGCATCACCGCAGACACCGGCTGCTCCCCACGGGAGCGGCCGGTGTCTCCTGCCTCCGCGGCCTGGGGACGCGGCGGCTGATCGATCCATCTGCACCGGGGGAAACGACGACATGACCGATCTGCACGGCAACGAACCGCTGAAGTTCAGCTTCTGGGCGGCCGACAACCTGAAATCGGCGTTCACCAACGCCGCGACCGACGTCGAGGGGCAGACCGCCTCGCGCGCCGCGGCGGTGACCACGGGTTCGCAAGAGTTCGCGGGGCTGTTCGCCGACCTGTTCAAGGAGAACGCCGACACCGCCGCGGTGGGTGCGTCCGGTCTCTGCCAGACCCTCCGCGAAGCCGCGGACTTCGTCGACCAGATCATGGAGTCGGCGAAGCGGGAGAACGCCCGCCGGCGAGAGGCGCGGGAGTACTACGAGCGCCTCGAGGCCCGCAGCGGCTGGGACAAGTTCATCGACGGCTTCGACGGCGTCGAGCAACCCCCCACCACGAAGAAAGAGGACCAGCTGGTCCTCAGCTCGACCTACGTGCCGCCGGCACGCGAGGTCCCGACGGGCGGCGGCTCGGCCGGGCCCACCTCGTCGGCCCTCCCCGCGAACCTCCGGTCCTTCTCCTCGACGACGACGGCCCTCGACGGCGAGCTCGCCTCGCGGCCGGGCACGCTGACCGCCGCCCTCGACACGTTCGCGACCCAGTGCGACTGGGGCTCGTTCACCGCCGACGGCCTCGTGCGAGCCCTCTCGGACTGGCTCGGCGCCAACGCCAACGATGCGGCGTGGGCCACCACCGTCGCCGACAAGTTCGCCCAGGCCGGTGGTGAGGGATCGGTCTCGACGCTGTCGAACGCCGCCATCGCGGCCTCCCTGCAGGCCTCCGGCATCGCGCTCGGCCGCGACGACCTCCTCATCGAACCGACCCAGGCCTTCGGCGGGGCCCCCACGAGCGGCTACTCGGTCGACCCGGTGAACACGACCACGGGCAACTTCCTCGAGACCGAGGTCGACCTCGCGTTCTCGGGCGCGAACAGCACACTGCGCCTCAGCCGCATGTACAACAGCCTCGACCCGCACGTCGGCCTCTTCGGCCCCGGCTGGGCGTCGGTGCTCGAGACACGCCTCACCCTCGACGACGAGGGTGCCGCGTTCACGATGGCCGACGGCCGCCAGGTGCTGTTCCCGCGGCTCGGCGAGGGCTGGGACCGCGGCGTCGGCGAGAATTTCTGGCTCGCCGCCGAGGGCTCGACGCTCGTCGTCCGCGACAACGCCGGCAGCCGGTGGCGCTTCACCCCGTCCGGCCTCTGGCTGGGCAGCGAAGGAGGCGCGGGTACGGCCGTCGAGGTCGCCCGCCACCCCGACGGCCTGCCCGCGCGCCTCACCCACGCCCGCGGACGCTGGATCGAGATCGACTACGTCGACGGCCGCGTCGCGGTCGCCACCGGCTCGGACGGCCGCCGGGTCGAGTACGCCTACGACGACGCCGGCCGCCTGGTCGGCGCGACGAGCGAGGTCGGCACCCGACGCTACGGCTGGAACGACGCGGGGCTGATCGAGAAGGTGACCAGCGCCTCCGGAGTGGTCGAGGCCGTCAACACGTACGACGACCGCGGACGCGTCGTCGAGCAGCTCACCCCGCACGGTCGCACCGTGCGCTTCGCCTACTTGCGCGGCCGTGTCACCGTGGTGTCGGACACCGACGGCAGCCGCTCGAACACCTGGATCTCGGACGCCAAGGGCCGCCTCGTCGGTGTGCTCGACACCGACGACCACCGCCAGTCGATGAGCTACGACCCGCACGGCAACCTCGTCTCGGTCGTCGAGCGCGACGGGTCGACGACGGTGCACGGCTACGACGACCGCGGCCGCAAGGTCCGCACGGTCACCGCATCGGGTGCCGACCTCACCTGGGGGTACGACGACCTCGACCGCGTCACGACCCTCGTCACGGAGTCGGGCTCGGTGGTGCAGTACGAGTACGACGGCGACGACCGCGACCCGTCGGTGATCGTCGACCCCGAGGGCGGGCGGTCCGAGCTGATCTGGCGCGACGGTCTGCTCGAGCGCGTGGTCGACCCGACCGGAGTCACGGTCGTCTGCGTCTACGACGCGTTCGGCGACCTCGTCGCGACCACGAACGCCGTGGGCGACGTCGCGCGGATCGAGCGCGACCACACGGGCCGACCGGTCGTCGCCACCAGCCCGTCCGGTGCACGGACGACCTTCACGTACGACGCCGCGGGGCTGCTGACCGCGCGCCGTGACCCCGACGGGGCGACCTGGCGGTTCGAGCACGGGCCCGGTGCCCGGGTGACGGCCGTGGTCGACCCCCTCGGTGCGCGCACCGAGTACGGCTACGGCCCCCACGGCGAGCTCGAGACCACCACGGACCCGCTCGGTCGCGTCGTCTCGCGGCGGTTCGACGATCAGGGCAACCTGTCGGCGATCGTCCTGCCCGACGGCGGCGAGAACCGCTTCGGCTGGGACGCTCTCTCGCGGCTGCGGACGGTCACCGACCCGGCCGGTCACGACTGGACCCGCGAGTACGACGTCACCGGCGCCCTCACCGCGACCGTCGATCCCACCGGCGTGCGTCAGGAGGCGCGGGTCGACCAGGCGGACGGCACCGGCACCCTGCGCGACGCGTTCACCACGACCACCGTCCGGTTCGACGAATACGGCCGCCCCGTCGCGACCGAGGCGCCCGACGGATCAGCCGAGCTGACCACCTACGACCGGTGCGGACGCGTCGTCGAACTCGTCGACGGCGAAGGCGGCCTCACCCGCCTCGAACGCGACCTCGCCGGACGCGTCACCGCCGTCGTCACCCCCACCGGCGCCCGCACGACCTACGAGTACGACGCCTGCGGACGCGCCGCCGCGAGCACCGACCCGCTCGGAGCACGCACCACCCTGACCTACGACGCCGACTCCCGGGTCGTCGCCCGCACCCTGCCCACCGGCGAGGTCGAACGCATCGACCACGACGCCGCCGGACGCATCGTGGCCCGCCGGGTGCCCGGCCAGGGCACCGCCCGGTTCGGCTACGACGCCGCCGGACGACTCACCTCGACCCAGGACACCCGCTACGGGCAACGCCGCTTCCGCTACGACGCCGCCGGCCAACTCGTCGAAGCCGTCAACGGACTCGGTGGGGTCACCCGCTACGAGTACGACCTGCGCGGCCGCGTCGTCGCGATCACCGACCCGCTCGGTAGTGTCACGCGTCGCGAATACGACGCGGCCGACCGTGTCACGAGCGTCGTCGACCCCCTGGGCCGCACGACGACCGCCGAGTACGACGCCGCCGGACGGCAGCTGCGGCAACGCGACCCCGACGGGCACGTCACCGAGTGGCTGCACGACGCCGCCGGACGACCGGCGACGACGAGCGTCGACGGGCGCGAGACGAGCACGGTCAGCGTCGACCCCGTCACCCGCGCGATCACGGTCACCGACCACACGAACGGAGCGGGCCACGACGTAGAGCACCGGCTCGAGTACGACCGGCGCGGTGGGCTCGTGCGTCGTTCGCGAGGCGACTCGGCGATCGCGTGGGAGTACGACGCCGACGGCCGCCGCACCGCGCGCGTCGACCCGGACGGCACCCGCACCGAGTACCGCCGCGACCTCGCGGGGCGGGTCGTATCGATCGTGCACGCCGGAGTCGAGTCGACCGTGTCGTACGACGCCTCGGGCCGCATCGTCGCCTCGACCGGCGGCGACCTGCTCCAGGCGTGGTCGTACGACGACGGCGCCCTCGCCGAGCACACCACCACCGGCGTCGACGGCGCCACGACGACCACGATCACCCGCGACGCGTCAGCCCGCATCGCTCGCATCGACGGCCCCTCGGGCACGGTCGAGTACGGCTACGACGACGCCTGCCAGCTGACGACGCTGCGCACGGGCTCCGGCGGCCTCGCCACCTGGACGTACGACCTGGCGGGCCGTCTCGTCGCCGAGACCCACGACGGCGTCACCACGACGTCGACCCACGACGCCGCCGGGCAGATCACCAGCCGCGACCTGGCCGATGGGCGACGGGTCGAGTACGTCCACGACGGCCTCGGCCGACGCGTCCGCGAGATCGCCGACGACGGCACGTACACCGAGTACGCCTGGTCGGCCCTCGGCTGGTTGACCGACATCACGCGCCGCGACGCCGACGCCCGAGTGGTCGAGCGCACGTCGCTCTGGGTCGACGCCCTGGGCGAGCTCGCGACCGTCGACGGAGCCGACGTCTGGTGGGACAGCGCCAGCCCCCTCCCCTCCCTCGTCTCGCTCGGCGGTTCGTCGGTGACGACGCTTCCGGGAGGCGCGACCCGCGTCGGCGAGGACTGGCTCGCCTCGGCCTGGCGGGGTGCCCACGCGACCGACGCGACAGACCCCTGGGGCGCCGACCGCGCCTCCTCGACGGCCGGACCGGAGCTGCCCGGTGGGATGACGCTCACGGCCACCGGTGGTCTGCAGGTCGCCGGGCTCGACTGGCTCGGGGCCCGGGTCTACGACCCGACCGCCCGAGGGTTCCTCTCGGTCGACCCGCTCGCACCGGTGACCGGCGCGGCCTGGGCGGGCAACCCGTACTCGTACGCGGGCAACGACCCCCTGCACGCCCTCGACCCCCTCGGACTGCGGCCGGCCACCGACGCCGACCTCGCTGACTACGCGAAGGCCACCCAGGGCGCCTGGGCCAACGCCGGCGACTGGTGGGACGACAACTGGGAGTACGTCGTCGCTGGTGCCGCCATCGTGGGAGGTGTCGCGCTCATGGCCACGGGCGTCGGCGGACCGGCGGGCATCGCGTTGATGGCGGCGTCCGGCGCCCTGCTCTCGGGGGGCATCTCGGTCGCCTCGCAGAAGGCCACCACGGGCGAGGTCGACTGGAGCAAAGCCGGGACGGACGCCCTGATCGGGGGCGTGCTCGGTGGGGCGAGCGCCGGTGCCAGTGCGTTCGCGAGTGCCTTCGGTGGCCGTGCTGCGAGCCTCCTGAGCAGCGGGGCCAGCCGCGCAGGCTCGGCGTTGACGAATGCTGGAGGCCGCGTGGGCTCCGCAATGGCCAACGCCGGCCAAAAGGCGTTCAGCGCCACGACCCGGGCCGTCACCTCTCAGATCGGCAGGAACACCATCTCCAATGCCGTCGTGGGCGGTGCCGGCAACGTGGGGACTTATTACGTGACGACCCCGCAGAGCGAGTGGGACCTCACGGATGCCGGCGGATCGTTCGTCGGCGGGTTCGTGAGCGGTGGCCTCACTGCGAACGCCGGGGCAGCAGCCGACGCTCTGCCCGCGGCCATGTCCGCCCTCCGGCCTGTGGTCCGATACGGCATCGGCAGTCTCGGGAGCGCCGGCGGCGGATTGGCGGAGCGAGGGATAACGGGTGATGACTACTCGGTCGCCGATATCGGGTTCGACGTCGTCGGTGGCAGCGTGATGACACACTTCCCCGGCGCAGCGGAGTTGGGTGCCACGAACGTGGCCGCCCACGTCGGAACGGCTTGGGCCGGTCAGCATGCCTCATGGATGATGGACGGCACGCAGTTCGTGCTGGAACAGACAGGAGCCCTCCCGTGACCACAGACGTGACGACCACGGACGCCGACCACGACCACGACCACGACCACGACCACGACCACGACCACGGTTTCATGAACCGCATCAGGCTCGTGAACGGGATCGCGGCGCTGGTGGCCACGGCCCTGCTGATCGTGGTCCTCGTCCAGGTGCCCTGGACGACCACCGTCACCTACAACAGGCTGGCGAGGGAGTTCGGCGTGCCGGTGTACTCGCTCGTCGCGATCCCGATCGTCCTCACGATCACGTGGTGGCGAGGAAAGACGCCGGCGAGCGCGCCCGCCCCCACCCGACCGCAGAAGATCCTGGCGATCGCCATCCTCGTCCCGTTCCTCGTCCTGTTCCTCGGCGCTCAGGCCGTGCTCGCCCAGGCCTACCTCCAAGCAGGCGGCGCCTGGTGACGGCAGCGCGAGCGCATCCTCCCCAGGACATCGTTGCGAGACCCGTCGAGGATGCATGAAGCTGGGGATCGTGGGCCCAGACCGACTGGTAGAAGCAGCCGAGGCAGACCGCCTTCGCAGTCGGACGACTGGGTCATGAAGAATACGACTGCACGAGCCAAGAAACCGCTCACGCCGGTGGCAGCTGTCATCGCTGTCGCCGGGGTGGTCGTCGGAGTCCTGGTGACGGTCACGGCTGCCGGCGCGGGGCTCGTGCCAACGCTCGTGACCCTCGTGGCCGGCATCGCCTACGGTGCGCTCATCTTCGCGTTCCCGCCTCGGAACCGGGCCGTCGCCATCGGGGCGTTGCTTCTCGTCCCGCTCGTGCTCATCGCCATCGTCGCCCTGCAGGACGTCGTGGGGTCCGTCCAGTACGCCTGGATCTTCGGCGTCATCGCCGGAGGAGTCTTCGCCGGATACTCCTGGCGTTCGATGCCCGGCGCCGAGAAGCGGGGATGAGGTCCCCCAAACGGGCGAAGAACAATTTGATCGTCGCCGCGATCGTCCTGGGTCCACTCATCATCGGCGTGGGCCTGTTCGTCGTGGCTCCCACCGCACTCATCCGGTACGACGAAACGCATCAGACCGACGTCACGTGCACGGTGACGTCCGCGGAAGGCGGGGTCCGCTCCTCGGTCTCCCGGATCGGAGCAGGCAGCTCGCGGGCCCAGGTCGAGATCCGCACCGACGACTGCGGAGTCCTGCTACTGCAGGAGGGTGTCACCGAAGACAACAGTGCCGAGATCGCCGCTCGGCTCACTCCGGGTGGCCACTACGTGTTCACGATCGGTGAGGGATCGTGGTCGGCCCGTGGTGCCTTCGAACTGTTCGGCAAGTCACCTCTCGTCTACGGTTATGCACCCGCGACGCAAGGTTGACGAGGGCCCCACGCGTCGACCGCGCCGCGCCGCCTCGAGCCTCAGCTCAGCGGCTCGTAGGGCAAGACCGTCCCGTTGCCGCACCGGACGGAGTCCGACGTGCCGCTGACCGAGTAGATGACGTTCGGGTACCAGCCGGTCGGCTCGACGTCGGCCAGGGCTCCCGTGCTCTTCGGGTAGACGGCCGTGACGACGTCACCCGAGGCTGTGGCCGCGTCGGGCACGTCGACCCGCTCGCCGTCGACTCCGACCGTCACGGTGGCCGAGCGGAAGGTGCCGGCGCTGTAGTCCGACGACAACACCGTCTCGTCGTCGCCGCTGAGGACGAGCATGAACGTCGCGTTGTCCGTGTCGCCGTCGACGGGCAGTCCCGTGAAGACGACCTCGTAGGCGTCGGCCGTCTCGGTCAGCTCGACCGTCCCGGTCACGCCACCCTCGAGGTCGCACGACGCCTGGCCCGGAGTCGCCGCCGGGGTCGAGGCGCTCGTCTCGGCGGAGTCACCCCCTCCGGCCGCCTCCTCGGACGAGCCCGCCGAGCACCCGGCGAGCAACACGCTCAGCGCCACGGCCCCGATCGCCCCGAAGGCCCGCGTTCGCGTGTTCGTCGTCGTCGACATGGTGGTCTCCCCTACAAGTGGCGTGTCGCGGCCGGATGCCGACCGCCCCCGTCGACGCTAGCAGCCCAGGACAGACCGGTCCGGTGACGACAGCTATCGCAACTATGGTGGCGATTCAGGGGAGATCAGTTACTACTAGACCTGTGATCCCCCAGCATCGAGTAGCGAATTGGCACTGCCAGACGGTGATCACGATGACCGATATTGCGCGACTCCAAGTTGCAGATGGAACAGATCACTTCTCTGGCCAGATCGATTCACTCTTCGGGCATCCAGGAGGCGGTCGAGAAATGTATGCGCCAGATCGTTCATCTACGAGCCGAGCGGATTAGTCAAAATCCATTATGAAGTTGTCATAGATGCCCTGGAGACAGACCTCGAACGTGCGCCCGAGGATCGACTATCGGGCGCGAATGATTCTGCGCTGAGAACCGTGATATCCGCATTGAGAAGCGCACAGGCATTGACCCCTAGCGCTCCTCCCGGCGAATTACTGGCCCAACTGAGTGTGGCCAGGGGCGTAGTTCGAGAATGGTTTTACACTTTCGAGCCCGCAGGCGAAATTCTCAGGGCATATTTTGCAGAACAAGACCGCCTGGCGTAGAGCGTGGCGACGTCACGAGAAGCCATGAGTGGGTATGTGACGACGATGGGACCCTCGGTCAGGACGGCAGCGACGCGACCCACGCCCGGAACGACTCGAGCTCGGCACTGCGCAACACCACGGTCGGCGGCGCGTCCACCGCGGCCCCCAGGAAGGCCAGTCCGCCTGGGGCCTCGCCCTCGAGCACGTCGCCGACGGCCGTCGCCGAGCGCTTCGGCCACGCCTGGGTCCACACGGCGTAGAGCGTCGGCCCGTGGGTCGACTCGAGCACGGCGTTCTCGTCGCCCAGGAAACGCACGAGCTCGTCGAGACGCACCCCGGACCGCCCCTCGGGCACCGTCACGACCACGCCCGGTGCGCTCGGCCGGCGCTTCGAGGGCACCGCGACCGGCACGGCCTCGGCGGTCGCGCCTCCTCCGCTCCACGGCGCCACGGGCACCCGCGGCCACGGCTCGGCGGGCACCACATCCGATCGGTCTCGTCCGAACAGCCCCATGACGTCATCCCCTTCGGCCCCGCAGCGGGCGGGACCCGGATCGACCCTAGCGAGACCGACCGCAGGAGGCGCGGGTGACGCCACCCGCGCCTCCTGCGGTACGCGAGAATGGCCCGATGAGCGCTTCACTCGTGGCCAAGGGCCTGGCCGGTGGCCACGGGCACCGCACCCTGTTCGACGACCTCGACCTGACCGTCGCCCCGGGCGACGTCGTGGGCGTGGTGGGCGTCAACGGGGCCGGCAAGTCGACGTTGCTGCGCCTCCTCGCGGGGGTCGACGAGCCGCAGGCCGGCACGATCACCCTGAACCCCGGCGACGCCTTCGTCGGCTGGCTGCCACAAGAGCACGAGCGCGTGCCCGGCGAGACCGTCGCCGACTACATCGGCCGCCGCACCGGCAGCACGCAGGCCACCGCCGAGATGGACGCCGCCGCGGCAGCCCTCGGCGACCCCGATCCGGCCCCGCGCGCCGACGGCCTCGACCCGTCCGACGTCTACTCGACCGCCCTCGACCGGTGGCTCGCCAGCGGCGCCGCCGACCTCGACGACCGTCTGCCCCAGGTGCTCGCCAACCTCGGCCTCGACCGTGACGGCGACGGAGCCGTCGGCCCCGACAGCCCGATGACCGGCCTCAGCGGGGGCCAGGCCGCCCGCGTCGGCCTCGCCGCCCTGCTGCTCAGCCGCTTCGACGTCGCGCTGCTCGACGAGCCCACCAACGACCTCGACCTCGACGGCCTCGAACGACTCGAGCGCTTCGTGCAGGGGCAGCGCGGGGGCGTCGTCCTCGTCAGCCACGACCGCGAGTTCCTCGCCCGGTGCGTCACGAAGGTGCTCGAGCTCGACCTCGCGCAGTCGTCGAACCGCGTCTTCGGCGGTGGCTACGACGCCTACCTCGACGAGCGCGAGACGGCCCGCCGTCACGCCCGCGAGGCCTACGACGAGTTCGCCGAGAAGAAGGCCGACCTCGTCGGTCGTGCCCGGACGCAGCGTGAGTGGTCGAGCCAGGGCGTCCGCAACGCGATGAAGAAGGCACCCGACAACGACAAGATCCGCCGCAAGGCCTCGGCCGAGTCGAGCGAGAAGCAAGCCCAGAAGGTCCGCCAGATGGAGAGCCGCATCGCCCGCCTCGACGAGGTCGACGAGCCGCGCAAAGAGTGGCAACTCGAGTTCACCATCGGCGCGGCCCCGCGGTCGAGCTCGGTCGTCTCGACCCTGAGCGGGGCCGTGTTCCGCCAGGGCGATCCCGCCACGGGCGAGTTCGTGCTCGGTCCGGTGTCGCTGCAGGTGGACGGTGGCGACCGCATCGGCATCACCGGCCCGAACGGCGCCGGCAAGTCGACCCTGCTGCGCGGCCTGCTCGGCCGGCAGCAGCCGAGCGAAGGAGGCGCGAGTCGCGGAGCCAGCATCGCCGTCGGCGAGATCGACCAGGCCCGCGCACTCCTGGCCGGTGACGTGCCGTTGGCCGACGCGTTCGAAGCGCTCGTGCCGGACTGGCCCCAGGCCGAGGTGCGGACGCTGCTCGCCAAGTTCGGGCTCAAGGCGGACCACGTCTCGCGCCCGGTCGACGAGCTCTCGCCCGGCGAACGCACCCGGGCCGGCCTCGCCCTGCTGCAGGCTCGCGGCGTCAACGTGCTCGTGCTCGACGAACCCACGAACCACCTCGACCTCGCCGCCATCGAGCAGCTCGAGCAGGCCCTCGAGTCGTACGACGGTACGCTGCTGCTCGTCACCCACGACCGGCGCATGCTCGAGACGGTCCGGCTCGACCGCCACTGGAGGGTCGAGGGCGGCACCGTCACCGAATCGTGAGCCCGCCGACGACGCTGCCGGTGAACGACTCCCCCGGGCCTCGACTACCGTCGTCGTCATGACCCGAACCACCCGACTGGTCGCGGTCGCCGTCGCCCTTGCCCTGCTCACGGGCTGCACCGCGAACCCGACAACCCCGAGCGAGCCCACGGGCGGCGCCTCCGCGGACGGGACCTCGTCTGCCCTGCCGACCCGCGCCTCCTCGGAGCTCGCCGACTGGGCCACCGCCCTCGACGACCGTGACGACTACTCCGCCCGCTGGGTCGCCGTCGGCGACTCGATCTCGGAGGGCATGGGCGCCTCGACCGTGGACTCCCGCTGGATCGACCTGACCCTCGACGGCCTGCGCGAGCGCTACCCGACCGACGACGTGCCGGGCGGGGTCGGCTACCGGCCGGCCGCGTTCGCCGTCGCTCCCCCGGCGTCGACCTGGGCGCGCTGGGCCTCGAGCAGCGAGGGGTCGGTGTCGGCCTCGTCCCGCACCGCCGACCTCGGTTACCGCTCGGTCACGCTCGGGGCCGGCGCGACCACCACGTACCCGTTCACGGGCACCGACCTCGACCTCTGGTGGTCGAGCGGCCGCGGCACCTTCAGCTACACGGTCGACGACGGCGACGCGGTCGAGGTCGACACGCGCGACTCGATGGCCACCAGCGGCATCTCGTCCGTGACCGGGCTCGACGCGGGGGCCCACACCGTGACGATCCACGCCGAGACGCCCGTCGACATCGAGGGTCTGACCGCCTTCGACGGGGATCGCGACCGCGGCATCACGCTCTTCGACTCGTCCCGCTCCGGCGCCACGGCCCGCACGTTCACGGCCGACCTGCCCGGGTACCTCGACTCCATCGCCGCGACGAAACCCGACCTCGTCACGATCACGCTCGGCGCCAACGACGCGTTCAGCCGCACGCCGGACCAGTTCGAGGACGACTACCGCACCCTGATCGACGGCCTGCAGAGCCTCGACGACCCGCCGTCGGTCATGCTGATGGGCGAGTTCGTGCCCGGGACGAACCTCACCGAGGGACTGGCCGGGGACGCGTCCGAGTACGACGCTGTCGTGCAGCGCCTCGCCGACGAGACCGGTAGTGCCTACATCGACCTCGCCGACGCGCTGCCGGCCGACGGGGTCGCCTCGCTGCTCTCGGCCGACGGGGTGCACCCGAACGACGCCGGCCAGCGCGTCATCGCCGACTACGTGCTCGACCAGCTCAGCGTCCGCTGAGCCGCGGCTCGGGACGGCTCGGCTGGGCTCGGCTG
>NZ_MJGS01000012.1:436872-440779 GCF_001864945.1 Frigoribacterium sp. MCBA15_019 | reverse complement strand
GGGCTCGGCTGGGCTCGGCTCGGCTCGGCTCGGCTCGGCTCGGCTCGGCTGGGCGTCGCTGCGCCGAGTGGGCAGAAGATGCTGCTCACCCGTCGGCGAAGAGCATCTCTTGCCCACTCGGCGCCCGTGCCCGGCCGCGCTCGCCCGCACGTGACGTCGAGTGGGCAGGAGATGTCGCTCGCAGCCGGACGAAGAGCATCTTCTGCCCACTCGAGCGACGTGTCGGCAAAGGAATGGGTGGACGAGGAGGCGCGGGCGCGTCACGAGGACGGCGCCCGCCGCGGCGCGGCGCGGCTCAGTCGAAGAGGCCGTAGGCGGCGTCGAGGGTCTCGTCGGTGCTGAGCGGGGCGGCGTCGCCCGCACCGGTCGCCGTGACGACCACGAGGCCGTGGGGGGAGATGATGGTCGTTGCTGACGCAGTGATGCCTTGCTGCGTCACGGTCTGTGAGAACGCTTGACCTCCGAACGCAGAGATTCTCGAGTCGTCGATGGTCTCGACACCTTCGGCGGCCTCGGCGTCTGCGATCTGTGATCTCATCTCTGAGTCGCTCAACTCGTTCCGCTGAGCCACGACGAGGATTCCGCTCGCGTCCGCGATGTTGCTGGCGTCGACTCCCGGTGTCAGCCATGCGCAACTGGCCTGATCGTCCTGGAAGACGTTGTTCGCATTGGGCTCGAGGCCGTCCACGACACCGCCGAGCGCCGAGCCGACGTCGTCGCAGCTGGCGAGGTCGTCGAAGGTGCCCTCGCCGGACGCGGTCGACCCCGAGCCGTCCGAGCCGGCCGACGACCCGCCGGAACCGGCGTCGTCACCGCCACCCGCGCCTCCTGAGGTGCAGCCGGCGAGCAGCAGGCCGAGGGCGAGCACGCCCGTGGTCGTGGCCGTGACGGCCGTTCTGCGCATGGTCGTGGTCATCGGGGACTCCCTCGTGATCTGCCGCGGGCTCGCTGCGCCCGGTGCTGACGTCACCCTAACGAGGGGTGCCTCCGAGGACCCCGACGGGGCCGACTCGACCGCCGCCGCCAGCGCCGCCGCCGCCGCCACACCGCCGATGTGCCGTCGAACCACGCAGGTGCGTGGTTCGACGGCACATGGGTGGTTCCACTCGGACCGGTGCTCGCGAGGGGAGGCGATGGCCCGGCCCCGACGCCGACGCCACCGCGCCGCGCGTCACCAGGTCGTGCGGGTGCGCTCCTGCTCGACGACGGCCTCACGGTCGGAGAGCCCGCGCAGCCCGGCGAACTGCTGCCCCATGCGCGGGTTGCCCGCGAGCACCGGCTCGACGCGGTCGAGGAACGCCCAGTACCCGGCGGTCACCGGGCAGGCGTCCTCGCCGAGTCGCTTCTTCGGGTCGAACCGGCACGAGCCGCAGTGATCGGTCATGCGGTTGATGTACGCGCCACCCGACGCGTACGGCTTGGTCGCGACGATGCCGCCGTCGGCGTGCTGCGACATGCCCACGACGTTGGCGGGCATCACCCACGGGGTGCCGTCGACGTACATGTCGACGAACCACTGGTTGAGGGCCGCCGGGTCGACCCCGCGCTGCAAGGCCCAGTTGCCGAGGATCATCAGCCGCTGGATGTGGTGGTTCCAGCCGTGCCGGCGCAGCCCGTCGAGCGTGTCGCCGAGGCACTCGGCCTCGACCGCCTCGACGTCGAGCCCGGCGAACACCTCGGGCAGGGGCTGCGTCGCCCCGAGCGCGTTGCTCGTCGTCGCGAAGTCCTCTCCGAGGTGCCAGTAGAGGTGCCAGACCCAGTCGCGCCAGCCGACGATCTGCCGGGTGAACCCCTCGACGCTGCGCAGGGGGGCGTCGCCGGCTTGGTACGACGCGACGGCGGCCTCGACGACCTCGCGCGGGTCGAGCAGTCCGAGGTTCATGGGGGCGCTGAGCAGCGAGTGCGCCATCGTCCAGTCGCCCGACAGGGTGGCGTCCTCGAACGGGCCGAAGTCGGGCAGCCGCACCTCGACGAAGTCCGCCAGGGCGGCCGTCGCCTCGGCCCGGGTCGCGGCGAACCGGCGAGGCGCGTCGTCGCCGACGAGCCGGACGACCCCCTCGCGCTCCCAGCGCTCGAGGTCGGCCCGCACCTCGGCGTCGATGTCGTCCTCGTCGGGCCACTCCTGCGGCGGCAGGCCCAGCGTGGCGGCACCCTTCGGCGGCTTCTCGCGGTTGTCGTGGTCGTAGTTCCACTGGCCTCCGACGGGCTGGGGGCCCTCCATCAGCAGATTGGTGCGCTGGCGCACGGCCCGGTACCAGTCCTCCATCAGGAGGCGCGGTGCCGGTCGACCGCCGGACGCGCCGGTCGGTCGACCCGCGCCTCCTCGACGGGCGTCGTCGGCGTCCGCCGTCGCCCCGCCGGACCGGCCCGAGCCGCGGCCGCCCTGGCGACCGGCGGCCCACTCGGCGAACTCGGCCTCGCTCGAGACGAAGCCGCGACTCGGCAGCACCTCGGCGCCGACCGACCGCACGAGGCGGCGGGCCCGGTACGAGGTGGGATCGACGACCTGCAGGTCGTCCCGCCCCTCGAGGGCCTCGGAGTAGTGCTCGACCTGGCGGAAGTCGACGCGGTCGCCCAGTTCGGCCGCGCGGTGCCGGATGGCGGACAGGATCAGCTGCAGCTTGGCGCGGTGCAGGGTGCGACCCTGCCACGACGAACGGCTCTCGATCAGCAGCATCGGATCGCCGTCGTCGAAGTGCGGGCCGAGCTGGTCGAGGAAGATCCACCGGGTGCGCTGCATGCCCCGACAGTAGACGCGGGCACTCAGCGGGTTGCCAGCATGTTCACCGTGACGAACGGGGCGAGCACGGCGTCTCATTGACGTGCAGCCCGGGTCACCCCGGTTCGCCCGGGCCCGGCCCGGTCGGGTCACGGCCCCGACGGACCACGGCCCGCTCGCACGACGACCACCGCACGACCATCCGCACGACTCCCCCAGCCGAAAGAGGACCCGAGATGTCGAACACCGCCACTCCCACCCCTGCCACCACCAGCTCGCGCGTCGACGGCGTCGCACGCGTCGACGGTGCGTCCACCGTGTCGTCCGACGCCGCGGGCACCACGCAGATCGCCGACGGCGTCGTCGCCAAGGTCGCGGGCATCGCCGCCCGCCAGGTGCCCGGCGTCCACTCGATCGGTGGCGGCGCCTCGCGTGCCGTGGGTGCGCTGCGCAACGCCGTCGGCCAGCAGGACCACGGCCAGGGCGTCAAGGTCGAGGTCGGCGAGACCCAGGCCGCGGCGGACCTCAGCATCGTCGTCGACTACCCGCTGTCGGTGCAGAAGGTCGCGGACGACGTCCGCCGGGCCGTCGCCGACGCCATCACCCAGCTGGTCGGGCTCGAGGTCGTCGAGATCAACATCGAGGTCAGCGACATCTTCATCGCCGGCCAGGACGACGACGACAAGGGCGACAAAGCCGACGCGCAGCGGGTTCAGTAGTAGCTGCGGCGGTCGTCCCGACACGATCGTCTCCCGCACCATCGCGGGCCGCACCCCACCGAGCCGACCGGCTCGACCGCACGACCCGTGCACCATCGCCCCAGGAGGCACCCCATGGCATCACTGCTCCGACGCTTCGCCCCGCTCATCGTGGGCTTCGTCATCAAGAAGATCATGAACAAGCGCGGCGGCGGCAACGGCCAGGCCGGCGGCTACCAGCAGCCCGGTCGGCGCCGCTGACCCACCGCACGCCCTGCAGCGCTTCGGACGCAGGAGGCGCGACTCACGCGAGTCGCGCCTCCTGCGTCTTTCGTCGTCCCGGGGGGGCGGCATCTCTCCCGCCTTGATCCGGTACGTGCCGGATCAAGGCACCGACGATCCGGTACGTGCCGGATCAGGGAAAGCGCGGTCGTCCTGCGGTGCTGACGGCGAACGTCGAGGCCGGCAGCCCGAGCGGCGCGCGGCTCAG
>NZ_MJGS01000012.1:411487-436178 GCF_001864945.1 Frigoribacterium sp. MCBA15_019 | reverse complement strand
CGAGCGGCGCGCGGCTCAGGAGACGCGGCGGGACGAGCGGCGCGCGAGCAGGCGGTCGCTCGCGAGCACCGCGACCAGCACCACCGCGGCCACCACGATGTAGAGCACGGGCAGCGAGTCGAGCCCGGACCCGTCGAGCACGAGCGCGCCGATCAGCGCTCCTCCGCCGATGCCGGCGTTGAAGCCGGTCGTGTAGAACGCGCTCGCCAGGTCGCGCATCCGCTCGGGGGCGACCTGCAGCATGCGCGTCTGGAACAGCGGCGGCAGCGCCCCGAACGTCACGCCCCACAGCACGAACGCCACGAGCGACGGCACGAGCATGCCCTCGAACAGCAGCATGCCGGTCACGGCGAGCCCGACCACGGCCACCCCGATGGGGATGCTCACCCGCGGCCGCGCCCCGAGGAACCAGCCGACCATGCCGAGTCCCACGGCCCCGGCGATGCCGAACGCGAAGAGCCACCCGGCGAGGCCCTGCTCGGGCACCCCGGTCGACCGCACGAGGTACGGCGTGATGTAGGTGAAGAACGAGTAGTGCCCGATCATGAACACCGCCGTGATGACGCAGCTCAGCACGACACCGAGCACGCTCGGCTTCGGCAGCGCGCGACGACGACGGACGGCAGCACCCGTCGGAGGCGCGGTGCCGTCGACCAGCGTCGGGACCGCGTCGGTCACCGGCTCCGGCGTCGACTCGTGCGCCGTGCCCCGACCGACCGGCGGCAGGAACTTGTAGACGAAGACCGCGCCGAGCGCCATGAGCCCGGCGAGGATGCCGAACGCCTCACGCCAGCCGAGGGCCTGACCGAGCGCCGTGCCGAGCGGGACGCCCAGCACGAACGCGAGGGTGCCGCCGCTCATCGCGACCGCGAGCGCCCGGCCGACCTGGGCCCGCGGCACGAGGTGACCGGCGTAGGCACCACCGATCGCCCAGAACATGCCGTGGGCGAGACCGCCGAGCACGCGGCTCGCGAGCACGAGCTCGTAGGTCGGCGCGACGGCGGTGAGGCCCGCGCTGATCGCGAGGACGACGATCAGGCCGACCACGATCAGGTGCCGGGGCAGGCGGCGGGTGAGGTGGGTCAGTCCGGTGCTGGTGAGGACGACCGTGAAGGCGAAGACGCTGACGAGCAGGCCGATGCTCGACTCGGTGACGCCGAGGTCGGCGCTCATCTCGGGCAGCAGGCCGGTCGGCAGCATCTCGCCCGAGATCGAGAGGAACGTGGCGACGGCGATGGCGATCAGGCCGGCCCACGGGAAACGGGCGGACGGGGTGGACGTGGGCGCCGTGGGGCGCGGGGGTGCGAGTGTCATGGAACCTGGGGTGGTCGGCGGGCGCCGTTCTCTCGACCCGATGGCGGCCACGGGCCGGCTGATCGTGACGATCTGTCGGCGGCACGGCCCTCGCGACTCGTGCCGCTGGTGACCGTGGGTGACTCGGGGAGGATGGTGATCCCGACTGCGCGCTGTCGTGCACGCCCGGGGCCGGGAGTACCGCCCGACCGAGTTCGAGTCTACCCGCTGCCGACCGGCCTGGCCAGGGGCCCGGTGCGCGGCAGCGCACCGGGTTTCGTGCACCGCACCGCGACTAGACGAGGTGCGGTGCACGAAACGCGGTGCGGTGGCGTCAGGAGGCGCGGGGCAGGTCGGGGTGCGGGGGCTCGGTCCCGGCGTCGTCGACCGCGTCGGGCGCGCGGTCGCGGTCGCGCTCGAGGAAGCGGGCGCTCGGCGGCTGGGTCTCGCGGGCGAGCAGGAACACGACGACGATCTGCAGGAACGGGATCAGCGCCCCGAGCCAGAACCAGCCCCACCCCCAGGCCCGGGCGCCGTGCAGGCGCCGGATGGTCAACGTCGCCATGGGCACGAAGGTCATCAGGCACCACAGCCCCCAGACCAGGGCGACCCAGGTCATGCCTCCCCACGCCGGGCCCGCGGGCCCGAACGGTCCGATCGAGAACTGCCCGACCTCGAGGGAGGCACCCTGGCTCAGACTGGCGCCCGGGCCCGCACCGGCCGGGCGCCCGAGGACGACCGGCCAGGGCGCGAACAACGACGAGCCGTAGGCCCCGACGGACCACGAGACCACGCTCGCCCCGCGCACGAGCGACCCGACGCCGAGGTTGACCACGAGCCCGAGCACGGTCTGGAAGAGCCAGATCCACCAGAACTCGGCGCGGCCCGCCCGGGCGTGCACCACGTAGGCGTTGCCGACGAACCGGCGCACCGCCTGCATCGGCGTGGCCCCGGGCAGCGGCAGCCGGTCGACCTCGAACCACGAGCCGCTCGTCGCGCCTGCCGCCGTGCCCCCGTTCGTCCGGCCTGCTGCCGTGCCCCTGGTCATCCGCACGACGGTACGCCGACCGTGCCCGCGCCTCCATCCCCCACGCGGACGAGATGTCCCCGACGCAGCGTCGCACCGCGTCTCGTGCAAGGCACCTCGACCCGTCGCGGGGCGGTGCACGACGCGCGATGCCGCACGGTCAGGAGGCGCGGGTCCGGTCCGCAGCGGAGGGACCGACGGGCGCGTCCCCGGGAACGCTCACCGCGCCTCCCGCGTTGACTGTCAGCATGAGCGCCGCGACCCCCGACCCGAAGACCTGCCGATCGTGCGGACGCACCATCGAGTGGCGCAAGAAGTGGGCGTCGAACTGGGACGAGGTCGCGTACTGCAGCGACGCGTGCCGCAAGCGCAAGGTGACGGCCCAGGACCGCGAGCTCGAGCAGCGCATCCGTGACCTGCTGGCGGCCCGGGCGGCGACCTCGACGATCTGCCCGTCGGACGTCGCGCGGTCGCTGCACCCCGACGACGAGGACGCCTGGCGCGGCCTCATGGAGCCCGTGCGCCGCGCGGCCCGACGCCTGGTCGCCGCGGGCGAGGTCGACATCACGCAGGGCGGGTCGGTCGTCGACCCGTCGACGGCGAAGGGTCCGATCCGCATCCGCCGGCACCGGTCGTGAGCCTCGCGGCGACGCCGTGAGCGGGACGCGCGGGCCGAACGACGGGGATCAGACGGGCTGCAACGCCGACCAGGGCTCGGCGGGCAGGTCGACGCCGACGGGATCGCCGGGTCGCACCTCTCCCCCGGTGAGCACGACGCCCATGACGCCCGCCTTGCGGACGAGTTCGCCCGCCTCGTCGCGTCCGACCACGGCCTTCAGCAGGCCCGACTCGAAGCGGTCGATCTGCAGGCACGGGTTGCGGAGTCCGGTGATCTCGACCCGCGCCTCCTGACCGAGGGTGAGCACGGTGCCGACGGGCAGGCCGAGCAGGTCGACCCCGTGCGTGGTGACGTTCTCGCCGAGGTCCCCGGGCCCGACGTCGTAGCCGTGGGCGGCCAGCTCGGCGAAGAGCTCGGCGTGCATCAGATGCACCTGCCGCAGGTTCGGCTGGCTCGGGTCGCGGGCGACGCGGGAGCGGTGCTGCACCGTGCGCCCGAGGTGCGCGTCGCCCTCGACGCCGAGCCCGGCGAGCAGGGTGACGCGCTCGACGGGCGGCTTGCTGAACCGGTGGGCGTCGTCGACGTTGACCGAGAGGACGGAGGCGCGGGTCATGTCGCCCAGTCTGCCCGCGTCGGGTGCCGGGGTCGAGGGTGCGGGTGCCCGGGCGGGGTCGGCGTCGGCCGGGGTCGGGGGCTGGCCCGGGTGGTGTCGCACCGCCGACTGGACATCGCACCGTCGAAACAGGCGGTGCGACGTTCGGTCGGCGGTGCGACGAGGGCCCGGGGTGCCTCGGGGCGGCTCTGCCTGCCGGGGTGCCGGTCAGCGGCGGACGTCGTGCAGGTGGTGCACGGGGTCGTGCACGAAGTAGCGGGCGAGCGAGTCGACCGTGAAGGCCGAGCCGTCGCTGCGCAGGCCGGTGCGACCGAGCTGCCCGTCGGGCACCGCCTCGAACGCGTCGGCCACGACGGCGGCGGCGGCCACGAGCTCGTCGGCCACCACCGCGGGCTGCTGGGCGGCGTAGTCGTCGTCGAGCGCCGTCGCGTCCTGGTCCCAGTTCGCGAAGGTCGGCGCGTCCTCGGCCAGCATCAGCCGGAGGCGCGTGTCGAAGACCCGGAACACGTCGCGCACGTGCGCCCCGTACTCGAGCGGCGACCACGTGGCGTCGTCCGGCCGGGTGCGGGCGTCGGACCGGGCGAGCTCGGCGGGCCAGGCGGCGGCGTTCTCCCGGACGAGGCCCGGCACGTCGCGGAACGCGACCTCGGCGGGGTCGAAGCCGCAGTCGGCGCAGGGGCGTTCGAGCACCCAGGTCCAGTTCTTCGTGTCGGGAGTGATCGGCATGGGACCGACGCTAGGACGCACGGCCCGGCACGCGCCATCGAGATCCTGCCGACGTCGGTGCCCCCGGCGCCAACCGCGACCACGCGATGAACCCGGTTTCGATCCGGGCACCCAGTTGCTACCGGGTGCGCGGTTCGAAACCGGGTTCATGGCGGAACGGGGCGGGGCAGGGCAGGGCGGGGCGGAGCAGGGCGGGGCGGAGCATGGCGGGGCGGGGACGTGCTCGCAGGACGGCGGCTCGTGCCGGGGCCGTCGCACGACCGACATCCGCCTCCGGGATGACGTCGGCCCCGCGACCCGCCGCTAGCGTCGACCCATGACGAACACTCAGCACGGGGGCCGGCTCGCGGGGGCGGCGGCAAGCCTGCGCCGGCGGGTCGACCGCCGCGAGGTGGCCTGGGTGATCGCCACCACCGCGGGCCTGCTCGTCATCGGCGGGGCACTCTTCACCGTGACGGCCTCGGCCGGCCGCGTGGTGGCGTCGTTGCTCGAGCTGCCGGCCGCGCTCGCGCAGACCTCGCTCGTGCCCTTCGTCGTCTGGGCCGTCCTGGCCGTGCTCGTCGCGTGGCGGTGGTCCGACGCCGCCCCGTCACGCCGGGCCTGGCTCTACGTCGCCGCGGCGGCCGTGGCCCGGGCCGGCGTCGAGCTCACCGTCGGGTCGGGCGTCACGTCGGGCCTCCGGGCGGGCTTCTCCCTCTACACACTGCCCACCGTCGTCTTCGTCAGCCTGCCGTTCGTCGCGACCGTCGGCCTGGCCTCCTTCGTCGTGCTCGCCGCGCGCTCGGGCCGTGGCAGCCGCGACGGGTCGTCCGACGCCGGAGCACGTCCGGCCGAGCACGCGTCCGTCCACGCAGCACCTCCGGCCGACCGCACGCCCGCCGACGCACCCGCCGCCCGGGCACCCCGGCACCTCGGGCACCGCGTCGCCGTGATCGTCGAGGCGCTCGCCCTCGCGGCGGGCATCGTGCTCACGCTCTCGCTGGCCGGGCAGTGGTTCTCCGCCGAGTTCAGCCTCGTCGGTTCCCCCGTGACCGTCAGCGAGGAAGCCGCGCAGAGCTGGCTGACGACCCTCGTCGCCTGCCTGGCATGCCTGGTCGTGGCGCTGTTCGCCGCGATCACCGCCGGGCACCGAGGCGTCGTCGTGGCGACCGTCGTCGTCGCCGGGCTGGTCGTGATCGGTGCCGTCGGCGCACCCGTCCCCGGCGACCGGTGGGAGTCCACCACACCGCGCCAGGAGCCCCTGCCCGCGAACTACACGCCGTGTTACAGCGGCAGCGGGAAGTGCAACTGACCCTCAGGTGCAGCCGGGTCAGGCGGGCGCGTCGACGTCGCGGCCGTCCCAGAGGTCGGAGCAGTCGACCGGCTCGGCGGCGCGGGCCCGCAGGTAGGGGCCGGCCCCGCGATCCCCGGTGAGGGACGCCGCGAGAGCCGACCAGTGGGAGCGACCGACCACGACGGGGTGACCCGGGCGTCCGTGGAAGACGGACTGGCGCAGCGCAGCCGGGCCCAGCGGTACGTCGGCGGCCGGGGGTGACAGCAACCGCGCGACGGCGGACGACGGCAGATCCGGGTAGTCGACCAGCGTGATGACGGCGAGCCGCGCCTCCTCGGGGTCCCCCGCGGCGAGCGCCTCCAGCCCGGCCCGCAGGGACGCCGCGAGGCCGTCGGCCCAGTCGTCCGCGACGACGACCGACACCCTCGCCCGACCGTCGACCCCTAGGAGGCGCGGGTCAGTCGAGACTGCGCCCGTCACCCCGTCCGCCGCGGGCGACCCGACCGGTAGGAGGCGCGGGTCGGCGGCCAGCAGCGCTCGCGCCTCGGTCGCGCCCGCACCGAGCACGACGACGACGCGGTCGCAGCCCCCGTCGAGCAGCGTCGCCACGGCACGGGTCAGCCAGGGCCCGTGCTCGTCGACCACGAGCGCCTTGGGGCGACCCATGCGCGTCCCGGCACCGGCCGCGAGCAGCAGTCCGACCGAGGAGGGCGGGCCGACGGACGGCGGGCCGACCGGCGGCAGGCCGTCGGGCGGCGGAGCGACGATCTCGGGCATGGCTGCAGGCTAACCGGACTGTCCACGCGGCGAACGTCCGGCGGCGCGGTGTGCCCCGCGGCCCGGGCCGTGGCACCATCGAGACCTGGCGCCACCCGACGCCACCCCCGAGGAGTCCCGTGTTCGAGATCGCCGACCGCCTGCTGGCGCGACTCGACGCCGGCGAGCGCCTTGCGGTCGCGACCGCCGTGTCGGTCGTGGGCAGCGCGCCCCGGACCGTCGGCACGTCGATGGCCGTCACCGTCGACGGCACCGTGATCGGCAGCATCTCGGGCGGCTGCGTCGAGGGCGCGGTCTACGGGATCTGCACGCAGGTGCTCGACGACGGCACGCCGCAGCTCGAGACGTTCGGGTTCAGCGACGAGACGGCGTTCGAGGTCGGGCTCAGCTGCGGCGGTCGCATCGAGGTGCTCGCCCGGCTCGTCACCCCCGACGACGCCGAGACGATCGCCGCCCTCCGCGACGCGGCCGCCGGGCGTGAGGCGTCGGCCCACGTCGTCCTCGGGCCGGTCCGCACCGGCGAGGTCGTGCCGACCGTCGACGACTGCGAGGGTCTGCGGGTCTTCAGCGAGCGCTCGGTGCCGCCGCCGCGCCTCCTCGTCTTCGGGGCGGTCGAGTTCGCCGTCGCCCTCTGCAACGCCGGGGCGGTGCTGGGCTACCGCGTGACGGTGTGCGATTCGCGTCCGGTGTTCATGACCCGCGAGCGCTTCCCGTCGGCCGACGAGGTCGTCGTCGAGTGGCCGCCGAACTACCTGGCGCGCACCGAGGTCGACGAGCGCACCGTGATCGCGGTGCTGTCGCACGACGAACGGTTCGACGCCGACCTGGTCGAGGCGGCGCTGGCCTCGCCCGCGGCGTACGTCGGGGCGATGGGTTCGCGGACGACCCACGACCGCCGCATGGCCGCACTGCGGTCGCGCGACGTGGAACCCGACGCGCTGGCCCGCCTGCACTCCCCCATCGGGCTCGACCTCGGTGCGAGCACGCCCGAGGAGACCGCCGTGTCGATCCTGGCCGAGGTGCTCGCCGTGCGTTCGGGTGCCTCGCGGGCCCCGCTGCGCGACCGTGACGGCAGCATCCACCTGATCCGCTGAGTCGAGACCCCGGGTACTCGCCGAGACCCTCGTGCGCGCACGGGGGTCTCGGCGAGTTCCTGGGGTGTCGGCGCTAGTACCGCGTCGGCAGGCCGGCGAGCAGCTTGTCGGGTTGGATCGGCAGGTCGCGCACCCGGATGCCGGTCGCGTGGGCGACGGCGTTGGCCACCGCGGCGGCCGCGCCGACGTTGCCGATCTCGCCGATGCCCTTGCCGCCCATCGGGGCGAGGTGCGGGTCCTCCTCGTCGAGCCACTCGACCTCGATCGAGCCCACGTCGGCATTGGCCGCCACGTGGTACGTCGCGAAGTCGTGGTTGCCGTAGTCGCCCTGGGTCGGGTCGAGCATGCCGTGCTCGTGCAACGCCATCGACAGGCCCATGGTCATGCCGCCGACGAACTGCGACCGGGCCGTGCGGGCGTTCATGATGCGCCCGGCCGCGAAGACGCCGACCATCCGCGGCACGACGACCTCACCCGAGTCGAGGTCCACGCGCGCCTCGACGAACTGGGCGCCGTAGGCGAAGCGCGAGTGGTCGCTCATCGCGGCGATGTCCTCCTCGATGTCGACGACGACCTCGAGACCTTCCGGAGGCACGGGCTGGCCCTGCGAGAGCAACTCGGTCACCTGCCGACTCGCCTTGGTCACCGCCCACCCCCACGACGCCGTGCCCGACGAGCCGCCGGCCACGCCTGCGGTCGGCAGCCGGCTGTCGGCGATGTGCAGGTCGACCAGGTCGAGGGGCACCCCCAGCTCGGCCGCGGCGATCTGCGCCATCACGGTGCGGGCCCCCTGGCCGATGTCGGTCGCGTTGACGCCGACCTCGAAGCGACCACCCGGCAGCGCTGTGACCCGGGCACCCGCGGGCATCACGCTCGCGGGATACGTCGCGGCGGCGACGCCCGTGCCGACCAGCCAGCGTCCGACCCGGTGCACGGCCTGACGCGGGTCGCGGCCGTCCCAGCCGAACAGCTCGGCCCCACGCCGCAGGCAGTCGACGAGGTGCCGGCTGCTGAACGGCTGCCCGGTGTGCGGGTCGACCTCGGGCTCGTTGCGGACGCGCAGCTCGACCGGGTCGAGGTCGAGCTTGAGCGCCAGCTCGTCCATCGCGGACTCGACGGCGTAGATGCCGGGCGCCTCGCCGGGCGCACGCATCCAGCGCGGCGTCGGGACGTCGAGTCGGGCGAGCCGGTGCGTCATCAGACGGCTGGGAGCGGCCCACAGGTGGCGGGTCGGCTCGGCGGTCTGTTCGGTGAACTCCTGCAGCGTCGACGAGTGCGAGTACGTCTGGTGCGAGAGCGCCGAAAGGTGCCCCTCGGAGTCGGCGGCGAGGCGGATGCGCGAGATCGTCGGCGTGCGGTAGCCCGCGATCGCGAACATCATCTGTCGCGTGTAGGCGACCTTCACCGGACGACCGGTGAGCATGGTTCCGATCGAGGCGAGGACGACGACCGGGCGGGCCGAGCCCTTCGAACCGAAGCCGCCGCCGACGTGTTGGGCACGGACGCGCACGGCGGACGGGTCGAGCGAGAACAGCGTGGCGAGAGACGTCGCGACGCCGCTCGTGCCCTGGTTCGAGTCGAGCACGTCGAGCTCGCCGTCGGACCAGGTGGCGACCGTGGCGTGCGGCTCCATCGGGCTGTTGAACAGGGCCGCCGTCTCGTACGTCTCGTCGATCACGACGGACGAATCGGCCATCGCCGCGTCGACGTCACCCTGCGAGGTGTCGGTCTCGAAGCCCGCGTTGACGGTCTCGGGGGCGTAGAGGCTGGGGTGGTCGGTGCTCAGCACGACGTCGATGCCGCCCTCGTCGTACTCGAAGGCGAGCGCCGACGCGGCCTCGCGGGCGGTGTCGAAGGTGTCGGCCACCACGAGCGCGACGGGCTGGCCGCGGTAGGCGACCTCGGCCGACTGCAGGACGAGCAGCTCGCCGTCCTCGGCGTCCTCGAGGTGTGGAGCCTGCTCGTACGTGATGACGTCGTGCACGCCGGGCATCGCGAGCACCTCGTCGCGGTTCGAGCCGGTGATCGTGCCGGTCGTCACCGTCGACTGCACGATCCAGCCGTACAGCACGCCGTCGGGCGTGTGCTCGTAGGCGTACCGGGCGGCACCCGTCACCTTGTCCCGACCCTCGAGCCGGGCGACGGGGGCGCCGAGACCGGTGGGGACGCTCGTGTCGACCGGCGTGACGACGTCGACGGCGGTCACGACGCGCTCCCCTCGGTGCCGGTGGCATTCCGGGTGCCGGGCTCGACGTCGGCCGCGACGCGACGGGGCGACCCGTTGGCGCCGGTCGGGCGGAACGGCGACGGGTCGACGTCCTCGGCCGGGTCGTCACCCTCGTGGTCGAGGCCGGCGAGCTCGCTCAGCACGCCCACGACGAGCCGGGTCAGCAGCGGCACCTTGAAGGCGTTCTGCTCGGTGGTCGTCGCGGCGGCCAGCTCGAGTTGCGCGGCGGCCGCGAACGAGGCGGGCGTCGCCGGAGAGCCGACCAGCGCCTCCTCGGCCTTGCGGGCACGCCAGGGCACGGGCGACGCGGCGCCCAGGGCGATGCGCACGTCGGTCACGAGACCGGCCTCGTCGACCGAGAGGGCGGCGGCGACCGAGCCGAGGGCGAAGGCGTACGACCGGCGGTCACGCGCCTTGCGGTACGTGGAGTTCGTGGCGACCGGCAGGGACGGCAGCTCGACCGCGGTGATCAGCGCTCCGCCCGGCAGGTTCGTGTCGCGGGTCGGGTCGTCGCCCGGCTCACGGAAGAACTCGTCGATCGGCAGGCGCTGCTCGCCCTCGACGGTCTCGAAGACGACGACCGCGTCGAGCGCCGCGAGAGCGACGGCCATGTCGCCCGGGTGCGTGGCGATGCAGAGGTCGTTGACGCCGAGGATGCCGAGTTCGCGCGACAGCCCGGCGACGGCGCCGCAGCCCGTGCCGGGTTCGCGCTTGTTACAGGGCTTCGTGGTGTCCATGAAGTAGGTGCACCGGGTGCGCTGCAGCAGGTTGCCGCCGGTCGCCGCCTGGTTGCGCAGCTGACCCGAGGCCGCGCTGACGAGGGCCCGTGTCAGCGCCGGGTAGCGGGTGCGGACGAGAGGGTGCGCGGCGAGGTCGCTGTTGCGGACCCCCGCGCCGATGCGGAGGCCGCCGTCGGGCAGCTCGTCGACCCCTCCGAAGTCGACGCGGCTGACGTCGACGAGCAGGTCGGGCCGCTCGACGCCGAGCTTCATCAGGTCGACGAGGTTCGTGCCGCCGCCCAAGGGCTTGGCGTTCGGGGTGCGGTCGAGGGTGGCGACGGCGGAGGCGACGTCGGTCGCTCGCTCGTACTCGAAGGTCTTCATCGGGTGGCTCCCTCGGTCGCATCGGCGTCGTGCGCGCAGGCCGCGTCGTGCACGGCCGGGACGATGTTCATGTAGGCCCCGCACCGGCACAGGTTGCCGCTGAGACGTTCGCGGACCTCCTCGTCGTCGAGGTCGATCTCGCCGTTGGTGATGTCGGTGGTGACGTGGCTCGGCATGCCGGCCCGCGCCTCCTCGAGCATGCCGACCGTCGAACAGATCTGGCCCGGCGTGCAGTAGCCGCACTGGTAGGCGTCCCGGTCGAGGAACGCCTGCTGCACCGGGTGCAGGGCGTCGCCGTCGGCGAGCCCCTCGACGGTGGTGACGTCACTGCCCTCGGCGCTGACGGCGAGGACCAGGCAGCTGTTGGTGCGTCGCCCGTCGACCAGGACCGTGCAGGCGCCGCACTGGCCGTGGTCGCAGCCCTTCTTCGAGCCGGTCAGATCGAGGCGCTCCCGCAGGGCGTCGAGCAGAGACGTGCGGTTGTCGACCTCGAGCCGGCGCGGGCTGCCGTTGACGTCGAGCGTGATCGTCGTCGTCGGGACGCCGGGCGGGTTCGCGCCCGCGCTCGGTGGACTGGTTTCTACGCTGACCTGGGACACCATGCGTGCACGGTATGCCCGGGGGCAGGCGGGTGCCCATGTGCTGTCCCGTTTGCGAAGCGCAGGGCGGCGGGAGGTGCCGAGGAGGCGCGGGTCGGCCGCCGCAGGCGGCCCGCCGACCGGCACCCCGCGTCAGTCGGCCTTGCCCGGGCGGACCTTCGCGGTGTCGGCGACGTCGATGCGGGTGACGCCGTCACCGCGGTCCTCGGTCGTGATGCGCGGGGCTGCGTCCGACTCGTCCGACTTCGGGGCGCGGGTCAGCTGGTCGTGCCGCTTCTCGTCGTCGGTCATGCCGGTCGGGTCGTGGTCGACCTCGTGCCCCGGGCTCGTGTCACGGCCGACGCCGTCGGGACCGGGGGTCTGCGTGTCGTCGCTCATGCGGTCGACCGTACCCGCGCCTCCTCGGGTCACGGCGCGATGAGACCCCAGGAACCTGCCGAGACCCTCGCGCGCGGCGTGGGGTCTGAGCGGGTTCCTGGGGTCTCGGCGGGGGCGCTACCGGGTGAGGACGGCGAAGCCGCCGGGCTTCACCAGCACGAGGCTGCGGCCCTGCACGTCGCGCTGCTGCACGAGGCGGCCCTGCGCGTCGTACGACGAGACCGACGACCGGGTGCCACGGAGGCCGACCGAGGCCGGCAGCGGCAGCCGCGACGTCGACGACAGCAGCTCGGTCGTCGTCGCCCGCCCGTCGGCCGCCGTGCCCGCGAGCACGAGTCGCTGGACGAGCGGTCGCACGATCAGGCCGTCGACCACGGTCGCGTTCCGCCCGGCGGTCACGGTGATCGTGGTCGCTCCCGCACCGATCGGCACCGGCAGCGTCTGGGGCAGCAAGGCCCCGGAGGCGGCGGTCACGCCCTGCGCCCCGGCCTGCGTCGTCAGCGTCCCGAGGGGCACGCGTCCCGCCTTCCAGACCGACGTCGACCGCACTCCCTCGGCGGCCAGCAGCACCGGCTCGACGTGCCGCAACCCGGAGCCCGCGGGCACCGTGATCGTCGCGCTCTGCCCGGGCTCGAGCCGCAGGGCCGAGCCGCCGCCGTACTGCGACTCGCCCGTCCACGCCGAGTCGGGCGTGACGACCGTGCCCGTCGTGGGCGCCGCCGTCTCGGCCTCGACCACCGTCAGGCCGTCACGCGACGTGACGCTCGTCAGCCCTTGAGCCTCGGCCGAGACGTCGGGCGCACCGTCGAGCGCGATCATCGACAGCAGGCCGTGGATCGTGCTCTCGGCACCGCTGTTGCGGTTCACCGTGCCGTCGGCCTGCACGCCGTCGAACGTCACGCCGGTGGCCGGGTCGTAGACGGAGGTGCCCGAGCGGTTCGTGCCGAAGTACCAGCTCGCGGCGACGGCCGCGATCCGCTTCAGGCCCGGCGCACCCGCACCGGCGCCGGCCACGGCGAGCGCCGACTGCAACCTCGAGTCGGCCCCGTAGGCGATCTGCGTCTGGTCGACGGGCGTCGGGTACCAGGCGTTGTCGGGCCCGCTCGCGGTGAGCAGCGTGGTCGTGAACGAGGTCTGGTCGAGCACGGCGGGCTTCAGCAGGTCGGGTCGGCCGAGCACGGTCGACGCCCGGGCCAGGGCGACGGGCATCTGCGACGACCAGGCGTGCCACATCGAGCGGGACTTCGCCCAGGGCAGCACGGCTCCGTACGGCCAGGTCTGCCCGTCGCCGGACGACATCGCGGCGACGCCCTCGGCGAGCTGTGTCAGCGCCGTGCGCGAGGCCGCGTCACCCGGCACGACGGCCGAGTAGGCGGCCAGCCCGAGGACGGCCTCGGCCGACGCGTCGGCACCGGAGCCGATCAGCCACGCGGGCACCTTCGCCCCGTCGGCCACGTCGTACTGCCCGTAGCGGGCGAGCGTCTCGCGGTTCAGCGCCGTCACGCCGAGCTGCAGACGCTGCTGCAGGAACGCGGCGAACTCGGGGTCCTCGTCGGCGAACGCGGCGTATCCCTCGCCGAACGCCCAGATGCTCCGGGCCAGCCAGTAGCTGTTGCCGCTGTCGGACGGGTCGGGCAGCTCGACCGGCACCGGGCTGCGGTTGAAGGTGCCGTCGGGCTGCATCCAGAGCACGACGTTGCCGGCGTCCTCACCGGTGGTCGTCTGGAAGTACGCGGTCGCGCGCAACAGCTCGTACGCCTTGTCCCGGCTCGCCTCCGAGCCGGTCTGCTGCCAGTCGCGCAGGTACACGACGGCCGTCCGCGAGACGTCGTCGCTGTTGTACGCGCCCTGCCCCCAGTACCCGGTCGCGGGGTCGAGCGGACCGCCGCCCACCCGGGCGAAGGTGCCACCGTCGCGGGCGTCGGCGTAGGTCCACGGCACCGTGAGCGTCGGCTCCGTGCTCTGCCGGTAGGTCGAGTGCCCGGCCTCGGGCGCGGGCGTCGTCCGGTCGAGCAGGAAGTCCAGGTGCGCCAGGTTCGTCAGCGGCGCCACGGCCGGTACGGCCGCCGGGGCGGTCGGTGCGGCCGACCCGGTCGGCGCGGCCGCCTGAACAGGAGGCGCGGCGGCAGCCGGCAGCGCCCCCGTCACCCCCAGCAAGGTCGCCAGGGCCGCGGCCAGCGCCGTGCCCGTCCATCGTGAGTTGCGTGCGATCATCGTCGACCGCCTCCTTCTTGTCAGTGATCCGTGGTCGTCGTCGGGCCGTGGTCGACTTCGGGCTGTGCTCGACGTCGGTCCGTGCTCGACGTCGGTGTGCGAGGGGCCTCAGGCTCGGTCGAGGCGAGCGACGCCGATCTTCGAGTCGGCCATGCCGTAGAACACGTACCGGACGCCGTCGACCTCCTCGATGGCGGTCGGGAACACGACGTTCGGCACGATGCCGTCGCGTTCGTCGGCGGTCTCGGCCTCGAGCAGCGGCACCTCCGACCGGGTGACGACGCGGGACGGATCGTCGGCGTCGAGGATGATGCCGCCCGCCGCGTAGTTCACGTTCTGCTGCTGGGCGAACGCGTCGTCGATCACACCGGTGACGCCGTGGTGCAGCAGCAACCAGCCCTCGTCCACGCGCAGCGGGGGCGGGCCGCCACCGATCTTCAGCTCCTCGAACGCGAACTCGGGGCCGGCGACGAACCGGTGCTGCCCCCAGCGCGCCAACGCCCGCGGGTCGGCGGCGACCGCGTCGACGGGCACGTAGCTGATCCAGATCGAGTGCCGCCCGTCGGTGACGCCGGCCGGCAACGGGCTGCCCTCGCCCGGCACCGTCGCCCCGATGTGCCACATCGGTCGGTGGAGCACGGCGAAGCTGCGCACGCCGTCGGGTGCGGTGACCGGCGACGGGAAGAACACGGTGTCCTTGTTGTGGAACAGCCCGAGGTCGGTGTCGAGCTCGTCGACGTACTCGAAGGTGGCCGGCCCGAGTCGTCGCCAGTCACGCAGGTCGTCGCTCACGGCGACCGCGGTGCGCGGCCCGAGCGGTCCGTAGGCGACGTAGGTCATCACGTGCAGCCCGAGCTCGTCGATCCACGTGACGCGCGGGTCCTCGACGCCGGCGTGGGTCGCGCCGCGTTCCCACCCGCGGTCGGGGGCGAGCACGACTCCCTCGCGGGTCACCCCCACGGGCACGCCGTCCTCGACGACCACCCGGGCCAGCCCGACCCGCGACACGTTGCCCGTGGCCACCAGCCGCGGCAGCAGGTAGAGCTCGCCGTCGGGCCCACGCCCCGAACCGGGGTTGAGCACCCCCTCGGCCTCGTCGGGCGAGTCGGGGTCGGGGATCATCACGACGCCCAGGCGGGTCAGTCGGTACGGGAAGTCAGCCATGGGAGGCCCTTTCGAGGAGCGAGAAGCGACGGAGGCGCGGCGCGAGGGGGGATCGCACCGCGCCTCCTGCGGTGGGGGCCGCCGGCACGGCGACCCGGTCTGGAGGTGGGGAGCCGAGGAGGCGCGGCGAGCGGTGGTCGCGCACCGCGCCTCCTCGGGTGGTGGGCGGTCGGTCAGCCCTTCACGCTCGAGCCGACGTCGGTCGAGATGAAGTAGCGCTGGAACACGATGAACAGCAGCACGACCGGTGCGGCCAGGACGACGGCGCCCGCGAGGGTCGCGCCGAACGGGTTCGCCGCGGTCGCCGCCACGTTGCTGATGTAGTTCGCCAGCGACACGGCGAGCGGCTGCATCGACGCCTCCTTGGTGATGAGGAACGGCCAGAGGAACTCGTTCCACGGGCCGATGAAGGTCAGCAGCAGGGCCGTGACCAGCGCGGGGCGCACGAGCGGCAACGCGATGTTCCACAGCAGCCGGAACTCGCCGGTGCCGTCGATGCGTGCCGCCTCGAAGAGCTCCTTCGGCAGCTGCAGGAAGTACTGCCGGAAGATGATCACCGCCGTCGAGTTGATGGCGAACGGCAGGATCATGCCGAGGTAGTTGTCGCTCAGCCCGTAGTTGCGCGCGATGAGCACGTACAGCGGGATGATCAACAGCTGGAACGGCACCACCTGCACCAGCAGCGCCAACGCGAAGGTGACCCCGCGACCGCGCCACTGCAGCACGGCCAGCGCGTAGCCGACCAGCACGCCGAAGACGAGGGTGCAGGCGAGCACGCCGACCGTGAAGATGCCCGAGTTGAGCAGGCCGCTCAGCAGCCCGATGCGGCTGTCGATGGCGGCGTAGTTCTCGACCGTCAGGTTCGACGGGTGCGGGAACGCCCCGGCCACGGTCGGGTCGGGCTTGGTCTGCAGCGAGCCGATCACCATGTAGTAGAACGGGAACAGGAACGCCAGGGCGCCGAGGGCGAGCACGACGCCACGCAGCGTGGTCTGGGCCCGGGTCAGGGGCGGCTTCTTCGCGATCCGCCGGGGGCGGGCGGTGGTCTCGTCGGAGACGGTCACGTCAGTCCTCCTTTCCGCCGGCGAACCGGTTCTGCAGCAGGGCGATGATCAGCACGAGGATCACGAGCACGACGCCGATCGCGGCGGCCTGGTCGGGGTTCCCCTGCTCGATGCCCTTCTGGTACATCAGCAACACGGGCGAGGTCGACGCGCCGTTCGGCCCGCCTCCCCCGGTCAGCAGGTACGGCTCGGTGAAGAGGTTCGCCCCCGTGACGGTCGAGACGAGCAGCACGAGCACGGTGGCCGGCCGCACGCCCGGCACGGTGACGGTGAAGAACGACCGGATCGGGCCGGCACCGTCGCTCGAGGCGGCCTCATACAGCTCTTTCGGCACGTTCTGCAGCGCCGCGAGGTACAGCAGGATGTAGAACCCGAGCTGCTTCCACGTGACGAACAGCGCGATCGAGGGCATGGCCCACGCCGAGTTGATCAGCCACGACGGGGTCGGGGCCAGCGGTCCGAGCAGGTTGTTCACCAGGCCGTCGCCGTTGAACAGGAAGAGCCAGACCGCGACGACGGCGACGCTCGCCGTCAGGTACGGCACGTAGAACGCCACCCGCAGGAAGCCCCGGAAGTGCGCGACCTTGTCGAGCGCCGTGGCGAGCACCATGCTCAGCACGACGGTCAGCGGCACGTTGATCACCAGGAAGACGCCGACGTTGCCGAACGAGCGGATGACCGCGGGGTCGGTGAACGCGGTGACGAAGTTCTCGAGGCCGACGAAGGGCCGCGCGACGACGGCACCGGGCGCCGTGAAGAAGTAGTCGTGGAACGCGATGTAGACCGCGTAGACCAACGGGTACGCGAACACCGCCAGCACGAACACCAGGTACGGCGCGCTGAACAGCAGGCCGAGCGGGTGCTTGCCGAGCAGGCCGCCCCGCCGACGCCCGCGCGGGTCGTCGTCGCGGCGACGGCCCGCCCGGTGCCCGGAGCCGGGACCCCCCGAGGAGGCGCGGTGCGCCTCCTCGGCTCGTCCGGCGGTCGGCGACGCTGCCGCCGCCTCGTGCACGGTGGACACGATCAGCCCTGGGCCGCGAGCTCGTCGATCTTGTCCGCGGCGTCCTTCAGCGACGAGTCGACGTCACCCTTGCCGAAGATCACGCTGCTCGACCAGGCGTCGCGGAACGCCTGCAGCTCGGCCACGGTGTTCGGGCCGGCCGGCACCTCGACGGTGCGGGCCGCCTGGTCGCCGAAGAGCGCGTACGAGGGGTTCGCGTCGAAGTAGTCGGCGTAGGTCGAGGCCAGGTCGGTGCGGATCGGCATCTGGCCCGTGGTCTCGAGCAGGGCGCGGTCCTGGTCGCTGCTGGTCGAGAACTTCAGGAAGTCCCACGCCGTGCCCTGGTTCTCGCAGGCCGTGTACATGCCGACGTTCTTCGCGTCGCTGAACGTGTAGGTCTCGTCGGCGCTCGTGCCGTCCTTGGTCGGGACGGGCACGGCACCCCAGTTGACGTCCTCGTACACGGAGACGGCCCACGGCCCCACGATCGACATCGCGGCCTCGCCGTCGGCGAACGAGTCGCCCGTGTACTGCTCCTGGCCGGCCAGTCCCTGCTCGTAGAGCGAGCGCCAGAAGGTCGCGACGTCCTCGCCGGCGGTGTCGGCGAAGGTCGCCTTGCCGTCCTCGACGAGGCCGGTGCCGCCGGTCTCGGCCGCGTAGAGCGGCATGAAGTCGAACTGCGACTGGAAGAACTCGCTCGTCGGCGCCGGGTGGATGGCGTATTTCGAGACGCCCGCGTCGACCAGGGTCTTCGACGTCGCGAGGAAGTCGTCGTAGGTCGACAGGTCGGGGTTCTCGGCATCGAGGCCGGCCTTGGTGAAGAGGTCCTTGTTGTAGAAGATCATCACCGGGTTCGACTTCCAGGGCAGCTGGTAGTACTTGCCGTCGGCGTCCTGGTACTGCTTTGCGAGGTCGCCGCTGCGCTCCTCGATGTAGCTCGCGCCGTCGTCGAAGCTCGACAGGTCGACCAGGCCGCCCTGCTTCTGGAACTGCCCGACCGCGCTGGGGGCGGTGTTGTAGACGAGGCAGGGAGCGTTGCCGGCCGTGATGGCGGCGCCGATGACCTCTTCGCTGGACTTGCCGGCGGGGATCTCCTGCCCCTTGACCTGCTCGTCGGGGTGGTCGGCGTTCCAGGCCTCGACCATGGCCTTGCCCCAGGTGACCTCCTGCTCGTTGTTCGAGTACCAGATCGTGATGGGGCCCTTGGCGGTCAGGGCGTCGCTCGAGGCTCCGCCGCCACCGGAGCAGGCGGTCAGGCCGAGGGCGGCGACCAGGACGGTCGCGCCGAGGGTGGCACGGCGGGTGAAGCGTGTGCGTCGTTGCACGATGTTCTCCTTGGGTGGGGTGGTGCTGCGGGTGTGACTAGGGGGTCGTGTGCGGTGCGGGGGTGTGCGAGCCGGCGGGGTCGGTGCGGGCTGCGTCGGCGCGGTAGAAGTACAGGTCGCGGCGGCCGGCGGGGGCGTCCCAGCCCTGCGTGAAGGTCCAGCGGCCGCCGATCTTCTGCAGGCCGCCCCAGCTGAGCGAGCCGCCCGGCGTCAGGGCGAGCTGGTCGACCGGCCGTTCGACGTCGTACAGCGCCTGGCTCGCCGCGAAGACCCCGTCGACGTCGTGGAAGACGTCGAGCACGAGGCGGCCGTCACCCGTGACGATCGCGGCGGCGACCTCGTGCAGACGGCCGCCGACGCCCGTCAGGTCGAGGTACGGCACGGGCTCGAAGGTCCAGTGGCGCAGGTCGTCCGAGCGGCCGACGTGCAGCACGCCGTCGAAGCCCTCGCTGACGAACATGAGGTAGTCGCCGGCGTCGTCGCCGGTGACGCCGAGGCGGACGGCGTTCCCGTGCTCGTCGCGCGGGATCACGGCGCCCTTGGCCCAGAGCCGCGTCTGCTCGTGGTCGGCGATCGGGCCGAGCTTCTCCCAGGTCACGAGGTCGTCGCTGACGGCGACCAGCAGGTCGATGCCGACCGCCTCGACGGGGTAACCGGGGCTCGGGTGGGCGACCCGCGCCTCCTCGGTGATCGGGAAGACGCCGTTGTAGAAGAGCCAGAAACGGCCCTCGGCCCGGTAGACCTTGGGGTCCTCGGTGCCGAGCAACTCGTCGTCGAGGGTGGGACGGACGACCGGGTTGGCCGGGTCGTCGACCCAGGCGGCACCGGGGGCGGGTTCGCCGTCGGGCGTGAGGGCGAGCGTGGCGTGGCCGATGCGGCTGCCGAGGCTCTCCTTGCGGGGCGAGGCCCGGTAGAAGAGGTGCAGGGTGCCGTCGTGCTCGATGAGGCTGGGGTTGTAGAGGGACTCGCTGGTCCAGCCGAGACCGTCGGGGTCGGGCCACTGGCCGTCGAGCGTGAAGGTGAACGCCGGGTCGACGGCGAAGGGGCCGACCGCCCAGTCGGTGCGGGCTGGGCCGTCGGTGCCGGCGCGGCCGGCGGTGTCGGCGCGGCCGGCAGACTCGTACGCGGCGGGGCTCGAGAAGGTCAGCTGCGAGAGCGCGCCGGTCAGCTCGTTGCGGTGGACGAGGGCCTCGTCGAGCACCGTCCGGAGGCGCTCCCGGGTCAGCGGGACGAGGTACGGCTTCGAGGCGGCGCGGGCCACGTCGACGTCGCCGGTCGTCGCGTCGGCGGTCGTCGCGTCGGCGGCGCTGCTCGTCGTATGGGCGCTGGTCGCGTCGGCTGTCGTCGTCATCGGGGCTCCCACGTCGTCGTGTGCGGTCTCGCTCGTTTACCGAAACGTTTCGGTAGACCGAGAAGCTAGCACGGTGACGGCCCGACCGGAACCCCCTGCAGCTCGCCTCCCGTCGCACCGCCGACTGAACGTCGCACCGCGCACTTCCGCGGTGCAACGTCCAGTCGACGGTGCGACCCGCCGGGTCCGGCCCGCGGGCCCGGGGTCAGCGGACGGCGGGGCCCGTCGACGCGCGGACCAGCAGCCGCGCGGGCTCGATCTCGGCATCGGTGACGGTCTCGCCCTCGACGGCCGAGAGCAGGAGGCGCGCCGCCTCGGCCCCGATCAGCCGCGGAGCCGTCGTCAGCGTGGTCAGCCCGGGGCGCACGTACGACCCGAGCTCGATGCCGTCGAACCCGGCCACGCTGGCGTCGCCGGGGACGCGGACCCCGAGCCGGTCGAGCTCGGTCATGAACCCGATCGCGGCCAGGTCGTTCGCGCAGAAGACGGCGGTGGGACGGCGGTCGACCGCTGCGTCCGGGCCGAACAGGCGAGCCGCGGCCCGGGCTCCCCCGTCGTAGGTGAAGTCGGCCTCGACGACGACCCCGGGGTCGTGCCCGGCCGCCACGAGGGCGTCCCGCCAGGCGGCTCCGCGGCGCCGCGAGTGCACGAACCGGGTGGGCCCGGCGACGTGGGCGAACCGTCGGTGCCCGAGCGACACGAGGTGGTCGACGAGCTCGCCGATTCCGGCCGAGTCGTCCTGCCGCACGGCGGGCAGGGGGAAGTCGCCGGCCGGGTTGACCCCGACGGCGGGCAGGTCGAGCTCGCGGACGAGGTCGACGCGGGGGTCGTCCACCGTCAGCTCGTTCAGGACGACGCCGTCGACCCGACGTCCGGCCGCGAGCCGGCGGTAACGGTCGAGCGGCTCGTCCGCCGCCGACCCCATCTGCAGGATGAGCGCGTACCCGCGCGGGTCGAGCACCGACTCGAGCCCGCCGATGAAGCTGCCGAAGAACGGGTCGGACTCGAGCACGAACGGGTCGCGGTGCACGACGAGCCCGACGGTGAAGGCCCGCTTGGCACTGAGGCTGCGCCCCCGGACGCTGGGCACGAAGCCGAGGTCGTCGGCGGCCTGACGGATGCGCGCGCGGGTCTGCTCCGAGACGCCGGGGCGACCGTTGAGGGCGCTGCTGACCGAGCTGATCGCGACGCCGGCCCGGGCCGCGACCTCGACGATGGTGACCCGCTCTGCCACGCCGCGCCTCCTCGTCCTCGCCTGTGCCGATGCCCGTGTGCGCCCGCCGCGCCCCCACGATGCTACTGACCCGCCGTGGCCGCCACCCTCGCGTGGGCCACCCGGCCCTAGGGTCGGGGCATGCTCATCGTCTCGCTCGTCGCGGCCTCGCTCGCCGCCCTGCTGCACCTCTACATCTTCGTGATGGAGTCCTTCCTCTGGACCACCCCCCGCGTCCGCGCGACCTTCGGCATCACCGACGACGTCCAGGCCGAGCACACGAAGCCGCTCGCCTACAACCAGGGCTTCTACAACCTGTTCCTCGCGATCGTCACGATCGTGGGCGTCGTCCTCGTCGCCGGAGGGGCAGGAGGCGCGGGCAGCGCTTTCGAGGCATCCGCCGCGGGCACCGCCCTGCTGGTCGCGGGCACGGGGTCGATGCTCGCCGCCGCGCTCGTGCTGCTGCTCTCGGACCGCACGAAGGCCCGCGCGGCGGTCACGCAGGGGTTCTTCCCGCTCGTCGCCCTCGTCACGCTGCTCATCGCCTCGTACTGACCTGCCCGTCCGGCCCCGTCGGCCGCACTACCCTGGGCGGGTGACCGACGTGACCGACGCCACCCGCGCCTCCTCCGCTCCCGACGACGCCGCTGCCGCTACCACTGCCCTAACGACGCACTGGACGCTGACGCTCGTCTGCCAGGACCGGCCCGGGATCGTCCACGCGATCAGCGGCGCCGTGGTTCAGGCCGGCGGCAACATCACCGAGTCGGCTCAGTTCTCGAGCCACGACACCGGCACGTTCTTCATGCGGCTGCAGGTCGAGGCCCCCGGCGAGCGCGACGCGTTCGAGGCGGCGCTGGCGCCCGTGCTCGCGCACTACGACGTGCAGGCGAAGCTCGACGTCGTCGGACGTCCGACCCGCACACTCGTGTTGGCGAGCAAGGCGGCGCACTGCGTGAACGACCTGCTGTTCCGGCAGCGGGCGGGGCAGCTGCCGATCGAGGTGCCGCTGATCCTCGCGAACCACGACGACCTGTCGGGGCTGGCCGAGTTCTACGGCAAGCGGTTCGAGCACCACCCGGTCACCGACCCCGAGTCGAAGGCGGCGTTCGAGGCCCGCGTGCTGCAGGTCGTCGACCGGTACGACGTCGAGCTGGTCGTGCTGGCGCGGTACATGCAGATCCTCAGCCCCGAACTGTGTGCGGCGCTCGAAGGGCGGGCGATCAACATCCACCACTCGTTCCTGCCCGGGTTCAAGGGGGCGAACCCGTACCGCCAGGCGCACGCCCGCGGCGTGAAGCTGATCGGTGCGACGGCGCACTTCGTCACGAGCGACCTCGACGAGGGGCCGATCATCGAGCAGAACGTCGTGCGCGTCGACCACACCCGCAGCGCCCCCGAGCTGATGGCGATCGGCCAGGACGAAGAGAGCCGCACCCTGACCCAGGCCGTCCGCTGGTTCGCCGAAGACCGCGTGCTGCTCGACGGCGCCCGCACCATCGTCTTCCGCTAGACCCGCTCGGGCACAGGCCTCGTCGGCTTCGGCCCCCTCCCCTGCGCCCGGCAACCGGCGCCCGACGCCGAGTGGGCAGAAGACGTTGCTCACGGCCCCGTGACGAGCACGTCCTGCCCACTCGACCCCGTGTCACGGGTCCCGGCCCGTGACCGCCCGACCGTTCGGCCGCCGGGTGGGCAGAAGATGCTGCTGCCGCGCCCGCGAGGAGCATCTCCTGACCACTCGTCGCTCCGCAGCTCGATCCGGTACGTACCGGATCACAGGCAGGCCGCCCAGCACACACCGGCCGTACGCTGGACGCGTGACTCCGACCGACCCCGCCCCCTCCTCCGCCCCGGCCCGAGGCGGCCCGGTCGACGCCCTCGACGTGGCGCGGTTCGTCACGCTGATCCTCGCCTTCCTGAGCCTCGGCTTCTGGGGCTACCTCGCCTGGCCATTCCCGTTCCCGTCGCTGGCGTTCATGATCGGTGCGCCCCTGTTCGCGATCGTCGTGTGGGGCCTCTTCCGGTCGCCGCGCGCGCCCGTCCCGACCGATGCCGTGGGCAAGGCGCTCGTCGAGATCGCGATCATGGGTGCCGTGGTCGCGGCCTGGGCCATGCTCGGCTACCCCGTCGTCGCCGTGGCGTTCGCCGTCCTGGCCGGCGTCACGGGCGTCCTGGCCTTCCGTCGCGAGAACCGCCGGGGGGCCCGCCGATGACGACCACGCTGTTCACGAACGCCCGCAAGGTCGACGCCGACGGCGAGGTCGACGGCTTCTGGATGCTCGTCGACGGCGACGTCATCGTCGCCACCGGTTCCACGGTGCCGGGGTCGCGCGCGGCGGCCGGGGTGACGGGCCGGGTCGACGCGGCCCGCGCCTCCTCGGCGACGTCGGGCGCACCCGACGACCCGACCGCAGGAGGCGCGGTGCCGCCCCCGGCGGACGTCACGGTCGACCTCGCGGGCGCCACCCTCACCCCGGGACTGATCGACCTGCACACGCACGGCGGAGGCGGGCACGCCTTCGACGGCGGGCCGGACGATCTCGACGCCGGTCTCGCCCTGCACCGTCGGCACGGCACGACCCGTTCACTGATCAGCCTCGTCGCGAACCCGGTGCCGGTGCTGTCCCGGTCGCTCGGGCTGGTCGGTGACCTCATGCGCCGTGACCCGCTCGTGCTCGGGGCCCATCTCGAGGGGCCGTTCCTGGCGCCCGACCGGCGGGGAGCCCACGCCCCGCACTTCCTGCTCGAACCCGACGCGGCCACGGTCGAGAGCCTGCTCGAGGCCGGCGACGGCATCACGCGGCAGGTCACCATCGCTCCCGAACTCCCCGGCGGGCTCGACGCGATCGACCGGCTCGTGAGCTCGGGCGTGGTCGCCGCCGTCGGGCACACCGAGGCGGACTTCGACCTGGCCCGCGCGGCCTTCGACCGGGGCGCGAGCCTCGTGACCCACGCGTTCAACGCCATGAACGGCATCCACCACCGCGACCCGGGGCCGCTCGTCGCGGCGGTCGGCGACGAGCGCGTGACGATCGAGCTGATCCTCGACGGTGTGCACGTGCACCCGGCCGTCGCGGGCCTCGTGCTGCGGTCGGCTCCGCGGCGGGTCGCCCTCATCACCGACGCGATGGCCGCGGCCGGAGCCGCCGACGGCGACTACCGCATCGGCGAACTCGCGGTCACGGTCGAGCGCGGCGTCGCCACGCTCACCGGCACGTCGACCATCGCGGGCTCGACCCTGACGCAGGACGCCGCCCTGCGCATCGCGGTCCTGCAGGCCGGGCTCTCGGCCGTCGACGCGGTCGCGGCGCTGACGCTCGTGCCGGCCCGCGTGCTCGGCCTCGATGCCGGGGGCAGGCGAGCGGGCACGCGCGCCCCGCAGGCCGGCGTCGCGCGCTCGGCGCAGGCCGGCGTCGTGCGCTCGGCGCAGGGCTCGGCGCAGGCCGCCGGGGGCCGGCCGCCGCTCGGCCGGCTGGCCCCCGGGCACGCCGCCGACGCCGTCGCGTGGCGCGACGACTGGACGGTCGCCCGGGTCTGGGCCGCCGGCCGCGAACTGCCCGTCGGCTGATCCCCGGAACGGCCAGCCCCGCCCTGCCCGACCCCTCACGACACGGCACCGCGTTTCGTGCAC
>NZ_MJGS01000012.1:327016-411150 GCF_001864945.1 Frigoribacterium sp. MCBA15_019 | reverse complement strand
TGCACGAAACGCGGTGCAGAGAGACGGAGCCGTGGGCCGTGGGGCTCGTCGAGCGCCCTACCCCTTCAGGTCGGGGAAGTCCGCGTCGCGCCACTCGGCCGCAGCCCGCTCGCCCGACCGGGCCAGCGCCTCCTCGCGCTCGCGCAGCTCGACGCGGCGGATCTTGCCCGAGATCGTCTTCGGCAGCTCGGTGAACTCGACCCGCCGCACCCGCTCGTAGGCGGGCAGCGACACCCGGGCGTGCGCCAGGACGGCCCGAGCGGTCTCGGCGTCGGGTGCCCACCCCTCGGCCAGGGTCACGTACGCCTTGACGATGTTCAGCCGGGTGTCGTCGGGCGCCGGCACGACCGCGGACTCGGCGACGGCCGGGTGCTCGATCAGCATGCTCTCGACCTCGAACGGCGAGACCTTGTAGTCCGACGACTTGAAGACGTCGTCGGTGCGGCCGACGAACGTGATCATGCCCTCGGAGTCGCGCACGGCCACGTCTCCGGTGTGGAACAACCCGTCGCGCATGGACGACTCGGTGCGGGCGGCGTCGCCGAGGTAGCCGGTCATCAGGTTGACGGGCCGCGTGGTGAGGTCGAGGCAGACCTCGCCCTCGTCGCCGACGACGCCCGTGACGGGGTCGACCAGCACGACCTCGACGCCGGGCAGGGCGCGCCCCATCGAGCCGGCCTTGATCGTGCCGCCGGGCGCGTTCGCGACGATGGCGGTCGTCTCGGTCTGCCCGTACCCGTCGCGGATGTCGAGACCCCAGCCCTGCTGCACCCGCCCGATCACCTCGGGATTGAGCGGCTCGCCGGCCGACAGCGCCTCGCGGAGGGCGCTCGGTCGCGAGCCCAGCGACGACTGGATCAGCATGCGCCACACGGTCGGCGGCGCACAGAACGAGGTCACCCGGGCGCGCTCGAGCTGGTCCCGGAGCTCGGCCGGCCGGAATCGCCCGTAGTTGTAGACGAACACGGTGGCCTCGGCGGTCCACGGCGCGAAGAAGCAGCTCCAGGCGTGCTTGCCCCAGCCCGGCGACGAGATCGTCATGTGCACGTCGCCCGGCTGCACGCCGAGCCAGTAGGTCGTGGTCAGGTGCCCGACCGGGTACGAGGCGTGCGAGTGCACGACCATCTTCGGCTTGCTCGTCGTGCCCGACGTGAAGTAGACGAGGCAGGCGTCCTCGGTCGCGGTCGCGACGTCGGGACGAGTCCAGGAGGCGCGGTGCGAGTCCCCGAAGGACGTCCAGCCCGCGGGGGCCTCCTCGCCCTCGGGGACGACGGCGATCCGCGTGACGGCCTCGATCCCCTCCACCCCGGCGAACGCGGGGGCGTCGACCGCGTTGGCGATCACGTGCCGGACGAGCCCCCGGTCGATGCGGTCGGCGAGGTCGGCGCTGCCGAGCACGGTCGACGTCGGCAGGATGACCGCGCCCACCTTCATCACGGCGAGCATCGCCTCCCACAGCTCGACCTGGTTGCCGAGCATCAGCATGACGTGGTCGCCCTTCGCGACGCCGAGGTCGTGCAGCCAGGCGGCGACCTGGTCGCTGCGGCGGCGCATGGCGTCGAACGACACCCTCTGCTCGGAGCCGTCCTCCTCGACGATCCACAGCGCCGTGCGGTCGTTGTCGCGGGCGATCACGTCGAACCAGTCGGTCGCCCAGTTGAAGCGGTCGCCGACGTCCGGCCAGCGGAACTCGTCGCTCGCCCGGTCGAGGTCGTGCCCGAGCCCCAGCAGGTGGTCGCGGGCCGCCCGGTACGCGGCGGTGGCCGGGGCCTCGGCGGGTGTGGGTGCAGCGGCGGGTGCGGGTGCGTCGGCGGGTGCAGCGGGCGTGTCGGCGGATGCGGGTGCGTCGGACATCCCGCCATCATGCACCCCGCCCCATGCCGACCCCGGCATGGGCGTCCCTGCCCCTCGACATGCCACGACGTCTCGCTCGTCTCCATGGGTGAGTGGCACGTCGTGACATCTCGTGGGACGGGAGCAGGGGCAGGAGGCGCGGGCCGGGCGACCGGGAGAGCCCGGCAGGCGGGCGGGCCGCTCGCCTAGGGTCGTGACATGACGACCGACGCGACCCGCGCCTCCTCATCCGCAGCCCCGTCCGCACGATCGCGGCCCGCCCTCGAGATCGCGGTGACGAGCGCCGCCGGAGCCGTCACGGCGCGCGACGGCGGAGCCGACCGCGTCGAGTTGTGCAGCGCCCTCGAGCTCGGGGGCGTCACCCCGTCGCAGGGGCTGGTCGAGGCCGCCGTCGCGACGGGGGTGCCCGTGCACGCGCTGGTGAGATGTCGTCCCGGCGGATTCGTGTACGACGCGGACGAGCTCGACGTGATGGTGCGCGAGATCCGGGCGCTGGTGCGGTCGGGCGTGGCCGGCGTCGTCGTGGGCGCGTTGCGCGAGGACGGCTCGCTCGACGTCGACGCCGTCCGCTGGTTCGTCGAGGCCGCGCTCGACGCCGCCGCCGCACCGCACCCGAGCACGACACCCCACGAACTCGCCGAGACCCCAGCTCGCGCCCCGGGGTCTCGGCGAGTTCCTGGGGTGTCACCGCTCCAGATCACCGTGCACCGGGCCGTGGATCGGGCGGCGGACCCGGTCGCGGCGGTGGCGGCCCTCGTGGGGCTGGGCGTCACGCGGGTGCTGACGTCGGGCGGGGCGTCCCGGGTCGGGGCCGGTCTGGCGTCGGGGGTGCTGCCGCGCATGGTCGAGGTGGCCGGCGACGTGCAGGTGATGGCCGGGGGCGGGGTGCAGCTCGGCGACGTCCCGACACTCGTGGCCGCGGGGGTCGACGCCGTGCACCTGTCGGCGAAACGGGCGCAGGCCGTGCGCGCCTCCTCGTCCCGGTCGGGGACGACCGTGTCGCTCGGCACCGAGGCGTCGACCGACTCGTGGTTCGAGACCGACCCCGAGCTGGTCCGCGCCGCCCGTCACGCCCTCGACCAGGCCTGACGCCGCGGCCGACCGCGACACCGCCGCGCACCGGCGACGCGACCCGTCCCGGTGAGCCGACCCGCGCCTCCCGACCCGCGCCTCCTGCCCGCTCCGGCCCACCTCGACGACCGCCCCCGGTCGCGGGGGTGCACAGTGGAGCGATGACATCGACGTCCCTCCTCGTGATCGGCGGCACCGGGCAGATCAGCGCCTCGGTCGTGCGACAGGCCCTGCGCGACGGCCTGGCCGTGACCGTGCTGAACCGCGGCAGCACCACGATCCGACCTGTGCCCGCGGGTGTCGAGCAGCTCGTCGCCGACGTCCGGGACGAGGAGGCGCTGGTCGCCGCCCTGAACGGACGTCGCTTCGACTCGGTGGCCGACTTCCTGACCTTCACGCCCGACCAGCTCGCGTCGATGCTGCGGGTCGTGGCCCCGCTCACCGATCAGTACGTGTTCATCGGCTCGGCCTCGGCCTACCAGAAGCCCCCGGTGACGCTGCCGATCACCGAGGCGACCCCGTTGTTCAACCCGTGGTGGTCCTACTCGCGCGACAAGATCGCCTGCGAACGCCTGCTGCGCGACGAGCACCTCGCCGGGCGGGTGCAGGCGACGGTCGTGCGCCCGTCGCACACCTACGACGAGACGGCCGTGCCGTTGCTCGGCGGCTGGACCACGATCGAGCGCATGCGACGCGGCGACCCGGTCGTGCTGCACGGCGACGGCACCTCGCTCTGGGCGCTGACCCACTCGGCCGACTTCGCCCGCGCCTTCGTCGGGTTGCTCGGGCACCCGGGAGCCCTGGGGGAGGCCTTCCACATCATGTCGCCCGAGCTGCTCACCTGGAACATGATCGCCCGCGACCTCGCCGACGCCGCCGGGGCGTCGCTGCACGTCGTCCACCGCACGACCCAGGTGCTGACCGACGAGGTGCCCGAGTGGACGGCCGACCTGTGCGGCGACCGCAGCCACCCGGCCGTGTTCGACACGTCGAAGATCCGCGCGTTGGTGCCCGGTTGGGAGGCGCGGGTCCCCTTCGCCGAGGGAGCCCGCCAGATCGTCGCCTGGCACGACGCCGACGCCTCGCGCCGCACGGTCGACCCCTGGGTCGACGACGCGTACGAGCGGCTCGTCGCGCTCTAGCCCGATGAACGGACCGAGGAGCAGCACGAGGTGCCGTGCCGCTGTCGTGCCGCTCCGTCGCTCAGCGGGCGTTCCATGCGTCGACGAGCGCCTGGGTCCGAGCGCGCGACCGGTCGGGGTCCTCGTCGCGACCACCCGAGGCGTCGACGTCGGCGGTCGTGAGGCGGGCTGCCGACACGAAAGAGACGAAGAACCGCTCCGACGTCTCGTCTCCGTCCCTGCCCGCGAAGCGGTACGACACGGCGGTACCGTCCGCCGCATCGGCGGTGGCCGCGACGAGGGCGGCGAGCCCGGTCTCGTCGAACCGGTCGTCCACGGAGACGTCGAGGGCGCCGTCGTCACGGACGTAGGTGAGGCCGGCTCTCGGGTCGTCGAGCAACCCGCGGAGGCCGGGCAGCACGTCGACCACCCGGGACGCCGGAGCGTCCTGCACGTCGACGCCCCCACCGCGAGGAGTCCCTTTCGCGTCCCGCGCCGTGAGGCTCAAGCCGAGAGTCACCGACCCCGCACCGGGTGACCCGGCGACGGCCTCCTGCAGTCGGACCGGCAGGGAGGGGTCGTCCGACGACGCCGTGACTGACGACGGGCCGACCGCCACGTGGGACCAGGCGACCTCCCCGACCAGGGCGTCGAAGAGCGACCGTCCCGGTGACCCCGGCCCGCCCGCCGTGCGGATCTCGACGTCGTCGTAGGCGAGCCGGAGGTCGCCGACGCTCTCGGCACCCGGGACGGCACGAACGATGTCGTCGACCGGATCGACGTCCGACAGACCCGCCACACCGATCGTGGCCGAGACCGCACCCGGTACGACTGCGGCATCGGGGTCGACCGCCGCCTGGTCGTCGGTGCTCCACGGGGTGACGGCCCACCCCTCCACGCCGTCCACCGCCTCCAACCCGTCCAGCCAGGGCAGCACGGGGGCGATTCCTCCCACGGTGTCCTTCACGGCAGGCCCCGACACGCTCCGGGTGCCGGCCACCTGGTCCGAAGAGGACGACGCGCGAGCCCGGGCCAGCCCCTCGGCGGATGCCTCTACGCCGCCCGCGGGCGCCACGACGGTCAGCGTTCCGCCGGCGGGCACCGTCGGGGCCCAGGCGTCCCAGACCGTCGAGACCCGCGCCTCCGGTCCGCGCCGGACGACCACCGTCGAGATGCCCCCCAGGTCGACGTCGACGCCGACCACGTCCGGATCGGCGGCCGCCTGGGCGACGAGCGCGAGCGACTCGTCGAGCTGGCCGGGCTCGTCGGGGACGACGAGCCCGCCGGTGGGTCCGTCGACGGACACGTCGAACCGGTCGTCGGGGCGATCGTCGATCCAGGACCACACGGCGCGAGCGACCCGGTCGACGTCCTGTGCGTCGGAGTCGTCGTCGAGCACGACCCGGGCGGTGCCGACCGAGTCGTCGGAGAAGGGGTTGGCCGCGTTCGTCAGCACGGCGTCCTGATCGGTCACCCGATCGACCCCGTCGAGCGCCTCGGCCCACGACGTGAACTCACGGAGCGGTCCCACCGCGTCGGGCCGGTACACGCAGCCGCTCGTCGCCAGCACGGCGAGCGCCACCACGGCGAGGACGACCTGCCTGCTTCGGATCACGCCTCGACCCTAGCGCCGGGCGATCGCGGCCTCCGCGCCGCTCGACCCGCGTCTCAGGGGACCGGCCCCCACGTCGCACCGCCGAGTGAACGTCGCACCGCCCACATCCGCGGTGCGACGTTCAGCCGGCGGTGCGACGCAGCGCGGACGCGGCCCTCGGGGCACCAACCGCCGCAGCCGCCTCCGACCCGGCCCGCACCACGCCGACGGGCAACGTCAGCCGGAACACCGCGCCGGGCCGCCCGACCCCGGGCGCCTCGCAGACCAGGTCGCCGCCGTGGGCGCGGGCGAGACCGCGGGCGATGGGCAGCCCCAGGCCCGCGCCTCCGTCCCCGGACCGTCGGGCCTCGTCGAGTCGCACCAACCGGTCGAACACCCGCTCGCGGTCGCCCGCCGCCACGCCCGGGCCGTCGTCCGAGACCAGCACCGAGACCTCGTCGACCCGGGACGCGTCGAGCCACAGCGTCACCTGCCCCGTGCCACCCGTCGCCCGGGCAGCGTTGTCGACCAGGTTGCCGACGATCTGCGAGACCCGCCCTGCGTCGGCGGTGACCACGACGGGCCCGTCGGGCAGCACCACGCGCAGGTCGAGCGACGGCCGCCGCAGCCGTTGCCGTTCGACGTCGGCGAGCAACGACGCCCCGAGGTCGACGGGGGCGACGTCGAGCGAGATGCCCTGGTCGACGCGGGCCATCAGCAGCATGTCGTCGATCAACCGGGAGGCGCGCTCGGCCTCACGCACCACGTGCGTCGCCAGCCGTTCGCGTTCGTCGGCCGTGCCGGGCGAGCGCACGAGGGTGTCGGCCGCGGCGCGCATGCCGGCGACGGGGGTGCGCAGTTCGTGGGCGGCGTCCGAGACGAAGGCCCGCACCCGCGTCTCGGCGTCGAGCGCGGCCCGCTCGGCCCCCTCGACGCCGTCGAGCATCTCGTCGAACGCGACGGCGACGCGGCCGATCTCGGTGTCGCGTCGGGCCGGGCGCAGGCGTCGGCCGCGGTCCCCGTGCGCGATGGACCGCGCCACGCCCGTCATCCGGTCGAGCGGTCGCAGGGTCGCCCGCACCACGAGGGCCAGGCCGATCGCCGCGATCAGCAGGAACGCCGCGGAGGCGCCAATCATCACCCAGCGCAGCTGCACCAGGGTCTCGCCCACCGACCGCGAGTCCGTGGTCAGCGTGATGGTGGACCCGTCGCTGAGCTGCGAGACGAGCGTGGTCACCTCGTCGTCGCTGCGCACCTCGGACGAGGTGACGGTGACCGCGTCGGACGAGGAGGCGCTGCCCGCGTCCCCGGAGTCGGTGCCGGTCGACGAGTCGGTACCGTTCGAGGAGTCACCGTCGGTGCCGGTGGCGTCCTCGGCGTCGGTGCCCGCGCCTCCTGGCCCGTCGGCGGGGCCCGAGGCCGGGCCGCCGCGACCGGGGCCTCCCTCGCCGAGCGAGGGCGGACCGTCACGCAACTGGTCGGGGCTCGGGCCGGCGACGATGGCGTCGCCGTTCGCGTCGCGGATGACGACGGAGAGTCCCTGGGCCGAGAGCCGGTCGGCGAGTTCGTCGCCGTCGACCGTGCCGACCAGGGCAGCGGCGGCCGCGGCACGGTCGGACAGCCGGTCGACGACCTGGGCGCGGAGCCGCTGGCCGAGGGTGAGCTCGACGGTCACGGCGAGCGCCGCCAGCAGGACGGCCAGCAGCAGCAGCACGGCGACGACCGTGCGGACGCGCAACGAGCCGGTGCGCAGCCCGGGGGCGGCGGTGTCGGGGGCCGGCGCCGCGCCTCCTCGGGGGTGGTGTCCCGTCGAGAGCGCGGCAGGGCGGCGGCGCGTCACGCGCTCATCCGGTAGCCGAGGCCGCGGACGGTGTGGATCAGGCGGGGGCCGCGGGTCTCCATCTTGCGGCGCAGGGCGCTGAGGTGCACCTCGACGAGGTTGGGGTCGTAGTCGTCGTAGCCCCAGACCTGGGTGAGGATCTGAGTCTTCGAGACGGTGCGTCCGCGACTCTCGGCGAGGAAACCGAGCAGGCGGAACTCGGTCGCCGTGAGGTCGAGCGGTTCGCCGCCGCGCGTGATGCGGGCCGCCTCGGGGTCGACCACGAGGTCGCCGATCTCGATCACCGAGGGGATGCGACCGCGGCGGCGGAGGACGGCCGTGACCCGCGCGATCAGCTCGGCGACGGCGAACGGCTTGACCACGTAGTCGTCGACGCCCTCGGAGAAGCCGCGCAGCCGGTCGTCGACCTCGTCGCGGGCGGTCAGCATGACGACGGCGGCGTCGGACGAGGTGCGGATGGTGCTCGTCAGGCGGATGCCGCTCGCCCCGGGCAGCATCCAGTCGAGCACCACGAGGTCGGGCACGAACGCCTTCAGCTGTTCGGGCAGGTCGGAGCCGTCGGCCAGACCGTGCACGGCGAAGCCCTCGGCGCCGAGCGCGGTGACGACGGCGGTGCGGATGGTCTCGTCGTCGTCGATCACGAGGACGCGGGCGGGGCTGAACATCTTCCGCACTGTAAGAGCCCTCGGTGGGCGGAAGCTATGGACGGGCTGGAGGCGCGGTGTGGGTCGGGTCGGAACGCCTCCCGCTAGGGTCGGCCCATGGGGAGACGCCGCCGACGCCGCCAACTCGTCGCGGGCGCCGTCCTGTTCGGCCTGTCCCTGCTGGCGTTCGGGCTCGGGGGTCCGGTCTCGACCCTGTGGCCGTCCGCCTACCTGACCGTGGGGTTCATCTCGTTCGGGCTCTTCCTGGTCGCCCTGTGGTTGTTCCTCCTCGTCATCGCCGAGCGCGAGGGCCCGCCCCCTGGTGCCCCGACCCTGCCGACCCGTCCGAGTTCCCCGGGCTGGTGGCCGTTCCAGCGGCGGCAGCCTCCGCGCCCGCGGGAACCCCCTGCGTCCTCCGTCGACCCCTGGCGTCACCACACCTGGGAAGACCGGGTAGTCCCCGTCCTGCGTCGCGTGAACGCCGACGAGACCCTCGAGCTGTTGCTCGTCGACGATCGAGGCGAAGGCCCGATCGGCACGAAGCGGGAGATCGTCGTGGCGTTCTCCACCCAGGACCTCTTACTGATGTCGGCCGCGCTGCAGGCGGACGCCGAGGGCTCCGGCGACCCCTACCCGGCCAGGGAGATCGGCTTCGATGCGCAGGATGCACTCGCCTGGTCGCGTCGGGCCGCCCGCGCCGCCCGCGACGCGCCGACCCCCCGGCCCGGCCCGCCGAGCACCACCGCCGTCGGAGCACGACGCATCGCGTGGACCGCCTGGGCGCTCGAGGACGACACCGATGGCGATGCGAACAGAGATCCGTGGTTCGCCGTTCCCCTCGACCAGCTCGAGGCCGTGCTGAACACCCTTCACGAGGTAGCGGAGGGCGCCATCGACGTCGATCTCGGTGCAACCCACCGGGCCGGCGTCCACCGGCCCCACGGCTTCGGGACCGTCGGCGTCGAGGACGGACACGACGAACTCCTGGCGGCCGGGGAGCTGGTGCGACGCCTTCGCGACGTCCTCCGGCACGCGCACGAGCCCGACCCGGCGTCGACGTTCGGACCCTCGGACATCTGAGTCGACCGTGCCGAGCCACCGAGACGGAGTGGTTCGGGGAAGTGTCGTGGGTCCGCCGGTGGACGGGAACTACGGACGGGCTGGAGGCGCGGTGTGGGTCGAGTCGTCGGTGACGTCGACGTCGGGATCGAGGTGGGTGGGATCGAGGTCGGGGTCGAGGTGGGCGAGGACGAACGGATCGACGCAGCCTCGGGCGAAGCCGCGGATGCGTCGGTCGATGTCGCGCTGCAGGAGCACCGCGCCGATGCGCTCGGCCACCGGCGCCAGCCACCTCGGCTTGCACGAGAAGTTGTAGCGCCACACGGCCTCGGTCGAGGTCGGGTCACCGTCGACCTCGCGGAACCGCCATCCGCCACCGAGGCGCTCGAAGAACCACGACCCCTTCGTCATCTTCATGCCGACGTTGGTCGGCGGCTTGTACGAGACGTACTCGCTCTCCATCCGGAACCCGAAACGCTGCACGGTGAACGTCCGGACCCCCTTGGCGGCCCGTGTCGCTCCGCCGACGAGGTACTGCCGACGAATGAAGGGGTCCCACCGCTTGCGCGCCTCCCCCTGGGTCTGGGACACCGCGAAGGCGACGCGCACGTCGACGGGGACGACACACCGGGACTCGACGACAGGCATGGGCTCATCGTTGCACCTCGGGCGTCTCGGCGACGGCCTGCGACGTGTCGGTCGTCGAGAGCGCGTCGATGATCGTCCCGATCGGTCGGCCTGGAACCGGCACGACCGTTCGCTGCGGCGTGGAAGGATCGAGACCGACCTGTCGACCCCGAAATCCGAGGAGCACCGTGCTCGCACGCGACGTGACCGAGAAGAGATTCACTCCGACCCGCTTCCGCGAGGGTTACGCGATGGACGACGTGGACGCGTTCCTCGAGCGCATCCACGCGGCCCTCACGGCCTACGAGCAGGGGACCGGCGTCGATGTCCTGGCGGACGTCGACGTCGTGAACGCACGATTCCAGCCGACGAAGTTCCGGGAGGGGTACAGCCAAGACGAGGTCGACGACTTCTTGGACGAGGTCGTCGCCGAGCTGAGGCGCCGCGAGTCGGCCGGGGGCCGCTGACCGCGTCTGGCTTTCGCGTCAGCCGCGCTGTCGAGTCAGCCGCGCCGTCGCGTCAGCCGCGCCGTCGCGTCAACCGCGGGCGTGGCGCACGTACGCGACGATCGCGTTGGCGTGACCGTGGCCCAGGCCGTGCTCGGACTTCAGCCACGACACCACCTGCATGTGTGAAAGCTCGTTCTCGTCGAGGTGTCCGGTGGTCAGGTCGAACCACTCCTGGATCGACCGACCGTAGGTGCGCTCGATGCTCGGGAAGTACGACGCCGGGCCGCTGACCTTCTGGCCGTCGGCCGGCGGCTCGGGTGCCAGGACGCGTCGCTCGGACATGCGCCGACGGTAGCAGCCGGGCCCCCGCGACTTAAGCCCCGCTTCAGATTCGGTTCCGAGAGTGGTGTGTGCCGGCGGGAACGCCCCGACCGCCAGCCGCACCGCGGCTCGCCCGGCACCCGACATCTGGAGACACCATGGCGAAGGACACCACCCCCGACGGCCGCGACGACCGTCGCGGCGAGAACACCCCCTCGCAGGACGACGCGTGGGCCGAACGGCTGCGCCGCGAGGACGAGGACCAGGACGCCCGCGCCACCACCGAGCTGCCGGCCGCGGCGCCCGGCCAGCCGACGGCCCCGACCACGCCGATCGTCGCCGACGACCAGCGCACCCGCGAACTCCCCGCCGACGGCAGCGCGTTCCGAGCCGGCACCTCGGCGGAGGCCGCCGGGACGACCGCGCGTCGCCGCCCCACCAAGCGCCTGCTCGTGGGCATCGGCATCGCAGCCGCCGGGCTCGCCCTGGTCGGCACCAGCACCGCCGTCGCCGTGTCGAACGCCGGAAGCTCGACCAGCGCCTCGTCGACCGCGACGCCGGGCCAGGACGACGCGGCGAACCAGAGCGACGGCTCACGCCAAGGGCCCGGTGAACGAGGCTCCGACGACGGCGCCACCGGAGCGCCCACGGACGCGCCGACCCCGCCGGCCGCGGGCGACGACTCGGACGGGAGTGCTCCTGCCGAGGGCACCGGCCCCGACGGGAAGGCGCTGCCAACCCCGGGCACCGGTCCCGACGGCGAAGCACTGCCGACCCCCGGCGACGGCCCCGACGGCAAGGCACTGCCCGAGGCCCCCGAGGGCGGCCCTGCCGACGGCGGACCGGGGGCAGGCGGACCGAAGGGCGGCCCGGGCCACGGCCCCGGTGAGAAGGGCGGCCCGAAGACGGACTCCGGCGACACCGAGGACGACTCCGACCGCCCCACCCCGCCGACCGACGCGCCCACCCCTCCCGCCGACGCACCGACGCCCGCCCCCGGCACCGACGAGGGCTCGGGCTCGTAGGCCGCCGGCCGCGACCGACCGGACCGCCCGACGCCGGTCGGAACGGCCCGACGCCGCTCAGAACCGCGTGGTGATGCTGCCCTCGACCACGGGTGGCACACCGCGGCGGTCGGCCGAGCCCCGCACCGTGGCGATCTCGTTCCACTTGTCGATCGTGGTGCAGGGGTGCGAGACGCCGAGCCGCACCAGGTCGCCGACCTGCAGCCCCGACGTCGGCTCGAGCCGCAGGAAGGCGTGCTGGTCGTTGAGCGCCGACACGTGCGACCCGTCGAGCACCCCGGGGAGGCGCCGGTCGGCCGCCTGCGGACGCCACGCCTCGAGCGCCACCGGGAACCCCTCGTCGTCCGACGTGTCGCGACGCCCGACGTTGAGCAGGGCGAGCCCGGGCTCGGGACGGGACACCACGGACGCCCACAATTCGAGGGCCGGCAGGAACGACGGCTCGGTCGACGCCTCGCCGCCGGGCCCGGTTCGGGGCGAACCGGCGGACTCGGCCGACGGCCCCGCGGGCCGCTCGGCCCCGAACCCCTCGGCTGCTCCGTCGACCCCGGTCAGCTCGCCGTCGGTCGGCCCGCCCATCTCGCGATCGGCCTGCGACCCCGCGGAACCGTCGCCGACGACCACCGTGACGTCCGCGTCGACCCCACCCGCGCCTCCTGCGGTCGTCGGCATCGTGTCACGGGCGAACGGCGTCAGCCGGCGGTAGAGGTCGTGGTCGTGGGCGACGTACGAACCGGACCGCAGCACGACGCGCGTGCGCGGCCCCTGCAGCCCCGACGGGTCGTGCCGGTCGCCGAGCACGGCGACGACACGGTCGAAGTAGACGCTGCCACCGGCGGTGAGCACCACGTCGTGACCGGACGACAGCCACGGGTCGAAGGCCGGGGCACCGATGCCGTCGAGCACGTCGAGGAGACCCTGCAGGTAGTCGTCGACCACGGCGATGCCTGCCGCGTCGACGTCGTGGGTGAGGGCGCCCTCGTAGCCGGCCACCCCGGCCAGCACGAGGTGCGACGCGGTGGAGACGGCCTCGGCGACGAGCAGGGCCTCGCGCACCGATCGGGCACCCGTCCGGCCGAGCGAGGACCCGAACTCGACCAGCACCGCGAGGGGACGCTCGGCCTCGGCCCGCGCCAGGGCGGCGTCGACGAGCCGCACGGTCTCGACCGAGTCGACCCACATGAGCACGTCCGTGCCGCGTGCGGCGAGCGCCGCCAGGGTCGCGGGCGCGAACGCGGTGCCGGCCAGGACGACGGTCGGCACCCCGGCCTTGCGGGCGACGGCGACCTGGAACGCCGTCGCGAGCGTGATGCCCCAGGCCCCGGCGTCGAGTTGCCGCCGCCAGATCTCGGGCGCCATGGTCGTCTTGCCGTGCGGCGCCAGGTCGACCCCGGCCTCGCGGCACCAGGCGGCCATGGTGTCGACGTTGTGGGCGAGGGCATCGAGGTCGATCGTCAGCAGGGGGGTCGCGAGGTCGATCAGCGGGACGGGCCGGGGTTCGCGGCCGAAGCCGACCTTGGTGATCGGGGTGACGGCGGGGGCGGACGGGGTCGAGGGTGACGTGGTCATGGTGCCTTCCGACGGGGCGGGTGGGGTGGTGCTGCGGTCAGGCCGTGTGTCGGTGCCTGACGGTAGTTTTGCAGTCACCCCCGACACACGACACATCACGTCGGTTCCACAGACCATCGATCAGAGAAGAGCAGACCTGTGAGCGAGAAGACCGAAGTCCGCACCGGCGGCGCCCCCACCCCCATCTCGACCTTCTCGCAGGGCGTGCTGAAGAACGGCTTCCTCAGCGTGTCGGGTCAGGGGCCGCAAGACCCCGCCACCAGCGAGTACCTGCACCCCGGCGACCTGACGTCACAGACCGTCCGCACGCTCGACAACGTCAAGGCGATCGTCGAGGGCGCCGGCGGCACGTTCGACGACGTCGTCTCGCTGCGCGTGTTCCTCACCACGCGCGACGACTTCGCCGAGATGAACGCCGCGTACGAGACCTACCTGCTGCAGAACGTCCCGAGTGGCGTGTTCCCCACCCGCACGACGGTCTTCGTCGAGCTGCCGAACGAGGCCATGCTCGTCGAGATCGACGCGCTCGCGATCCTCAGCTGACGTCACCGCAGGAGGCGCGGGGTCAGTCGGCCGCGCCCGTCACGACCACGGTCTTCCGTGACCACGTCGCGTCGGTCAGCTGGGCCAGCATGAAGCGCGCCACGTCGGCCCGGGTGACGTGGATGCCCGCCCCACGGGTCAGCCGCTCCCCCGTCGCGAGCGACCCGGTCGCCGGGTCGTCGGTGAGGCGCGTCGGGTAGACGAGCGTCCAGTCGAGGCCGCTCTCGCGCACCTCGGCGTCGGCGACCTCCTTGGCGGCGTAGACCTTGCCGAGCACGGTGTGGAAGAACATCTTCTGCAGCGTGTTCGCGTCGGCCTGGCTGTCGCCGACACCGAAGGCCGAACAGACCACGAGGCGGTCGACCGCCGCGTCACGCATCGCCGGCAGCAGGGCGCGGCCGACCTCGACCTCGACCGGGTGCCGCATGTTCCGCGAGCCGATCGCGTTGAGCACGGCGTCCTGGCCGGCGACCGCGGCGCGGACGTCCTCGGCCGAGGTCGCGTCCCCGGTGAGCACCCGGACGCCGTCGGTCACGTCGAGGGTGGATGCGTCCCGGACGAGCACCGTCACCTCGTGCCCCGCCGACAGGGCCACCCGCAGGACGTGGGAGCCCGTGCCCCCGGTCGCTCCCAGCACCAGAACCTTCATCGCGCCTCCTGTCGTTCAGGAAAGCGAACACCGCCCCGCCAAGAGCGGGCCGAGAGCAGGCCGAGAGCTCCCCCGCCGAATCCGTACGCGCGCCGAACCCGACCTCCCGCGGCGCCGGGTCCGTGCACGACGCGACAACGGCGGCAGGGGCGGGTCGGACGGGCAGGGGCGGGTCAGCGGAGGCGGCGGCCGGCGGCCCAGAGGCCGATCAGCCCCGAGGGGCCGAGGCGCGGCGTCGCGTAGGTGGCCCGGTCGGCGTAGGCCCCGGGGTCGACGAGCTGCAGGTCGGCGACGGCCCCGGGGGCGATGCCGAGCGCGCCTCCTGCACCGCCGACGGGCGCACCGTCGGCCACGCCGCGACCGCCCAGCCCGAACCGCGAGGAGGCGCGGGTCGACATCCGCGCGATCGCCTCGCCCCGCGACAGCACGGCCCGCGGCCCCGATCCGGCGTACTCGTCGAGAACGCGCGAGAACGTGCCGAACAGCCGCGGGTGCACGGTGCCGGTCTCGCGCGGCAGACCGTCCGACCCGACCAGGGTGTGCGGCCAGGCCAGGGCCGTCCGCATGCCCTCGAGGTCGGTGTGGAACACGATGACGGTCAGGGCACCCCGTTCGGCGAGGACGAGGTCGGCGAGCACCTCGCGTGGGTCGGCACCGACCGACGCGGCGATGTCGGACAGCGGCCGTCCCTCGAAGCCCGCGTGCTCGGCTCGCGTGAACCCGGCCAACGAGATCCGTGCGGGGCCGATCGCGGAGTACTGGTTCTCGAGCGTCGATCCGGCCCAGGGCTCGAGCAGTCCGTCGAGCACCTGACGCCGCGAGCGCGTGCCGGGCCGGAGCGCCTCGAGGAGGCTCTCGACCCCGTGGTCGGCCGTGGCCGGAGGGAACAGCGACGCGACCGTCGTGCTGCCCGCGTCGTAGGGGTAGACGTCCGCGCTGACGTCGACCCCCGAGTCCCGCAGGGCGTCGAGGCGCTCGACGATCGCGGGCATTCCGCCGACGTTCCGCGGTCCGGTCACCTTGAGGTGGCTGACGTGCACGGCCGCCCCGGACTCGCGTCCGAGCGAGGCCAGCTCGTCGAGCGAGTCGCGGAGCCCGTCGGCCTCGTTGCGGACGTGCGCGACCAGCAGCACGCCGCGGATGGCGCACTCCCGGGCCAGCGCCACGAGCTCGGGCCGGTCGGCGGCGTCGCCGGGTGCGTACATGAGGCCGAGCGAGACGCCGAGGGCCCCGGCGTCGAGTGCCTCGCCCACCGACGCCGCGACGAGCGACCGCTCGGCGGCGTCGGCCGGGCGTCGCTCGAAGCCGAGCACGTCCGCCCGCAGCGGTGCGTGCGGCACGAGGGTCGCGGCGTGCAGGCCGAACCGCCCGTCGGCGTCGCCCTCGGCCAGCGTCCGGACGTAGTCGGCGAACGTCCCCCATCGCCGTGCCGGGAACCCGCCCAGCACCGGTCGCGAGTAGTCCTCGAGCGAACGGTCGTCGGGATCGGTCGGCGACGGTGCGACGCCCTGGCCGCAGTTGCCGACGATCGTGGTCGTCACGCCCTGCCCGGTCTTGGGCGCGACGCCGCCCGGGCGGAACAGCGCCGCGTCGTCGTGTGCGTGCACGTCGACGAACCCCGGCAGCACGTCGAGCCCGCTCGCGTCGACCACCTCGACACCGTCCGGAGTCCCGGACGAGGAGGCGCGGTGCCCGCCGCCGACGGACGTCACCGCCCCGGCACGCTCGCCTCCCCGGCCCGTGCCCTCGGCGCCCGTGACCGACGCCCCCGCCCCGACCCCGACCGCGGTGACCACCCCGTCGCGCACGACGACGTCCGCGACGTGACCCGCGCCTCCGGACCCGTCCCAGACCGTCCCGCCCGCGAGCACCAGCGTCGTCACGAGGGCACCGCCGCCGTCACGAGAGCACCGCGGTCATCGAGAGGGATGCCGAGCTATTCGAAGCGCTGCCACACGGGCTTGTTCGCGTACGTGTAGCGGTAGTAGTCGGCCAGCTGCAGGTCGGCCGCGGCGGCCTCGTCGACCACGATCGTCGCGTGCCGGTGCAGCTGCAACGCGCTGCCCGGGCACATCGCGCTGAGCGGCCCCTCGACCATGCCCGCGACGGCCGCCGCCTTGGCCGACCCCTGCGCCACGAGCACGACCTCGTGCGCGTCGAGGATGGTGCCGAGCCCCTGGGTCAGGCAGTGCGTGGGCACCTGCGACGGGTCGTCGAAGAAGCGCGCGTTGTCGGCCCGGGTCTGCGGCGCGAGCGTCTTGATGCGGGTGCGCGAGGCGAACGACGAGGTGGGCTCGTTGAAGCCGATGTGCCCGTTCGCGCCGATGCCGAGGATCTGGATGTCGATGCCGCCCGCGTCGACGATGGCCTGCTCGTAGTCGACGACGGCCGCCTCGATGTCGCTCGCTCGGCCGTCGGGCACGCGCACCTTCGTCGCGTCCATGCCCAGCGGCACGACGACGTCGCGTTCGATCACCGACGCGTAGCTCTCGGGATGCTCGAGCGGGATGCCGACGTACTCGTCGAGCGCGAACCCGGAGGCGCGGCCGAAGTCGAGCTCGCCCGCCGCGACCCGGGCCGCGAGCGACGCGTAGATGCCGGTCGGCGACGACCCGGTCGCGAGGCCCAGCACGGCCTCGGGCTCGCGCTGCACGACCGACGCGATCTTGAGGGCGGCGACGCGGCCGACCTCGTCGGCGTCGCGGACGATGATGATCTCCATGGGGGCTCCTTGCTGACGCGGCGTCAGGTGATGTTCGCCACGACCGACGCGATGTACGCCTCGCGTTCTTCCCGCGAGGCCGGCCGCCCGGGCACGCCCGGACGCTGCTGCCACGGTAGCGGCCCCGACTCGTGCCGGTACTCGACGCCGATGGCGTCGAGGCGTCCGAGGTGCACGGCGAGGCGTGTGGAGAAGTCGTCGAAGTCCCGCGGTTCGGTCGTCCAGAGCGCCTCGGCGACGGCGCACAAGCGCGGGAAGGCGAAGAAGTCGACGGTGCGGGGCGAGTCCATGTGCTCGGTCCAGATGTTGGCCTGACCGCCGAGCACGTGGCGGGCCTCGGCCTCGTCCAGGACGGCCGGCACCGGCTCGAACGCGTACACATCGGCGAGGGTCAGCGGGATCGACACGGGGATCGGCTCGTCCGGGCCCTCGGACTGCCGGTAGTCGAGGTAGACCTGGTCGTCCGGGCAGGCGACGACGTCGTACCCGCGTCGCGCGGCCGTGACGGCCCCGGTCATGCCCCGCCACGACGCGACCGTCGCGCCGGGCGACATCGTCGCGTTCCCCTCGAGGATCTCGTCCCAGCCGAAGGTGCGTCGTCCGGCGGCCGTCAGATGCGCGTCGAGCCGGCCGATGAACCACGCCTGCAGCTCTTCCTCGTCGGCGAGGCCGCGGTCGCGCATCAGCTCTCGTGTGCGGGGGTCGGCCTGCCACTGGGCCTTGGGGCACTCGTCGCCGCCGATGCCGATCCAGGTGCCCGGGAAGAGCTCCATCACCTCGTCGAGCACGTCGGTGTAGAAGTCGACCGTCGACTGCTCGGTGTTGAGGACGTCCTCGAAGATGCCCCACTCGGTGCCGACGGCGATCTGCCGGGGCGATGCCACGGGTGTGCCGCCGACCTCGACCGCGCCGACGCCCAGGTGCGGGTACGCCGTGATCGCGGCCATCGAGTGGCCCGGCACGTCGACCTCGGGCACGACCGTGATGTGGCGGGCGGCGGCGTAGGCGACGACCTCGCGGATGTCGTCCTGCGTGTAGAAGCCGCCGTGCGGCCGACCGTCCTGGGTCGCGTCCGGCCCGGCCCCCACCTGCGACGACTCCCGCCAGGCACCGACCGAGGTGAGGCGCGGGTACTTCGTGATCTCGATGCGCCAGCCCTGGTCCTCGGTGAGGTGCCAGTGCAGCGTGTTCAGCCGGTGCAACGCCATCAGGTCGACGAACCGCAGCACGTCGTGCTTCGGCAGGAAGTGCCGGGCGACGTCCAGGTGCGTCCCCCGCCACCCGAAGCGCGGACGGTCCTCGACGTCGACGGCGGGCACGACCCAGTCGACCCCGGTCACGAGGGCCGACCGGTACACCGCCGCGGGCAGCAGCTGACGCAGCACCTGTGCCCCGTGGAACGCGCCGGCCGCGTCGCCACCGGTGATGCGCACCCCGGTGGGTCGCGCCTCCAGCCGGTAGGCCTCGGCTCCGAGCGATGGATCGAGGTCGAACGAGATGCCGGTGCCGTCGGCGCTGCCCTCGCGCAGCGGCAACCCGGTCGCCGGACGCAGCGCCTGCTGCAGCCAGGCGACGACGCCCGCCAACTCGTCGGGCGCCGAGACGCGCGTCGCCGCGTCGAGGCGGAACGCCCCGGAGGCGCGGGTCAGTCGAGCAGGACGCGGCACGATCGCGACCGGTGCGGTCTCGGGCGTCCCGGTGCCGGCCCGCGTGGTGGCCGAGGAGGTCGAGGGTGCGTTCGTCACGGGGTCAGCCCTTCACGGCGCCGGCGGACATGCCGGTCACCAGGTTGCGTTGGATGATCATGAAGAAGACGACGACCGGAAGCGAGAACAGCACCGAGGCCGCCATCTGCCCGCCGAAGTCGGTACCGCTGGTCGGCGTGCTGAACGAGGCCAGCCAGACCGGCAGCGTGTACATCGACTGGTCCTTCATGAACGTGTAGGCCACGAGGTAGTCGTTCCACGCCGCGATGAAGGCGAAGATGCTGGTCGCGATCATGCCGGGCAGCACGAGCGGGAACATGATGCGCGTCAGCACCTGCCAGGTGCTCGCGCCGTCGAGCTGCGCCGCCTCCTCGACCTCGACCGGGATCGCCAGGAAGAACCCGCGCATCACCCAGATCGAGAACGGCAACGTCGACGCGACGTACGCCAGGATGAGCCCGCCGTAGGTGCCCAGCAGCCCGAGGCTGTTGAAGATCAGGAACTGCGGGATCAACAGGGCCGTCGCCGGCAGCATCTGCACGATCAGGATGAACACCATGATCGTGCGCCGCCCGCGGAACCGGAACCGCGACAGGGCGGCCGAGGCGAACAGGCCGAGCACGATCGAGAAGACGACGGCGCCGACCACGACGATCACGCTGTTGCGCAGGTTCGTGAAGAAGTCGGACTGCGTGACCGCGACGACGAAGTTGTCGAGGGTCGGGTTCTGCGGCCAGAACAACGGGGTCGCCGTCATCACCTCGGGGCGCGGCTTGAACGCCGTGTTCACCATCCAGTAGACGGGGAACAGCCAGACGAGGCTGAAGACGATCGCGATCGCGTTGCTGACCCAGCGGGGCTTCCGGCGGCGCCGGGTCGGGCGGGCGCTCGACGGGCGGCCGGTGCCGTGGCCCGAGCGCGCCTCCTTGGTTCTCTCGTCGCGCGCGACGGTCTCGGTCGTCGTGGTGCCGACGCCGGCGGGTGCGGTCGTGGTCACAGGTCTTCTCCGGATCGGACGAGGTTGCGGACGTAGAACGCGGTCAGCACGACGAGCAGCAGGGTGGTGACCACCGAGATGGCGGCGCCCTGCCCGATGTCGAAGCCGACGAACGCGGTGACGTAGGTGAAGACGCCGAGGGTCGAGGTGGCGTCGTCGGGGCCGCCGGCCGAGACGAGCCAGATCTGGTTGAAGACGTTGAAGTCCCAGATGATCGACAGGATCGTGATCAGCAGCAACGTCGGCTTGAGGAACACCAGGGTGACGGTGCGGTAGACGCGCCACTCGCTCGCACCGTCGAGTCGCGCGGCCTCTTTGTACTCGAGCGGGATCTGCGTCTCGGCGGCGTACATGGTCAGCGCGATGAACGGCACGGCCTGCCACACGATGAGCAGCCAGATGCTCGTGTAGGCGAGCGCGGCGTCGTTCGACCAGTCGACGTTGGTCATGTCGCCGACCAGGCCGGTCTGGGTGAGCAGCCAGTTGACGACGCCGTAGCCGGGCTGGAACAGCCACTTCCAGACGATCGACGACGCCACGTTCGGCATCGCCCAGGCGAGGATGAGCACCACCGTCACCGTGTAGCGCATCGGCGTGCCGAGCCGGGTCAGCAGGTGCGAGACGCCCGTGCCGATCAGGACGCTGCCGCCGACCATCGCGGCCGTGAAGACCAGGGTGCGGACGAGCGACCACCAGAAATCGGTGTCGGCCAGCAGGGTCGCGTACTGCTGCACGCCGACCGAGTCGTACGCGCCGGTGAAGAGCGAGCGCTGGTCGTAGTCGGTGAACGAGGTGAACACCAGGAAGACGATGGGTGCGACCGTGACGGCGAGCAGGACGATGCCCGCGGGCGACAGCAGCCAGAGCGGGGCGAGCTGGCGCTTCTTCCCCGGCCGCACCGGAGCCTTCCGCTCGTTCTTCGGGCGCCTGCCGCCCTTCTGGTCGGGCGCCGCGCCGGGCGGGGTCTCGGTGAGACCGGGGGCGATCGAGAGGGCCACGGTTCCTCTTTCGGTTCGAGTCCAGGAGGTGCGGGTCGAGGGGGCGGGAGCGTCGCGCGGTCGGATGGTCGCGCGACGCCCCCGGAGGCAGCAGGTGCTGCCGGTGCTGCCGGTGGCTCGGCGCTAGTCGTTCAGCGCTTCGTCGGTGGCCTCGTCGAAGGACTTGGCAGCCGCCTCGGGCGACTTCGAGCCCGAGACCACCGAGGAGAAGAGCTGGTTGATGCTCTTGTCGCCCTCGAGGGCCGCCCAGTTCGCGCTGGCCGGCGTGGCCTTCGAGTTGAGCGCGGCGTCGAAGAAGCCCTTCTGGATCGGCGTCACCACGCTGCCGGCCGCCTCGATGCCCTCTTCGCTGTTCGGGATCCAGCCGTCGTTGCCCACGACCCATTCGCTCTGGATGTCGGGGCTCGTGGCGATCTTCGTCCACTGCAGGGCCAGGTCGGAGTTCTGGCTCTTGGCCGCGATGCCCCAGTCCGAGCCGCCCAGCATGACCGGCTGCGTCTCACCCGACTTGCCCGGCATCGGGAAGGTGCCGAAGTCGTCGTCGGTCAGGGCGGGGTTGGCCTTCTGGATCAGGTCGATCGAACCGTTGGTGTGCAGGATCGTCGCCGTCTTGCCGTCGGCGAAGACCTGCGTCTGGTCGGGGGCATCGGTGTCGAGGGTCTGCGACGCGGGCGTCGAGTAGGCGTTCTGGAACTCGGTGAAGTCGGCCAGGCCCTGCTGCGCCTCGTCGCTCTCGAGGCCGGCCTTCCAGGTGCCGTCGCTCGAGGTGGCGATGTCGCCGCCGGCGTCCCAGACGAACTGCATGCCCGCGTACCAGTACTGGCCGGGCAGGTAGAAGGCCGAGAAGTCGGACGCCGTGTTGGCGGCCTTCACCTTGTCGAGGTCGGCCGTGAGCTCGTCGTAGGTGGTGGGGGCCTCGGTGATGCCGGCCTCGGCCCACATCGTCTTGTTGTAGATGACGGCGCGGGCACCGGCGAAGCCCGGCACGGCGTAGAGGGAGTCGTCGACGGTCGCGGGCTCCTCGAGACCGGTCAACCAGGTCTGCCCCTGCTTCAGGTCGTCCCGGTACGACGTCAGGTCGAGGAGCGCACCGTTGGCGGCGTAGCTGGCGACCTGCGTGTTGCCGAGGTCGAGCACGTCGGGCGGCGTGCTGGTGGCGAGCGCCGTGCTGATCTTCGTGGTGATGCCGTCCCACTGCTGGATCTGGACGTCGACGTCGGCGCCCGTCTGCTCGGTGAACTCGGCGTTGATGGCATCGATCGTCTCGGGCGTGTAGTCACCCGTCATGACCCAGACCGTCAGTGTCTTGCCGTCGCCCTTGGTGGTGGGTACGGCCTGGGGCTCGTCGGACGAGCTGCCGCCCGTGCCCGAGCTCGAGCAGGCGGTCAGGGCGAGTGCCGCGGCCAGGCCCAGGGCCCCGACCGCCGTGTAGCGTTGGATTCGCAATTTCATCTCCTCGTCGTCGAAGCGGGGATGCCGCATCGCTGTGGTCCCGGCCCGCGCTCGCACAAGCGTCGGGTCGGGAATGCGGCACGGGCCGGGGCCCTCGCCGCCTCCGGGGGTGGGCCCCCGAGGTCTGTGGTGGGGCGTTCGCCCCGGGCCGCCGACGAGCCGCTCGCCGGGGTCACGTCAGCCCCAGTTCGGCCTGCAGCACGAACGACGCCGCACCCCGCAGGGCGAGGTCGGTGCCGCTGCCCGCGATGCTCATGGTCAGGCCGTTGCTCACGGCCGACAGCGTGCGCTGCCGCACGGTGTCGCGGGCGGCCCGCAGCAGGGCGCCCTCGACCAGGTCGGCGGGGCCCGACAGCACGACCTCGTCGATGTTGAGCGCACTGATGATGGGGGCGAGCACGAGGCCGAGCGCGCGCCCGGCGTCGTGCAGCACGGCCCCCCGCGATCCCTCGTCGTGCTGCAGGAGGCGCGCCCTCAGCTGCGGGGCGGCCAGCACCTCCTCGAGGCAGCCGCGTCGACCGCACGCGCACACGTCGCCGTTCTCGTCGACCGTCACGTGCCCGATCTCACCGGCCGAGAACTGGTCGCCCTCGACGAGCGAGCCGGCGACGACCAGCCCGACGCCGACACCGTGGTCGATCGTCACGACCATGAGGCTCTGCCCGGCCGGGGCTCGCCCGGCCACACCCTGCCCGGCCGTCTCGCCGAAGGTGCGGATGCCCACGGCCGCGGCGTTGGAGTCGTTGCCGACGTGGACGGGCAACCCGACGTGGTCGGAGAGCCGGGACCGCAGGGGCAGGTCGTACCAGCCGAGGTGGACGGCGGTGCGCACGACGCCGTCGTGGTCGACGATGCCGGGGGTCGCGACCCCGACACCGAGCAGCGGGCGGGTCGTGCGCGAGCCGAGGTCGTCGACGAGCCGTTCGACCAGGGACACGGCGGCCTCGCCGACGGCACCCTCGAGCTCGACGCCGGCGCGCTCGACGACCCCGCCCCTCAGGTCGACGACGGCCCCGACGAAACGGTCGGCGTTCGACAGGTCGACCGTGACGATGTGGAAGGCGTCCGACTCGATGCCGACGAGCGTCGCCGGTTTGCCGACCCGGGCGTCGTCGCGGACGCCGAGCTCGCGAGCGATGCCGTCGTCGATCAGTTCGGCGACGAGTGCGGAGACGGTGGGGCGCGTCAGGCCCGAGCGACGAGCCAGGTCGGCCCGGCTCATCGAGCCGTCGCGGTAGAGGGCCTCGAGGACGAGCGAGCGGTTGTGCGCGCGGACGGGCGGTTGCTGCTGCCGGGTGATCGTCGTGGTGGTCACGGGCGCGTCCTCTCGTCTCGGCATCGTCGCCGACCTCGGACCCGTTCGCAGGGCCCGTCGGCAGCGGTGCCGGGTGGCGTCGCCGTGGTGGCGTGCCGTTAGTAAATGGGCCTTACAAACACGTGTCAAGGTGCGTGGCGGCGAGTTTACGCACACGAAACACCGGCGGTCAACACCCGAAACATCGCGACCCCCTCCTGCCGGACCCCTTGCCGGGATCTGGTTCGTAAGCTTTACTAACAAACATGTCCACGCCCGCCTCCGTGTCCGTCGCCGCGCCTCCCGGCGCTCTCGACGACGCGCGGGCGGGTGCCTCCGGGCCCGGATCGACGGGGCGGCCGTGAGGGTCGGCCTCGACATCGGCGGCACCAAGATCGACGCGGTCGTCATCGACGGGTCCGGCGCCCCCGTCCACCGTCTCCGCCTGCCCACGGGGTTCGGCCCTGACTCCGTGTTGGCGAACGCGGCCACGGCGGTCACCTCGTTGGCGGACCGCGTCGGCGTCGCCGTCGGGGCCTTCGAGTCGGTCGGCGTCGGCATCCCCGGCCTGGTCGACGGCGCCACGGGGCGCGTGCGGCACGCGGTGAACATCGGCTTCGACGACGTCGCCGTGGGGTCCACGTTGAGCACCCGGCTCGGGGTGCCGGTCCGGGTCGAGAACGACGTCAACGCGGCGGCCCTGGGCGCGTACCTCGCCATGTCGCTGTCGGGTTCGGTCGGCTACCTCAACCTCGGCACCGGCCTCGCCGCGGGTCTCGTCGTGGACGGCGAACTCTGGCGCGGCTCGCGAGGCGTCTCGGGCGAGATCGGGCACGTCCCCGTCGACCCCGGGGGCGAACTCTGCCCCTGTGGGCAGCGCGGGTGCCTCGAGACCGTCGCGGCCGGCGCCGCGGTGTCACGTCACTGGCCGACCGAGGGGGCGTACCCGGCCGTGGCGCTGTTCGCGGCGGCCGACGCCGGCGACCCCGAGGCCGTCCGCGTGCGTGCCGACCTCGCGGCGGGGGTGGCGGCCGCGGTGCGCCTCCTCGTCCTGACGACCGACGTGGACTCCGTCGTGATCGGGGGCGGGCTCAGCAACCTCGGTCGCCCCCTGCTCGACGACGTCGCCGGCGTGCTCGACCGCTGGGGGGCGGGGTCGCCGTTCCTCGCCTCGCTCGAGCTCTCGTCGCGCATCGAGCTGCTGCCGCCGGGGTTTCCCGTGGCAGCCGTCGGCGCGGCGACGGTCGGAGCCCGCGGGTCGGCCACGGCGACCGCAGCCGCCGTCTGACCGCCGCCACGGCGCTCTGCCCCCACACCGCTGTGCTGCCACCGCCACACCGCCACACCGCCACGCGATGGTCACCGCACCAGGAGAAAACCCGGCGCCGTGACCATCTCGTGGCGCAGTGCCCGCAGGTGCTGCGCTACGCCCGGGCCACCCGCAGCGTCACGATCTCGAACGGGCGCAGGGTGAGCTCGACCGCGGCACCCGCCGTCCAGCGGCCCGAGCCAACGGTGCCCTCGGCCAGCTCGCGCTCGATCAGGTCGGTTCGCCACGCGTCGCCGAACCCGCTGTCGGCGTCGACCGTGACCGTGGTCGCCGCCCGCGCGCCCCGTGCCTCGTAGAGCCGCACGATCAGGTCGCCCGAGCGGTCCTCGGCCAGCTTGACCGCCTCGACCAGCACGGCGGGCGACGACGACGTGACGAGCGGTGCCACCGCGGCCCCGGACGATCCGTCGACCCGCCGGACGGGCAGGTTGAGGCGGTAGCCCGCGGTCGCCGCCTCGAGCACGTCGGGCGCGACCCGCACCGACGAACGCAGCACGTGCCGGCCCTGGTCGGCGTGGGGGTCGGGGAAGGTCGGCGCCCGCAGCAGCGACTGCCGCACGAGCGTCGTCGTGCCGCCGTCACCGCCGTCGGCCGAGTCGCGGGTGCTCCGCGTGATGTCGTGGCCGTAGGTGGCGTCGTTCGCCACGGCCACGCCGAAGCCGGGCTCGGCGACGTGCACCCAGCGGTGCGCGACGGTCTCGAACCGGGCGAAGTCCCACGACGTGTTCTGGTGGGTCGGGCGCTGCACGTGGCCGAACTGCACCTCGGAGGCGGCCCGGTCGGCGTGCACGTCGAGCGGGAACGCCAGCTTGAGCAGCTTCTGCCGCTCGTGCCAGTCGACCTCGGTCTGCACGTGCAGCTCGGCCTCGCCGTCGTCGAGCCACCAGCGCTGCACGATCGTCGAGTCGCCGACGCGACGGGTCACGACCAGGGCCCCACCGTCGGCGACGACCGATTCGGCCTCGACCAGGTCGGTGCGGACGTTCTTGTAAGCCTGGTCGACGTCCCACGCGTCCCACTGGTTGGGGGTGTCGCGGAAGAGCTGCAGCAACCCGAGCCGCGAGCCCGGGGCGACGAGGTCGCGCCTCGACGTCGCGTCGACGAGCGAGGCGACCAGGCCGTCCCCGTCGAACACGGCGCGCACGAGCCCGTTGTCGAGCACCCAGCCGCCGTCGGAGGCGACCGGTGCCACCGACCCGACCCCCGCCTCCTGGGCCTGGCCCTCGCCGGAGCCGGCCGAGGCGTCGACACCGGCCGCCGGGACCGGCCCGGCGTTGAACGTGGTCGTCGCCGACCCCGACCCGGCGAGCGCGCGCTGGGCCGACCCGATGATCGCCTCGAGTTGCTCGGCGACCCGGGCGTAGTGCCGTTCGGCCTCGTGGTGCACCCAGGCGATGGACGAACCGGGCAGGATGTCGTGGAACTGCTGCAGCAGCACGACGTGCCAGATCTGCTCGAGCTCGTCGTAGGGGTAGTCGAGCAGGCCGCGCGCCGTCGCCGTGGCGCTCCAGAGCTCGGCCTCGCGCAGCAGGTGCTCGCTGCGGCGGTTGCCCTGCTTGGTGCGGGCCTGCGAGGTGTAGGTGCCGCGGTGGAACTCGAGGTACATCTCGCCCGACCAGACGGCCGGGTCGGCGAGTTCGTCCCGCGCCTGGGCGAAGAAGGAGGCGGGGGTGCCGACGGTCACGCGCGGTGAGCCCTCGAGGTCTCCGGCCCGTCGTGCGGCCGCCATCATCTCGCGGGTCGGGCCGCCGCCGCCGTCACCCCAGCCGAACGGGACGATCGACACGTTCGAGTACCCCTTCTCGGCGTAGCCGCGCTCGGCGTGGGCGAGCTCGGCCGGCGAGAGGTCGGAGTTGTAGGTGTCGACCGGCGGGAAGTGCGTGAAGACCCGGCTGCCGTCGATGCCCTCCCACAGGAAGGTGTGGTGCGGCATACGGTTCGTCTCGTTCCAGGACTCCTTCTGGGTGAAGAACGAGCTGGAGCCGGCGGCGCGGGCGATCTGCGGCATGGCACCCGTGTAGCCGAACGAGTCGGGCAGCCAGACCTCGTCGGCGTCGACGCCGAACTCGCGGAGGAAGAACCCCTTGCCCGCGACGAACTGACGGGCGAGCGCCTCACCGCCGGGCATGTTCGTGTCGGACTCGACCCACATGCCGCCGACGGGCACGAATCGGCCCTCGGCGACCTTCTGCTTCACCCGCGCGAACAGCTCGGGGTAGTGCTCCTTCAGCCAGGCGTACTGCTGGGCGCTTGAGGCGGCGAAGACGAAGTCGGGGTCGTCGTCCATCAGCGCGACGACGTTCGAGAAGGTGCGGGCGACCTTGCGCTGCGTCTCGCGGACGGGCCAGAGCCAGGCCGAGTCGATGTGGGCGTGCCCGGTTGCGACGACCCGGTGGGCGCTCGCGTTCGCCGGCGCCGCGAGCACGTCGGCGAGCGCGGCCCGACCGGCCGTCGCCGAACCCGCGACGTCGGCGTGGTCGACGACGTCGCACATCCGGTCGAGGGCCCTCAGGATCTCGTGCCGTCGCGGCGAGGTGAGCTCGAGGGTGCGCATCAGCCCGACGAGCGTCCAGACGTCTCGATCGAGTTCGGCGACGACCTCGTCGCGTTCGGCGAGCACGATGCTGCGCAGGGCGTAGATCGGGGCGTCGCCGGCGGTCTCGGGGTCGCCCAGGGGGGTCTCGCCGTGGAAGTCGTCACCGCCGATGTCGGGGTTCGACGCGGCCTCGACGTAGACGTCGATCGTGCTGCCCGGGGTCACGCCCGCACCGATCGCGGTCAGCGGCACGTAGCCGTTGTACGGCTCGATCGCCTTGACGATGGTGCCGTCGGGTCGCCAGACGAGGCCTTCGGCCTGGAACCCGGGCTGGCGGATGCTGAAGCCCAGGTCGACGACGAGCTCGAGGGCGGTGGCGGGGTCGGTGCCGAAGTCGTCTGGCACCGTCCCCGTGACGTGGAACCACGTGGTGCCCCACGGGCGGCTCCACGGCGAGCCGACGGCGAACGGCTCGTACGTCTGCGAGACGGCCTCGCCGAAGGGGACCGGCTCGCCCGGCGCCTCCCAGGCCGTGATCGTCAGCGGGACGGCTCGGCGGTAGACCGCCGGTGTGATGCGGTCGCGGACGAAGCGGTCGATGCGGGCTTCGACGAGGACGGTGTTGTCGTGCATGGGATCAGTCTCCTGACGGGCGCGCCGAGGCGCACGGTGGGGCGGGTCGTTCTGTGGATCGGGAGGGCGGCGGAGGCACTGGTGGGGAGGCGCGTCACCCCTTCACGGCACCGGCCAGCGCGTTCGAGCCGCCGAGGGTCCGCGAGACGAGCACGTACAACGCGATGACGGGCACCGAGTAGACGATCGAGAACGCCGCGAGCTGGCCGTACGCCACCGAGCCGTACTGCCCGAAGAAGTTGAAGATGCTCACGGCAGCGGGCTGCTTGTCGGGGCTGAGCAGCAGCACGAACGGCACGAAGAAGTTCCCCCACGCCTGGATGAACACGAAGATGAACACCACGGCGATGCCCGGCCGCATGAGCGGCACGACGATGCGCGTCAGGGTCGAGAACATCGAGGCCCCGTCGGTCCACGCGGCCTCCTCGAGCGAGATCGGCACCGAGTCCATGAAGTTCTTCGCCATCCAGATCGCCATCGGCAGGCTGGTCGCGGCGAGGAAGAACACCGTGCCGCCGATCGAGTCGATCAGGTTCAGCGAGACGAACAGGCTGTAGACCGGCACCATCATCGCGGTGATGGGCAGGCCGGTGCCGAAGAGGATGCCGTAGAGGAACGGCTTGTTGATGCGCATCCGGTACCGCGAGAGCGGGTACGCCGCGAGGATCGCCACGACCACGGTCACCAGGGCGCAGCCACCCGACACGATGAGGCTGTTGGCCAGCGGCACGAACGAGATCTCGGGCGTCAGCACGGCGGTGAAGTTGTCGAGCGTGAACTGCGACGGCACCTTGGCCGACAGCGTGGCCGACGGGTCGAACGAGGCCAGCAGCAGCCAGACGAGGGGCACGGCGAAGCAGATCGCGATGACGATCAGCACGGCGTTCGAGACGGCCTTCATGCTGCGGCCGCTGGGTGAGGTCATGCCCATGGTCAGTCGACCTCCGGTTTCAGGGCCCTGATGTAGATGATCGAGAACACCGCTCCGACGAGCAGCATGATCGTGGCGATGGCCGTGCCGAAGCCCAGCTGCGAGAACTGGAAGGCCTCTTGGTAGGCCAGGATCGGCAGCGTCGTGCTGTTCGTGCCCGGTCCGCCGCCGGTCATCACGTAGATGAGCGTGAAGACCGAGAGCGTCTGCAGCGTGGTCAGCATGAGGTTGGTCGAGATGCTGCGTCGGATGACCGGCAGCGTGATGTAGACCAGGCGTTGCCAGCCGGTGGCGCCGTCGACCTCGGCCGACTCGGTGATCTCGGGGGGCACCTCCTGCACGGCCGCCGAGTAGACGAGCATCGAGAACGCGGCCCCGCGCCAGATGTTGGCGAGGATCACCGAGAGCATCGGCATCGCGTAGAGCCAGTTGGCGCCCGTGATGCCGAACCACGACAGGACCGTGTTGAGGGTGCCCGCGTCGTTGAAGAACGCGTACGCCGCGAAGGCGGCGACGATCTCGGGCAGCACCCATGCGGCGATCACGAACGTGCCGACGATCGAGCGCACGACCTTGTGGCCGTTCCGCATCAGCAGGGCGAGTCCCAGGCCGACGACGTTCTGGCCGACCACGGCCGAGAAGAAGACGAAGGCGAGCGTCAGCAGCACCGACTTCGGGAAGTCCGGGTCGGCGAAGAGCTCGGTGTAGTTGCGGAACCCGATGAACTCCGAACCGCCGGCGGCGTAGCCGGTCAGCGAGGCGTCGGTGAACGAGCCGTAGAAGCTCGAGATGACGGGCCCCAGCAAGAACAGGGCCAGCAGCACGAAGGCCGGGACGAGCGGCAGGGTGCGGGCACCGGTGCGCAGGGCGCGCGCCTTCGACGCGCCCGCCCGGCGACCCGGCTTCTCGCCGTGGGGCCCGGGGCCGGGCCCGGAGGCCCCCGGTCGGCCGCTCTCACGGCCGACCGGGGTGGGGGCGATGGTCGCCATCCGGCTAGTCCCCCGCCTTCTGTGTCTGGTCCTCGCCGACGATGCCGACGAGTTGGTCGTCGAACGCGGCCGCCGCCTCCTCGGGCGACTGCTGCCCGGTCATGACGGCCTCCATCGCGACGGTGATCTCGTTCGAGATGCGGCTGTAGTCGGTGGTCGCCGGACGGAAGTGCGTCACCGGCACGATCGACGAGAAGAACTCGAAGGTCGGGTTGCTGCCGACGTACTCGGGGTCCTCCGCGACGTCGCTGCGCACCGCGATCTGGCTGGCGGCGATGTCGTAGCTCTGCGAGCCGTCCTTGTCGAGGGCGTCGGCGATGAACTCGAACGCCTTGTCCGGGTTCTTCGTCTTCGAGCCGACGGCCAGCGTCCAGCCGCCCGACATGCTCGTCGCGCCCGGCTTCGCACCGTCCTGGGTGGGCATGGGCGCCTGGCCCATCACGTCGTTCCACTCGGGCCACGGGTTGGTGCCGGTCTCGAGCCAGGTGCCGCTCATCCACGAGCCGTCGAGGGCGATGGCGAGCTTGCCCTGCGGAAGCCACTCACCACCGACGATGGTGGCGATGTTGGTGTCCAGCGCCTCCTCGGGTTTCGGTCCGATGCCGCCCTGGTAGACGTCCTCGATGAAGCCGAGCGAGTCGACGAAGCCCTGCGAGTCGGTGAGCCACTTGCCGGTCTCGTCGTCGTAGAGGGTGCCGGTCGGCGTGCCGTAGAGCAGCATCTCGAAGCCCTGCATGGTCGCGCCCTCGCCCTGCGGCTTGCCCGAGTAGACGTTGAGCGGGACCACGTCGGGCACCTTCGCCTTGACCGTCTCGGCCGCGTCGAGCACGTCCTGCCAGGTCTTCGGCTCCCACGGCACGGGGAGGCCGGCCTGCGCGAAGAGGTCCTTGTTGTACCAGAGGGCCCGCGTGTCGGTGCCCATCGGGATGCCGTAGGTCTTGCCGTCCTCGCCGACGCCGGCCTCCTTGGCGTTGTCGTAGAACTTGTCCCAGTCGTCCCAGGCGTCGGTGTACTCGTCGAGCGGCAGCAGGTAGCCGGCGGCCGCGTCGCTCTTGACCTTGAACGTGTCCTCGTACATGACGTCGGGTGCGGTGGCCGCCGACCGGTTCATCAGCGCGAGCTTCGTGAAGTAGTCGTCGTTCTGTGCCGCGATGGGCACGAACTCGACCTTCATGCCGGGGTTGGCCGCCTCGAAGGTCTTTGCGGTCTCCTTCATGTGGGCGTCCATCTGGGTGAACGTGCCGAACTTCTGGTACGCGACCTTGATGGTGTCGGAGTCGCCGCTGCCGGCACCCCCCGAGCATCCCGAGGCCAGCAGGGCCGTGGCGACCGCCGCGGCGGCGACGGCCAGTGCGCGCTTGCGCCCCCGGGCCGAGGTGAACGTGCGTGACATGGTGCTCCTTTGCTCCAGTCGCGTCGGCGCCGGGCTGCTCTGCCCGACCGCGATTCGATTACTACATCGTATGGAGTAACTCGTGTCAAGATCCTTGCGCGCAACGGTCCGGTAACGACGCGACGGCCGAGGAGGCGCGGGTCCTGACGCCCCGAGGCGCTGGTCGACAAGCGCAGGAGGCGCGGCTCGGCCCCGTCAGGCGCGGATCAGCAGGGCGGACGGTCGCGGCGAGAACGTCTGGTCGAGCACCAGGCAGGCCGCTCCGACGGCCGCGACGTCGATGCCGATCGACGACTCGACGAGCCGGATCGGATGCTTCGAGACCAGCGCCGGGTCGTCGCGGAGCGCGGCCGGCAGCACCGCGAGGACGTGCCGCGACAGCGGCGCCCAGAACGGCCCGCCGAAGACGACCTCGTCGAGGTCGAGCAGGTTGACGATGGTCACCAGGGCCCGGGCCAGGTGTCGCCCGGCCCCGTGCAGCACGTGCAGGGCCCCGGCGTCGCCCGCGTCCGCCTTTCCGACCAGGGCGACGAACGCCTCGTCGATGCGACGCATGTCCACGTCATCCCCACTGCGTGCCGCCTCGGCGAGCGCGTCGTCCGACACGTCACCCTCGACCAGCACCCCCGTGGCGACGGCCTCGCGCACGAGGGCGTGCGGCGTGATCAGCTCGCCCACGCAGCCGATCCGCCCGCAGGTGCAGCGGTGACCGTGGTCGTCGACCATCACGTGCCCCGAGTCCCCGGCGTTCGCACTGGCCCCGCGCAGCACGTCGCCGCCGAGCACGAGCCCGGTGCCGTAGCCGGTGCCGTAGTAGACGAAGGCGAAGTCGCTGCGCTCACCCGCGCCTCCGTCGCTCAGCCAGAGCTCAGCGACCGCGCAGGCCGTGACGTCCTTCTCGAGCAGGACCGGCAGGCCGGTGGCCTCGCTGAGCGCCCGGCGCAACGGCACGTGCCGCCAGAGCGGCATCATCGGCGGATCGAGCACGAGGCCGGGTCCGATGTCGACCGGGCCGGGCGAGGCGATGCCGACCCCGAGCAGGAGGTCGCGGTCGACGCCGCTCGTGACGACCAGCCCGTCGATGGCCCGCGCCATCAGGGCCACCACCTCGTCGGGTTCGCTGGCGGACGGGGTCAGCTCGCGGGCGTGGGCGACGACCGTGCCCACGAGGTCGAGCAGCACGAACGTCAGCACCGCGGGGTCGACGTGCACGCCGACCGCGAAGCGCCCCCGCGACTCGAGCTGCAGCATGGTGCGGGGCTTGCCGGGGCCGCTGATGACGGTGCCGCTCTCACGGATCAGGCCCGACTCGATCAACCGTCGCGAGACGTTCGTCACGGCCTGGGGGCTGAGCCCGGTGCGCCCGGCGATCTCGGTCCGGCTCAGGCCCGCGCTCTCCCGCCGGATCGCGTCGAGCACGACCGACCGGTTGTAGCCGCCGATCGCCGGCAGGTTCGTCCCGCGGTTCATTCTCGTCATCATCCACGACGTCGGGGGTCGCGCGCAGACCGCGACCCGTCATCCGCCCGGCGGTGGTGCCCGTCGGGACGCGCCGTTACCCTGAATCCATGTCTGGACTGCGCCTCGAAGAACTGTCCGCCGCCACCGTCGTCGCGGCCAACAACCTGACGCTCAAGCCGGGGCAAGAGCAGTTCGTCGCCCCCGTCTCGCACTCGATCGCCGAGGCCTACGTCAACCCGACCACCGCCTGGCCCCGCGTCGTCGTCGACGACGACGACACGGTGGTCGGCTTCATCATGGGCAACTTCGACGCCGAGGCCGACGACGAGGCGCTGCGCAGCTGCATCTGGCGCATCAACGTCGAGGCCGACGCCCAGGGCCGGGGCATCGGGCGATTCGCCGTCCACGCCCTCGCCGACGAGGCCCGCAGCCGCGGCTTCGACCGGGTCACCGTCATCTACGAGCCGGGCGACGACGGGCCCGAAGAGTTCTTCCACCACATCGGCTTCGAGGTCATCGGCGAGACGCCCTACGGCGAGCACGTCGCAGGGCTGACCCTGGCGTCGTCGCAGGTCTGAGTCGGCACCGCGAGAGGCCGACGTCGTGACACCGGACGGGCCCGCCCCCGGCGACGAGCCCGGGTCCGTCACCGGGCCCAGGACCGGACTCGGCCTCGGACCCGACCCCGACGCGGGGCCGGGACGCGCGGCCGGCTCCGGGCCGCACCCCGACGACTTCGTCTCGCGGGTGATCGCCGTGGTCGAGTCGATCCCGCCTGGCCACGTCATGACCTACGGCTCGGTCGCCGCGGCCCTCGGCTCCCGGGCCTCCCGCGGCGTCGGCCAGGTGATGGCGTACGCGGGGGCCGACCTGCCCTGGTGGCGGGTGATCCGCGCCTCCGGCCATGCCCCGCGCGACCACGAGCAGCGGGCCCTCGAGCAGTACCGCGTCGAGGGCACGCCTCTGCTGTTGAGCCGGTCGGGTACCTTCCGCGTCGATCTCGAGCGCGCCTCCTACCGTCCCTGACCGGGCCGAGGCTCAGGGGCGGGCCGACCCTCGGGGCAGGACCGGGCAGGACCGGGCCAGTTCGTCGGAGACGGTCGACCACGACCGCCCGACTCCCCCGGACTCGCCCGCCGACGCTCGGGCGGCCTCAGCGCGTCCGGTCGTACGGGGTCGTCGTCGACACCGCGACCAGGCCCGAGCGTTCGAGGATCGGACGCGAGTCCTCGGTCGAGTCGCTGTGCACGAGGGCCTTGCCCTGCGCGAGGGCGGAACGCGCCCGTGCGGCGGTCAACGCCCGGTAGATGCCCCGGTGGCGGTACGCCTCGAGGGTGGCACCGCCCCAGATGCCGACGAAGTCCGTGCCGGGGACGGGCTCGAGTCGGCCACCACTGACCATCCGACCGTCGACCTCGGCGACCCAGAGCTCCATGCCGTCGTCGCGACCCAGCCGCGAGAGCAGCGCGTCGGCCATCCGCGCGTCGACCGCTTCGCCGAACGCCTCGTCGACCATTGCGCTCATCGCCCGAACGTCTGCCTCGGTGGTGACCCGACGGACCGTCACCCCCTCGGGTGCATCGCCGAGACCGGCCAACGCCGTCAGCGGCCCGATCATGATCGACTCGGGCTCGCCGGGCTCGAAGCCCGAGGCCACGAGCGCGTCGTGCAGCCCGGGCGCCCGGTCGTGGCCCCGCGTCTTCCACTCGACCCGGGTGATCTCGGCGTCGGCGTCGAAGTGCTCGACGGCGGCGGCCACGAGCGCGCGCACCGCGTCGGCGTCGGCCTCGCCGAGGTCGCGGTAGGTGACGAATCCGCGGCCACCGGCGAAGGTGACGAGCCGCAACGGACCGTGCCGCGTGACGTCGATCGCGCTCGGCGTCTCGGCGTCGGTGCGGAGTTGCTCGTCGTAGGCCTGCAGGTAGGTCGTCGCGTCGATCATCGGGGACACGCTAGCCGAGCCGCGATCTCACACGAGCGAGTCGCGCCACGCGGCGTGCAGCTGCGCGAAACGGCCGGTGCCCGCGATCAGGTCGTCCGGGGTGCCGTCCTCGACGATCTTGCCGTGCTCCATCACGAGCACCCGGTCGGCGATCGCGACCGTCGACAGGCGGTGCGCGATGATGACGGCGGTGCGGTCGGCGAGCAGGGTCTGCAGCGCCTCCTGCACCATGCGCTCGGACGGGATGTCGAGCGACGCCGTCGCCTCGTCGAGGATCAGCACGCTCGGGTCCGCGATGAACGCCCGGGCGAACGACAGCAGCTGGCGTTGCCCGGCCGACACCCGGCCGCCGCGCTTGTTCACGTCGGTGTCGTACCCGTCGGGCAGGGCCTCGATGAACTCGTGCGCCCCGACCGCCTTCGCCGCCCGCACGATCTCGTCACGTGTCGCGTCGGGCTTGCCGAGCGAGATGTTGTCGGCCACCGACCCCGAGAAGAGGTAGGCCTCTTGTGTGACCATGACGATCGCGCGGCGCAGGTCTTTCGGGTGCAGGTCGCGCAGGTCGACGCCGTCGAGCGTCACCGCCCCGCGTGTCGGGTCGTAGAAGCGCGAGATGAGCTTCGCCAACGTCGACTTGCCGGCCCCCGTCGACCCGACGAGGGCGATGGTCTGCCCCGCGGGCACGTGGAGGTCGAAGCCGGGCAGAACGACCGTGTCGGCGTTGTAGGCGAACTCGACGTCGTCGAAGTGCACCTGCCCCTTGGCGTCCCACAGGTCGACCGGGCGCGTCGGGTCGGGCACGCTCGGCTGCTCCTCGAGCACGCCCGAGATCTTCTCGAGCGCGGCCGACGCCGACTGGTAGCCGTTGTAGAACATGGCCATCTCTTCGGCCGGATCGAAGAACCGCTTCGCGTAGAGCGCCACCGCGAGCAGGGCGCCGATCTCGAGCGAACCGTCGATCACCCGGAAGCCGCCGAAGAGCACGACGGCCGCGAGGGTCGCGTTGCCGATGAGCACCAGGCCCGGGTCGAAGGTGCCGAACAACGTGAACACCTTCGAGTTGGCCTGCCGGTAGTCCTCGACGTGACTGGCGTACTCCTTCTCGTTGCGCGCCTCCTTGCGGAAGGCCTGCACCGCGCGCATGCCCGTCATCGTCTCGACGAAGTGGACGATGACGCGGGCGCTCGTGACGCGGGTGGCGCGGAACAGCTTCTGCGAGCGCACCTGGAACCACCGGGTCAACGCCACGAGCGGCACGAGGGCCACGGCGAGGACGAGGCCGCTCTGCGGGTCGAGCGCGACGAGGGCGACGGCGGTGAAGACCATGTAGAGCAGGCCCGAGACGAGCTGGTTGATGCCCGAGTCCAGCAGTTCTCGGATCGAGTCCAGGTCGCTCGTCTGGCGCGAGATGATGCGGCCCGACGTGTACGTCTCGTGGAACTCGAGGCTGAGCCGTTGCGTGTGCAGGAACAGACGCTTGCGCAGGTCGAACAGGATCGCCTGGCTGATGCGCGCCGACAGCACCGTGTACTGCGCCATCAGCACCGCGCCGATCACACCGGTGACCAGGTAGGCGACCACGACGAGGATCGCGGGCGCCCAGTCCTGGTCGTCCATCAGCGCCGGCAGGGCGGTGTCGATGCCGATCGCGATCAGGGCCGGCCCCGCGACCTGCGAGGCCGTGCTGATCACGACGACGACGCCCATCAGTGCGAGACGCCAGCGCAGCGGGTGCACGAGCGAGCCGAGGAGGCGCAGCGAACGACGGCGCAGCCTCTTGCTCTCGTCCTTGGTGAAGTTCTCGCGCTCTTCGCCGCGGACGCCCTGCGTCGTCGAACCCTGCTCGGCGCGCTTCTCGGCGGGGGTGCGTCCGTCGAGCGCCTCGCGCTCGACGGGGCCGTCGGCTGCTGCCGGACGGTCGGGACGGTCGTCCTCGAGTGTCGTGTCGGTCATGCGAGCACCTGCTCTCGGCTGGTGGTGGAGTCGTCGTCGAGCGACGAGATGACGTAGCGGTAGTGCTCGTTGCTCGCGATGAGGTCGGAGTGCCGGCCCACCGCCGTGACCGTGCCGTTCTCGAGCAGCGCGACCCGGTCGGCCAGGGTGACCGTCGACGGTCGGTGGGCGACGATCAGGGACGTCGTAGACGCGAGCACGCGTCTCAGTCCGGCTTCGACGCGCGCTTCGGTGTCGACGTCGAGGGCCGACAACGGGTCGTCGAGCACCAGCACGGCCGGGCGGGCCGCGATGGCCCGCGCCAGCGCGAGGCGCTGGCGCTGTCCGCCGGACAGGCTGAGCCCCTCTTCGCCCACCCGGGTGTCGACGCCCTCGGGCAATCGTTCGACGAAGTCGGCCTGGGCGATCTCGAGGGCCTCGCGCATCACCCGGTCGGCCTCGTCGGGGTCGTCCGCGAGATCGGGGCGACCGAGCAGCACGTTGTCACGCACGGACGCACTGAACAGCGTCGCGTCCTCGAACGCCATGCCGATGTGGCGGCGAAGTTCTTCGCGGCTGAGGTCGCGGACGTCGACGCCGTCGATCAGGACCTGCCCGCCGGTGACGTCGTAGAGCCGCGACACGAGCGACAGGAGCGTGGTCTTCCCCGAGCCGGTGAGACCGACGAGGGCCATCGTCTCGCCGGGCTCGACGACCAGGTCGACCCCGTTGACGAGGTCGGAGAACTGGGCCGGTGAGTCCTGGTAGCGGAAGTGCGTGCCCTTGAACTCGAGACGGCCGCGGGGTTCGGCGATCGTCGACGGGTTCTCGGGGTCGGTCACCGTGTTCTCGCTGTCCATCACCTCGAAGTAGCGGTCGACGGCCGTGCGGGTGTCGAAGGTCATCGAGAGCAGGAAGCCGATCGACTCGACCGGCCAACGCAGCACGGTCGCGGTCGCGAAGAAGGCGAACAGCTGGCCGACGGTCAGCTGACCGTCGGCGGCGAGCCACACGCCGCCGAGCAGACACAGCGCGAAGGCCACGTCGGGCACGAGCAGCAGCCAGAGCCACAGTTTCGAGATGGCCTTCGCCTTCTCGATCTCGGTCCCCCGGAGGTCTTCGGCCTGCTTGGCGAACTCGCGCAGCGAGTGCTTGCCGCGACCGAAGGCCTTGAGGACCCGGATGCCGTGGACGCTCTCTTCCACGCTGGTCGCCAGGTCGCCGACCTGGTCCTGGGACCGACGGGCGACGATCGAGTACCGCTTCTCGAAGGCGAAACTGACGAAGAACACCGGCAGCGACGCGACGAGGAAGACGAGGCCGAGCACCCAGCTGTACCAGAACAGCACGACGAAGCCGACGACGATGGTGAGCACGTTGACGACGAGCAGCACGACGCCGAACGCGAGCCAGCGACGGATGAGGCTCAGGTCGCTGACCGACCGGCTCAGCAGCTGACCGCTCTGCCACCGGTCGTGGAACGCCACCGGCAGGTCTTGCAGCTTGGCGTACAGGGCGTTGCGCATGGTCGCCTCGACGTGCGTGCTCGGGGTGAGCACCAGTCGTCGGCGAGCACCGATCATGATCGCTTCGGCGACGCCGAGGCCCAGCACGACGGCGAAAGCGGGCCACACCTGCGACCGGTCACCGCTCGACAGCGGTCCGTCGACGAGCAGCTGCAGGACGAGGGGGATCAGCAGGGCGACGACGGCCGCGAGGAGGGCCGCGACCATGCCCAGCACGATGCGGGGCAGGGCCGGTTTGACGTAGGGGTACAGCCGAATGAGCGACTGCACCGTCGAGGGGCGCTTCGCGGTGTCGGGCGGACGGGCGGACGAGGACTTCTGAGACATGGGTGATCCAAGTGTCGTGATCTGGCACAGGCGACGGCGCAGAGCGCTGACCCGTTGTGGAGAAAGGTGGTGCGGCGACCGTCCGGGGAGGACGCATGGTCGCGCGGTCGCGCCCGGGACGTCGCCGGGCGGAGGTGTCGGAGTGGTGCCGGTGGGCGGCGGACCGTCTCGTCTAGATGATCGGCGCCGGGCTCGGATACGCCGAGGAGGCGCGACCCACGCGAGCACCGTCGGTGGCCGTGCCCACCGTGGTCAGTGTCGTCGTCGTCATCATGTCCTCCTGAGTGTCGTCGTCCGTCCGTGCGGTCGTGTCCGACCGGCTGTGAGCAGCCTTACAGGATATGCGTGCCGTCGACTCCGCCGCAAGACGGAATCGTTCGGATCGGCGGACGACGCGACCCGCGCCTCCGGGACCTCGTCGACGACGACCTAGTGGAAGAAGTGGCGCTCGCCCGTGAAGTACATGGTGACGCCGGCGGCCTTGGCCGCGGCCACGACCTCGTCGTCGCGGATCGACCCGCCGGGCTGCACCACCGCGGCCACACCCGCGTCGAGCAGCACCTGCAGGCCGTCGGCGAAGGGGAAGAACGCGTCGGACGCCGCGACCGACCCTGCGGCGCGGGCCCCGGCGCGGTCGACGGCGAGGTGGCACGAGTCGACGCGGTTGACCTGGCCCATGCCGACTCCGACCGAGGCGCCGCCCGAGGCGAGCAGGATCGCGTTCGACTTGACGGCGCGCGAGGCCTTCCAGGCGAACTCGAGGTCGGCACGCGTCGCGGCGTCGGCCTCGTCACCGGCGACGAGCGTCCAGCCGTCGGACGTGAAGCCGTCGAACCGGTCGGCGTCCTGGACGAGCAGACCACCCGAGATCTGCTTGACCTCGCGGACGTCGCGGGCGAAGTCGGCGGGCAGGGTCAGCAGGCGGATGTTCTTCTTCGCACTGAGGATCTCGACGGCCTCGGGGTCGAACGCCGGGGCGATGACGACCTCGGTGAAGATGTCGGCGACGGTCTCGGCCATGGCGCGCGTCACGGTGCGGTTGGCCGCGATGACGCCGCCGAACGCCGAGACGGGGTCGCAGGCGTGGGCCCGCTGGTGCGCGTCGGCGATGGCGTCGACGGCGTCGGGCGAGGCGACGGCGATGCCGCACGGGTTCGCGTGCTTGATGATCGCGACGGCGGGCTCGTCGAAGTCGAAGGCAGCGCGCAGGGCGGCGTCGGCGTCGACGTAGTTGTTGTACGACATCTCTTTGCCGTGCAGCTGCGTCGCCTGCGCGATGCCGTGCGCCCCGGGCGTCGCGTAGATCGCCGCGGCCTGGTGGGAGTTCTCGCCGTAGCGGAGGGTGTGCTGCACCTCGGCCGAGAGGGTGACCGTGGGCTCGAAGCCGGCCCGCGCCTCCTGCTGGTCGACGACGGACGAGGAGGCGCCGGTCGCCCCGGCGGACGCGTCGGCCTCGGCGCGCACACCCACGTGTGCGGCGAAGTACGCCGCGACTGCCGTGTCGTACGCGGCCGTGTGGGCGAAGGCCTCGCCGGCCAGGCGCTGACGCTGGGCCAGGGTCGTGCCACCAAGCGTGAGTGCCTTGACGACCTGCGGGTAGTTCGTCGGCGAGACGACGATCGCGACGTTGGCGTGGTTCTTCGCGGCGGCCCGCACCATGGCGGGCCCGCCGATGTCGACGTTCTCGATGACGGTGGGCACGTCGGCACCCGACGCGACGGTCTCGACGAACGGGTAGAGGTTGACGACGACGAGCTCGAACGCGGCGATGTCGAGTTCGGCCAGCTGGGCCTCGTGCGACTCGAGACGCAGGTCGGCGAGGATGCCCGCGTGCACCGCGGGGTGCAGCGTCTTGACGCGGCCGTCGAGCGACTCGGGGAACCCGGTGACGCTGCTGACGTCGGTGACGGCGTGGCCGGCGTCGCGGATGGTCTGGGCGGTCGAACCGGTGGACACGATCTCGACGCCGGAGGCCGACAGCGCGGCGGCGAGGTCGAGCAGGCCCGTCTTGTCGCTGACGCTGATCAACGCCCGTCGCACGGGCACGGCATCACGGTCGCGGTAGAGGCTGGGGTCGATGGCGTGGCCGCTCATGCGGTGGGCTCCTGTTCGAGAGAGATCGTTCCGTTGGCGATGTCGAGCACGGTCTGCACGAGCAGTTCGCGCTCGACGACCTTGATGCGGTCGTGCAGCGACGACTCGTCGTCGCCGGGCAGCACCGGGATGCGGCGTTGCGCGAGGATCGGGCCGCTGTCGACGCCCTCGTCGACGACGATCACGCTGGCGCCGGTCTGCTCGACCCCGGCCGCGAGCGCGTCACGCACGCCGTGCGCCCCGGGGAACTCGGGCAGGTAGGCGGGGTGCGTGTTGATCAGGTTCGGGGCGAGGGCGGCGACGACCCGCGGCGGCACGAGCCGCATGAACCCGCTGAGCACCACGAGGTCGGGCTGCCACTGCTCGATCTGCGCCAGCAGCTCGTCGCCCCAGGCGGCACGGTCGGCGAAGTTCGAGAAGGCGACCGAGAAGGTCGGCACCCCGAAGTGTTCGGCGTGCTCGAAGCCGTCGGCCTCACGGTCGGCGCCGACGGCGACCACCCGGGCCGGGTACTCGGCGTCGCTCGCGGCCTCGAGCAACGCCCGGAGGTTCGAGCCGCCACCGGAGATGAGCACCACGAGCTTCAGCACCCGGCAAGCCTAGCGGGCCGGGCACGCGCACCGTGGGGCGGCGGAGACGGGGGTCCGACGTGAGGCGGACGACGACGTCAGCGCGTGATGCCCTCGATGCGCTCGGTGTCGTCACCGTCGGGCCGGGGGGTGGGTACGGACACGGGCCCGGTCATTGCGGTCGAGTCGACACCCGCATCGTCGTGCCGCTTCGTCCGGGACCTGTCCGGCGTCGTCTCGGCCCGCGGACCCGCGAACCTCGGCGGCGTCACGACCATCGCCAAGACGCCGGCGACGGCGAACTCGAGCGCCGCGAACCCGCCGACCAGCAGCGGGTCGGGTCCGACCTCGGTCAGTCGCCCGGGCCCGGCCGAGCCCGAGGCCGCCCAGGCGAGCAGGCCCAGCAGCACTCCCCCGACGAGCCCTCCGACGACCGCGACGACGATGCGACGGACCAGGTCGTCGACACCGTGCCCGGCGAGCATCCGCTGCAGCTTCGGCCTCAGCAGCGTCGCGCAGACGTACGCGGCGACGACCGGCACCAGCAGCCCGACGAACCCGAACGTCAGGTCGGCGGTGGGCAGGGCGCCGAGGAAGGGGATCGCGGGCATCGGACCGACGGCGGTGCCGAGGGGCGAGATCGACGACCCGGTGCCGATGGCGAAGCCGGGGCCGACCAGCCACGACGCCGCCCAGACGACGACGTCGGGGAGCAGCGCCAGTTGTCCGAGCGTCAGCGCGAGCCCGCCGAGGAACCCGCCGTGCGCGCCTTCGTACAGGGTGATGATCTCGGCGTAGTTCGTCACGATCAGCACCGAGACGATCAGGGCCGACACGGCGAGCACGGTCGATGCGGCCACGGCCCCGAGACGCAGCCCGGCGGCTGCGATGCCGGTCACCTGTCCGGGCAGTCGGGACAGCAGGCCGATGACGGCACCGGTGACCGGGTCGGCGGACTCGCCCCGACGGCGGCGCGTGACCTCGGCCATGGCCACGACGGGCACGGCGTAGACGAGCGTGGGCAGCAGGGTGCCCTGCCACAACGACGGGCGCGCGAGCTCGTGCTGCGCCGAGGCCGCCAGGGCGAGGGACAGCAGGGCGAAGGTGCCGATCGTGACGAGCACACCGGTCGTGCGGTGGGCCGTCTCGGCGGCGGCACGGCCGGCGCGGACCCCCATCAGCACCGTGAGCAGGGCGAAGCCGAGCGCGGCCAGCGAGACGACGATGGGGGCGTCGGCCCCGGCGATGCCGGTCGCCGCGGCCGCGTCCGCACTGAGCTGGACGGTGAGGTCGGCGCCGTGCCCGACGAGCCACGAGTCGACGGCCGCTCGCCAGAAGACGATCCAGTCGATCTGCAGGCCGTACTGGAACGCCCAGAGCGAGGTCAGCACGACGAGGGGGATGCCGACGCCGATGGCCACGACGAGCAGGGCTTCGAGCGCGGAGAAGAGGGCGGTGACTGGGCGGTTCATCGCGAGCGACTGTACCGGTGCCGACCGGGGCCGGCCTGCTGCCCCGCCGCCCACGACGACGACACCGGTCGGCACCCGTGCCGCGCCTGCACCGGGCCACACAGACGACGACGGGCGTGTCCGTCGTGACCGGGCGTCCGAGGACGACCGGCCGTGACGAACACGCCCGTCGAGGAGGCGCGGGTCGGCCCCTAGAGGGAGGCGTAGACCTCGCGGAGCAGCGCCGCGGTCTCGCTCGGCGTCTTGCCGACCTTGACGCCGGCGGCCTCGAGTGCCTCTTTCTTGGCCTGGGCGGTGCCGGCCGAGCCGGATACGATCGCCCCGGCGTGACCCATCGTCTTGCCCTCGGGGGCCGTGAAGCCCGCGACGTAGCCGACGACGGGCTTGGTGACGTGCGCCTTGATGTAGTCGGCGGCACGCTCTTCGGCGTCGCCACCGATCTCGCCGATCATGACGATCGCCTTGGTGTCGGGGTCGGCCTCGAACGCCTCGAGGGCGTCGATGTGGGTCGTGCCGATGACCGGGTCGCCGCCGATGCCGATGGCGGTCGAGAAGCCGAGGTCGCGCAGCTCGAACATCATCTGGTAGGTCAGGGTGCCCGACTTCGAGACGAGCCCGATCGGGCCCGAGCCCGAGATCGAGGCGGGCGTGATGCCGACCAGCGACTCGCCCGGCGTGATGATGCCGGGGCAGTTCGGACCGATGATGCGGGTCGTGCCGCCCTTGGCCTTGGCGAGGGCCCAGAACTCGGCACTGTCTTGCACCGGGATGCCTTCGGTGATGACGACGACGAGCGGCACCTCGGCTTCGATGGCCTCGACGACGGCGTCCTTGGCGAACGCCGGCGGCACGAAGACGATCGAGACGTCGGCGCCGGTCTCGGCGACGGCCTCGGTCACGGTGCCGAAGACGGGGAGCTCGACGTCACCGTGGGTGACGGTCGTGCCGGCCTTGCGGGCGTTGACTCCACCGACGACCTGGGTGCCTGCCTTGAGCATGAGGGCGGTGTGCTTGGTGCCCTCACCGCCGGTGATGCCCTGGACGATGACCTTGCTGTCCTTGTTGAGGAAGATCGACATTGTTCTCTGCAGTCCTTACTTCGAAGCCAGCTCGGCGGCCTTGTAGGCAGCCTCGTCCATGGTCGCGACGACGGTGACCAGCGGGTGCGCCGCCTCCGCCAGGATGCGTCGACCCTCGTCGACGTTGTTGCCGTCGAGTCGCACGACGAGCGGCTTGGTGGCCGCGTCGCCGAGGATGCCGAGGGCGGCGACGATGCCGTTGGCGACCGCGTCACAGGCGGTGATGCCACCGAAGACGTTGACGAAGACGCTCTTGACCTGGGCGTCGCCCAGGATCACGTCGAGCCCCGCCGCCATGACCTCGGCGCTCGCTCCGCCGCCGATGTCGAGGAAGTTGGCGGGCTTCACGCCGCCGTGCGCCTCGCCGGCGTAGGCGACGACGTCGAGCGTCGACATGACGAGCCCGGCGCCGTTGCCGATGATGCCGACCTCGCCGTCGAGCTTCACGTAGTTGAGGCCCGCGGCCTTGGCCTTCGCCTCGAGCGGGTCGGCCGCGTCGGCGTCCTCGAGCTCGGCGTGACCGGGGTGACGGAACTCGGCGTTCTCGTCGATCGAGACCTTGCCGTCGAGGGCGACGATGTCACCCTGCTCGGTGAGGACGAGCGGGTTGACCTCGACGAGGGTGGCGTCCTCGCCCTCGTAGACCGCGTAGAGCTTGACCAGCACGGGCGCGACCTTCTCGATCAGCTCGTCGGGGAACCCGCCGGCCTTCGCGATCTCGGTGGCCTTCGCCAGGTCGATGCCCGAGCGGGGGTCGACCTCGATGCGCGCCAGCGCGTCGGGCTTCTCGACGGCGAGCTGCTCGATCTCCATGCCGCCCTCGACGCTGCAGAGCGAGAGGTACGAGCGGTTGGCGCGGTCGAGCAGCACCGAGAAGTAGAACTCGCGGGCGATCTGGGCGCCGCCGGCGATCATCACGCGCTTGACGACGTGGCCCTTGATGTCGAGCCCGAGGATGTCCTTCGCTGCTGCCTCGGCGTCGTCCGGGGTCTTCGCCACCTTGACGCCGCCGGCCTTGCCGCGGCCGCCGACCTTGACCTGGGCCTTCACGACGGTGACGCCACCCAGCTTCTCGGACGCCGCTCGCGCCTCCTCGGGGGTGTCGGCCACGATGCCCGGCAACACGGGAACCCCGTACTGCTCGAACAGGTCTCTGGCCTGGTACTCGAAAAGATCCACGCTGTTCTTCCAATCCGCATCGCTGCGTCGTCTCACCATGATCCGTCTCGACATCGAGCCATCTCGACATGAAGACATATGGGCCAGCGGTCAGCCTAGCGGGCGACCCGAGGGGTACGCCGAGCGTCGCGTCTGCTGTGAGCATCGGCGGCCACCGATGACCTGGGGAGTAGACGAGAGGCATCCCGACAGAACGAGAAAACGGAGACACGCATGTCGAAAGAGAAGAACCTCGCCACGCAGGAACGCCTCGGCGAGATCCTGACCGCCCGTGAGATCGACCGCCTCGGCGAGGGCTTCCACGCCGACGTCGTCGACCACGACCCGGCCCCCGACGCACCCGCCGGCCTCGCGGGCATCCAGGCCTTCTGGACCGAGTTCTTCGCGGCCTTCCCCGACGCCGACCTCGGGGTCGAGACGCTCGTCGCCGACGACGAGAACGTCACCGCGGTCTTCACGATCTCGGGCACGCACACGGGCACGTTCCAGGGCGCCGAGCCCACGGGCAAGTCGTTCACCGTGCGCGGCATCCAGGTCGGCCGCTTCGACGAGGACGGCCTGCTGGTCGAGCGCTGGGGCGCCACCGACGAGGCCGGCCTCAAGCAGCAGCTCGGCCTGGCCTGAGCCGCTTTCCCACCACCCCGCACCGCCTTCGGAAGGACGCATCATGAGCGACATCAACACCCCCGCAGCATCGGGCGACCAGCCCTACGATCAGGCCGACGAGTTCGCCGAGTCCGAGCAGATCGCGACCAACGACGCCGTCGCCGGCGAGACGGTCTTCCCCGGCGTCGGCGAGGGCAACGACGGCCCGACCGGCGGCGCGCCCCGCGAGGGCTCGCCCGAGTACGCCTCGAACGACCTCGAGGGCGACGAGATCGACCTCGACGAGACCGAGTGACCTCGGTCACCACCGTCTGACGACGCCCCCGCCGCACCTCGCGGCGGGGGCGTCGTCGCGTCACGGCTCCTCCCCCGGCCCGCGTCGTCGAGAACAGTGCACAGGAGGCGCGGTGCCGGCCTCGGCAGCCGGGGTCGCTGCCCGATCGTCGGTGCATGACATCACCACACAGCGCCCTCCATCCCCCCAGACGGCGCCTCGCGCTCGCCCTCGCCCTGCTGTTCTCCGTCGTCGTCGGCCTGCTCGGCCACGCCCCGGCCGCCGCCGTCACCGGTACGGGACTCGGCCCGGGCCACCTCTGGCGCGGCGACAACGCCTCGTGGCTCGGCACGTACCGACTCGACGACGGCACCCAGGCGTTCTGCCTCGAAGCCGGCAAGAGCTCGCCCGTCGGCAACCACTACGACACGACCACGGGTGGCGACGTGATCGGCGTCTCGACCGACGACCACGCGCGCCTCGCCTACATCGCCCGCACCTGGGGTGGCACGACCGACGCCGACACGGCCGCCGCGGGACAGCTCGCGGTCTGGACCATCACCGGCCTGAACGGCCACACGCAGCGTTACTACGCCGGCCGTGCCAACGAGCGGTGGCCGATCGTGCTCGAACGCGCGAACCAGATGCTCGCCGAGGCCTCGTCCGCCGCGTCGAAGTCGGTCGCGGCATCGATCACCGTCGAACTCTCGGACGACGGCTCGGGGCTCATCCGCCCCGACCTCACGGTCGACCGCGTGACGGGTGGGCCGACGGCCCTCGAGCCCACGCATGCGGGCACGGTCACCCTGGACGGAGCCGTGTTCGAGGACGGTTCGACCACGGCCCTCGTCCGCAACGGCGAGAGCGTGCCCGTCACCGCCACCGGTGACGCTGCTCAACTCACCGTGAACGCCTCGGTCGAGTTCGTCGACCTGCCGTACGGACGGGTGACCACGGTGGGGAACAGCCCCGCAGGCTCGCAGATGATCCTCTTCTCGGGTGGGGTGGCGGCCTCGGCTTCCGAAGCCGCGAGTGTCGAGCAGTTGTCGCCCCTTCCCTTCCGGCCGAGCGTCTCGACGGTGACCAGTGACAGCCTCGCCGAGGCGGGGACCGTCGTCACCGACCAGGTGACGCTCGGCGTGCGACCCGGTGACGGACTCTTGTCGGAGTGGGGGCGATACGACGACGCCGGCAGCTGGCGTCCCATCCCGGTCACGGTGCGGAGTCGCCTGCTCGGACCCTTCCTCGCTCCGATGGTCGAGGCTGCCGAGTGGCCTGACGATGCCCCTCTCGTCTGCGAGGTCGCCCTGGAGGTTCGCGACGGTCCGGGCACTTACTCGACTCCGGGCTGCGAATTGCCCGGTGGCGGGTACTACACCTGGGTCGAGACCATCGATCCCGCGGACACGCCGGTCGAAGCCGGGCGTGACCGGGTGGGTCCCTGGCGGTCACCGTTCGGAGTGGCGACCGAGACGACCTTCGTGCCCTGGACGCCGACCATCTCGACCGTGGTGTCCGACGCCGAGATCGACCCGGGTGCCTGCGTCAGCGACGAGCTCACCGTCGTCGACCTGCACCCCGACGTGCCCGGCGGGGTCGACGTCGAATCGGTGCTGGTCGGACCGTACGCCGAGGCCCCGGCCGTCGGAAGCGACCTCGGTCCGATCGACCGCATCGACCCGGGCCTCGTCGTGGCCCGCGAGACGGTGACCATCGGCGAGGACGGCACGTACGCCACACCGTGCGTCGCCCTCGAGCGGCCCGGCACGTACGTCTTCGTGTTCTCGTCGGAGGGGTCGGCTGCCGCCGACGACGGAAGCCAGATCGTGCCGGCCTTCGCCGACTCGACCGTGTATCGGAGCGAGATGACGACGGTACGGCAGCCGGCGCCGTCCGAGGCTCCTGCTCCCCCGGCGGGGCTGGCCTTCACCGGTTCGGACGGTGGCGGGCAGGCACTACTCGTCGCCCTCGGAATCGTCGGGACCGGCTTCGTGCTCGTGGCCGCGGCGGGGGCCTTCCACGTGCGGAGGCGCCGCCTCGCCGAGGGCTCGGACGCGGCCTCCTTCGCGGTCGAGGCCGAGGCGCTGTCGCCCTTCGGGCTGGGCGAGGCGCGATGACCCCCCGGGTGCGGGTGCCGCGAGTCGGTCCGGGCTCACCCGGTCCGATCGAACGGCACCTGCACCCGAACGGCCTGACCGCTGCCGTCGTCCACGAGGGCGAACCCGGGTGTCGGCCGGTCGGCGAGGTCGGACTTCGTCAGCCGGAGCCCCACCTGGTCACCCTCGTTGGGCAGCTGTGGGCTGAGCACGGCGCCGCACCGGTTGTTCCTCACGTCGACCTGCCAGCCGGCCCACCCCGCCAACACCTCGCCGGTCGTCCCGGCCACGACCAGGGCTCGACCGGTGTCGGGGCACGACCGGAGGAACTCCGCGAGCCAGTCGGCCGCAGGGCAGTCCTTGAGCTGCTCGCCGTCGTCGATCACGAGCACGCGGGGGCCGTCGTGGTCGGCGAAGAAAGGGGCGAGGAGGTCCTCCTCGACGGTCCGGGTGGTGATCACCGCGACCACGCCGGGCGCCCCCTCGAACGCCCGCAGCGGCGAGCGGCGTGGTGCGACGAGGACGACCCCGACGCCCTGGGCGGTGAGCGACCGGACCACGGCGCTCAGGACGGTGCTGCGCCCGCTCTTCGGGGGACCCGTCACGACGTAGCTGCCGGGGCCGTCGGCGAGGTCCGGACCCATCGGCACGAGGTCGTCACCACCGACGCCGATCAAGGCGAAGACGGTCGCCGGGTCAGCCGCGCCCCGTCGGGACCAGGCGTCGTCGAACGAGATGGGACCTGCCAGTTGGTCGACGCGGAAGGGCCGACGGCCGCCGGGAACGCGACGGTCGCGGTGGGCCGCCTCGGCCCCACGTCGCCGCAGGGCTTCTCCCTGCGCCTGCCCCGTGGCATCGGCGTCGATCAACGCGACCTGCGTCTCGATCGAGCTCTCCGCGGTGAAGCCCCGCCCCGGGGGCAGGACGTCGGGAAGCGCTCGCGCGTTCAGGCCGGCGAGGGCGTAGTCGGCCCGGTCGGTCAGACGCAGGAGCAGCTTGTCGTCGACCAGGGCCGCGAGCCGGCCCGCCACGAGCTGACGGTCGCCCGTGACGAGCACGTGGACACCGGCTGCGGCTCCCTCACGCAGCAGCAATCCCACCTGGTCGACGAGCTTGCCGTGCTCGATCTCGGCGAAGCTGCCGGTGAACCCTTCCCACCGGTCGATCATGACGACGAGGTGCGGCAGCCGGTCCATCTCGGGAGCCGCTCGCCGCTGCTCGACCACCCCCGCGTGGCCTCCGGCCGCGAGCACCTGCTGCCGCCGATGGGTCTCGTCGACGAGCTTGGTCAGCAGGCGACGGACCCGGTCGAGCTGGGTCCGCTGGACGACGGCTCCGACGTGCGGAAGGCTCTCGAGCGGCAGCAGGGCACCACTGCCGCAGTCGATGCCGAAGAGGTGGACGTCGGCGCAGCTCGTCCGGTCGGCGAGGGAGGCCGCGATGGTGCGCAGCACCTGCGAGCGTCCCGTGCGGGGGGCGCCGACGACGAAGAGATGGCCCAGGGTCTGCAGGTCGAGCGCGGCCGGGGCCTGACGCTGCTCGGCCGGGAAGTCCTGCCGGCCGAAGACCAGCACGGGCACGTCGCCGGTGACGCACACGCCGACGTCCTGGCCTCCCGGGGGTTCTGCGAGGTCGTCGAGGACGAGCCGCTCCGGCAAGGCGTCGAGCCAGGGACGGTGTGGGCGCGGGATTCCGAGACGAGCGGAGGCGGTGGCGAGCGCGTCGACGAGCTCGACCAGGTCGGTACGGCCGACGGACTCGGTCGACGCTCGTGGCGGCGGCTCGGCCACGACCCGCCCGAGGTCGTGCCAGCCGAGTGGACTCGACCACACCTCGGGCACGACGTCGGCCACCACCCCCGGGCGTCGGCCACCGACACGTCCGGCCTGGAACGGTACGAGCGCGCTCGCACCCAGCCGGACGAAGGCGCGGCCCGGTGTGGATTTGGAGATGCCGGCCGCGTCACCCGCGTCGATCACGTCGCTGCTCTCGCCTGCATCGGTCACGCGCAGGGCGATCCTGAGGTTCGTGTTCGCCCGGATGTCGCCGGTGACGACGCCCGTGGGCCGTTGCGTCGCGAGCACGAGGTGGATTCCGAGAGAACGCCCGCGCTGGGCGATGTTGACGAGGCCGGTCACGAAGTCCGGCAGCTCTCGGACCATGCTCGCGAACTCGTCGATGACGATCAGGAGGCGCGGCAACGGAGGTCTCGCGGCGTCGCCGACCGTGCCCTCCACGTAGTCCTCGAGGTCCTTCGCTCCGACGTCGGCGAGGAGGTGCTCGCGGCGTCTGAGCTCGGCCCCGAGCGAGTGCAGTGCCCTCTCGACCAGGTGTGTGTCGAGGTCAGTGACCATCCCGACGGTGTGGGGCAGCGGTGCGAAGTCGCGGAACGCGGCACCGCCCTTGTAGTCGACGAGGACGAAGGTCATCGACTCGGGAGTGTTGGCGGCGGCGAGCGCCGCGACCATGCTCTGCAGCAACTCGGACTTGCCGGACCCGGTCGTACCGGCCACGAGACCGTGGGGTCCGTCCCGGCGGAGGTCGAACGAGAACGGCCCGTCGAGGCTCTCTCCGATGACGACCTCGGTCGTGGGGCCCGTGCGAGCCCACCGGTCGAGCACGGCCTCGGGAGTGGGCGGTTCGAGCTGCAGCACGTCGAGCAGTCGCGATCGGGCCGGGAGTCCGCCCGTTCCGTCACCGTCGTCGACGTCGACCAGCGGGGCGACGGCCCGTGCGACGGCCTCGAACCAGCCGACGGGCAACAGGTCCGCCTTGACCTCGTGCACGTCGGCGGTGCGGTGGACGTCGAGGGAGTGCCGCGTGGGGCCGCAGGTGACGACGGCGACGCATTCCTCGGGAAGGGACCGTCGTTCGGTGTCGACGCACATCGCGTACACGCCGACGGAGGGCCCGTCGCGCAGGACGCGGACGAGCCCGGGCAGTGCCCGCAGCCGCCGTGCACCGTCGACGACGAGGACGATGTCGGTCGCGGCTCGGAGCGTCCCCCGCGATTCCCGCACCGCCCGCTGGCGGGCGTCGATCTCGGCCCCCAGCTCGGCGATCCGACGGGCGACGGTCTCGGCGTCGTTCCCGACCCAGACGGCGGCTGGACGACCGCCTTCCGGACGGGCATGGGGGACGTGGCCCAGCCAGGACCAGTCGTCGCCCGCAGCGTGTTCGGTCAGGACGACGAAGCGCACGTCACGGGGGCTCTGGGCGACGGCGAGCTGAGCCAGCATCCACGCGACGAGAGGTCTCGCGTGTTCGGATCGGCCTGCCACCCCGACGACCCCGTGGTCGGCCAGATCGACGGTGACGGGCACGTCGACGGCAGGGCGGGCGACGGTTCGACGGTGCTCGAGCTCGGCCGGGTCCTCGATGGTGACACCCGAGGGCAGATCCGCGGTGCCGATCCTGACGCGCAGGTGGTCAGGATCGTCACGACGACGTTCCCACAACCGCGAACGACGCCGGGCGGCGATGTCGAGCACGGTCGCGGCGTCAGGACTGAGGTGTCGCAACTCGCGCTGCAGCTGCCGCACGGCGCTCTCGGCGTCCGCCGCCACCGCTTCCTTCGTGGCCTGGTGGTCGGCGAGGCGCTGTCGGTGCGAGACCTTGCCGTTGCGCTTGTCGTAGAGGTAGTTGCCCATCATGACCACCGGCGACATGAGCCCGAAGGCGAGGAAGGCGACGTTCCCGAACACGGTGACCATGACGACGGCCATCAGCATCGGCGCGAGCGCCGCGACGATCGGCAGGGGCCGTTTCGTCCCCTGTTGGGGTTCGGCGGGGAACCGGAACGTCGTGGTCGGCGGCTCCGGCAGGAGGCGCGGTGGGCGTGCGTGGTCGAGGGTGCCTCCGCCTTCGCTCACGGCGATGGCGGCGGACGGGTGCCCGGCCGGGGCGACGGCGAGGAGGGTGTCGCCGATCGTGATCACACAGTGTTCGTCGACCGCGGCCGTGCCGACGACTGGGACCCGGTCGACGAGGACGAGTGGACCCCGAGCCTCGTCGTCGGACTCGGGGAAGGCGTCCGCCGTGGGGGTCAACGCGAAACGTCCGGCGCCGTCGAGTTCGATCGTCGCGACGATCGGGGGCACCCTCGCGTCGTCCAGTCTCACGCCTGCGTCCGGACCGCTGCCGAGGTGGACGAGCCCGACGTCGACGACGTGGATCGTCCCGGCACCGCGGCCTCCGATGATGCGGATGGTGGGCAGGTCGTCGGGAAGGCGGAGGTGCATGGCGGGGCCGCCGAGACCGAGGACGGCACCGTCGAGAAGGACTCCCGAGCTCAGGCGCGCGGTCGGATCGACCGGGACGCCGTCGACGGTGATGCTCCCGGGCTCGGCGGGCGGGGCGTGCAGCGCGTGGCCGAGTGACGACGCGAGATGCCGCGCCACGGCGTCGACGGTGGTGTCCGGATCGACGAGGAGCGAGCGGTCGGCCCGGCGGCCGGTCGGGACGTGCAGGACGGTGACGCTCAGCCTCACGCGGCCGGCACCACGCTGATGCCGTCCACGAACACGTCGACTTCGTCGAGCATGCCCAGGACGCCCTCCGGCCCGCCGATCTGGCAGGTGACGCGGAGGTCGTACGGCTCGGCCCGGAAGGCGTAGACGAGCGTGGCGTGGAGGCCGGCGTCGCCCTCCAGGACCGCGTACCGCACGCCTCGGAGCCCCTGCCCGAGACCACTCGCCTCGACCTGCTCGACGACGGGAGGCTCGACCGCGGCCACGTCGCTGTCGAAGACCATGGCGCGGAGGGCGACATCACGATCGCCCTCGACGAACCCGTACTGGACGCGCAGCAGCGACGGAGGGGTCGCGATGTCGGGCAGGTAGAGATACCGGCGTTCGTCCTCGGGCGACCAGCGCGCGAGGGCCGAGAGCACCTCCGTCAACCAGGACCGGGAGGCGCGGGTCGACACCTCGGACCGCTCGGCCACGGTGCGCACGGTCGCCTTGATCCACGATCGCGGCGCGCGGTGGCCGTCATGCGGCCAGGAGGTCGGAAGGGCCACCCAGGTCTCGGGGTCGTGCCCGATGAGGATGTCGAAATCGGTGGAGGCATCGGTGTCGGTTTCGGTCATGGTGCAGGTCGCTTTCTGTGGCGGTCGTGGGGGTTCAGGCGAGGGGGCGGTCGGTGACCAGGCGTCCCTCGCCGTCCCGCCAGCGGAAGGTGCTGAGCATGGCGTCGAAGACGTCGGTGAGGGCGTCGACGATGCGGGTGCGTGCTTCGGCGTCCGGTTCTGGTCCTGTCGCGGACTCGCCCGAGGCGGTGGCACCCGTCTGCGCAGACCCGATGGTGAGGACGAGGGTGACCAGCCGGTCGTCGTGGCCGGCGACGCGTGCCAGGACGGTCCGGCGGCGGAGCGGTGTCAGATCGGCGGTCTCGTCGGGTGCGGCATGGGCGCCCTGTGGCGGGGCTTCTGCTGCGGGGTCGTCCCAGACCACGGCGGGATCGCCGGCGAGGACGAAGGGAGCCGCCTCGTGGGTGGCGACCCGTCGCAGCAGCAGCCGGTCGAGGTCGGCATGCTCGGACCGGGTGACGGGTACGGTCGCGACGACGATCGAGCACACGACGTCGGTGCCGGGCAGTGGGCCCGCACTGAGGTACGAGTCGAGCACGCGGCCGTTCACAACAGCCGAGAGCGCGTGCCCCAGCGCCGACCCGAACCGCAGCCGCCAGTCGTCGGGCGTTGCCTCGGTCTCGAGGTCAGGCTGCTCCCCCAGCTGTGCGGCGACGAACGCCGCTGCGTCAGGCGCATCCATCCCACCCGGAACCCGGACGAACCCCGGAGGCACGACGATCGAATACGACTCCGCCACCGTCCCGGCCGTCCGCCCCACGTATCCCGCGCCGCTCACGACTCGTCCTCGGGGCGAAGCCCTGCCCTCGCAAGACGGGGGCCGTCACCTCTTCGGGCAGCTTTGAGTTCGCGCCTGACGACGATGGATCGGACCGCCCTTTCGACTCCCAACGCGAAGAATGCGAGACACTCGGCCGCCAACACGAGCGCCGCCGCGAACGAATCGCGAGGCCACTCCGCGAGCCCGACAAAGCACATCGAATGAAGCCAGCCGTAGAACGCAGCGAGTCCGCACCAGAAAGCCAGAACGAAGGGTTGCAGAGCGAAATCGAGCGACTCTGTCCGTCGTCGTCCAAGGATGACCAGGAGAGCGAGCATGGCAACGCCTACGAGCCAGAAGACAGCTGTTGGCAGAATGAAGGGTGGCCAGTCGGGCCCTGCTTGGAAGACAGAGCCACCGCCTGGTCTTGTTCGCATTCGACCTCCGACGGAAAGCGACCACAGCCCCGGGGCGAGTCGCGATAGCTGCGCAAGAAGAGGCGTCGCTATGCTCGCGATTCCTGCAAAGAGCGGGAGCCCCTGCAAAACGAATAACCGTGGCGGTACGACCGCAGCACGACGTCCGGCGCTCACAGGCCGCCTCCAGTAGCAATCCGCCAGGTCGCAACGTTCAGTTCCCGAGATGTCACACCGGAAACACCCGACTTGCAGAGTCCATGTGCCGTCCGGTTCGTCGTGAACGACGACGCTGTGTCACGCGCAATTACCCCACCCGGCACCCGGACGAGCCCCGGAGGTAGGACGATCGAACACGACGCCGCCACCGTCCCGGCCGTCCGCCCCACGTATCCCGCGCCGGTCACGGAATGTCCTTCGGGTTCCTGCTGGCTGAACACGAATGCCGATTCTCGGCGAGAGGCACCTCTGCACGAGCCCGCGCTTTCTCGCGCCCGTGTTTTCTCTTTCGCTGCAGAAAGACAAATCCCAAACAGGTGAAGGTGATGAACTCCGCGAGGAATAGTCCGACCGCGAAAGCCGAATCGCGCGGCCAGTCTGCGGACCTTCTGAAGAGATCCCCGAAGACCCAGGCGTATCCAGCGCTCAGGCCGCACCAGAACGCCAGGACCCAGGGATGCATGGTGTAGGGGACATCGAAGCCGCCTCGTCGTAGGAGATGGACAGCAACTAGAGCCAGCCCTATTGCGGAAACCCAGAAGGGAAAACTAGGCCAGGGAGCGGGGGGCCAATTCTGTCCCGCTTCGAAAAGAGATTTGCCTGCAGGATTCACACGGAGATTGCCGCCCTGCGGAATGGCGATGAGACCTAGGGTGAGGCGCATCGCCTGTGAATAGACAGCCGGCGTGATAGCCAGGGCCCCGGCGATGACGGGCAGGACCCCCTCTAGTCGCTGACGTGGCAGCACCACTGCGACTCGTCGGCCCGCCATCAGAATTGAGTGCCCGGCGACATACGCCATGTGCTCTGCGAGCCCCTGGATTCCTGCATCTGCTTCATGCCCAGCTGCGTCGCGTCGCTCAACCCGCGCAAGTGGTCGAAGGTTTGTATCCCCCGCGCCACGTTGAGGCGGAACATCACACGTGCGACTTCGGAAGCATCATCAGCCAGCGCACCTGGCCGACTGGCCCTCATGAAATGAAGCATGCGGCCGACGTCGGCGTCGCCTAACCCCTTGACGAGCGACCAGTCACCTAACCCGGGGCGCGCGCGCTGCCAACTCCTGCTCACAGATCCGAAGGCGAGCCCCTTCGAGTAGCCCTGCGAAACTAGGTGGTTCGCTCTAGTCCGAGCAAGTCCCGCCATCATGCCGCGAGCTGAACCTACGGCGAGACCTCCGAGCCCCATGGTCACAACTGAAAGGCCAGCAAGAGCAACGTCGGTCCAGGTACCTGTTCCAGCGGTCGCTCGAGCTGCCGTGATGGCAAAAGAGGCGAGGACAACGATGGCGGCCAATATGTTGATTCCTGGGATGAGGAGCGCGATGGCTGCCAGCCCCACCCCGACGACGGTCAAGACGTCCAGCAACGTGCTGATCCACGAGTCGTTCTCTTCCATCCATTTCTGGAAGGCGGCGAAGCCGGCGTCCCACGCGCCTCCGAGGTCGTCCCAGAGGGTGTCGGCGAGGCCGTCGTCGGTCGCGTCGTCGATCCTCGCGATGGCAGCCGTCGCGGCGGTCTCGACGGACGTGTGCGCGTCGGTGAGGCGGCCCGCGTAGAGGGAGACCCGGCCCCGCGCCTCCTCGGCTTTCGTGCGTTGCGCCGCGGCCTGGTCGAGGTGCTCCTGCTTCGTCACCTCGTCGGTGGCCACGAGCGCGAAGTGCTCGTACCGCTCGACCAGCTTCTCGGCTGCGGCGAGGTCGTCCACGGCGTCGCGGTGGTTCGCCAGGGCCGGGGCAGCCGCCTCTTGGGCCAGCGACAATTCGGACGCGTACACCTTGAGCGCGGACCCTGTTTCTCCGTATCGCCCCTCGGCCTTGCCGAGACTCGCGGAGACCTGCTCAGCCTTGACCACGAACGCATCCAGCGCATCGCTGGACGACGTCCCTGTCTCGAGCGATCTCAGCTTCGCTGCCGCCCCTCGGATCGATGCGGCCACCGACTCGTAGTGGCTCGCCATGGAGTTCAGCAGCACCGGGTCACCCGACACCCCCACCAGTGAGTCGGCCGCCACCCCCGCGAGCGTGCCGGCCGTCATTTGTCGCCCCCGATCAAGACGCCCTCGAGTTCTCCGTCGACCTCGGTGAAGGTCTTGTCGATCGTCGACAACGCCTCGCCCAGCTCGGTGATCTGCTCGGCGAGCTTCGCCCGCCGGTCGTTCCAGTTCGTCGCGAACGACGTGACCTTCGCCGCCAGCCGGGCGTGCCCGCAGGCCTCGGCCGTGGCCGACGCCGAAGAGTCGCCCGACTCGAACTCGGTCTTCACGGTGGCCAGGTCGGCGAGCAACGCCTCGAGACCCGCACCGTCGATGTTGAGGCTCGTTCGAGCCATGAGGTCCTCCCCTCGTGTCGGGAGGCCGGGGCGCGTCGCATCTCACCGCGACCCGCCCCGGCCATCCCGTTCGTGCGGTCGGTCAGCCCAGGCTGCTGGCGAGCTGCTGGTCGGCACCCTCGAGGGTGCTGGCCGCGTTCTCGAGGAACGTCGCCATGCTCTCGACCGCCGAGATCGTCTTCGACGCCCCGGTCGTGAACTCGGTGTACGTCGCGTCGAACGCCTTCGACGACTTGTCGGTCACGTAGCCCGAGCCGACGAGGTTGTCGATCTGCGACTTCATCTGGCCCAGCTGGTCTTCGATCGCGCGTTGCCCGTTCCGCAGCTGGGTGGCCTGCGTACGCAGGTCGTCGTAGGTGACGGTGACATTGGCCATGAGGTGATCCCCTTCTTCTGAGATGCCGACCGGTCGATCGGACCTGCCCAATATGTCATGCCTGATAGTTTGCGTAACGGTTCTCCACAGATCGGAGTCGACATGCGTCGCAAGAAGGACAAGCCCAGGAGGCGCGAGCAACACCCGACGCCGCCCCCGGTGATCACCGCCGAGACGATTCGTGAGCAACGCGCCGCAGGGCTGCTCTCGCGCATCACCACCCTGCCCCTCCGGCCGCCCGCGCCGATCGTGACGTCCCCTCCCCCGCCGGCCCGCGCCTCCTCGGGGTTCGTCGTCGAGGACCACCGAAGCGGGCCGGCGCAGCTCGCCCCCGTCAGCCCCGAGAGCACGGCACCGTCCGCGGACGCAGCCTTCGCGCCCCTCGCTGCCCCGATCCCTCAGGCGCCGCCATTGCCAGTCAGCACCCCGAGGCAGTCAGCCCCCGATCAGCCGGTCGGCGGTGACGCGGTAGCAACCGTTCCCGATCTCGAGGCGACGACGCTGCGCCCTCGGCACTACGGCCTTCGCCTCCCGGACGAGAGCGTCGTTCCCGTCACACGACGCGCGATCGTGGTCGGGCGCCGAACCGACCGCCCCCTGCCGCCACCGACCGACGCCGATGTCGTGGCGCTCGACGACGTCGGCCGATCGCTGTCCCGCCACCACGTCTCGATCGCGATCGGCGTCGACGCGGCCGTCTGGGTCACCGACCTCGGTTCGGGCAACGGCACCACCCTCGTGTCGACCACCGGCGAGGCCACCGAACTCGACGCACACACCCCGACCCGCGCACGGGTCGGATCGCTGCTGTCGATCGGCGACCACAGCGTGACGGTCGTCCGGCACCGACCCGAGAGCGACACGACCCACGCCCTGCTGCCTTCCAGGCCACGAGACGGGAACTCTTGCGAGAACGCGGAAGGGCGCTAGATCTTCTCGATCGGCGCGACCTTGATCAGTAGCTTCTTGCGACCGGCGCCGTCGAAGAGCACCTCGGCGATGCGGCGGGCGCCGATGCCGGTGACGGCCATGACGCGACCCTCGCCGAAGTCGACGTGCGAGATGCGGTCGCCTGCCTCGAGCTCCATGTCGCCGTTGTCGCGCACGGTGCCCGTGACCCGGTTGGCCCACTCGGTCTTCGGCTTCGTCTTCGCCGCCGCCGTGGCCCGGTCGTAGCTGCCCGAGCCGTAGCCGCCCGACGCCCGGGGCGTCGCACCGCGGTTGCCGTCGCCACCCTCGCGACGGGCGTTGAGCGCCCGCGGCTGCGTGCCCCCGCGGCTGGTGGCCATGCCCGGCGACTGCTTCCAGTCGATGAGCTCGACGGGGATCTCTTGCAGGTACCGCGACGGCATCGCCACGTTGACCTCGCCGAACTGCGCCCGCGTCATCGCGAGCGACAGGAAGAGCCGCTGTCGCGCACGCGTGATGCCGACGTAGAACAGCCGTCGCTCTTCGGACGGGCCGCCGGGCTCGTTCGCCGACATGCGGTGCGGCAACAGGTCTTCTTCGACACCGGTGAGGAACACCGCCTCGTACTCGAGCCCCTTGGCGGTGTGCAGCGTCATCAGCGAGACGGTGCCGCTCGTGTCGTCGAGATCGTCGGCAGCAGCGACCAACGTGACCTCGGTGAGGAAGTCGAGCAGTGTGCCGTCGGGGTTGTTCTTCTGGAACTCTTTGGTCACGGCGACGAGCTCGTCGATGTTCTCGGCGCGGGCCTCGTCTTGCGGGTCACGCGACGCCCGCAACACCTCGACCAGGCCGCTGCCCGCGATCAGGGCGGACAGGATCTCGTGGACGGGCGCGGTCGCCGCCGTGGCCTGCACGTCGTCGAGCAGTTTCGCCAGACCGGTGATCGCGCCGGTGACCTTCGGCCCGAGACCGAGCTGGTCGGCGTTGCGCATCGCGTCACGCAGCGGTGCCTCGTTGGTGTCGGCCCAGCGCTGCATCGCGGTCTCGGTCGCCGGACCGATGCCGCGCTTGGGCACGTTCATGATGCGCCGCAGGGCGAGCGGGTCGGCCGGGTTGGCGACGGTGATCAGGTACGCCATGGCGTCCTTGATCTCGGCACGCTCGTAGAACTTCGTGCCGCCGAGCACGCGGTACGGGATCGCCGAGCGGATGAAGATCTCTTCGAGCGCACGCGTCTGCGAGTTGGTGCGGTAGAAGACGGCCATGTCTTTGTAGTCGGTGCCGGACTCGTGCAGGGCCGCGATCTCGTCCGCGACGAACTGGGCCTCGTCGTGACCGGTGTAGCCGGTGAACCCGACGATCTTGCTGCCGGCGCCGACCGTGGTGAAGAGGTTCTTGGCCTGACGATCGAAGTTGTTCGAGATGACCGCGTTGGCGGCGTCGAGGATGTTCTGCGTCGAGCGGTAGTTCTGCTCGAGCAGGATGACCTTCGAATTCGGGAAGTCGCGCTCGAATTCGACGATGTTGCGGATGTCGGCGCCGCGGAACGCGTAGATCGACTGGTCGGAGTCACCCACCACGGTGAGCGACGCCCCGGGGATGCCGCCGCTGCCGTCGCGCATCGACTGGACGAACTGGCCACCGCGCTCGAGCTCGTCGACGAGATCGGCCTGCACCGGGCGGGTCAGCTCGCGGATGAGCGAGTACTGCGCGTGGTTGGTGTCTTGGTACTCGTCGACCAGGATGTGCCGGAACCGCCGCTGGTACTGCGCCGCCACGTGCGGGAAGGCGCGGAACAGGTAGACGGTCTGCGCGATGAGGTCGTCGAAGTCGAAGGCGTTCGCCCGCTGCAGCTCGCGGGTGTACTGCCGGAAGATCTCGAGGAACATGACCTCTTGCGGGTCGTTCATGTTGATCTGGCGCGAGTACGACTCGACGTCGCTGAGCTCGTTCTTGAGCTTGGAGATCTTGCCCGACGCCATGCTGACGGTGAGGCCGAGCTGGTCGGCGTCGAGCTCTTTCAGGATGCGCTTGAGCAGCGCACGCGAGTCGGCCGAGTCGTAGATCGTGAAGCTCTTGGTGAAGCCGAACTGCTCGGCCTCGCGCCGCAGGATGCGCACGCACGCCGAGTGGAAGGTGCTGATCCACATGCCCTCGCCGGCCTGGCCGACGAGGTGCGCCACCCGCTCGCGCATCTCGGCCGCGGCCTTGTTGGTGAACGTGATGGCGAGGATCTGGCTGGGCCATGCCTCGCGCGTCGCCAAGAGCCCGGCGATGCGGCGGGTGAGGACGCTGGTCTTGCCCGAGCCGGCACCGGCCACGATCAGCAGCGACTGCCCGCGGTACTCGACCGCTTCTTTCTGCTGCGGGTTCAGACCGGCGGTCAGGGGGTCGCCGGAACCGCCGGCAGCGTCAGAGGGCTCGAGCACGATCGTCATGGCCCGTCGAGTCTAAGCGCGACCACCGACATGGCGAGAGGGTGCGGGGCGACCACGGTCGCGGGCGGCGTCGAGCGAGGTCAGCGGGACGCGAAGGCGACCCGCGCCTCCTCGGCGAGCTCGGGCTGGTCGGCGAAGACTCCGTCGACGCCGAGCGCCATGAGCGAGGTGAACTCGGCGTGCCAGTCACCGAAGGCCGCCTTGCCGCCGGGGCCGCGGTTGGCCTTGGCCAGGAACGCGTTCTCGGCTCGAAGCGTCCACGTGAAGACGTCGAGGCCGGCCGCGTGCGCCCGGTCGACGACCCGGCCGTCGGTCACCCCCCGGGCGTCGACGAGCGTGTGCTTGTCGAGGCTGACGCCGTGCAGCCCCGCATCGGCGAACGACTCGAGCGACTCGGCGTGCAGCTGGTCGCGGTAGCCCACCGACGATCTGCCCAAGGCCACCAGGTCGGCCGCGACGCCGGCCTTCTCGAGCAGGTAGACGAGCCGGGCCCCGAGTCGCTGGTCGGCGAGCCGACCGAGCACGGTCTGCTCGAACGACTCGATGGTCAGCCGCGGGTCGTCGACCCAGCGCCGCTGCCGCAGCTCGTCGGCGAGCAGCTCGCCGAGCGGCAGGCCGATGGAGTCGAAGTAGGTCGCGTGCTTGACCTCGGCGACGAGCCCGACCGGGCGATCGGCGGCGTCGAGCAGGTCGAGCAGGTCGCCCAGCCGCTGGATGCGCCCCTCGCCGTCGTGTGCCGCGCTCTCGGGCCGCAGCTCGGGCAGGCGTTCGCGGATGCGCAGCGTGCTGAGCTCGTCCCAGGTGAAGTCCTCGGTGAACCAGCCCGTGACTTTCGTGCCGTCGATGGTCTTGGTCGTGCGTCGGTGCCGGAACTCGTCGTGCTCTGCGACGTCGGTCGTGCCCGAGATCTCGTTCTCGTGCCGCAGGACGAGCACACCGTCGCTCGACGCGACCAGGTCGGGCTCGATGGCATCGGCCCCGAGCTCGATCGCGAGGCGGTAGGCGTCTTCGCCGTGCTCGGGTCGGTGGCCGCTGGCGCCGCGGTGGGCGATGACGAGAGGCGAGGTGGACACCCGGCCACGCTAACCGGCGTCCCCGTGCACGGCCCGAGCCGCCCGACCGCCTGTGGAGAGACGAGGAGGCGCGGCCCTTGGGGACGAGGCGTCTCACCCACCGCAGACGCAAAAGATGCACGGCACGCACGTTCGCCCTGCGAGAATGCGGCTCTCATCAGGCAGATCTTCAGCCATTCGTTGCACGACAGGCGTTAGCCTCATCTGTACGGAAACGCCTTCGTGAACCTACGTGGGCGGTCCACACATCCCTAGCGATCAGAAGAGGAACCCCTTGGCATTCTCGAATCCCGGCTTCAGTCAGTCGCCGGCCTTCTCGAAGAACGGCGGGCCCGTCATCCGTCAGCAGCAGGGCGCAGCCCAGCCGGTCGAGTACAACGGCATGACCGCCGAACAGCTGCAGCAGCTCTACTCGCAGCCGGCCGCCGGTCCCACGCAGACCGACCGCATGACCTACGAAGACACGATCTCGAAGACGCTGCTGGCATTCGGTGTCGTCCTCGTCTTCGCCGCCGTGGGTTGGTTCGTCCCGGCTCTCGCCTTCGTGGGCGCCATCGCCGGCTTCGTGCTGGCGCTCGTGAACATCTTCAAGAAGAAGCCGTCCCCCGGCCTCGTGCTCGCCTACTCGGCGGCACAGGGTCTGTTCGTCGGTGGCATCTCGTCGATCTTCGAGAGTCGGTGGGACGGCATCGTCACCCAGGCCTTGATCGGCACCGTGGCCGTGTTCGTCACTACCCTGCTGCTCTTCAAGAGCGGCAAGATCCGTGCCTCGGCCAAGGCGACCAAGGTCTTCATGATCGCGATGATCGGCTACGGCGTCTTCTCGTTGCTGAACCTCGGCCTGATGGTCTTCGGCGCCAACACCAACCCTTGGGGCCTTCGAGGCATGGAGATCGCGGGCATCCCCCTTGGCTTCATCCTCGGCATCCTTGTCGTGATCATGGCGGCGTACTCGCTCGTCCTCGACTTCGACCAGGTCAAGACCGGCGTCGAGCGCGGCGCACCCCGCATCTACGCCTGGTCGGCCGCCTTCGGCATCGTCATGACCGTCATCTGGCTCTACGTCGAGATCCTGCGCATGCTCGCCATCCTGCGAGGCAGCGACTAGGCACCACGGCGTCACCAGCACCACCCCGAAGCGGGGCTCGTTCCGAGAGGGACGGGCCCCGCTTCTGTGTGAGCCGAGGCCGACAGCCGAGTGGGCCGGGGCCGACGGCTGAGTGGGCAGGAGATGCTGTTCAGGTGCGGATGAGGAGCATGTTCTGCCCACTCGCTGAACCACGACTGGTCAGGGAACGACGAGGCCCCCTCGGAGACGACGAAACCCCTGGGACACAGCAAAACCCCCTCGGGCAGATGTCTGCCGGAGGGGGCTTCGCGTCACTGCGCTTCGCGGGAGGTCTCCCTCACTCCACGTTCGCGGCTACTGGTGGGCACTGACGGCGCGGAGCGCCGCCAGAGTGACGCTTCGCGTCACTCCCATTCGATCGTTCCCGGGGGCTTCGAGGTGACATCGAGCACGACTCGGTTGACGCCGTCGACCTCGTTCGTGATGCGGTTCGAGATGCGGGCCAGCACGTCGTAGGGCAGACGCGTCCAGTCGGCCGTCATGGCGTCCTCCGACGACACCGGACGCAGCACGATCGGGTGACCGTACGTGCGACCGTCGCCCTGCACACCCACCGACCGGACGTCGGCGAGCAGCACCACGGGGCACTGCCAGATCTCGTCGTCCAGGCCGGCCGCGGTCAGCTCGGCCCGCGCGATCGCGTCCGCCGCACGCAGCAGCTCGAGACGCTTGTGCGTGACCTCGCCCACGATGCGGATGCCGAGCCCCGGGCCGGGGAACGGCTGGCGACCGACGATGACCTCGGGCAGACCGAGCTCGCGACCGATCGCGCGGACCTCGTCCTTGAACAGGGTGCGCAGCGGCTCGACGAGCTCGAACTGCAGGTCTTCGGGCAGCCCGCCCACGTTGTGGTGGCTCTTGATGTTCGCCGTGCCCGTGCCGCCACCGCTCTCGACGACGTCGGGGTAGAGCGTGCCCTGCACGAGGAACTTCACGGCCGAGTCGCCCTCGGCCGCGGCCTCGAGCACGAGTGCCTCGGCGGCGGCCTCGAAGCTGCGGATGAACTCGCGGCCGATGATCTTGCGCTTCTGCTCGGGGTCGGTCACCCCGGCGAGGGCGTCGAGGAACTGCTGCTCGGCGTCGATCGTGACGAGCCGCACACCGGTCGAGGCGACGTAGTCCTCTTCGACCTGGCGACGCTCGTCGGCCCGCAGCAGACCGTGGTCGACGAAGACGCAGATCAGCTGGTCGCCGACGGCCTCGTGCACGATCGCGGCGGCGACGGCCGAGTCGACGCCACCCGACAAGCCGCAGATGACGCGCGCGTCACCGACCTGCTCGCGGATGCGGGCGACCTGCTCGGCGATGACGTTGCCGCTGTTCCAGTCGGCGGGGATGCCGGCGGCACGGTGCAGGAAGTTCTCGAGCACCGCCTGGCCGTACGACGAGTGCTTGACCTCGGGGTGCCACTGCACGCCGTAGAGCTTGCGGGCGTCGCTCGAGAACGCGGCGACGGGCGTCGAGGCGCTCGAGGCCAGGACGTCGAAGCCCTCGGGGGCCTTCGACACCGAGTCGCCGTGGCTCATCCACGTCGTCTGCGAGGTCGGCTGGCCCGACAACAGCGTGCTGTCGCCCTCGGCGAGCGTGACGTCGGTGGCGCCGTACTCGCGCTGGCCGGTCTGCGAGACCTCGCCGCCGAGCGCCTTGGCCATCGCCTGGAAGCCGTAGCAGATGCCCAGCACCGGGATGTCGAGGTCGAAGATGCCCGCGTCGATGCTCGGTGCGCCCTCTTCGTAGACGCTCGACGGGCCGCCGCTGAGCACGATGCCCACGGGGTTCTTCTCGGCGATCTCGGCCGCGGTGATCGTGTGCGGCACGATCTCGCTGTAGACGTTGGCCTCGCGCACGCGGCGGGCGATCAGCTGCGCGTACTGGGCGCCGAAGTCGACCACGAGCACGGGGCTCTGGGCGGTCTCGGGCGCGCGCTCGGCCAGTGCGGGGGCCGTGGCGGCGGTCGTCGCCGACGCCTCGGCGGTCTCGGGTGCGTCGGTCACGCGGGGGCTCCCTCGGTCGTGGGGGTGGTCTCGGCGGTCAGTGCGTCGTACTGCCGCGTCGCGAGCTTGGTCATGTGGCTCTCGACGAAGAACGAGAGCAGGGGCACGACACCGCCGAGCGCGATGAGGAAGAACCGCGAGAACGGCCACCTCATCAAGCTCCAGAGGCGGAAGTCGGCGAAGAGGTAGACGACGTAGAGCCAGCCGTGGGCGATGAGGATGGCCGTCGAGAGGTTGAAGCCGGTGGTCGAGTCGACCGGCACGAGGAACCCGCCCTGACCGCCGAGCTGCATCTCGAGCTGCAGCGGCGTGTACTTGAACACCATCTCGAAGATGAGCAGCAGCAGCATGACGCCGGTGACGTACGCCGAGATCTTGTAGAACCTGACGGCACCCGGGATCTTCGGGATGTCGCGTTGCCGGGGCTTCAGAGGCATGGGCACGATTCTAGCCGCGCCCGCCGACGCGCCAGGACGGCGCCTGTCGACGTCGAACGAGGCCGACCCACCGCCCGGCCGGGGCCGAGACTCGAGGGGTCAGGAGGCGCGGGTCGGCTGGGTCGCGCCGCGCGCGTCCGCCTCGGCCCGCGCCTCCTCGGCTTCTTCGTGCTCGCGCTCGAACGCGTCGCGGACGAGCCGGAACCAGAGGAACACGGCGAAGCCGGCGAAGACGACCCACTCGATCGCGTAGAACACGTTGAGCCAGTTGAACTGCACGTCGGAGGCCGGCGGAGCGGAATCGATCTCGCTCAGCGAGGCGGGCGCGACGTCGGAGACGACGTAGCCGCCGTAGACCTGGCCGTCGAAGCCGGGCCACTCGTTGATCAGGGCGGCCACCGAGACGACGGTCTGCGCACCGCTCTCGAAGTCGCTCTCGGTCGGCGACTCGGACGGGAAGTAGCGGCCCTCGACCGTCACGGTCGAGGTCGCGGCCACGGACGGTTCGGCGGCCTCGGCGCCCTCGCGGGTCGCGGACCAGCCGAGCCCCACGGGCAGCGAGGCACCGTTGGCGTCGTCGACGAAGCGGCCGATCAGCCAGTAGCCGGTCTCGCCGCCGTTGACGCGGTCGCCGATGACGGCGAAGTCGTCGGGGTCGAACTCACCGGTCACGGACACGCGCTGGGCGCCGAGCGAATCGGCGAAGGGCGTCTGCGGGGTGGCGACGGACGACAGCACCTTGCTGGTCTCGGTCTCGGGGTTGACGACCTGCACGCTCTCGACGCTGCGCTCGATCTGCCAGTGGCCGAGCCAGGCGAAGATCGCCGCCACGACCAGGGCGAGGCCCAGCAGCGCGATCCACCGGGGCCGGCGGGCGACGTGCCACATGGTCGCGGGCAGCGGCTCGCCGTCGACGCCGAGGAGGGCGGGGCGCTGCTCGGTCTGGGTCACGGAGGCGATCGTACCTCCCGTCGCCCACGAACCCGCTGGGACGGCGGGTCTCGGGTCAGTACTCGGGGTCGCGTCGGCGCGTGGCCCGCTGGTCGCTCTGCTGACCGGCCTGCTCGGCCCAGATCCGGGCCTCGTCGGCGTCCATCGCGTCGAGGTCGTCCAGGTCGTCGTCGTCAGTGCCGTCGACGTCGTCGCCCTCGGCACCGCGACGGCCCGCGGCGTCCCGCCCTGCGGCGGCTCGTGCCGCCACGGCCCGGACCCGCTCGGTCTCGCGCTCGTCGTCGTCTTCGGTGACCTCGGTCTGCTCGAGGTCGTCACCGGCGAGCGCGGCCTCCATTAGGGCGATCTCGTCACCGCTGCGTGCCTCGCGTTCGAGGCGACGAGCCTCGGCCTCGGCGCGCTCGGCCTTCTTGCGCGACCGCAGCAGCACCGAGCCGATGCGCTCGCTGTTCGAGGCGAGCACGGGGCCGAGCACCGCCATGATCAACACGTACAGACCGGCGAACGGCTGCAACCGCTCGTCGAGACCCGCGCCGGCGGACAGCGTCGCCAGGATGAGCGCGAACTCGCCCCGGTTGACGAGGATGACCGTCGTGTTGATGCCCGCCTGCGGCCCCAGCTTGTTCAGCCAGGCGACGAACTGCCCCGCACCGACGTTGAGCAGCACGGTCATGCCCACCGCGATGGCCACCGGGCCGAGCACGCTCGGGAACAGGGCAGGGTTGAGCCCGAGGCCGAAGTTCAGGAAGAAGAACGCCCCGAAGACGTCGCGCATGGGCAGGGCGAACTGCTCGACCCGGTTGCGGAACTTCGTCGCCCCGATGATCAGCCCGATGAGGAAGGCGCCGATCGCGTCGGTCACGCCGAGCACCTCGCCGAGGCCGGCGAAGAGCACGGCCAGGCCGAAGAAGAGCACGGTGAAGAGTTCGTCGTCGCGGGTGCGCATGAGCCTCGACACGACGCGGCCGCCCCATCGGGCCACGCTGAACATCACGACGAGGAACGCGAAGGCGATGCCGAGCTTGAGGATCACCGGCCCGGGGTCGGTCTCGCCGCTGAGCACGACCGAGACGATCGCGAGGTAGATCGCGATGAAGATGTCTTCGACGACCGTGACGCCGAGGATCATCGGCGTCTCGCGGTTGGCCAGGCGGTTCAGCTCGATCAGCAGCTTGGTGACGATCGCGCTCGACGACGTCGCCGTCATGCCCGCGATGATCAGCGCCTCGCGGGTGCCCCAGCCGAGCATGAAACCGAAGATCAGGCCGACGCCCATGTTGATGGCGATGTAGCTGCCACCCGAGACGATCAACCGCCCGGCGTTCGAGAAGAACTCGTCTTGATCGAACTCGAGGCCGAGGTTGAACAGCAGCAGGATCAACCCGAAGATGGCGATCAGCTCGATGTTGTCGGACTCGAAGCTGAGCGGGAACCACCCCGTGTTCGTGCTGGCCAGCAGGCCGACGATCATGTAGATCGGGATCGACGGCAGGCCGATCAGCTTGCCGGCGCGGCCGAGCACGTACGCGATCAGCAGCAGGATGCCGAGGACGATCAGCTCTTCACCCAGGTGCATCGGCCTAGCCCCCGGGCGGCGCGTCGACCGGCGAGCGGTGCTTGAGCTCGCCCGTGCGGTAGAACGAGAACGCCTTGGCGACCTTCTCGGGCGAACCGGCCACGACGAGCGTGTCGCCGGGGAACACCTTGAAGTCGCCCGACGGCGCCGGGTTGGCCGCATCGCCACGGACGACCGCGACGACGGTGAGGCCGACGACACCCTTGGCGCCGAGGTCGCCGAGCGGCTGCCCCGCGATGTGGTCGTCGTAGTCGACCGTGAACCAGTCGATGCTCAGGCCGGGGATCTGGTCGAGGGCCGACAGCGACTCGGTGATGCGCGTGCCGCCGAGGAGTTCGGCGAGCGTGTGGGCCTCGTCCTCGCTGAGACGCAGCGAGACCTTCTTGACGTGGTCGCCGTCGACGTCGTCGCTGAACGTGATGAGGTCGCTGTGACCCGAACGGTGCGTGATCACACCGCACTTGCCGCCGTCGTCGGTGATGAAGGTGTGCAGCACACCCACGCCGGGGAGCTTGACTCGACGCACGTCAACCATGGTTCGTCTCCAGTGGACTCGGGGGCAGTCGTCTCAGCCTAGCGGCGGGTTCGGCCGCGGCAGCCGGGCTGCTCGTGGTGGGGAGAACGTCGCCTGGCAGCATGTTGTTCCCGACTCGCACGACCGAAGCCGACCCTCGGTCGCAGGCTCCCTCGGCGCTGGGGTCGCGGATCGCTTCGCGATCCCTTCAGCTCCACCGCGCAGGAGGCGCGGTGCCGGATGAACCGGCACCGCGCCTCCTGCAGGTGGTCGCGCGAGCGACCGCGGGGTCAGCCCTGGCGACCGCCCGGGCTGGACGCCGAGGTGTCGTCGCCCGGCGTGCCCGCGGGCTCGGTGACCTTCTCGCCCGGCTTGGGCGCGCCTCCCTGGTCGGCACCGGCGACGACCATGTCGTCCTCGTCGAAGCCGAAGGTGATGTCGGGCGCCTCGAGGCGGACGCGGTCGGCCGACTCGTCGTCGGGCTCGAGCTGGCTCGCCCGCTCGGCCGCGACGCGCTTGAGGTAGTTCGCGACCTCGGCCTCGGCTTCGTCGTCGCTCCAGCCGAGCACGCCGGCCATCAGCTTGGCGGCGACGGGAGCGGCGGACTCGCCGCGGTCCCAGGCCTCGATCGAGATGCGGGTGCGGCGCGCCAGGACGTCTTCGAGGTGCAGGGCACTCTCGTGGCTCGCGGCGTAGACGACCTCGGCCCGGATGTAGTCGTCGGCCCCGGGCAGGGGCTCGGCGAGCGAGGGGTCGTCGCGGATCAGGTCGAGGATCTCGTCCGTCGTCGTGCCGTAACGGTTGAGCAGGTGCTCGATGCGCACCTTGTGCACGCCGAAGGCCTTGGCGATCTTGCCGCGTTTGTTCCACGCGGCGTGGTAGCCCTCGGCGCCGATCAGCGGGATCTCCATCGTCGTGCTCGACGGGATGCGACCGTCGAGGGCCGCGACGGCCTCGTCGATGGCGTCCTCGGCCATGACCCGGTAGGTGGTCCACTTGCCACCGGCCACGACGACGAGCCCGGGCACGGTGTGGGCGACGATGTGCTCACGCGACAGCTTCGACGTCTGGTCGGACTCGCCCGCCAGCAGCGGACGCAGACCGGCGTAGACGCCCTCGACGTCGGCACGGGTGAGCGGCACAGCCATGACCTTGTTGACGTGCTCGAGGATGTAGTCGATGTCGGCCGCCGTCGCCGCGGGGTGGGCCTTGTCGAGGTCCCAGTCGGTGTCGGTCGTGCCGACGAGCCAGTGACGGCCCCACGGGATCACGAACAGGACGCTCTTCTCGGTGCGGAAGATCATGCCCATGTCGGAGTGGATGCGGTCGCGCGGCACCACGAGGTGCACGCCCTTCGACGCGCGCACCTTGAACTGACCCCGCTCGCCGACCATCGCCTGCGTGTCGTCCGTCCAGACGCCGGTCGCGTTGACGACCTGCTTGGCCCGGATCTCGAAGTGCTCGCCGGTCTGGTAGTCGTGGGCCTTCACGCCGACGACCCGCTCGCCGACCTTGACGAAGCCCTCGACCCGGATGCGGCTCGCGGCGTGGGCGCCGTAGCTCGACGCGGTACGCACCAGCGACGAGACGTAGCGGGCGTCGTCGACCTGAGCGTCGTAGTAGGTGAGGCCACCGACGACCGCGTCCTTGGACAGGCTCGGGATGGCGCGAAGCACCTGCGTCTTGCTGAGGTGGCGGTGGTGGGGAACGCCGGGCGGGCGGCCTCCGGTCCAGCTGAAGATGTCGTAGAGCGCCATGCCGGCGCCGATGTAGAACCGCTCGTAGACCGGCTTGCTCAGCGGGTACAGGAACCGCACGGGCTTGACCAGGTGCGGCGCGAGACGCTGCAGCAGCAGGCCTCGCTCGATCAGGGCCTCGCGGACGAGACGGAAGTTCAGTTGCTCGAGGTAGCGGATGCCCCCGTGAACGAGCTTCGACGAGCGACTCGACGTTCCCGAGCCCCAGTCACGGGCCTCGACGATGCCGACGCTCAGCCCGCGGGTCACGGCGTCGAGCGCGGAACCCGCACCGACGATGCCACCCCCGATCACGAGGATGTCGAGTTCTTTCGTCTTCAACGCCTCGACGGCTGCGGCCCGTTCGTCGGGGCCGAGCTTCGTGGAGAGCGAAACGGACGCGGACTTGGCCATGCGAGCCTCCATCGTTGGATTCGGTCGGCCCGGTCTCTCGACCGGACCACCCCATCAAACGCTAGTGAGGCTGGTAGGGGGCCACAACCACTTCGACGCGCTGGAACTCTTTGAGATCGCTGTAACCCGTGGTCGCCATCGAGCGTCGCAGCGCACCCATGATGTTGGACGTGCCGTCGACCGTCGTGGCCGGGCCGTAGAGGATCTTCTCGAGCGAGCCGATCGTGCCCACGTGCATGCGGCGACCGCGGGGCAGCTCGGGGTGGTGCGCCTCGGCGCCCCAGTGGTAGCCGCCACCGGGCACGTCGTCGGCCCGTGCCAGCGCGGCACCGAGCATGACGGCGTCCGCACCGCAGGCGATGGCCTTGACCAGGTCGCCCGAGGTGCCGAGGCCCCCGTCGGCGATGACGTGCACGTAGCGTCCGCCCGACTCGTCGAGGTAGTCGCGGCGTGCGCCCGCCACGTCGGCCACGGCGCTCGCCATGGGTGCGTGGATGCCCAAGGAGGCGCGGGTCGTGCTGGCTGCGCCGCCCCCGAACCCGACGAGGACGCCCGCGGCACCGGTGCGCATGAGGTGCAGCGCGGCCGTGTAGGTCGAGGCCCCGCCGACGATGACGGGGACGTCGAGCTCGTAGATGAACTTCTTGAGGTTGAGCGGCTCGCTGCTCTTCGAGACGTGCTCGGCGCTGACCGTCGTGCCCCGGATGACGAAGAGGTCGACGCCGGCGTCGACGACCGTCTGGTACAGGTCTTGGGTGCGCTGCGGGCTGAGGGCACCGGCGACGGTGACCCCGGCTGCCCGGATCTCGGCGAGGCGGTCGCGGACGAGCTCGGGCTTGATCGGCTCGCTGTAGATCTCTTGCATGCGGGCGACCGAATCGTCGTCGGAGAGCTCGCGGATCTCGGCGAGGACCTGTTCGGGGTCGTCGTACCGCGTCCAGACGCCCTCGAGGTCGAGGACGCCGAGGCCGCCGAGTTGGCCGATGCGGATGGCCGTGGCGGGGCTGACCACCGAGTCCATGGGCGCGGCGATGACCGGCGACTCGAACTGGAACGCGTCGATCGACCAGCCGACCGAGACGTCGCGCGGGTCGCGCGTACGCCGGCTCGGAACGATGGCGATGTCGTCGAACGCGTACGCGCGGCGGGCTCGCTTGGAGACGCCGATCTCTACCTCAGTCACCGTGCCACCCTACCGGAGCCGGGGGTCGAGCCCCCGGCCCGGCGGCATCACCGGCGGTAGTTCGGGGCCTCGACGACCATCTGGAGGTCGTGCGGGTGGCTCTCTTTCAGGCCGGCCGCGGTGATGCGGACGAACTTGCCCTTGGACTTGAGCTCGGCCACGGTGCGCCCGCCGACGTAGAACATCGACTGACGCAGTCCGCCGCTGAGCTGGTACACGACGTTGTTGAGCGCGCCGCGATAGGGCACCTGGCCCTCGACGCCCTCGGGGATGAGCTTGTCGTCGCTCGGCACGTCCGCCTGGAAGTAACGGTCCTTCGAGTAGGACGTGTTCTTGCCCCGGGTCTGCATTGCACCCAGCGAGCCCATGCCGCGGTAGTTCTTGAACTGCTTGCCGCCCACGAAGACCAGGTCGCCCGGGCTCTCGTCGCAACCGGCGAGCAACGAGCCCAGCATGACCGTGTCGGCGCCGGCCACGAGGGCCTTGGCGATGTCGCCCGAGTACTGCAGCCCGCCATCGGCGATGACCGGGACGCCGACCTCGCGTGCGGCGAGGGACGCCTCGTAGACGGCCGTGACCTGGGGCACGCCGACGCCCGCGACGACGCGGGTGGTGCAGATGGACCCCGGCCCCACGCCGACCTTGATGGCGTCGGCGCCGGCCTCGATCAGCGCCTGGGCACCGCTGCGCGTGGCGACGTTGCCACCGATCACGTCGATGTGCGCGAAGCTCGGGTCGGCCTTGATGCGGCGGATCATGTCGAGCTCGCCCGAGCTCTCGCCGTTGGCGGTGTCGACCACGAGCACGTCGACCCCCGCGTCACGCAGGGCACCGGCGCGCTCCCAGGCGTCGCCGAAGAAGCCGATCGCGGCGCCGACCCGCAAGCGACCCTCGTCGTCCTTCGTGGCGTCGGGGTACTTCTCGCTCTTGTCGAAGTCCTTGACGGTGATGAGGCCGCGCAGGTGCCCGGCCTCGTCGACCAGGGGCAGCTTCTCGATCTTGTGCTGCGCGAAGATGGCGATCGCCGAGTCGGGGTCGACGCCCTCGGGTGCGGTGATCAGCGGGGCCTTCGTCATGACGTCGCGGACGAGCGTCGTCGACATCTCGAACGGCGAGACGAAGCGCATGTCGCGGTTGGTGATGATGCCGACCAGCGTGCCGTCGCCCTCGACGACCGGGAGGCCCGAGACGCGGAACTGCCCACAGAGCGCGTCGACCTCGGCCACCGTGGCGTCGGGCGTCGTCGTGACGGGGTTGGTGATCATGCCCGACTCGCTGCGCTTGACCTTGTCGACGTGCGCGGCCTGGTCGGAGATCGAGAGGTTGCGGTGGATGATGCCGATGCCGCCCTGGCGCGCCATGGCGATGGCCATGCGCGACTCGGTCACGGTGTCCATCGCGGCCGAGAGCAGCGGCACCGCGACCCGGATGCGCTTGGTGAGCTGCGACGAGGTGTCGGTCTCGCTCGGGATGACGTCGGTGCGGCCCGGAAGCAGCATGACGTCGTCGTAGGTGAGTCCGATGAATCCGAACGGGTCCGGCTGGTCCATGAGTCCCCTTCGAAGGAGCGAGATGAGGGTGGGTGGGTTGGCACCGGTTCGCCGTCGAGTCCGGTAGTCGATATTAACCCAGCCCGCGCCTCCTGCATTCCTGTCGGGCGCGTCCCTCGCGGACGACGAGGAGGCGCGGCGCGGCCCCCGGGGACGCAACGGAACGGCACCGTTACCGATCCGACACACGGAAGATTCGTGATTCTCGCTCGACATGGGGGATTCTGTACCGACTCCACTCCGTCTCGCACCTGAAACATGCTCGACACACAGCGGAGTTACTGTCAGCGACGACGACGCCCCGGGAGCAGAACGAGACCGCCCGAATCTCGACGGGGCGCTTCCCACCAGGAGGTTTTGTGAGACTCTCGACGACCATCGCGTCGCGGCCACGGCTGCGGCAGTCCCTGATCGTGACGGCCTCAGCCGTACTGCTCGGACTCCTGGCGACCTTCATGGGGGCGTTCGCCCCGACGGCCGCCCACGCCGCGGCCGCCGCCTGCACCACCGACGCGACGACCGGCTGCATCCAGGGCACGATCAACGACAGCGAGCGGGAGCCCGCCTCGGACGTCGACGTGATCGCGACGAACGCGACCGGCGACGAGCAGACCGCGACCACCGACGACACCGGTCGATGGAGCATCGCGGTGACCGAGGCCGGCAGCTACACCGTCACGGTCGACCAGGACACCCTGCCCGACGGCCAGTTCCTGGTGAACGCCGACAACGCCGAGCGCACCGTGACCGTGAACCTCGGGGCCACGGCGAGCGCCCTGTTCGCCCTCACCGCCGAGGAAGGCGCCACGAGCGGCGAGGCGGCCGCGACGAGCTTCAACTGGGACCGCTTCGCGCAGCAGTTCGCCTCGGGCATCCGGCTCGGCCTGCTGCTCGCCCTCGCCGCCATCGGCCTGTCGCTGATCTACGGCACGACGGGCCTCAGCAGCTTCTCGCACGGCGAGCAGGTGACCCTCGGCGGTCTGCTGGCCTACTCGTTCACCTCGATCGGGATGCCGCTGATCCTGGCCGCGGTGCTCAGCACGGTGATCTGTGCGGCCACGGGCTACCTGCAGGACCTGGCGATCTGGAAACCGCTGCGGAAACGCCGGCTCAGCCTCACGCAGCTGATGATCGTGACCATCGGCCTCTCGATCGCCCTGCAGTACGCCTTCCAGTACTTCTACGGCGCCGGCACCGTGCGCATCGACCGCGACAACCCGACCACCGTGGACTTCCTCGGCGTGACCCTGACCGTCCAGTCGTACGTCGCGATGGCGATCTCGGTGGTCGTGCTGGTCGGCACGGGACTGTTCCTGCTGAAGACCCGCACCGGACGCGCCACCCGCGCCGTGTCGGACAACCCGGCCCTCGCCGCGGCCTCGGGCATCGACGTCGACCGCATCATCCGCCTGGTCTGGACGCTGGCCGCCGGCCTGGCCGGCCTGTCGGGCGTGATGCTCGGCCTCGTGCTCAACGGCGTCAACTGGATGACCGGCCTGCAGATCCTGCTGCTGATCTTCGCCGCCGTCACCTTGGGCGGCCTGGGCACGGCCTTCGGCGCCCTGGTCGGCTCGCTGATCATCGGCATCATCGTCGAGCTGACCAACATCTGGCTGCCCGGCGACTTCAAGTACGCGACGGCGCTGCTGATCCTGATCCTGATCCTCGTGTTCAGACCACAGGGCATCTTCGGGCGAAAAGAACGAGTGGGCTAAGGGGACACGACCATGTACTTCATCGAACTCCTGCGGGCGCTGAGCGCCGAGGCCCTCGCGCCCACGACGGCCGCCTTCGCCATCGCCGCGATCGGCCTGAACATCCACTTCGGCTTCACCGGCCTGATCAACATGGGCCAGGCGGCGTTCCTGCTGCTCGGCGCCTACGGCTTCGCCATCTCGATCAGCAACGGTCTGCCCCTCGGGCTCGCCGTCATCATCGCGCTGCTCTGCTCGTTGGTCTTCGCGCTCATCCTCGGCGTGCCGACGCTGAAGCTGCGGGGCGACTACCTGGCCATCGTCACTATCTGTTCGGCCGAGATCATCCGGTACGTGGGACGGTCGAGCATCCTGACGACCACGACGGGTGGCTCGAACGGCATCCCCGGGGCCTCGTACCGCGAGGCCTTCACCGCCCTGTCGCCCCTGCCCGACGGACAGACGACGATCCTGTGGTTCACCTACGAGAACAACGGCGTCAACGGCTGGTGGATCCGCATCGCCGGCTGGAGCATCGTCGCCCTGCTCAGCCTGCTGGTCTTCCTGCTCAGCCGCAGCCCGTGGGGCCGTGTGCTGAAGGGCATCCGCGAGGACGAGGACGCCGTGCGCAGCCTCGGCAAGAACGTCTACTCGTACAAGATGCAGGCCCTCGTGCTCGGTGCGCTGATGGGGTCGCTCGCCGGCATCATCTACGTGCTGCCGAGCTCGGTGCAGCCGGACAGCATGGGACGGTCGATGACCTTCTTCATCTGGACGGCCCTGCTGCTCGGAGGCGCGGCCACCGTGTTCGGCCCGGTGCTCGGAGCGATCCTGTTCTTCGTCACCCGCCTGCTGGTGCGGACCCTCGCCGGCGACTTCATCCCGTCGAACATCATGAACGGCCAGCAGGCCGAGCAGTTCTCGTACATCCTCGTCGGCATCGCCCTGATGCTGCTGATCATCTTCAGGCCACAGGGCATCCTCGGAAAGAAGAAGGAGTTGGCGTTCAGTGTCTGACACCTCGAGCACCACCAACGGACCGGCCCCGAGCGGCAGCACGCTGCCCCGCCGCGAGGGCTACGACTACGACCGCAGCGTCCTGCGCTCGAAGCTCACCACGGTCGAGCGGACCCCGGGGTCGGCCAAGCCGGACCCGATCCTCACGGTCGACAACGTCGTCCGACGCTTCGGCGGGATGACCGCCGTCGACGTCGGCCACGTCGAGGTGCAGCGCGGTGCCATCACGGCACTGATCGGCCCCAACGGCGCCGGCAAGACGACCTTCTTCAACCTGCTGACCGGCTTCGACAAGGCCTCGTCGGCCCCCACGGCCTTCAAGCGCAGCGGCGCGGGCGTCGCGAAGTGGGTGTTCGAGGGCAAGGCCATGGGCAACGTCGGCGCCGCCAAGGTCGCCCGCTCGGGCATGGTACGCACGTTCCAGCTGACCAAGGCGCTCTCGCGGCTCACGGTGATGCAGAACATGCTGCTCGGTGCGAAGGACCAGCCCGGCGAGAACTTCTTCGTCGCGATCGTCGCGCCGCTCTGGCGCAAGCGCGAGCGAGAGATCGAGGCGAAGGCCGAGGACCTCCTCGCCCGGTTCAAGCTGCTCGAGAAGAAGGACGACTTCGCCGGCAGCCTCTCGGGCGGCCAGCGCAAGCTGCTCGAGATGGCCCGCGCCCTGATGAGCGACCCGGCCATGATCATGCTCGACGAGCCGATGGCCGGCGTGAACCCGGCGCTGACGCAGTCGCTGCTGGGGCACATCCAGAGCCTGCGTGACGACGGCACCACGGTGCTCTTCGTCGAGCACGACATGCACATGGTCCGTCACATCTCGGACTGGGTGATCGTCATGGCCGAGGGTCGCATCGTGGCCGAGGGCCCGGCCGACACGGTCATGGACGACCAGGCCGTCATCGACGCCTACCTGGGTGCGCACCACGACACCGACCTGGGCGACGACTCGCTGCTCGACGACGCCACGCTCGAACAACTGGAAGAAGAAGTGGCGCGCGAGGACGCGGCCCGCGCGGCCGAGGCGACCAGCGCCTCCTCGTCCACCGGCGGCGTCGCGGGACGCGACCTGCCCGGCCACCCCGACCCCTCGACCCCGCAGGCCACGAACGCGGCCGACGACCAGCTGTCCGACGGACGGCAGAGCGGAGACAAGCGATGAGCACGGCACAGGACGGCGCGGGTGCCACCACCGCCCCCAAGCACCCGGGCACCGAGAAGTTCGCCGGCGTCGAACCGGTCATGAACGCGACGGACCTCGTCGCCGGCTACCTGCCGGGCGTCAACATCCTCAACGGGTGCGACCTCGTCTGCTACCCCGGCGAGCTGATCGGCATCATCGGCCCGAACGGCGCCGGCAAATCGACGCTGCTCAAGGCGCTCTTCGGCCAGGTCAAGATCCACTCGGGATCGGTCACCCTCGGCGGCACCGACATCACGAACCTCAAGGCCAACAAGCTGGTCGAGGCGGGCGTCGGCTTCGTCCCGCAGACCAACAACGTGTTCCCCTCGCTCACCATCGAGGAGAACCTGCAGATGGGCATGTTCCTGCGGCCCAAGAAGTTCGCCGAGCGCCTCGAGGTCATCTACGACCTCTTCCCGGTGCTCGCCGATCGTCGCGGCCAGCGTGCCGGATCGCTGTCGGGCGGCGAGCGCCAGTCGGTCGCCATGGCCCGGGCCCTGATGATGGACCCGAAGGTGCTGCTGCTCGACGAGCCGTCCGCCGGCCTGTCGCCCGTGCGCCAGGACGAGACGTTCATCCGCACCCGCCGCATCAACAAGGCCGGCGTCTCGGTGATCATGGTCGAACAGAACGCCCGCCGCTGCCTGCAGATCTGCGACCGCGGCTACGTCCTCGACCAGGGCCGCAACGCCTACTCGGGCACCGGCCGCGAGCTGGCCGACGACCCCAAGGTCATCGAGCTCTACCTCGGCACCCTCGCGAAGGACGTCGACGCGTCCTGACGCCCCCGGTGGCGCCCTGAGGCCCCGATCACGCCCCGGCGTGGTCGGGGCCTCGTGCGTGCGCCCGGCGGGGCGTCGGGGCTGGGCGTCAGGGCGGGGCGCCGGGGCTGCGCACCGCGTGTCGTGCAGCGCACCCGGTCTCGACGCGGTGCGGTGCACGGAACGCGGCACAGAGGGGAGCGCGGCCCCCACGGCCGGCGGGCCCGGGACGAGGAGGCGCGGTGCCGGGGCATGCCGTCTTGCACACCGCGTTTCGTGCAGCACACCGGGTCTCGACGCGGTGCGGTGCACGGAACGCGGCGCAGAGGGGAGCGCGGCCCCACGGCCGGCTGGGCCGGGGACGAGGAGGCGCGGTGCCGGAGGACGCGGACGTCGCGACCTGCCCGCGGTCCGGCTCCGCGCCTCCTGGGCACGCCGAAGGGCCCGGCACGATGACTCGTGCCGGGCCCCGGGTGGTGCGAGGTGCTGTTATTCGACCTTGCCCTCGATGCCGGTCTGGTAGACGGGCTTGTTGTCGGCGTCGAAGGTGTAGACGCCGATCGAGGCGGACGACGGGTCGTTGTTGTCGTTGAACGGTCCGATGCCCGAGGGGCCGGTGTAGTGGATGTCGTCACCGGCGTCGAGCGCGGTCTTGCAGTCCGCATACGTGGTGCACTCGGTGCCGCCGTTCGCGCCGGAGACCGCGGCCATGTTGGCCTGGATCGTCCCGGCGTCGGTGCCGCCACCGGCCTGCGCCGCGAGAGCGGTCAGGATGACGGCGTCGTACGACTCGGCCGCGTACGAGAAGTCGGCCAGTTCGCCGCCCTCGCTCGCCTGGTAGCCGGCCACGAGCTTCGACTTGAAGTCGGCGCTGGCGTCGGCACCGGGGATCGTGCCCTTGGCGCCCTCGAGGGTGCCGGGCTCGAAGTCGGCGCTGTAGTCGGCCGTGTTGCCGTCGGACATGTAGACCTTGCTCATGTCCCAGCCCTGGCTGTTCAGCTCGGGGACGATCGACTTGGTCTCGTCGAAGGCGAGGATGACGATCGCGTCGGGCTCGGCGGCGATGGCCGCGGACACCTCGGACGAGAACGTGGTCTGACCGGGGGGGAACTCCTCGCCCTTGCCGGTGCCGCCGTAGACGACGGTGCCGCCCGAGCTCTCGATCGACTTCTGCGTCGAGTCGCGGAGACCCGTGCCGTAGGTGTCGTTGAAGACGAGGAACGCGACGTTGGCGTTGCCGTCGGCCGTGATCTGCTGGCCGAGTGCCGAACCCTGGACCGAGTCCGGCGGAGCGGTCCGGTAGTAGTACGACGAGTAGCCGCTGAGCGAGCTCGCCGTGTTGGCCGGCGAGATCTCGATGATGCAGTTGCTGGTGAGCTGGTCGACCACGTTGAGCGTGACGCTCGACGATTCGGCACCGAGCACGACGGGCACCTTGGCGTCGATCAGCTCCGTCGCGGCGTTGCTCGACACGGTCATGTCGTTGCTGTCGCCCGAGTCGGTGCTGGTCGAGATCTCGGCGGGCTGGTCGAGAACCCCGCCCGCGGCGTTGATGTCGCTGATGGCCAGGTTCGCCCCCGCGATGGCGGGCGGGCCGAGGTAGGCCAGGGTTCCGGTCAGCGGCAGCATGGTGCCGATCGCGAAGGGATCGGTGCTGGGCGTACCGACCTCGCACTTGGCGGCGGGATCGGCCTTGGCCGACGACGACGACGAGGCGTCGTCAGAGGGAGATGCCGTCGAACAGGCAGCGAGCAGCACGGAGGCTGCGCCGGCGAGAGCCAGTGCTCGGAGGGCGGTGCTGGATCGGATCATCCGTGGAACCCTTTCGTGGACAGCGGCAGTGCAGCCCGACCGGTGGCGGTCGAACCTGCCGCGATTGGTCCGAAACTAGGGGTCGAATGTTTCTGGCGTGTGTTCTCGACGTCAAAGTGACGTTTCGTTAGCCATTCGTGACTTTGCGAGGGATGGTCGCTTCTAGGCGGTCGGCGCCACCGCGAGCGGACGACGTGACCGCCGCCCTGCACGAACCATGTCGACGGTGAGCACGATCGAGGCGACCCAGACGATGGCGAAGCCGACCCATCGCGCCGTCGACATGTGCTCGCCGAGCACGACGACCCCGACCACGAACTGCAGCACGGGGGCGACGTACTGCGTCAGCCCCACGGTCGTCAGGGGCAGCCGACGCGTCGCCGAGGCGAAGAGCAGCAGCGGCACGGCCGTGATGACGCCCGTGCCGACCGTGGCGAGGGTGTGCCCGACGCTCACGGTGCCCAGCACGACGCCGCCCCCGAGGCCCGTCACGTGCAGCACGATCAGGGTGACGGCCGCGAAGGGTGCGATCCACAGCGTCTCGAGCGTGAGCCCGCCGACCGCGTCGACCCGACCACCGACCTGCTTCTTCACCAGGCCGTAGAGCCCGAACGAGAACGCGAGGACGAGCGAGATGAACGGCGGCCTGCCCGCCCCGATCGCGATCACGAGGACGGCGACGGCGCTCAGCCCGACGGCCACCCACTGGGTCGTGCGCAGACGCTCGCGCAGCACCACCACGCCGAGCAGGACCGTGACGATCGGGTTGATGAAGTACCCGAGCGCCGCCTCGACCACGTGCCCGCTGAGCGTCGCCGAGATGAAGACCGTCCAGTTGACGACGATGAACGCCCCCGCCAGCCCCATGGTGCCGACCACGCGGGGCTGCCGCAGCAGGGCCAGGAACGACCGCAGCGCCCCCGTCACGACGAGCAGCACCGCGCAGAAGACGAGCGAGAACAGCACCCGCCAGGCGACGATCTCGAACGGGCCGGCCGGGGCCAGCAGCAGGAAGTAGACCGGCAGCACGCCCCAGAGCCCGTAGGCCCCCAGGGCGTAGGCCAGACCCGCCCCGCCGGCCCCGGCGACGCCGAGCCCCGAGGTCGGGGCGGAGGGGGACGAGGAGGCGCGGGTCGAGGTCACCAGGAGACTCTAGGTGGCTGCGCCCACCACCGGAACGGCCACTCCTGCCACCGTGGATCGATCGACGGACGATCACGCCTGGGGACGAGCGGACGCTCGCGGCCACGTCGCCGACACGACGAAGGCCCCTGCCGGAGCAGGGGCCTTCGGGACGGCGACCGGGGTCGCGAAGCACGGCCGGAGCCGTGCCGAGGTGCTAGCGGACGATGACCGCCAGGACGTCGCGAGCCGAGAGCACGAGCAGGTCTTCTCCGCCGTACTTCACCTCGGTTCCGCCGTACTTGCTGTAGATGACCTTGTCGCCGGTGGCGACGTCGAGCGGCACGCGGTTGCCGTTGTCGTCGATGCGGCCCGGGCCGACCGCCACCACTTCACCCTCTTGGGGCTTCTCTTTGGCGGTGTCGGGGATCACGAGACCCGAAGCAGTGGTCTGCTCGGCTTCGACCTGACGAATGACGATGCGATCTTCGAGCGGCTTGATGCTGACCGACACGGGTGACCTCTTCTTTCTCGGTGCTACGAAAACATGGGGGCTGGCACTTGCCGGGGGCGAGTGCCAGAACAACTGTAGGACGAGACTGGCACTCGGTCAATCCGAGTGCCAACGCGTCGGCCCGCGTGCGTCACACTGGACGACATGGATTCCTCCGAGCTGCTCGAAGTCCTCTCGCCCGAGGGGCTGCGGCTGCTCGACTCGCTGCCGACGGGCGGCGCCTCCGGCGACGACGTCGTCGGCACGGTGGCCGCGTTGCGCAAGCAGGGCCACTCCCCCGCCCTCGTGTCGGCGGTGCTCACCCAGGCCCGGCTCCGTGGCCGCGCGGTGGCCAAGTTCGGCGAGTTCGCGAGCCGCATGCTGTTCACCGAGGCGGGCCTCGAACAGGCCACGCGCCTCCCGGTCGCCGCGCGCCATGCCGGACGCTACGCCGCGGCGGGCATCGGCAGCGTGGCCGACCTCGGCTGCGGCATCGGTGGCGACGCCCTGGCGTTCGCCGCGCTCGACCTCGACGTGCTCGCCGTCGACCGCGACGAGGTCACCGCGGCCGTCGCCTCGTACAACCTCGCGCCGTGGCCGTCGTCGCGGGTCGAGCAGGGGGACGCCGCGACCACCGACCTCGGGGGCGTCGAGGGCGTCTTCCTCGACCCGGCGCGACGGACGGCCGGCCACGCCGCCACCAAGCGCCTCGCCGACCCGGCCGACTGGTCCCCCGGCCTCGACGTCGCCTTCGGCTTCGCCGACCGCCTGCCCACCGGCGTGAAGCTCGGCCCGGGCGTCGACCGCGAGCTGCTGCCGGCCGACGCCGAGTGCCAGTGGATCTCGGTCGACCGCGACGTGGTCGAGGTGGGCGTGTGGTTCGGTCCGCTCGCGCGGCCGGGCGTGGGCCGGTCCGCGCTGGTGGTCAGCGCCTCCGGGGCGTCCGAGCTGACGGCCGCCGCCGACTCGGACGACGTGGACCCGGGCGACCTCGGCGAGTACCTCTACGAGCCCGACGGTGCCGTCATCCGGGCGCGCCTCATCGGCGACCTGGCCCGGTCGATCGACGCCCGCATGATCAGTCGCGACATCGCCTGGCTGACGACGGAGGCGCGGGTCGACACCCCCTTCGCGCAGGGTTTCCGCGTGCTCGAGACCTTCCCGCTCGACGAGCGGACGCTGAAGCGCGAGCTGCGCGCGCGGGGCATCGGCCGCCTCGAGATCAAGAAGCGCGGGGTCGACGTCGATCCCGCGACGTTCCGCAAACGACTCTCGTTGCAGGGCACCGGGTCGGCGACCCTCGTGCTGACCCGGGTCGCGGGGCGTCACACGGCCTTGCTCTGCGAGCGCCTGGTCTGACGCCGGGCGGGTCGGTGAGGCTGACTGCGGTCAGGCGACCGTCGCGACGGGATCGGTGGGGCCGACGACCGGTCGGCGTCTCTTGAACTTCATCGTCGGCCGTTCGACGAGGTGCCAGCTGAGGGTGGCCACGGCGAAGGTGGCCGCCAGCGACACCAGGGCGAAGAGCGGAACGCCCCACGCCGCCGCCCCCGCCGTCGCGAGCAGCTGCTGGAGCGGGAAACCGTAGATGTAGGTGCCGTACGAGATGTCGGTGCGGATCGACGCCCGCGGGTGCGTGACGAGCGCGCCGACGCCGAGCGCGAGGTATGCGAGCGGGAGCGCGGCCACCAGGCCGTAGTCGGGCAGGGCCGACGACGCCAGCACGATCACGGCGGCCAGGACGAGCAGCCAGGGCCGGACCGGGATGCTGTTCCGCCAGCGGTAGACCAGGGCCCCCGCGACGAAGACGATGCCGAAGCGCGACCCGTTGGTCAGGTACCAGTTGTGGATGCCGCCGTACGTGCTCGCCGCCACGCCCACGGTGCAGAGGACGTAGGCGGCGGGAAGGGCCCAGCGCGAGCGCAGGAGGCCGACGACACCGAGCAGGAGGACGCCGAGGTAGCAGGCGAACTCCCAGCCGAGGGTCCAGAGGGAACCGTTCCAGGCCCCTTCGACCGGCGTGCCGAGGGGCGTGCCCGCGATGTCGTACTGCCACACGCGCAGGAGGCCGTTGCGGACGACGTACGAGACGGCGTCGCCCACGAAACCGTCCGGCGCGGGGACACCGCGGATGAGCAGCGACACCGGGGCGAAGACGGCGGCGGTGAGCACGAGACACACCCAGAACGCCGGGAAGATCCGGAGCACACGCGCACGCAGGAATGCGACGACCTGCGGAGTCCTCGACCACGACATGACGATGAGGTAGCCCGAGATCGCGAAGAACACGTCGACCGGCAGGCGCGACGCGAGCTGCCGAGCGGGCTCGAAACCGATGTCGTGGCCGGTGAGGGGGACGGAGTGCCAGATGACGACCGCGGATGCCATGACGAGGCGGATCAGGTTGTACGCGTTGCGCCGCGGATCGAGGACGTTCCCGAGGACGTCGGCCCGGTTCCGGGCCTGGGCAGGGTCGACGGCGGCGTGGTCGCGGGCAGGCGCGGACATCGGTCCTCCGTGTCGCATTCGGGTGCCGGGGAACGGTTCGGGTGGTGGCAGGCCACGATAGCTCGTCCCGACCCCGGGGCACCTCGCCCGTGCCGGCTTTCCGCCCCCGGGTTCACCCGCAGAGGAGGGGCGACAGGGCGAGGGGCGGCTGCCTCAGGGCGAGGCAGCCGCCCCTCGTCCGGTCGAGAGGGGTCAGTACCCGCCGTAGTAGTCGGAACTCGACGAGAAGCCGGCGATGAAGAGACCGAAGGCCACCCAGCCGATCACGATCAGGACGACGCCGGCGTAGCCCACGATCAGTCCGGTGAGCCAGAACCCGCGGGCGTGACGCTCACGCGACATGCCCAGGTGACCGAGCACGACGCCCGCGATGGACGCCACGATCGAGAGCCCGAAGGTGAAGGGTGCCAGCACGAGACCGGCGATCGAGCCGATCATCGAGAGCAGGCTGAGCAGTCGAGGGGGCTGAGCGGCACCCGCCGAGGCGTACGGCGGGTAGGGCGAGCCGTAGGGCTGCTGACCGTACTGTGCGCCCGGCTGGCCCTGTTG